>CAYNIW010000039.1:0-5060 GCA_964397545.1 uncultured Desulfuromonadaceae bacterium | reverse complement strand
AAAAGAAAAAGAAAATTAAATTACAAATCAGATTTTTCATTGATATGAAAAATCGTTACACAAATGGATACTAAGGGAAGATAAAAAGAAAAGAAGATTTAACCGCGAATACAATTTTTGTAAACAAAAATTGGGACGCTAATCAGATTTTTCATTGATATAAAAAATCGCTACACGAAAATATATAAAGAAATATCCACCACGAAGGGTGGGAAGCGACGCTTCCCACCTGCACGAAGGGAAAGTCGAATACGATTAATCTTATTTGCTAATTGCAAATAAGAGGATTCACGAAGGTGAAGAAAGAAATAAAAAGAACTTATTTTATAATATTTGTGTCTCAAATATTATAACTTCGTGCAGCTCTCTTATTTACTTTGGTAAATAAGATATTTGCTTATTTAGCAAATAAGCTAACCTTCGTGGTAGAAATTGTATTGTTTCTTAAATTAAAATATGTCAATCCAACCAGAAGAAATATTTAGCATCAAACGGTTCGCCTGTAGCGTTGAATAAAATATCCCTGAAAGAAACTTCGTTGCCCCTGGCATAGACCTTTTCTTTTAAAAATTTAAAAACCTCGGGTCTTAGATAACTGCCGAATTGCTTGTATATGCAAGATGCCAACTGGTTTGAGATTACGTGACCGACAATGTAAGAATAGCAGTAAAATGGATATTTCGCCGTTCCCATTATGTAATCACCCCAATTTCTCCTTCCCTCAATACCCGTCCAGTCCCTTATCAATTTTTCGTAAAAACCGTCGGCCTCATCAATGCTTAAATTCTTTGAATGAAGTTCGATTTCGAACAAAGTTCTTACCACGTTGCCTAATGAAACATTGTAGTTATTGCTGAATACTTTTTTGGACATAATGTCAATATCGCCTGAATCTTGGACACTTTGGCCAAGACTCTCTTTTAATACGAGCAATTTATCTACAATACCTGCCATAGCCTCGCAAAAATGACCGGGCATTTCCTTAAAAATATAATCCCTGGTCTCGATGCTTGAATGGTGAAGAGCATGACCGAATTCATGAAAAATGCAATACAAATAATCGGAAAGACTTTTGTCAGTGTTTATGAATACCCTGACATCATTTGGCACGGATACATCAATACAATCTGTCGTTTCATGATGGGCGGAACCCTCTTCTGTCTCGAAGATTTGAATATTTTTATAAGAAGAGTCTATGCCCCATTGACTTAAGAATCCGTTCAATAAATCTCTTCCTTTTTCCCTGCAGAAATATTTGCTCATTACCAAGTTGTTTTCGTTGAACATTTTTTGAACATTGTTTTCGGCAATGTCTTTGCGAGTACTCTTTGTTATTCCGTCTTTCAGCGAATCAAACAAAGACAACAGTTCTTTTTCAGTTATGTCTTTGTCGCTGAAATATAAATCGGAATACGATGAATATCCCTCCTGCACCGCGAGAATGTTCCTTCTTTTTGCTAACCTTAAAATGCTCTGTTTGAATTTTTCGAAAAATCTGTCTTCGACACTTCTGTAGTATTTGACTTCTTCTTCGTTTTCACCGGAGTAAATCTTTTTTTGGAGTTCCATGAAACCGAATTTCTTACCCTCTATTTCGATGGCGCCCGAAAGCATCATATTTGAAGCGGTTTCGTATATAGCTGATAATTCGGGGTCTGATTCGAGACGTTTTTTAGCGAAATATACGTTTATTAGAGACCACTTGCGTTTATCTAATTCGTCGGCGGCGTTAGTTAAACCAGATTTAATAAAACAGTCAATATTTTTGTCGAAGAAAAAATCAATGTATTTGTTATCCTTTCCAAGAGGTTCGTTTTTCGTCAGGTGTCGCCAGTAATTCAATTTGGTTTCAGTGTGAATTCTTTCGAGTTCGCTGTTTATGTATTGAAAAGTGATCATGTTGCGTCCTCCTCATTTTTATGAATTTTCCCTTGTCATTCACCGTATAAAACGGCAAATATTTCAGTCCGTTATTCGCACTGTTTGGAAAAAAATATGAGGAGTAATTTTACAAATTCATAGTTTATCTCTTGAAGGCATTATTTCATAATATACAATATATTTCAATGGTTTGTATTTTTCTGCTTTGATAGGAACATCAAAACCCTAATTGCCGGGTTAAACCTTCAAGGTTTCAAGCCGTTAATAAGGACCTTGCAGAAATTGAAATAATACGATTCTTTCAGGTATTTCAGGCAGAGGACTTCGTTGAGAACCGATCTCATGGAAACAGTTATAAAAGCAGATGCCTGTTCGACGGGCACGTCTTTTCTAATCGAGCCGTCTTTCTTTCCAGAAACAATAATGTCGTCGAAGATTTCTTTTGCCTTTTGATTTGGTTCGTAATATTCAGAAAAAATACTTTTTCTTATCGTTTTTAACTGCACTCCGTAGCAGTCGAAATGAACCGCGAGCTCAAGAAACCTCGGGTTCTTTGAGTAGTAATCGTAGTAGAAATTAAAGAATTTTTTCAATTTGATCATTCCGCTTGAACATCCGGAAATTGCTTCCTTGAGTAAACTCCATCGCCTGATGCCGTCTTTCAGAAACAGTATTAAAATTAGCTCATCTCTGTTCTTGAAATAAGCGTAAATAGTCTGCCTCGTGAACTCGGCATGTTTCGCAATTTTATCCATCGAAAGCCCAGCCATTCCTTCTTTCAATAATATATTTTCAGCAGAAGCGATTATATGATCCCGCTTGAATGATTTTTCCTTTTCTTTTCTGTTCATATCTTCCTTCTCTTAAATTATATACACATTGTAATACAAATATTACAATAAGACTAAATTATTCATTTAATTAAAAATATTTATTTATAATACTTCATAAAACTCAATAATATTTTATGCGGCAGATCACGCGTGAAACCCGGACAGCGGAATATAGTGCAATTTATTTTTGACGCTAAAAATTAAATTACTTTACGCATTTTATAGTGTTTGTCGTCTCTTTCTCCGGCTATTATAAATCCAAACTTTTCGTAAAATTTTATTGCGCAGGCATTCTTCTTTGACACATCCAGTATAATTTCTTTACAGCCCTTTTCTTTCAAGATAACGACGGCATAATCCATTAAGTGTCGTCCAAACCCCACGCCTCTTTTACATTCAATGAGATAATCGAAACAGAGATAGCCTATCTCTTGATGCTTTTCCAGCGGAAAGAAATAGACAAAACCGGTTTTTTCCTCTTTGTCTGACATGATAGAGGCAAAACGAGTGTCTCTTTGTTGGCTATTTAAGATTCCATTTATCAATGCTTCTGAGTCTTTTAAAGGATCTTCAGGCAATTCACCGGTCAAACTCTTCGTGTCATAAAGCGCATTAATGACAAAATTTCTGTCCAGGCTGACGTCAAAGGGTCGAAAAATAATCATGTTTATAATCCATCCTCTGTTTGAATACAAAACTTATAATATCATTTTCAAATCCGTGATTTAAGAATAAAATCAAGTTTCTGGATAGTTGGTTATAATTATATAAAGGAGAAGATATGAGAATATTTTTATTTTTGCTGGCAACAGCGGCGATTCCTATGAATACCTTTTCATCCGACGCGCAAATTGCAGAGATAATTGAAATTCATTATTCAGTGAAAATCTCCGGCGGAGATTTTGTCAAAAACTCAGTCATGTATTCTTTCCATAATTATTGTGATTCATCGGGCAATAAAGTTCTCGACATCCGGCGCGATTCAGTAGGGAATGAAATCAAAAGATACGCATACAGCTACGATGAGTCGGGAATGAGAACTGAACAAAATCAATTCACACCGGAAGGTCTTCTCGTTCGAAAAATAGTTTACACATACGATAAAGCCGGAAGGCTGGTCGAAGACAACAGCTTCGACTCTCTGGGCAACCACGAAAAAAAATACACTTATAGATATGACGAAACGGGACGTCTCATCGAAGACAGAAGCTTTTCTCCGTCAGGAGATCTCATAAAAAAGTATGTTCATTATTACGACGAAGAAGGCTCGAAAACAAGAAGTGAAATTTTCGACTCTTCAGAATCTCTGGTTGTGATAATCGAATACTCATACTCTTCAACAGGCGAACAATCGGTATGGACAGAAGAACGTATTTTCGATTCAGAGGGGAATCTTTATAAGACCTCTGCCAAAGAATTTGAATACGATGAAGATGGAAGATGCGTTGTGAAAAGAATTTTCATCGACGGGGAACTCGTTGAAATTATAGAAATAAATTACGGCACTGATATTAAATAATATATTTGACTTTCGATGTTATTGCCTTTAATTAACAACTAACATTAAAAAGTGAGGTTAAAATGAAATTTGTCCTCGCGTTTTTTCTTGCCGTTTCTCTCTTCGGATCGCTTTTCGGAGCCCAGAGAATTATAGTCCTTGAAGAATTCACGAGCCCAGGTTGAGGCTCTTGCGCACCCGCCAGCCGTGAGCTGGATTCTCTTGCTGTTCAATACGCTGACTGCACTGCCGTTGTCGCTTACTACATAGGAACTTCTTACCCCTTGTATTCGGCAGAAGGCAGGCAGAGGATGTATTTTTACCCGCCGCCTTACTGGTATCAAAGTGCATGGTATTACGCGACTCCCTGGCTTTGGTTGGACGGAAACAACGACCCCGCATATCAATACTCGAGCTGGGAAAGTTACATTATAAACAGAATTCCCGTTCCATCCCCACTCGAAATCGATGTATACGCAGAATACAGTACGCTTACAAATGTGGGATTTGTAGACATCACAATACAAAATCCGGGTCCAGATACGTTTTTTGATAGTAAAGTAATCTGCGACCTAACTGAATCGGGTATATATTATTCAGCTCCAAATGGCCTTCGCTGGCACGACCACGTATGCAGAGACATGATACCTGATGAATCTGGAAACCAATTTACTGTTTACCCCGGAACTCATAACCTTCACCTCAATTTCACCTTTGACCCGGCATGGGTGGCAGCAAACTGCGAAATTGTATGTTTCGTCCAGCACGATTCACTTACAGCTGACAGTGTCAAAGAAGTCCTGCAGGGAGGAAAAACTTCATTGGTCGCAAATGCTGTTGAAGAACAG
>CAYNIW010000038.1:0-6468 GCA_964397545.1 uncultured Desulfuromonadaceae bacterium | reverse complement strand
TCACACTCAACCATTAGTCTCGCTGCGAGATTAACTGCTGAGCCCAGGCACACGTATTCAGCTCTTTTCCGGCTTCCTCGGAATCCTGAATAAACCTTACCGAGCGATGCACCGGCTTTAAATTCAAATCCCTCGATTTCATACAATGAAATCAAAAAATCGCAAGCTTTCTCGGCGAATCTTTCTGTTGCAAAAGGAATTCCGAAAAAAACAAGTGCGAAAGCGCCTTTATCCCCATAATTGACATTGTTGAAATAACCCCCGAATTTCCGGGCATTGTTAATCAGAAGCTTTATTTGATGAGTGCTTGTTTTTTGTGGATTAAACGATATGAAACAACTAATGACTTCTCTGAATTCTCCGTATGAAGGTTTTTTTAAAACAGCTTCATCATAGAAATTCTTTTGAATGTTTGGGCTTACAGGCTTTATTCTCCCTTTTGAAGATTTAATGACTTTCAACGACTTTAATTTAAAATAACCATTTTTAATCTTCACATAATCGGCATTAAAAAATCCCGGGTTAAACTTTACCGGCTTGTCAAAGACAATACTGTTAACAGGACAGACCTTTTCGCAGTTTGCAGACCCGTCAATGGCGGCGCCTCTGAAAAAATACGCATTTTGCTCTTGATTATCTATTATGCCCCATTGGATTTCGCCGAACGATATTCCAATTTTTATGGAAAGCTCAAAACAGCCGAACTTGGTTTGATGACTGCCCATACGTATTAAAAGATCACGAATTTCGATTGCTGAACATAGTGCAGAGATTAAATGATTTTTGTTTTTTGAAGGAAAGACGGCGACGAAAGCGTCTCCTGCGAAATGAGTGACGAAACCTTTATTACGATAGACTGAATTCACGGAAGGTTCGAAAATTCTGTTTATGATGTCCGACATTATTTCCGCGCCTTCCTTGTCCTGTTTCATTAATTTGTTTGTAATGGAGGTAAAACCCGATATATCGACAAAAAGTGAAATGCCGTTAAAGCGTCCGTTATACTGTCCTTTTTGGTATTTTTCTGCTATGAAATAAGGAATAAGATTTTTCATAAATGGATTGTATAAAATATTTACATTGTTATGTATTATTTTAACAGATAATTGCTTAAAATTATATGAACATGGACTTGGTTAATATTCAAGATCATTTGTCTCAATGGACAATCGAAAGCAGAATATCTGAAGGCGCTTTTGCTGTAGTTTATAAGGTTATACAAAAGTCATCAGCAGAACAAGGAGCGCTAAAATTATTTAAGAGAATTCATTACAATGAAAACTCGAGAATAAGATTTAAAAGAAGTTTTCTCGCCGCTTCGGCTATATCTCATGAAAATTGTGTGAAAATGATTCAATGGATAGAAGAAAATGACAAAATCGGTTTTGTGATGGAATACGTCGAAGGAGAATCTCTTGCCGATCTTCTTGAGAGAAAAAAAACAGACCTCGGCGAAGCGCTGAATTATGTAGTTCAGATCTGCGCCGGTCTTAACGCTCTGCACTCTGCCGGTATAATACACAGGGATCTTAAACCTCAAAATATTTTAATCGGAAAAGACGGCAGGGTAAAAATCACCGACTTTGACCTTATGAAAATCGAAGATTCGGCGGAAATGACCGTAGAAGGAACTTTTCTCGGCTCTGTCAGATACTGTTCTCCCGAACAATGCGCGGGTTCTTCTTCTGTTGATATAAGAAGCGACCTATATTCGCTTGGGGTCATTCTATACAGAATGTTTACCGGGCGAGTTCCATTTGACGGAAAAAACTTCACCGAGATAGCATTGAATCACTTGAGCGGAAGTTATCCAAAACCTTCTTCCGTGAATGCTGAAATACCTGACAAAATCGGAGAAATAATTGAAAGACTTCTTAAAAAAAATCCTCATGAGAGGTTTTTGTCCGCTTACGATGTGCTTAAGGAAATCTGCTTTTTCTCAAATATAGCTTTTGAGGAAAAAAAGGACGCAGGCCTCAAAAGAAATATTTTCAAACTTGTCTCTTTCGGCAGGGAAAATGAGCTGGAGTTGCTCCGTAAATCCCTTGAAAAATCCATGAAAGGAAGATGTTCTTTCAATTTGATATCGGGCGGAAAAGGTTCGGGAAAGACCAGGCTCAAAGAAGACTTCAAGCTGATGCTCGACATAAGCCAGATTCCTGTAATAGATATTGACATAGTGAAGATGGGCAGAACTGAAGATGTCTTAAGAGAATTGTTGCTGAAAATTTTAGATCAGCTCAAGTTCATTTCCAATATCAAAAAAGCAACTTTGATAGGAGCTCTCACTTGGGATCTGATAGGTATAATGCCGGATATGCAAGACGCGGATTTCGATGAATTGATAAACAAAATACCTGTCATAAGAGACGATGAAATGGAGATGAAGCTCTTCGAAACCGTGACAAATTTTATTGGAAATTTCGCGAAAATCCCGTTTAAGGGACATCTGAAATATCCTGATTCCGTTATAGTTCTGATTTTTGAAAACATTCATGTTGCCGATACTTCTTTTTGGAGATGGCTTTCTTTTGCGGGGAAAAAACTCCAGAATAAAAAAATTTTTTTCATCTTTACGGCAGATGAGAATAATATAGATGAAAACACCTCAACTTTTATAAGTTTAATGAGAGACGAAAACTCCCTTTTTGAGACTCAATTGTCCCCTCTCAAAAGAGAACAAGTAAAAAAAATCCTCGAAACTGCTTTTTCAGGCAGAATTAAAGATGAGATTCTCGACATCGTTATGAAAAAGACAGGAGGAAATCCTTCTTTTTTAAGCGAAATAGTGAAATACATGTTTCTCGAAGAAGGCATCAAGTTCGAAGGGAAGTCTCTCAATATAGATGAAGCTGTTTTGAAAAAATTCTCGACCGATAATTTTCATGAACTGATGAAAGAAAAAATATCTGATATAAGCGAAGACGATTTGAGGATGTTGGAGTTCGCTGTTTTCCTGCGTGATAGATTTACTATTGATGATATAGTAAAAATAAGCGGAGAAGACGAAATCTCCGCAATCAATGCTCTTGAATCGGCAAGAAAAGTCGAAATAATAGAATATGACGGGAACGATTGCGTCTATTTTTTCACGGATGATAGATTCAGGGAAAGAGTGCTGAAAAATATACCGGAGCAGAGAAAAACAATAATTCACGAATCAGCGGCAGAATTTTACGAAAACGCAATCCGCGGAACAGATGATTTGACATCAGCGGCTTTTCATTATTTTGAAGCCGGCAATTATAATAAGTCAAAAGATATATCCTTGATTGCCGGACAAGAGTCTTTAGAAATATTTGACGCCAAAAAAGCCATTCTGAATTTCAGCAGATTCCTTGAAATTTCCCTGAGAGAAAAAGATACACAGTTGCAGTCTCTCGCCAACGAAAAACTCGGTGACGCTTTCTTTATGGAAGGCGACAGACAAGGAGCATTGATTCATTATTCAAATTCACTTGGACTAACCGACAAAAAACAGTTTCCCGAAACCGAGGCTTTTCTATATTTGAAAACGGGAAAAACTCTTTCTGATCTCGGGCGGCTGGAAGAAGCTCTCGATAACTTGAAAAAATCCCTGATCTATTATTCTGAAAAAAAAGACAGTGAAAAAATTTCCGAGGTTTTGGGTGAAATCGGCCGTGTCAGAGAAATAGCTCATGATTTAAATTCAGCGCACGAAAGTTATCTTGAACAGCTCAAATTCGCAAAAGAGAGCGGAAATGAAATACTTATCTCGGGCGCATACGGCAATCTTGGAAAAATTTCAAATCTACTCGGAAATTTCGACGAAGCTCTTAAAAATTTCAGAAAAAGCCTCGAGCTCAACAAAAAAATTTCTGATATAAAGAAAGTTTCTCAAAATCTTCTGAGCATAGGCGATTTATATGTCTATAAAGGAGCTGAGAAAGAATCTTCCGAGTATTACGGACAGTTCATCGAAGCATGTGACGAAATGGAAAACAGGCTTGCAAAAATTATCGGTCTTTTAAGTATTGGGGACATTTTTTTGAAAAACGCCAAATACGAAAAGGCACAAGAGGCTTATCTAAAGGCAAATCAGATTGCAAAGGATTTGAACAGAAAAGATTATTTGTATAAAACATATACAAAAACCGGCGAGACAAAGATTTTCCAAAAAGAAAACGACAGCGCGATTAAAGATTTTATTAAAGCGCTGGAAAACGCTGAAAATTCCGGCGGCAAAACATATTGCCTGAAATTTCTGTCCCATCTCTGTCTGGCCTCAGGAAAATTCGATGAGGCGGAGAAAATGTTTTCTCAGGCAGGAAGTATTTGCGAAGGTGATCGCCTGTTTTCAGAACAATATTTTGTTTACTCCATAGGAAAAGCGGCGGTTCAGTATATAAAAGGAAAAAAAGAGGAATGGAAAAACAGTCTTTCCGGCATGGAAAAAAAGTTTTTTTCAGAAAAAACACCGGACATAAAAAAAATAGTGGAAGCTTTCAAAACTGCATTCCAGACCGAAAGCGAAAGCGCTTTTGAGCTGTTGTTTAATGAAATTGAAGATGACAGACTTATCCCTGAAAATATTAAAACTTCTCTAAATCTTTTTATGTATTCCGCTTGTCGTAGTAAATTTGGCGCGGATTTTGCTGTAAGCATTGTGAAAAACGGAAAAATTATGTCTGAAACAAAAAAATTAGACGCGATAAGCAGGATATTTTTAAGTCTTTATGAAAAGGACGCCGACGAGGTTCTTGCAAAACCTCTTTTGCCCTCAGATGATACCCACTTGAGGATTAACGAATTGGCTCTTGCGGATATAATAGTCAAATTTATCAGACCTGAGACGGCTTTTATTGAATTTCTCAAATACTTAAAAGAGGTTAAGAATGCCGACAATGCGGTTTTATTGACAAAATGCGAAGACGAAACCCTTCCTTTAAGCGGTAAAAAATTACGTTTCAGAGATGAAGCAATTGTTGACTTTTCAGAATACAGAGTTAGAGCGATTTATCCACAAATGGAAGAGCAGGAACTCGATTTCAGCAAGACAATACTAAAAAGAGTTATCTTAAAAAAAGATGTTTTGCTGATAGAAAACGCGGTTCAAAATCCTGATTTCAAGGACAATCCGAGTGTTTTGTCGAAGCCTTTTTTTTCTGTCCTCGCTATACCTGTTATTTTCGAAGGCGGAGATTTTTATGGGGCGATTTACCTCGACCGGCGCGATCTGGCAAAAAAACCTTTTACACTGAGAGACTCAGAATTAACGGAAAAAATAGCAAAGATTCTCGCTCCTGTTCTTAAAAAGCATTTGGAAGATGAAAAGGCGAAGAAATGTTCAGAGAGCGTAAAGTTAGGGCTTTTTGTAGGTCAGAGTCCGGCTATGATAAATTTATATTCGGACATTGATAAATGCGCGAATATGGACATGATTGTCTTTATTCAGGGAGAGACCGGCTCCGGGAAAGAACTTGTGGCGAGAGCTCTCCATATGCTCAGCGAAAGGAAGAACAAACCTTTCATTGCCGTCAACTGCGCGGCTATAGCTCCGACTCTCGCCGAGAGCGAACTTTTCGGACACGAGAAAGGCGCTTTTTCGGGTGCCAGCGAGATGAAAAAAGGAAAATTTGAACTCGCCGGAGACGGGGTATTGTTTCTGGATGAGATAGCCGAACTGCCCCTCGACATGCAGGCTAAAATGCTGAGAGTTCTTCAATACAAGGAAATCTGGAGAGTAGGAGGACAGTCGCCGAGAAAAGTCGAAGCGAGGGTCATCGTCTCGACTCACAGAGATCTTGAGGAAGAAGTCGAGAAAGGCAATTTCAGGTCGGACCTCTATCACAGACTCGACGTTCTGAAAATCACGGTTCCGTCCCTGAGAGACAGAAGGGAAGATATAATGCCCCTGGCTTATCATTTTCTGAAGAAATTCACAGAATCTTCTTCGCAAAAAATCTCGGATTTTTCATATAGAGCGCAAGAGAAACTAAAAGACTATTCATGGCCCGGAAATATAAGGGAACTTGTAAATGTCATAGCTAAAGCGGTGGTATATCACCACGGCGACGAAGCGCTTGATGAGAGTGAGATTTTAATTGAAACCAAAAAAGAAAAAAAGACAAAAGACAAAAAAATATTCTCCCTGTCCGGCTCTGACAATTTTTCTTCACTCCAGGAGGCAGTGGAAAAAGTTGAAGGAGAGATTGTGAAAAAGGTTTTGCAAAAAAACGATTGGAACATATCAAAAACCGCTTCAGAATTAAAAATCAGCAGAGTTAAGCTCTACAAAATTATCGAACAGCATAAGCTGAAAAATCGTCAATAAAAACCAGAGCACTCCCCAGAGAATTGTCTATATTGTAAACAATGTAATTTATTGTTACATTTGTCTTTGATTTTTCCTATGAATGCTTCATAAAACAGTCGGTTGCGTTGTTATAAACATGGCATAAGTATTGCTTAATGTTATTCGAGCTCAGCGAGTTAATTAACTCAAAA
>CAYNIW010000037.1:0-6847 GCA_964397545.1 uncultured Desulfuromonadaceae bacterium | reverse complement strand
TCGTCCAGAGGGTATCTCCGGAAGAGTTTGTCTTGATCAGATATAAATCATAATATCCAGCTACATAAGACCCTGTGTAACCTGCGACGATATAACCCCCGTCTGTGGTCTGCTGAACTGAACGACCGACATCTTCGTCACTTCCCCCGTAAGTTTTCGTCCAGTCCTGTGAATTCAAAGAAAAGGAGACAACAATCGACATTAAAAACAAACACTTCTTCATTATTGACCTCATTTTCAAATATTCTTATACTGTGCCTTTTTTTTATGTTCAAAAATATTTCACATTTATTTTATAGCTCTCTTTTATTAAGTGCAATATTTTATAAATTCTCTATAATTGGAGACGTTGATAAGGCAGAAAAATATTCTCCGAGAAAAATATTTCGAGGAGCAGTGAATTTGTAGAGGGCGTCATTGCCGACGCAGAGGAAAAGGCAGAAAAATATGTTTAAAGCGTTTTGGAATTCATGTACCCTATATCATGGCTGAAAGAGAATCTGCGCCTCCATGCGGATGGCACTGCAGCAACTGTCCCTATTTTCGCGGGGATTGCCCCGGTTGTAGGCAGACAAGTGGCAAGCCATTCTGGACTTCGACCTCCGAGATAAAGGTCTGTCCAGTATATCTGTGTTGCACGGAGAAGAAAGGTTTTGAGCACTGCGGTCTTTGCCCTAATCTTCCCTGTGACGTATTTCTCAAGTGGCGTGATCCTTCAATGTCTGATGAGGAATTCGAAAAGTCTTTGACCGAACGCATAACAACTCTTAGGGTGAGGGCAGAAGGGGGTAGGGGCAACTGATAAAATTAAATCTAAGGCTTGCAACACAAGTATCACGGCTTCAGATGATCGGATTGGGATGAATATTGTGTCAAGAGAGTTGAAGATGCGTGAGTAATATTTCCCTTTAATCTATTCTAATCGCTGAAGTTTTTCATAATAGTATTGAATAAAAACTTGAGAGCTCTATAATCATTTATCAATATATTCCTTTTTTGACTTGTAATCTCTACAGTTCTATCATACCCTATATAAACCTTACTGAAGGAGAAATGTCTAAACATTTCTTTGCAGCACTTTGCCTTATCGAAAATGGACCTTTTCAACATCCCCTGAAACCTGCTAGTTGTGTGTAATACCCCTGCCATACAAATTAAAAGGAGAATAAAAAATCCCTATTAAGAAAATATCATCGGCAAAGGCAGTAGCAATATTTATTGGATTTACAGCATATTTCTTTCTTCTGCTTTTTACATTATTGCCATATTTGAAAAACATTTTTGAAATTAATTCAGCATTTTATTGGTTTATTACCGGATATTTTTTATTTATCCCCATGTTCTTATTTTCAATCTTAGCAACCAAACAAGAAGGGAATAAAGGAATCAAAGATATATTACAAGCATTAAATATAAGAGTATTTACAAAAACCGATTTGATTTATTCCATTATAGGACTATTACTTGTATTTATTTTTACGGGGATAATTTTTGCCGCATCATTTTTACTCAATAAATATTATGGGATAAGATTTTTATCTACAACTCCTTGGTTTATGGAAATGCGTCCATTTCAGGGAACTGATAAATTATTGTTACTTGTTTGGTTGCCTATGTTCTTCTTCAATATTGTTGGCGAAGAAATACTATGGAGGGGTTACATACAAACAAGATTAAATGGCAAATATTCATGGTTATTCAGCTCTCTTCTTTGGATGATATTCCATTTAGCTTTTGGAATTGATTTAATGATAATCCTAATACCAGTAATATTAATTATTCCTTATGTATATTCTAAAACCAATAATACAGTAACAGGCATTTTTATCCATGGAATATATAATGGACCTTTATTTATAATGGTTGCTTTAGGATTAATAAAATAATGGCAGTTCCACAACACACAACAGCTGCTATACGCTCCCTTCGGTCGCAGCTTCGTGTGCTCGCCAAACGTTATAGGCATTAATTTTTGCAGGAGAAAAGAAAATGAAATTCATATGTCCTCTTGTTGTAGTTGATGATATTAAAAAATCCCGGTATTTATATGAGAGTGTTCTTGAACAGACTGTAAAAATGGATTTCGGAGAGAATGTTACATTTGAAGGTGATTTTGCAATCCATCAACGAGAGCATTTTCAATCATTGATTGACAACAAAGACATTATAAAAAAATCAAATAGTTTTGAGCTGTATTTTGAGCATGACGACCTACCTGATATTGTAAGAAAAATTAAAGAATTAAATTTTGAATTTGTCCATGAAATATTAGAACAGCCATGGAAACAACAGGTTTTTAGGTTTTATGATTATGATAAAAACATGATTGAAATTGGCGAGCGAATGGAGCATGTAGCGTCACGTTTATCAAAGCAAAACCATTCTATTGATGATATATGCAAAATCACATATTTGGACAAAGAAACAGTTGAAAAAGCAATTAAAGAATACTCGTAAAATACAAGGATTACTGCATATAACTACTTGGTCATAAATATTAAAACAGACACAAAGGAAACAAAATAATCGCCATGTCGCGCAATAATGTTATTTACATAAATTATTTTATTGGTTTTTCTCCAGGGAATTCAGAAGGCGGATTTTTTGATTATTTGCTTGACGGAGAAATTTCCCGGGAATATTAATAGTTGTGAAAAAAATCCTTTTTATATTCCTCATCCACAATTTGGCTTTTTTCTCCTGCAGAGAAAGATCTCGTAATCAAACATCCCCTCTGCCATCGCTGAGCGGAAAATATGTCCTGACTGTCCCTGTAGTCAGGGAAGAAAGAGGCGGTTTTGAAAGCTTTTGGAAAGTGACGATATCGGATTCAGAAGGAAAATTATTATACACAGACGAAGAAGGATTCCCTGCAAGATTCAACGTCTATTGGGTATGGGATGAAGATGACCGCGTCTGGCTATACAACAGCGACGATGGAAATATTTTTTACTGGGAATTCCAAGATAAGTGGGTTAAAAACGAATATGATGAACATAACTCGC
This sequence comes from uncultured Desulfuromonadaceae bacterium, assembly GCA_964397545.1. Classification (GTDB taxonomy): domain Bacteria; phylum SDB-A; class SDB-A; order SDB-A; family SDB-A; genus JAFGIG01. The sequence continues at coordinate 3,842 of CAYNIW010000037.1, read as the reverse complement.
CTCTAAAAATTCCTCCTCTACTTTTGGATATTCAATAATAATTTTGTATTTGTAAAATTTTTTCATTTTTGAGATTTAATATCAGGAAAGGCATATTTACAAAAGGAGGGGAGGATGAAACCAATTTTGTTTTCTCTCTATTTTTTATTCGGCGCGCTTCAATTGTTTTCAGGTCAAATGACATGGACCATTGATCATCAGAATGTATTTCCCGAAGTAATTTCTTTTTCCGGCGGAGACATTGTGAATTATTCTGGACATTCGGTTTGTCCCCCCGGAGCGCCCGACCTGCCGGGTAAAATTTTAAGATTCAGCATACCTTTGACCGCTTCTGTTGTCTCGGTTGAAATGACTGATCAGGAATGGGTGTCGCTGGGAAAATACAATATTTTCCCCCGTCAGCCTGATGTTCCAATCGGATTCAACCCTCCGCCCATAGTTAAAAGTAATACGATTTACGGTCAAAACAGTTTTTATCCTGCTGATCCTGTAACCTCTTTTAACACAGGAAGTAAATCCGGCTTTCAGTTAGCCGGAGTCGCCTACACGCCTTTTCGCTACAACCCGGTCACCGGCGAACTTCAGTTTTTAACTGGGTCGGTTTTAATGATTGAATATCAGGAAGGTCTCGAAGCTCCCGTTTTCCTGACCTCGCAACAAATCGAAATATTTTCCCGAGACGTCGCGGGTCTCGTCCTCAATGCGCAGGAAATCGGTTTTAACTCTCCGCTTGAAAAGGAATCGAGAGACGGCGACATCGAATATGTAATTGTCGCTCCGGAAGAATTGGCACAGTGTTTTACTCCACTCGTCCGGTGGAAAAACCAGAAGGGGATCCCTGCAAAAGTTTTCAGCACCCAGTGGATTTACAGCCATTACCAGGGTTACGACAATATGGAAAGAATCAGAAATTTCGTAAGAGATTACCATCAGAATCACGGACTCATATATCTGGTTTTGGCCGGAGATCAGGATAATTTGGGGGCAAGGTTTATTCACTCCGAAGTCGCGTTTTTCCAGATAGCCACCGACATGCCTTCGGATCTGTATTTTTCCGACATAGTGCCCTACGAAAAAAACTGGGACGCCAATGGAAATCACATATACGGAGAGTTCCAGCAGGACTCCTGCGACTGGTATAGCGATATTTATGTCGGAAGATTTCCAGTAAACACCCCTACAGAAGCCGCGAACTGGATAACAAAACTCCTCCGCTATGAACAAAATCCGCCCATGGGATATCTCGAAAAATCACTGCAGGGCGGAGCCGGACTCTGGCCCGATTCAAACATATTCGGTGGTGTTATATGCGACACGGTGGCTGATAATTGCCTACCCGCACACTGGTCTCACACAAAACTTTATGAGGACCACTACGGACATCCCAACGGATTTCTGGATTCGTTGAATCAAGGTTACCACTGGGTTCACGTTGCCGCTCACGGAAACCAGGACGGTGTTTACTGGCACGGATCTCCTTCACATATGCTCGTCAGCTCTATGATTCCATCCCTAACAAACGGCATGAAGCTTTTCGTATTCCATTCATGCGCGTGCATGCCCGGTTGGTTTGACTACTACGAGTGTCTGGCAGAATACATTTTTAACGCGCCATACGGAGGCTCAATCGCTCTGATGCTCAACGCCCGTTACGGCATCGGCGACGGAATACTTCCCGGATTTCCCGCCGAAGGCAACGGAATGGGGCCATCGGACTGGCTTAACATTTGGACGGCCAGAGCAGTTTTTCAGGATCAATTATACAACATCGGGCGGGGGCACGGAGTCGGAAAAGACCTCTGTATAGCAATCATGGACAGTTCTTATCATTGGTGCATAAATGAACTTAACCTTTTCGGTGATCCGGAAACCCAGATTTACTCATCCGAACCGGATTCAATAACGGCATTTCACGAAGACTCAATTCAAATGGGAAATTATTCTTTTGAAGTGACGGTCCAGACTGGAGGAGGTCCGCTGGCAAACGCCGTATGCTGTCTGACTGGATTGAGCGATTCCTCTTTTTTTGCAAGGTCTTGCACTGACTCGACGGGCCACGCCTCCGTTGGGTATTATTTAAACACCACTTGTGATTTGATTCTTACGATATACGCTCACAACTGTATTTACTATCAGGACACCCTGTCAAGTTATTCAACTGCGCCTTTTGTCGCAATACTCGACTTCGACTCTATTACGGGCGGCCTTAACAACAATCAGATAAACGCCGGCTTTACATACACAGCTTTTCCCGAAGCAGTCAACCATGGGCAAAATACCGCCCATCAGGTCAAAGCAATCCTCGTTTCTCTTGATTCTTCAGCTTTGGTCAGCACCGACACAATAGATTTCGGTGATATAAACCCTCACGACACCGCGTCCTCAACTGCAGGCTTTTCAATAACATTCCTGGATTCAATCCCGGATCTCTACATCATACCTTTTAATTTTATATGCTGGGACCAAAACGACAGCACATGGGTGAGTGAAATTTCCCTGACGGTAAACGGACCTGAACTTAACCTTGTTTCCGCCATGGGTCCGGAATTGATAGAGCCGGGCGACGATTTTGCGCTGACTCTTCGCATCTGTAATGCCGGAAGCGGAAGCATTTCTTCACTCGAATTAAATCTTTTGTGCGACAATCCTCACATAACATTGATTGATTCTTTCGAACAATTGAGCATCTTGAATCCCCACGATACACTGACTCTGGACAGCGCTTTCATTATGCATGTTTCGGACAATATACCAGTTCCTTCGTTTGTAGATCTGAATCTTGAAGGTTCTTCTCACGGAGGATATTACTACGAAGGATCAGGGAGCATAGGGATAGGCGGCGCCTTGTTTGAAGACGATTTTGAAAACGGAGATTCTTCATGGACTTACCAGGGACCTGCATCGTGGCACCTGACGGAACATCTCAGCCACAGTCCTTCACATTCTATGTATTGCGGCAACGAAGGGACATGGCAATATTCAAATCTAGTAATAAATTCAAGAGTTGTATTGGATTCTTTTCAAGCTACACCACGCACTCAAATCACCTTTTGGCATTGGTATGAAATCAACGGAAATTCAGACAAAGTTCAGGTTCAGTCATCAACTGACGGAGGTAATACATGGCATCTTTTGTATCCCAGAGAAGGATACACAGGAGAATGGATTTATTCTCCTTATGATTCGATTTACACAGGAGATCACAGAGTCTGGCAAAAACAGCACGTAGATTTAGGACATGAAGGAAATGTTCTATTTTCGTGGCTTTTCTTTTCAGGGACATCAGGAACCGCTGAAGGATATTATTTCGACGATGTAAAAGTCATCATTCCTTCAGGATTGGTAACTGTCGAAGAAGAAACTGAAGGCAATCATCTTATTTCAGATTTGCAATTTAGATTGGTGCCTGTATACCCCAACCCCGTCCGGGGAAGGGCAGTGATAGGATACAGCGTAGGAGCGGAAGTTCCTGTCCGTCTTGTCGTCTATGACATATCGGGCAGGGAAGTGACTGAGCTGGTCAACTGCGTTCAGGGACCCGGAGTTTACAGGGTGGAATGGGACGGCAGGGACGAAAGAGGAGCTCTTGTCTCTTCCGGAACATATTTCTACAGGATAGTCGCCGGTTCTTTTTCAGACGCCAAAAAGATAGTTGTCGTAAGGTAAAAGAACTGACAAAAATAACATAAGAGGGGAGCACAGCTCCCCTCTTTTTATTTTAAAAGAAAGAAATAGAAGATTTAACCGCGAATTAACGCGAATAAACACGAAGTAAAAAGGAAAACAAAAGATTAAGCAACATCTTTTCTGTAAATTTCTTTAGAAGTAAGACAATCAGGGAT
>CAYNIW010000036.1:0-7595 GCA_964397545.1 uncultured Desulfuromonadaceae bacterium | reverse complement strand
ATGACGTCATCGTCAATCCCGTTGCGCCCCAGCTCCCGTCTATGCTCTCCTGCCATGCTGACAGCGGCAGGGAGAGAGCGACGGCAAATGAAAGTAACAACATCAGTTTCTTCACTGGACCTCCTTTTAACGGTTCATGAAACACACCAAAACAACCAAACTAATTCGCAAAATGCCGGATTATTAAAAATGTGATAATTATGACTGCTATCACCCCGAGGATTGTAAGTAGAATTTTCGCTTTGGAATAAGGCCTGTCTCCGTGGACTTCGCCTGTTCTCGCGTTGACTATAAACTGAAAAGTCTTTCCTCCGTATCTGTAAGCGCTTATCCAAAGAGGCAATAAAATATGCTTGAATTTTAAATTTTGAAATTCTGTTTTATACGCGGTTATCTTCTGCTCGTCGCCGCCTATTTCATTGTATATAGAAGACCTTATTGCCGAATCCACTTTTTCTTTTGCGGCGTGGAAAGCGTCTTTTAGGTTTAGCGTATAACTCTCAACCGCAAAGCCTGAGAGAAATTTATCGTCAAACGGCATGAGTTTGTCGAGATCCCATGGTTCAAGTTTCTCCGCGAATCTTCTGGGAAGTGATTTGCTAGCGAAAATCAGGATGTCGTCAAAGAATTTTTTTATTTTACCTCTGACTTCCTGCCATTTGGTTTTTTTCACCCTTTTTTTCTTAGTGACTTTTTTTCCGCTTTCGACCGTTTCGTATGCTTCATCTACGTAGTAATATTCGCCTCTTTGACCCATATACTGAGTGTCTGTGTCGGAGTCAAATGTCCAAAAAGGCATATAGATGCCTTTGAGATTGTCCGGCGAAGCCAATGCCTTGAGATTTCCTGGGGCAAACCGGAGTTTTTTGAGCCATGCCTTGAAGTTAGCACTCGCATTGTTTTTATCAACGGAAAAAGGGAGGACAGCTTTGGGCTGAAAAACTTTTTTAGATTCTTTTTGAGCGACAATCTTTATGCCGCAATACGCGCAGTTTCCAGATGAGATATTCTCGTCAAAAGCGAAAACAGCGCCGCAAGAATTGCATTTTATTGTTATTTTTTCTACGAGGTCGGTTTCGTTTTCGGCTTTTTGGATGAACTCGTGATAGTCGAGTTCTTTTACGGCTTCTTCAGCTTGAGAGGGGTCGATTTGAAAATCATTTTCCGATCCGCAATAAGGGCAGAGCATCTTGTTTTCACCTGGCTTATATACAAGAGTCGCTCCGCAGTTTCTACAGGGAAAAGAACTTCCCTTGCCGTGTGTTTCTTCCAAGCGCTGGATCCCTTTTTTGGTTAAAACGCGCAATACAAATTACATAGTATATATACAATGATTTCAGAATAATTTCAAACTTTATGTAAAAAACAAAATCGACCTTACGCTGTGATTAAAATATAATGTAAAATCAGCTCAAGGGAGGAGAGAATGAAGACTTTGAACGTGTTTGTATTTCTGATTATGGTCTTATTAAACCTGTATTCAGATGATTTAAACTGGAAAAACACCGAAAGAATTCTCGATCTTGAAATTTTCCCTTGGACACAGAATATTTTGGGTAAAGCGACAGGTGCATATCTTTGCCTGAATTCCACAGATACAATTGTCCTGGATCTTGTTTCTCTCACTGTTGACAGCGTCATAGCAGACGGACTGACCGCCGAATTTTACAGGGCTGGAGATACGTTGGATACCGCCCTTGTAATAAGTTTAGGCGCACAGCAATGGCCGGGAGACACTGTTCATATTGATGTATTCTATCACGGGACACCTTTATTGATCCCGGATCCTTTGTGGGCTGGCGGACTGAGGATAAACGCAGGGTTCGTTTTTTCTATTCACGCACCTTTCGGTCTTAAGGCGTGGGTTCCCTGTCTTGACAATCACAGGCACAAAGCATGGGTTAAACAGTATATAACCGTTCCGTCTGATTTTGTTGTCATGTCCAACGGCAGGCCCGACTCGGCAGTAAACCTGACGGGAAACAGAAAGAAGTTTTTCTGGTCGGAGACAAGGAGACTTATTCCCTACATACAGGGAATAGCTGCTTCAAACTACACCCTTTCTGATTTTTATATAGACACTTTTCCTGTAATGATAGCGACGTATCCCCAGGATTCTGCAGGGGTGGCTTTCGCAGTGAAATTATAAAGAATCCAGTGATTGTCCAGTCCTATGTTTCCGCAGGCGGAAAAATGACGATTTCAGGGTGGAGGGTTTTCGAGGGCATAGAAAGCGGGCTCTTGGATTATTTGGGGCTTCAGTCGGCTGTTTTGGTGACGGAAAAGGTTTTTGATTACGCTGACGGAGTCGGTTATAACGGAACATTTCCGGATGTGCACATAAATTCCAACCTGATGCTTCCTTCATGGAACGGCAAAATGGACAGATGCATGTATCTCGTGCCCGCAGGAAACCAGAAGATACTTAAAATTGAATGATAGAGCGTTAAATAAAACTGTAAAAGCCTACGGATACGTTTCGTCCGTTCTTTTTCTGATTTCCTTTTCGGGGTGTTCGATGATTTTTATAAGGCGTTTATACACAGGTAAATATTCGTTTTTATTTCTTGTATGGAACCTGTTTCTCGCCTGGATTCCATTTGTGATTTCATTGACAATGTATTTTATCTCCCATACAGGCATGAAGAGAATAGGACGGATTTTTATTCCACCTTTTTTCGTCCTCTGGCTGGTTTTTTTCCCAAACGCGCCATACATGATTACGGATTTAATACATTTTAATAACAAAGGCTCATTTATCGTATGGTTCGACCTCATCGTATATGCTGTTTTCATCTTGACGGGGTTTTTTCTCGGTTTTCTTTCACTGTATATTGTCAACAGACTGCTTGAAAAAATCATGAACAGACTTTCTGCGCTCGCTGTCGTGATGTCTATATTACTTATAAGCAGTTACGCGATATACATGGGCAGATTTGTCAGACACAACAGTTGGGACGCGATAGCCAGCCCTTTTAAAATTTTTCTGAGTTTTGCCGCGAACATAAATTTTCAGTCAATTGTGTTTTCATTTGTATTTTCTGTTTTTCTCATTCTCATCTATGCCCTGGTCTACGGTCTTTTTCGGCTTGAGAAAAACTTTTGACTTGACCCCTGGAAAAGACCGCGGGATCTATGCTTTTGCTTTTGCAATACTGAACGAAGGCGCGGTTTTAAACTAAGAAACTTCTTCCGGCAGATAAATTGCGAAACGGCATCGCTGATCGCCCTTGAGGATGCTTTCGAGAACCTCCACTTCAAGTTCACACCTGAAAATCACTTCCCACATTTTTTTGTGGAAACCTCCACTGCAGAGGCAGAAAGTTCCGGAAACCGTTTTTCCGGGTTCTTTAATTGATTCTCTCGCCCAGGGGCAATGACAGTAATAATAGCGTTTCATGACAGGATCGGTCTCTGACAGGTATTTTTTTGTCCGGAAAGGAATTTTTGTTACGTATAAAATATTTCCATGAAGGCAACCCATGGAAATTTCTTCGTCGCTCTTTACATAATCTATTACTTCATCGTCTATTTCCTGACCGAAAAACAGTTCGTTTTTGTTTTTTATGTCGGTCAAATTTTTAATGAAGTCAGCTCTTTTTCTCTCAATGAATTTGCCTATACCGCCGGATTTTTCGTAAAGTTTTTTGTCCGATTCGTAGTAGGAGTCGGGAAGGTCCCTCAGACAGGAAGAAAGAATTTTTTTTCTTTTGACGGGGTCTATGAGCTTATCCATTCTTTCGACTAATCGTCTCGTCGCGGCGGTTTTCTCGGTGTTTGAACTTCCAAGGGGAGGAATTTTAATTCCTTGAAAAATCCGGTCTCTCTTTTCCTGACCTAAAACTTTTTCTGTTTTTTCATATAAATTCTTCAGAGACTCTTCTCCGTCGAGAAGTTCGAATATCGCAACATAGACAGGTGTATTTTTTGCAAAATGAGCGTATCTGGCGAGTGCTATGAGATTTTCGGGTGTGTTGCCGCCTTCCGCTATTAACTTATCTATATAAAGTCTCAAGTGGTCGGGATTAGAATTGTCGGCATCGAGGCCTTTTTTCAGTGAACCAAGGAAGATTTCGTAATTTGATACGGATTCTACCTGGCTGTCAATAATTTTTCTCGGGACTTTTTTTGATTTTAATAAGACGACAAATCCAATATTATCCATAAGACCTCATAAATTGTTTTTTAAGGTTTTGAGTTATTGTATATTATAACGAAAAAAGGGTAAAATCAAAAAATTGAGTATATTATGGTTTTTATCATTTAAAATTCGGAAGGAGAAGAACATGAAATCATTGAACTCAGTATTTGTTATTTTCTTTATCTTTTATTGCTCAAATGCTTACTCTCTTAATTTTAGTGCTCCGGATTCAGAAAACAGATATTTTTTAAGGGCTTCAGACACAATAACATGGGATTTCGAGGACAGCACATTTCAGAACTGGACTCACACATCGGCTTTTTCATACCCGAGAGCATGGGGCGTTCAGAAATACAATTCAGGTTACGACACCGCTTTCTACTGTCCCGCACACGGAAATTACAGTATGTGGATAGATTCTGACGCGGCAGGGACATCTGTGGTTGATACAGCAATATCTCCACCATTTATTGGAGCGCCCGGGAATTATCTTAAATGGGGTTTTTGTTTTGATTTCTATTCCGGAAATGATTTTTTGAGAGTTCTTTTGAGGACATGCAATTCCAACACATGGTCTTCCTGGAATCAGGTTAAAAATTACACTACGGCATACAACAGCGACTGGGATTCAGTCAATCTAACTCCATACACCGCCGACAGTTTTCAGATGGCTTTCGTTTACGCTGGAAATTACGACTGGTATGCCGCTTTTGACAATGTTGGACCGGTGATTGTAAATCTTCCGAATTACCACGATGTCGGGGTATATAAAATTCTTTCGCCGAAAGAAAATATCTCGCCCGGCTCTGCCTGTCTTTCGGCTGTCGTCAAAAATTACGGAGGTTTTCCGGAAAACTTCAATGTCAGATGTATTATTGAAGATTCAACTTCTGTTGTCTTCGATCAAACGTTAAGTGCTTCTACTTCAGTCTGGGGATATGACACTGTCGATTTCGGAAATTATAATTTCCAGGAGAATTGTGATTATATCATAAGAACGTTCACTCTTCTCGCTGGCGACGCCTTCCCTGAAAACGACACTTTGATCCGCGAAGTCTTTTGCAGGGAGTTCTGGTGGGAAGAACTGTCGGATATGCCCGTTGCTAAATGGGGCGCTTTGAGCGGTTGGAGCATTGACAATTCAGGGAATACAGTAATTCACGTTTTTGGAAACGCTTCCAATATCGATTCGGCTGAATACAGATTCAATTACACATCAAAGAGCTGGTCAGGACCTTATTTAGTTCCGGTTAGAGTCCGTTGGGGTGCTAGTGTTTCCTGGATGAATAAAATATATCTTTTTGCGCACAACAGTTCGAGTGATTCTGTTCAGATTCTCAACGCAGACGACTATTCTTGGAGGTCTGGAGCCCCTCTTTTTGACAGTATTTCTTCCTCTGTCGCTGTTCTCGCAGAAGACAGGGGTGTTGTTTACGTTATCGGGGGTTACTTAAATGGAGTGGCAGTTAATACCGTTCAAGTCTATGACATCATCGCCGATTCTTTTATTTCCGGAACACAATTTCCTCTGCTCGTCGCTCACGGATCGGCGGCTTATATCGGAAACGACACAATAGTATTTTCGACAGGTTATGTCCATCAGGTCGGAGATACGAACGCGACTTTTTACGGAATTATAAATTCTTCGGACCCATCGCAGATATCCTGGGTCCAGGGTCCGGATTATCCGAGTCAAGGCGTTTCCTGCGCAGGTTATGCCGATTGGCTCGACGGACTTTATGTATTTGGCGGAAGGCAGGGCGGTTCCTACATCAACAGGTGTTATGCTTACCTATCAAACAGGGGCTGGATAACATTGCCGGATAAGCCGACAGGGAGGGCTTACATAGCCGGCTGTGCGGCTCCTGTGGATATTTCTCTTTCAGACAGCACACACAAAGGGGTTATATTCGCCGCCGGAGGTTATAACCCGAATTCAAATTGCTTTGAAGCTCTTCACACATATGCTCTTTCGACGTATGTCGAAGAAAAACCTGTAGAGTATAACGGTTCTTTCAGTATACGTTTGTTGTCATCCAATGTTTTTAAGACTGTTCTTGAAATTGAACTTGCCCTTCCTTATGCATCTTCAGTCTCTTTTAAGATTCACGATGTGAGCGGAAGGCTTTTAAGAGAAGATTTTTTCGGAAGTTTGACCCAAGGTATTCACAGGCTCTGTTGGGAAGGAAAAAATAGCACTGGGGAAAACGTCTCTCCGGGAGTCTATTTTTTCTCAATTGAAGCAGGGCAGGGAAGATACACGGGTAAAATTATCTTTACAGAGTAATTTTATGGCGCGGTTTGAAGCCGCGCCTTTTTCATTTATTCAATTTTCCGCTGGTATCTCCGGCATGGGGCTGAATTCCATCAGTATTTTTCCGTTATTTCCATGCGCGGTTATCAGATAATACAGAGAATCGGGTCTGACAAAATATGTGACGTATCCTTCGAGAGCAGGATCCTCGATTTTTTCGCTATTTTCTTTGAATATTAAGAATGACGTATCGCCGTTGTAAGGGTTTGTTAGTCCCGGGGGGAGATTCATCTCTTCTAAAGTCAATGGATATCCTCTGCTGTCGGCAAAAAATAAAAACTCTTCCGCGGCGAGTTGCACTGAATGGGCGTTTTCGAGGATTTGTGCTCGATATGAGGCCATTTGAACAAGATGAGACAAATCTATTTTCCATTCATCGCCGTGTTTTTCAAAAAAGAGTGTGTCAACTGCTCCGTTTTGGTAACGAATAGAGATAAAAGCTTTGCAAGAGTCAACAGCTTTTTCTGACAAAACAATAAAATCTCTGTCTAATTCGAAATACTTTGGAAGTTTCTGAAAATATAGCGCTATCAATTGTGTGTCGTTCAATGACATCACCTCTTCCAAAGGAATTCCGTAGAGTTGTGTCATTCTGTCTTTAAGCGACGAATCTGTGGCGACTGCAAGCTTTTTTGGCTGAAGATCGTCTCTGACAGCGCCGGACATGGCCTCAATTGTGAAAGGCGTCAGCATAATTACCGCACCATCGTAATTCTCGGTGTCAATGAAAGTAAAATATTGATCAAAGACTGCTGAAAGGTTTAGTTCTTTTTCAGCTTCCGGTAATTGGCCGGAGCAGGATAAAAGGGTAAGAAACAAAGCAGGCAATATTATTTTATTCATTGCTGTTCCTTTTTCTGAGGTTGTTTTTTCTCGACGATTATAGTGCATTTTGTCGCCAGAGCCGCTATCGCACCTGCCGCGGCAAGAATCGGCGACAGAAATACACCGACAACACCGACTGTCAGGGGAAATTCGGCGACAGTTTCGCCTTTTTCGTTCTGTATGATGATTCTTTTGGCGTTTCCCTCTTTGAGAACTTCATTGATTTTTTTGACGAGTTCGTCGGCTTTGACCTCGAATCTCTCCTGATTTGGATTTTCTTCCACATCCTCCTCCTTTTGATTTTATATTTATAAT
>CAYNIW010000035.1:0-8641 GCA_964397545.1 uncultured Desulfuromonadaceae bacterium | reverse complement strand
AAACAAAAATGTTTTAAGAATGTGAGTGGGATTATTTACCGAAGGTAAATACCTCATTCTTCGTCTCCCATCACGAATATTCTATTTTCTATCAGTCTTATGAAGTCTTCGTTCATGTATTTGCTGTGACTGACGAATATCTGTTCGACGTATACTCTCCAGATCTCTTGACCATTCCCGCGTCGAGACGGACAAAATCTAAACCATTTGATGTGGGAACGATTTTTCCCAGGAATACGCTTCATTGATAAAGAATATTTTATGATGTTTTAGTATTATACTCGAAAATAGGGTAGAATATTCGCAGCTCATTGGGTAGGTCTTATGGAAGTGAAAAAAGTTTTGTTTCCTGAACTTGTGACAGATCGTCTTGTCCTTGGTGAATTCACGCCAGGTGACGCTGAAGATGTGTTCAATATTTTCAGCAGTGATGCTGTAACAAAATATCATAACCTGGAGACTATGACCAATATTGATCAGGCGAAAAAAATTGTCTCTGCAAGGGCTTCCCTTTTTAACAAAAAGACAGGCATCCGCTGGGCGTTGAGGCTGAAAGACAACATGGATAAAGTAATTGGATCCATAGGTTTCTTTAACTTGAACCCTCCGAATGGATTTGCTGAAATAGGTTACGATCTTCATGAGGGTTATTGGCGAAGAGGAATAATGAAAGAAGCCCTGAGACAAACGATAAATTTTGGTTTCGGAGACGGATTTTTTTTCTATCTCAACAGAATAGAAGCCCTGACATACCTTGAAAACAGAGCTTCCGTTAACTTGTTGATAGGCATTGGATTTACCGAGGAAGGCATAAGGAGAGAATACGGATTTTGGAAAAACAGATATCATGATTTGAGAAGCTTTTCACTACTCAGACGTGAATGGAAGATTACAAATTAGTGTTGGCTTTTTATAGATATACGGATATTTTGGAATTTTAACATGAAAATTTTATTTTTAATCGACTATTTGGCATTAGTTATCATTGGTGCAATGTTTTTTGACGATATAAGCGGATTAAACAGAGATGAAATTTTTGCTGAAACCATTGAATTTTCCGGGGTTCTGTTAAAGGGGGAGTCATTTAACTCTAAGATAAACGAAAATCTCTATTTCGGATTACTGCCTTACACTGAATGGGGCTGGATAATTTTTGTAGGTGAAGACAGCTCTTCAAATTACGTCACAGTTGCGACTCCTCCTTTCAGAGGCATGAATTCAACTGTTATAGAGGGGTGGCATTTCAGAAACGAAGACAACACAGGGCCTAATGACGGAAGCGTCAACGCCCCACAGCACGTCAGGGAATTCAGATTCGTTCTCGATAAGGAAAGCTTTTTCAAGGCTGAAGAATATGTCTCAATCGTCAGTTGGCACTATAACTATACTCAGGAGGAATTGGAAACAGCCTATGAGAAGTTTGAAGAGCTTGATTTTGGAAACGGAGAATTGGTCATCACCGATATGAAATTTGACAACCTTGAAAGGGGCGAAAGGGCAGGCTTTGAGTTCATTGAGTTTTATGTAAAAATCTATATGAAGGGTGAAAAAGACTAATTAAAATATAAAGATGACTTTTAGGATTCATTGTATTGTGCGGATCCGGTTTTTAAAAAAAAGGAACATTAATTAATATAATTTTAGTATTAGTATGGAATCATAGGGCTTTTAGGTGTTATTCCATTCTTTAACCTGAAAGACATTAATGGAAAACAGAAATGAGGAAATGTTGATTTCGGGGGATAGCATTAAAACCTGGCAGGAAATCGTAGATATCATTGCGGAAATCGCAGATATACCTGCTTGCCTTATCATGCGGTTTGAAGACCCGTATATTGAAGTCATGGTATCCAGCAAGAGCGATAAAAATCCCTACATTACCGGGGAAAAGGAACTCTTAGAAGGCTCCGGTTTATATTGCGAGACGGTTGTCAAAACCGGGAAAAAGCTTCTTGTGCCCAATGCTTTGGAGGATGACAAATGGAAAAACAATCCCGACATCAAAAATAGAATGATATCCTATCTCGGTTTTCCGATTTCTTTTCCTGACGGCAAGCTTTTCGGGACAATTTGCGTTCTCGACAGCAAAAGAAATGAATATTCTGTGCTTATCGAAAAGCTCATTTTAAAATTCAGGGATTTGATTCAGAACGATCTCGCACTGATATGGATGAACCAAATTCTCGGCGAAAACAACCGGAAGCTTACTGATTATCTGATGGAACTTCAATCCCTCAAAGGAATGGTCGCCGTGTGTTCCAACTGTAAGAGCATAAGAGACGATAAAGGCGAATGGAAACCGATAGAATACTACTTTCTCCGTCATCCCAAAGCGGATTTCACGCATTGTATTTGCCCTGACTGCATGAGGAAACTTTATCCGGAAATTAAGAAAGATAATAGAGATAAATGAAAAGAGGGTTTTACAACATATGAAAACAGGACAAGTCGGAATAATACATCACATAGAAATTTATGTTAAAGACCTTGAGAAGACGAAAAAATTCTGGGAATGGCTTCTCGGAAAGCTCGGTTACAGTGAATATCAGGTATGGGAGGGCGGCGTCAGTTTTATTTTAGGTGAAACATACATAGTCTTCGTGCAGGCAGAAGAAAAATTTCTTGATATTCCTTATCACAGATGCAGGGCAGGTTTGAATCATATAGCTTTTCACGGGAAAAGCAGAGATTTTGTCGATAAGGTAACCTGGGAATTAAAAGAAAAAGGAGTGAAAATACTTTATGAAGACAGTCATCCTTACGCGGGAGGAGACCAATATTACGCTGTTTACTTCGAAGACCCAGACAGGATGAAAATTGAAATCACTGCTGATTGATTCATGTTCCCGCGACCGCTTTCGAGACAAACGGCGCTTCTTTGGGCGTTTCTGAAATTCTGCCGCTTCCCGTGTCTGGACTGATGAGCGAAAGAGATATTCAGAGTGTTGCGTTGAAATATTCAGAAATGGACGGACTTTTGAAAAAGTCCGGATCAGGTCTGAAAGCTCCTTTCATGACGCTTTCGTTTATGGCTCTCTTGGTTATACCTGAATGTAAACTTAGCGATAAAGGTTTATTTGACGGAGTTAAATTTGAGTTTATAAAAACTTAAAAAAAACGCGGATCAATATTATCCAAAAACCGGGAAATGGATTATGTATCCGGGTTCAGCTTTCAAAACATTTTTTAAGCATTTTGTTAAGCTGAAACGAATAAAAAATACTCAAGATAAGAAAAAAAGTTAAAGAGAATACGAAGACCCATGAAAGTCCGGACTGTTTCCCGTAGGCGACTTGTTCTATCGTGTGTAGAAGAGAATAAAACAAAACGCATATCGCCGATGTCAGTCCCGATATCATTTGGGATAAAAGATCCCAGAAGGGTTTTTGTTTTTCTTTCGGGAGCGAGAGAAATTTCTTTTTTTCCGGTATGTTTAAAAGAAAAGTGTGGCGTTTTGAGAAAGCCAGAAGTCCATAGAGAAAAAGCGCCATTAAAGGAGGAAGGAGGATAAGGCCGATGAGTTCCCATCCTTTTCCCGTCCATCTGTCGGGTTTTCCTGAAAAGCCGAAATGAGCAGGAATTTCGTCTGGCAATGTTTTCCAGAGGTGGTATCCCCAAATTGATCCGGCAGTGATGACGGCTATGTTGAAGATATCATAAATTTTTTTCATCTTGACTCCTGGCTCATCCGCTCCCGGAATTACGGGAGCGGATGACAGATGATTCTGATTTTTATCTCGCTATGATAATCCTCTGTGTTTCAGTGAAATTTGAAACGGAGAAATTCGTGAAATAAACACCCGCCGGTATTTCTCCAGAATCAAAACTGATACTGTGATCTCCTTTTTCGAAACTGCGTTCTACTGCATTTATTAACCTGCCCGACAAATTGTATAACTTGACGGAAACACGGCCGTTTTCCGGAAGTGAAAAATGAATTCGGATGATCCCGTCTGCATTTGAAAAAAGGCAGGAGTGAAACACAGGATCGTTAGCCGTCACTTCTTCGATCTCATTCGCCTGCATGTGATACACGTAAATAGAGTCGTTTGTCCAGCATGAGACCCATACCCTGCCGGTCAGAGAATCATAAGTCATACCCGCCGGATACAAAGTGGGAACAGCATGCCATTGGTTGACCCAGAGAGAATAAGCCAAATCCCACTGGCTGACGAGATTTGACAGTCCCGCTGTGCTTCCGTCGCAAGTCCAAATCTGCCCGGAATTGTCAGGAGTGTAGCAAAGCCCCATCGGTCTGATTTCGGGGGATGTGTAGTCGGCTACTATTGTGTCAACGCGTGTTCCTGAATTCACATCGTATGCTACTATGATATCTTCATTTCCAAACACCGCCCAAAGATATGTCCCGTCCCACGCTATGTCAAAGGCAAAACCTGAGCCGTATGAGAAAGAAGCGACGGAATTCATTGTCGCTGTGTCAATTTTGTAGATCATACCTGTTCCGAAGTCTGAATGCCACAAATAGGAACCGTCCCATGCCAAGCCGTAAGGACTTGAGTTTCCCGGAGAATTGTATGTGTTCAAAACAGCGCCCGTAGTCGCGTCGAGTTTGTAAATTTTTGGCCCGTTGGCGCTGCCGCCGTCGCCGCTGTTTGCGCACCAGAGGTAAACGCCGTCATATGCCAGCCCTCTCGGAGCGCAGTCCGGAGTGGGAAAAGCGTATAACAAAGTTGAGTCCGGGGAATAAGGAACAGGATCAGCGATTTCGACAAAACTTCCTGTGGTCGCGTCGAAATGGCCGGCATAAACCATGGAACACAAAAACAGAGCTAAAACAAAACATATTCCTGCAGATTTCATAACTCCTCCTTTGGTGTTTTTCTTATATGATTATACACTGCAAGCCGAAGATAGTAAAAAAAATTGTCTGTCCCCAAGAGAACGATAAAAGACTGAAAAATCTCTCGAAGTACTATGTTAAAAGAATCTTCGAGAGAAAAGCTTGTTCGGCGTTAAAAATGATTGTTGCTAAATGGTCAACATCCGTTTTGTTAGGTGTTTTTTTGCCATATAATTGTATAAAAGGCTTTTTAGACTTTTTCTGAAAGCTTAATACAACCTTATAAAACAAGAGGAGACCTAATGAAAGTTCTCATTGTTTTTTATTCTCTATACGGTCACACCTACCGTATGGCTCTTGCGGCTGTCGAAGGAGCTCGCGGAGTCGAAGGAGTAGAGACAGACATTAAAAGATGCCCGGAAACTCTTTCAGAGTCAGTTTTGGAGAAAATGGGCGCGGTTGAATCTCAGAAAGAGATCGCGTATGTTCCCGTGTGCTCCGTTGACGACCTCGAGGCTTCAGACGCAATAATCTTCGGAACGCCTACGAGATTCGGAAATATGTGCGGGCAGATGAGACAATTTCTGGACTCAACAGGCCGCCTCTGGGCTAAAAGATCTTTGGTGGGGAAAGTCGGCAGTGTCTTTGTAAGCACCGGTACACAGCACGGCGGGCAGGAATCCACAATTTTAAGTTTTCACACGACGTTATTGCACCACGGCATGATAATCGTTGGACTTCCTTACTCATTCGAAGGACAGGGGAGAACCGACGAGATAACCGGAGGCAGTCCCTACGGCGCCTCGACTATATCGGGCTCAAACGGAGAGAGGATACCGAGTGAAAATGAACTTTCCGCCGCAAGGTTTCAGGGAGAACACGTCGCAAAAATAGCTAAAAAGCTTTTCGGGTAAAACCGGAGTCTTCAGCGGGATTCTATAAAGCCGCCAACGGCAACATATTCACCGTCATAGACAACAGCTGATTGTCCGGGAGCTATACCCCCTTCTGGATTATCAAGAGTTATTCTCAGTTTCCCTTTTTCTTCCATGGAGACACTGCAGGGAGAGCCTCTGTGAGACGCCCTTATTTTGACCCAAACATTTTCGATTTTCTGAATTGGTTCCAGGGATCCCCAGCTTAAATTATGGATAAAAAAATAATTTTTTAGTAATTCTTTTTTATTTCCCGCAACTAATTTATTTTTTTTAGAATCAATGGAAATAACATAAAGAGGTTCGGTATGAGCTATTTTCAGGCCATGCCGCTGGCCTATTGTGAATTTCCATGTTCCATA
Organism: uncultured Desulfuromonadaceae bacterium; assembly: GCA_964397545.1. Classification (GTDB taxonomy): domain Bacteria; phylum SDB-A; class SDB-A; order SDB-A; family SDB-A; genus JAFGIG01. The sequence goes on along the minus strand of CAYNIW010000035.1, from coordinate 2,543 downwards.
GTGATACCCGAGCAGTTTCCCTTCGGTGTCTGTTATTTCTCCCTTTTTCACGGGCGATTCAATGATATTGGAATAATCACCGGAATAAAAATCCTGACTCTCCGGTTCCGACCAGCTCGGAAGCCCTTTTTTTCTGGCTATTTCCCGGACTTCATCCTTAAAAAATTCTCCGAGAGGGAAGAGAGTGTTCTTTAACTGACACTGAGTTAAACCGTATAAAAAGTAGGATTGATCTTTCAAAAGGTCTTTTGCTCTTCGCAATAAATATCTTCCATTGGATTTGCCGGGTTCAATTCTCGCATAGTGTCCTGTGGCGAAAAAATCTGATGAGGTTTTTTTTCTCGCAATTTCCGAGAGGAGTCCGAATTTAATTTTGTTGTTGCATATGATGCAGGGATTGGGTGTCCTGCCGGAGAGGTATTCATACCTGAAATTCGACAGGACGATATTGCTAAAATCTTCCGACAGATCAAACTCAAGATTGTCTATACCGATAATACCGCATGTCTCACGGATAATCGCATGTCTTTCATTTCGGCTCTGACCGAAGCATGAATTTCTCTTTGTTTCTTTGCCGGTCGTTGCCTTCCATATATTCATAGTCACGCCGACAACATCGTGTCCTTTTTCTTTGAGGAGAAGAGCCGTGACTGAAGAATCAACTCCACCGCTAATGCCTACAGCTATTTTCATGATAGACGCAATATTACACAAAAAAAAATATCGGGCAAATGAAAACTGTAACTACCGAATGAAAATGTGGATTATCGACATATAACAAATACGTTTTCAGAACTGTAAAATATCCGTAAAATAAACTCAGGAAAAACTTGCCATGAATACAAAACTCGCAGAGATCCTTTCGAAAAAGTCTTACTCAAAAGAAGACATCGCGTATTTGCTTTCTTTGGAAGAACAGGAGGAAATAGAGCGCCTCAGGCAAACAGCATATAATACGGCGACTAAAGAATCAGGTGATAGAGTTTCTTTGAGGGGCATTATTGAATTCAGCAACATCTGTTCGAGGAATTGCTATTACTGCGGCATAAGAAAAGACGCAAAAAGCGTCAAAAGATATCTTCTTAGCAGAGAAGAGATAATCGAAATTGCCTGTAAAGCAGCCGTTTCCGGATACGGTTCCCTCGTTCTTCAATCGGGGGAGAGAAATGATGAAGAATTCATCGAGTATGTCATAGATGTTGTGAAAGTTATTAAAAACAGAACTAAAAGCCCAAAACTGCCTGAAGGGCTGGGAATCACTCTCTCCGTGGGAGAACATACAGAGGAAACCTACAAGAAATTTTTCGACGCCGGAGCGCACAGATACCTTCTGAGGATAGAGACTTCCGATAAAAAGTTCTTTTCGAAAATTCATCCGCCTGACCAAAAATATGATAACAGGCTGAATTGCCTGAGAATGCTTAAAAAAACCGGTTACCAAGTCGGAACGGGTGTGATGATAGGTCTCCCAGGTCAGACAATTGATCAGCTTGCTTCAGATGTTATTTTTTTCAGGGATATTGACGCGGACATGATAGGTATGGGGCCATACATAGTATCTCCTTCGGCTCCAATAAATTCGATGGGTATGATGGAAAAAGAATCACTGCTTCTTTTGTCTCTTAAAATGATTTCAGCGACGAGAATAGTCCTTAAAGACGTCAACATTGCATCTACGACGGCTCTGGAGGCGATTTCAGAAGACGGAAGAGAAAAAGGCATCCTGTTCGGCGCTAATGTCGTCATGCCGAACCTTTCGCCTGTTGACGTCAAGTCTGATTACCTCTTATACGAAGGAAAACCGGGCATAGAGGAGGGCAGTGAAGAATATAACATGAACCTTATTGAGAGAATTCGACTCTCGGGAAGAGAAATATTGTTTGACGACTGGGGAGATTCGAATCATTTCAAGAGAAAAAAATGACTGAATATTCTTTGACATGTCCCTGGTGCGGAACCTCAGACATCGAATGGAGAACCAACTGTAAAAACTGCGGCGGGCCTCTTCCTCCGCGACCTGAGGACTTAATTTCTGCGAAAGACTATTTGCCGGCTAAACCTCCGCCCCCTCCGAGAGATATTTCAGACGGTTACGCGAGAAAGCTTATGTTCACTGACGCGTTGTCAATAGTTTCAGCTATTTTTAGTATAATCGGCGGAGTATTCGCTTTCGTGGGTTTAATTCTCACAATCTTAATCGTCACAGCGATCGTCGGAATTCCTTTTCTCGGCATTGGATCGGTTTTCATGATTTTCGGAATCATCAATCTTAAAAATCAATGGGAAAAAGCAAAAATAACTGTTGAGGTTCTTAGAAGAGGAGTTGGGGCGGAAGGTATGATAACTGAGATATGTCAGGATTACTCTGTGAGCGTCAACCGCAGGCATCCTTATGTCATAAATTACTCGTTCCTTGCAGGCGGGCATCGTTATGACGCAAGTTCGAGAACTTATACCAGTCCCATGCAGAAATATACTATTGGGAAAAAAACATGGGTCCTCTACCTCCCTGAAAATCCGGAAAAAAATTCTCTATACCCGCA
>CAYNIW010000034.1:0-11273 GCA_964397545.1 uncultured Desulfuromonadaceae bacterium | reverse complement strand
ATTTAATCAAAATATCTCAATTTTACTTTTAAGCCGCATTCGGGACATTTTTCCTGATACCAGGTCAGTCTCATGCTGCAATTTTCACACTTCCAATATTCGTTCTGTGCTGTTAGCCATGCGGTTTTTCCTTCTTTTGTAATGTCCTCTAAATTATTTATAATGAACCTGACGTGCGGCAGAGATTTTTTAAGTGAATCAACGCCCTTTTTCATGTTCCGGACCAAACCGCAGGGATAATTTGAACAATCCGAGCAGAATTCTACCCCATAATTTCTCGCGCACTCCCTTATCTGACATTTTCTGCATCCCTCAAAGACAACGTCGGATTTACAGCCCAGGCATTCAATTTTTGCGGGTTTGATGTGGTTTTTTATTGGTTCCGGAAATGCGTCCCAAACTGGCTCTTCGCCTGTTTCAAGCGATCTTTTGTGCGCGTTGAGTATTTCACATGCTCCACAGAAAAGCCCGCAGTAGGAATCTTCATAGTAATCGTTCATTGCTCTTCTCGCTTCCCGATAACAATTCTGTTGTTATCTCTCGGTAAAAGGCATGAATTTTTTTTTGTCTTTTTTACATATGGATTTTACAAGTCTTCTTGCCGACATAACCGCCGTCGGCAGGCCTCCGCCGGGTTCTACCCACTGTCCGCACATGAAAAAGTCTGCCAATCCAGGTAACGTCTGGCTCATAGGTTTCATTACAACATGGGAATTTTCAGGCGTTATAAGCCAACCCTCAAAGCTCCCTTTCCAATTGCCTGTGTAACGTTCAAAAGTGACGGGAGTCGCGACATCCGTCATCTCGACCTTTTCTTTTAGTCCGGGGAATCTCTGTTCAAGGATTTCGAGAACTGTATTCTTTATATTCTCTTTTTCTTCTCTGTATTTTTCTTTATCCTTTGAAAGTTCAACCCAGTATTCATAATCGCTCGGAAGCATCACCGTCAGAACGGTCTTGCCCTGAGGGGCAAAACAAGGTTCCTGGTTGAATATGTGAACCGTTAAGCTTTTTGTTCTCCAATTGGCAAATTGGACGGGCTTTTCAAGTTCGAAACAGATTCCAGACACGGTTTTCGGTTCATTTTCAAAAGTTTTACCCACTCCTATACCGACGTAAACAAGCGAAGGAAAAATTTTCCATTTCTCGTAGGGCTCTTTGATCTTCTCGTCCGTGTATTTACCGTCCAGCATTTTGAAAATCGTGGAATATCCGTCTGCCGCAGATATAACTTTTTCAGCGCGATGCTCCGAACCGTCATCGAGCATAACTCCAATTGCCGTGTCGTCTTCGACCAGTATCTTTTCAACTTTTTTTCCGTAATTTATTTCCCCTCCCAAGTCTCTATATTTTTTTTCAAGTATTCTGGATAAAGGCATAGAGCCCCCCAGAGGATAACCCGCGTTCTTGTTATGGAGAAAAGCAAAAGTGAAAAGCATGAAGAACATTGAGAATTCCGGAATCCAAATCTGCAGAAATGCTTCTCTTAGAACAGGATCTTTGAATCGCTTGACAAAATCATCCGCTGTGACACTCATCCATTTTTTTATTTTTCTTCCTTTTAACATGAAAAACATACCCATTCTGATTCCAGAGAGGAGTTTTTTAAAAAGAGGGACAGAATCATGAGGCCTTTCGAAACCTATGCACATTCGGACGCCTTCTGTAAATTCCTTTATTGGTTTTTCGTCAGCAGGAGAAAATTCAAGAAGATGTTTTTCAAGTTTTTCGACATCAGAATAGAATATTAGCGTTCTTCCGTCTTTGCTTTCGTATCTCATAAATTCATCTAAGTCTATGAATTTAGTATCTTTTGCAATTCCGACTTCCCGCCAGAATTCGTGCATGCCGCTTTTCGGAGAGGATCCGACAAGCCAGTGGACACATCCGTCTATTGTGAAACCTCCGCGTTTCCAAGCTGTGCAAAGGCCTCCGGGTAAGTTGTGCGACTCGAATATCTCTGTTTTGTATCCGTTTATCTGAGCGTAAATACCCGCGGAAAGTCCCGCAAACCCCGCTCCGATGATTATTATTGAATCGTCTCTCATAACTTCCTTCCTTTTATCATTACAAAAGTTATGTAAACTACAGCCTGCATTCCTTTTTCTCCATATCTTCTAATTCAACTTCGCCGATCTTTTCCTGCTCGGCTACTTTGCTTGCGTCAAAACTCCTTATTGCAATTCTCTTTCTCCAGTTGCCGCTTTTATAGTAGAGAAGCGAGGCAAACGCTCCGAAACACCAGGCGACAGGGATCCCCCACCAAATGCCTGATGTCCCCATAAACCTCGACAAAAAATATGAAAGCGGAACTCTGAACGCCCAAAGAGAAAAAAGCGTGATTATCATCGGTATTAATGTGTCGCCGGCGCCCCTGAGAAGTCCGTTTGACGCGAACATAACTGAAAAGGCTATGTAAAAAGAGCTGACTATCAACAGATACTCTCTTCCTATTCTTACGACTTCCGGATCAGTGTTGAAAATCCTGATTAAGTCTCCACCCTTGAAATATATTACCAAAGTCACCGCAAGAGAATATATTATCGACATTAAAAGCGTGCTCTTCAAGCCCTTGGACACTCTCTCCATTCTTTTCGCTCCTATGTTCTGACCTGTAAATGTCGAAAGGGCCATTGAAAAATTCATGGCGGGCATCATCGCAAAGGAGTCAATTCTTCCTGCGGCAGTGAAAGCGGTCAAGGCGTTCGTTCCGAATCCGTTGACAATTTTAGTCAATGCCATCATGCCGAGAGATACGAACATCTGCTGGACGCCTGACGGGAGACCGATTTTTAAGCTCTCGGTGAATATTTTCTTGTCAAACCCGCAGTTTCTTATTCTCAGAGACAACAGCGGATTTTTCATATTTAATATGACAACTCCCAGCGCGAACGAAATCGTCTGCGCTATCACAGTCGCCCAAGCGACTCCGGCAACTCCCCACCCGAAAACCAGAACAAACAAAAGATCGAGAACTACGTTTATCAGGCTTGAAACTATAAGCAGATAAAGAGGCGTTTTGGAATCGCCGACTCCTCTCATTATCGCGCTGAGTCCGTTGTAACCGAAAATTGATATGAGGCCGATAAATATTATATCGAGATATGTTTTAGCGTCTTTTATGACATCAGCTGGTGTGCCTAAAAGCCTTAGGATATATCCGCTCGTCAAAAGACCGACAAACGTCATGATCAGAGCCGTTAAAAACATGACAATATATGTCGTATCCACTGTCATCCTGAGTTTCTCGTAATTTTTCGCTCCGAAGAACTGAGCGACGAGAACCATAGATCCCATTGTAGCGCCCATGATCAGGGCTACAATGAAAAATATTATGGGAAAACACACGCCGACGGCGCCCAGCGCTCCTTTTCCTATAAACCGACCGACGACAATTGAATCTACGACATTGTAAAACTGCTGAAAAACATTCCCGAGAAGCATAGGGACACTGAACACCAGAATATTTTTTGTGACGCTTCCGGTCGTCATATCTTTCATATAATTTCGCCTTTTAAATCAACTAATGTAACGGGTTAATCGGCTTGATAATACAAATATATTGAATAACAATTCATTCCTCTTTTTACAAAGGTCGGTAATTGATGAACGAGAACACCGGGAACAGTCCCATGGAAATCGGAATCAATTTCATGTTTTGTCATTGCCGGCAATTTTCAGAATCATCTCATAAATCATACTTCAAATGCAGACACGAATCATTCGATATTTAAATCGGTTTGTGTCAAAGTTTTTGAAAATCGGGGGATGAGGTCAAGAAAAATATTTGCTCTTAGAATGCGGTTTTTAGGAGACAACGGTCGGATCTGAGCGTTCCTGCTTTTCATATTCATCCATAAGTGTTCCAATTAATTCTTTAACAGAAATTATTTTATCTATTTTGTAGGCATTTGCCCCTGCAAATACGAATCCGTCGTCGAGGTTGCCTTTTTTGGCGTTTGTAAGGGCCAGTGCTATGCAATAAGACACTTTGTTGAAATCGCACGTTCTCAAACACGTCCACGGGCATTTGAAGGGTTTCTTATGCCCCGCTAATACGTCTCTTATAAACTTGTTTCTTATAGCTCTTCCCGGCAAACCAACCGGACTGTCTATAATGACAATATCCTCTTCTTTGCAATTTATGTAAGCTTCTTTAAATTCATTTGACGCGTCACACTCATGGGTTGCGACAAATCTTGTCGCCATCTGCACGCCCTGGGCTCCCATTCGAATAAACTTATGAATATCCGCTCCAGTGTAAATTCCGCCGGCGGCAATCACGGGTATATTTTTATTAAAGCGCTGTTCGTAACCTTTTATTACGGATAAAACCTCGGGCAAAATCTTTTCCAATTGATAATCCGGGTCGAATATGTGATCTTTTTTGAAACCGAGGTGTCCTCCTGCCAGAGGACCTTCTACGACCACCGCGTCAGGAACATGATTGTATTTTTTCGCCCAATGGTGAAAAATTATTTTAGCGACATTTGCCGATGATACTATTGGTATGAATTTTGTCGGGATACTTTTTATTCTTTCAAGCGTCAGAGTTTCAGGGATTTTTAATAGAAGTCCCGCCCCCATTAAAACCAAATCAATTCCTTCATCAACTGCCGTGAGGACCAAATCGTCAAAATCCGAAAGAGCCAGCATGACATTGACCCCTATGAGACCGTTTGTCTTTTTTCTCGCATTTTTGATTTCGTTTTTCAAGACTCTTATGTTTGCTTCTTTGTAATTTGTCAGGAAATCCGGCTCAAGCATGCCGATGCCTGCCGTGGCAATAACGCCGACTCCTCCCTCATTAGCCACCGCGGCGGCTAAACCTGAGAGAGAAATACCGACTCCCATGCCTCCCTGAAGTATAGGTATTTGTGTTTCAAGATTTCCTATTTTTAATTTTGGTATACTTTTATTCATAAACTGTTCCTTCTTAATATTGTATCTGCTGAACGCGAAAGTGTGTTCTCTTTTCACTGAAAAGAGTTTTCAACAGTATATCTAGTGAAATGAATTTTTCACAAACACCTGGATTATAAGTATTAAACTTTAACGTCTTTCTAATTTACCTATTGTTAGTATTGTTACAACTGCAACTTCCGTTTCCGCCGATCTAACGGACTCTCCTTTTAAAACACATTTCACTGTTTTGTTTGATACAGGATTTTAAGACTCTTGAAGGTTTATGTCAACTTTTCATCAAGCTTCCGGCAAATCACTTGTTACAAAAAAACTGTTATATCCAGAGAAAGAAGATATAGACAATATAGATCATGACAAACACAATTCCTTCCTTCCGTGATATCTTATAATTCGTTTTCAGAAACGGGAAAAGAAGAAGACCGACGAGAAACATTATTAAAAGATCGTCAATCTTCAAAAGCGGAACTGAAAACGGGGAAAGTAACCCTGAAATCCCGAGGACAAATCCTATGTTTAAAATACACGCACCGATTATGTTGCCGATAGCTATGTCAGACTCTTTTCTTATCGCCGCGACAACTGAAGATGCCAGCTCGGGCAAACTCGTCCCGACAGCGACAATGGAAATTCCGATTATTTCCTCGCTGACTCCGAAAAACCGCGCGAGTTCAATCCCTCCTTTAATGATTAGATTCGCGCCTATGAGAAGAGCCGCCAAACCTCCGATCATCATAATTAAGAGCAAAAGCCACGGCGTCCTGCATGCTTTATTGCCCTCGTATTCGGAGTCTTTTTCCCGCATGGCCATAAATCCAGTAAAAACCATGTAAAGAATACAGAACAAGATGAGAATTACAGCTTCTATCCTTAAAAGATTCCGGTTAAAGAGAAAAATAAAACCCAGCGCCGACATGATGACGAGAAACGGAGAATCTTTTTTCACAGCCCCGAGATGGACTTTAAGCGGGTTTATGAGAGAAGCTATGCCGAGAATCAAAGCTATGTTGGCGATGTTTGAACCAATTACATTCCCTACGGCAAGCCCAGCATATCCCGATAGAGCGGATTTCACGCCGACAACAAGTTCCGGACTGCTCGTTCCGAACGAGACAATCGTCAATCCAATGACGAGAGGAGATATCCCTAACTTTCTTGCAAGGCCTGAGCTCCCCCTTACAAGAAACTCCGCCCCTCCAGTGAGAAATATTATTCCGGTCAGCAGAAACAGTATGGTCAAAAACATCTTTTTTCCGGCGTATTATTGAGGCGGTTATTTTTACCTGAAAGCACTGTAAAACGAAGATTTGCTATTTACAAGAATTTCTTGAGAACAAAAAATATCAAAGCTCCGGTGGAAATCAGAACCGACCCGAGAATAATAATAAGGAACGCGAAAGAGCTGTGCTGAAAGGGAAGTTCTATGTTCATACCGTAAACACTCGCTATGAGAGTTGGGACCATCAGAACAAGTGAAATAGCCGTCAGTTTTTTCATGACGACGTTGAGATTGTTTGAAATTATCGAAGCAAAAGCGTCCATCATCCCGCTTAATATGTTACTGTGAATGTTGGCCATCTCTATGGCTTGTTTATTCTCAGTTATCGAGTCCTCGAGCAGTTCGATTTCGTCATCATTGAGTTTGAGAACTTTTGGCAGTTTTTCAAGAAGAAGTTCATTAGATCTCAGCGCAGTCGTGAAAAATACAAGAGACTTTTCGATAGTCAAAAGGTCGTAGAGTTCTGTGTTTTTAATGGATTTTCTCAGATCTTTTTCTATCAAGGATGTCTCTTTATTCAGGGCTTTTAAGAAAAACAGGAAATTTATTGAAGCTCTCAAAAACAAAGTGAGCAGAAAAGTGTTTTTTGTGTATATCCTGATATTTTTCATTCTGTTGAGAAGTATATTTTTTATGACTATGTTTTCCTGCAGACAGATTGTTATCAGGCACTTTTCTTGAAAAATAACCCCTATTGGAACCGTATAATAAGCCACATCTCTGCTTTTATCATAGGCAGGAACCCTAAGGATAAATAAAATATAGTTGTCGTCCTTTTCATATCTCGACTGTTCGTCTATGTCGAGTATATCGGCGATATTTTCTCCGTCTATGCCGAATTTATCCATGAGATACTGCTTTTCAGTTTCATCGGGATCAACAACGTTCACCCAGCAGTTTTCAAAAAAGTCGTTTGTCTCCAGAACAACTTTCTCTCCAAAGATTCTGTAGAAATTTATCATTGTTCACTCCTGACTATCTTTCCGGATTGTTGCCTCAAAAAGATACTCATACCGTCGATTCAAAAATTTCTATTTTTTCAAGATTCTCAATATTAGCTTCAACCCTGGACTATGTAAACATCAATAAATTAAATCTGGGGTAAAGCCCTGAGGTTTATCTTTCTATTAAACTGCCTGTTTGGAGATCGAAAGAAAACACTTTTCCGCTGGTCCCCTCCACTTCAAAGACAAAGATATCACCGGAAATCCACCTGAACCCGAGTCTCTTGCCGAATACCTGGTAATGAGAGACGCTGTTGGATATGCCGCTGCCCATCTTTATCAAGTCTGTAGTCGAATATTCTCTGACTACGCGGCTTCCATTGTAAATCCCTATTGCAAGATGGGTGTCCTGCGGCTCATATCCTCTATGCCACGGACCGAATCTGACAACAAAAGTTTCACCGGAACCGCCGATGTATATTTCATTTGCGAACCAGTTATACTCGCATATTAGCTCGTCCTTTTCACTGCCCACGTAGTATAAATATGTTTTTCCCTTCTGGCCGTAATCTTCATCGGGGATGCTTTTCGCGTAAACAATGCCGTATTCAGACGAACGGACTACGGGTCTGTTTGACGCCTCCTGGTCTGCGTAACAGGCGACGGAGAAAAGCAGAACTGCTAATGCAATTAAAGCCTTCACGGGAGCCCCCTTTTTCTATAAATTATTTTTCAACAGGTTTTCAACAATTTTTATAAGCCTTTCCCTTCCCCAGACGACAAATTTGTATTTTACACCCGTTTTGGTCTGTATCAAAATCCCGTTTGGAATAATGCCGAGAGTATTTCTCTTTCGGATTAACCTGATTTGATCAATCGGAATTTCAGCGGGCATTCTCTGAATATTGAAAGGATGTGCTTCGAAAAGGATACGCATGTCTGTTATCTTCATGCGTCCTCCGACGCCTTCTATGCCGCGAAAAAGATTTGCTCCGGCATCGGCGAGAATTTTTTCTCCGGGTTTTAAGTCAAAGCTCATTTTTCCTCTTTTCATTCATAAGTCGTATATGTTCTTGCTGTTGACGTATAGATTTCGAATGACATTCTTAAATTTCATAATAAGCTCACCCCAAATTTTATCATCTGTCCGGAGATATCCAACGAAAGAAATCCGTATTTTTCCGACAAAATTATTGAACAATTCAGGCTCGTTGAATCCGTGAACGATGTAATATCCAAAAAACAACATGTTCCAGGCAAAATGCAGCGCTCAGACCCAGTAAATATGACCTGAATATATTATCAAATTGTTCCAAATGAATCCAGCCAAAAGCAAATTAAAAAGTTCTAATGCAGACAGATAGCCTCTGTTTTGACGTATTCCTGGATTTCAATTCTGATTTGTTCGAGCTGATATGGACAGTTTTGTCATATTTTTGAATAATCACGACGAATCATCAAAAGGAGTTTCCCTAATAATCTCAACAGCACACAACTACGCGCGTTCCGTCATCCGAATGCTCAAAAGAAGCAATATTTTCTTCACCGAGCAGAAGACGGATTTCATCGTCTTTATACCTGTGAAAAAGCATCCCCTCTTGTTCTCCGCGGACAAATTTATATGTCTCGTCGGGTAATACTTCGGCTTCATCGAGAATTTCCTCGTCCGTATCGGTGGGGTCAAAAGTGAACAATATCAATCCATTGTCGGCAAGAACTCTTCTTATCTCTTCTATGGATTTTATTGCGTTATCGTAAGTGTCATGGTCAAATGCGGCTATACAGACAACAAATGAAAAATATTTGTCAGGAAAAGGGATCCCGTCAAAAGTCCCGGGCTCAAACTTGCCTTCCAAATTGAATTTTTTGAACCTTTTTCTGCATAATTCCACCGCAACAAGCGATATATCAACGCCGTAAACCTCAAATCCCTGTTGAGCCATGTATTGTGAATTTCGACCTGCTCCGCATCCGAGGTCGAGAACTTTGACGTCTTTTTTTATGTATTTTTTACAAAAACTCACAAGAGGTTTTTCAGGTTCGCTTTTTGAAAAATCAAAGGTGTAAAAATCAATGCCCTTAAATCGCTTTTCCCAGTAGTCTTTTGATGAATTCATTTCTTTTCCCCTCATAAATAAACTTATTTACCTTTCAGAAAATTGAGAGTGTTTCTCTCCCAAAAACACCCGTCTTTGTAACCTTGTATTTTTTTTTCTTTCTCTGCCAAAAGAAGTCTTTTCTCGGCTAAAAGACAAAATTCCCTGTTTATTTCGACGCCGCAATACCTTCTGCCGAGTTTTTTTGCGACTACAGATGTCGTTCCGGATCCCAGAAAGGGATCAAACACCAACCCTCCGACAGGACAGGAAGCCAGAACAAGTTTTGCAATTAGTTTTTCGGGTTTCTGAGCGGGATGATCCGTGTTTTCAGACATTGACCAATAGGGAACTGTTATATCATCCCAGAAATTCGAAGGATATGTCAGCCTGAAATTTCCTTTCTCTGTCTCTTCCCAATCCTTGGGTTTTCCGTTTTCTCTGTAGGGTGCCATTACTCTCCTTTTCATTTTCACGGCTTCGACTTCAAAGTAGTAATAATCCGAAAACGTCGCGAACCAGATATCTTCGGAGCAGTTTTTCCAGTTTTTTTTGGAGCCTCTTCCTTTTTCTCTCTGCCAGATAATTCTGTTTCTGACAATGAGGTGTTTTTTTACCGTCTTGTAAATCGCGCAAGAGCTCCTCCAGTCCCCGCAGATATAGAGACTTCCGTTTTCTTTGAGCAGTCCGACAACTTTCGGAAACCAGTCTTCGAGATATTCCTGATACTTTTCGTCGCTCATCTTTTTGAATTTGAAACCCGAAAAATCTTTATCGAGATTATACGGAGGGTCTATAACCATGAGGTCCACAGATTTCTGAGGCAATAATTTTACGATATCGAAAAAATCGTTGTTGAAAGTTTTATCAATTATTTCGGAAAGAGCGAGTTTCCCTTCCGCCTGAGATATCCGCCCTTCCAGATCGGTTCTTTCGGAAACCGGTATCTCTATTGTCCGGTTTCTCGGCGCTTTTTCTTTTTTAGTCAGTTTCATTACCTTTAACTTCTATTCTGATATTATTATCGCGATAATTTAGAAAAAGAAAATGATTTTATGGGAGGTAATTTTTTTATTTATCTTTATTGCTTAATTTGTCAATTAAGATATATTTCGCTTGTCTTGAATTTCTTCTTTCTCGGGCGAATTTCTGCATATCTGTTATAGTGTCTTTTTCATCAACTATTTCAAGCCCTAAAAGTGTTTCAATTACATCTTCCATAGTGACAATCCCATCTACTCCGCCGTACTCATCAACTATTAAAGCGATATGCTCTTTTTTCTGTAACAGCTTCTCCCATAAAGTGAACAAAGCTATCGCGTTTGGAAACACTAAAATCTCTCTTTTTATGTCCTTGAGTTTCAATACGTGTTTTTCTTCGGCCAGTTTCTCAAACACGGTTTGTCTAAAGACATACCCGGTAATGTTTTCATCGTTTCCGGAGTATAAGGGAATTCGTGAAAATTTTAAGTAATCCTTGTTTTGTAAAAAGTCATGTAAAGGTAAATTCTCATCAGCTACTGCAACAACAACTCTTGGAGTCATAATCTCTGTTGCCTTTACATTTTTAAGTCTGAGGATATTTTGGATTATTTTATTTTCTTTGTCTAAAAACAGCCCTTCATCCGCGCCAATACTTGCCAAAGCGGCTATCTCTTCCCTGCTGGTAGTTTGCTCTTTTGAATTTTTTGTGAAAATATTTGTTAAAAAAGCAGATACCAATACCAACGGATAGGTAATATAAATCATTCCTTTTATTGTATAATATGAAGTTATTGCCATATTTCTCCAGTATCTCGCCCCAATGGTTTTCGGAATGATTTCCGTGAGAACCAAAATCAGAATTGTAAGACCCGCTGATACAATTCCAAAATATGCATCTCCAAAAACCTTAACGGCTTGCGCCCCAACCCCCGCGGCCCCGACTGTATGGGCTATTGTATTTAATGACAAAATGGCTGATAAGGGTTTATCAATATTGCTTTTAAAGTCAATAAACGCATCTGCCCATGCATTGCCTTTTTTATGTTC
>CAYNIW010000033.1:0-11555 GCA_964397545.1 uncultured Desulfuromonadaceae bacterium | reverse complement strand
ATCCGATTTTTCATAGATATGAAAACATCGTTTCAGAAATAGCTAAAAATTAGCATTGAGCAGGATAGGGTAAAAACAAGATAATAAAAACAACGATATTTCAGAGGAGCTGACTCTAAATATAATTGACGGGTATAATTTCCAAAAACTTATTGTAATAAATATTCAAATCCAGTATTTATTAATTAAATAGATGTTAATTACCTCACCGAAAGGCAATGTCGAACCCTTCAATTGTCAAGACACGGCACTAAAAAAGGAAAATACATGAGCGATAAAATTACCTGTCCAAACTGCGGACACAGCTTTGATGTTAAAGAAGCAATATCAGGAAAACTTGAAGCTCATTTCAAGTCTGAATATGAGCGAAAAGTGGCCGAGCAAGTTGAAAAATTCAACTCAGAGAAAAAGAAGCTTGAAGAAGAACGGAATATTGTGGCTGAACAGAAAGAAAAACAGGATGTAATATTAAAAGCAGAACTTGCCAAAGCCTTAAAAATAGAGCGCGAGAAAATTGAAAAAATTACTTCTGAAAACTATGAAGAGACAATTAAATCACTTAGAGAAGAAAATGAAAGGCGAAGATCGGAAAACAAAGCCTTTCGGGAAAAAGAGATTGCATTGTTGCGCCAAGAAGCAGAACTGAAGGAAAAGCAGGAAGAGCTGAATCTACAAGTCGAAAAACAGATTCTTGAAAAACAAAAGGAAATAGAAGACAAAGCACGTGCAAAAGAGCGGGAGAGTTTTGAATTGGAAAAAATCAAACTCCTAAAGCAGATTGATGACAATAAAAAGCTCGCGGAAGAAATGAAGCGCAAGGCCGAACAGGGTTCAATGCAATTGCAGGGGGAAGTTCAAGAACTGGCAATTGAAGATTTGCTTACAAAGATTTATCCCTTTGATAATATCCAGGAAGTTCCAAAAGGAGTTCGCGGGGCGGACTGCATTCAAACAGTAATCAATACACTACAGCAGGAGTGCGGCTCTATTGTCTATGAAAGCAAAAGAACCAAAAACTATTCCAACGATTGGGTTGATAAATTGAAGCAGGACCAAGTTAGATGCAAAGCTGACCTGGCAGTTTTAGTCACAGAGACAATGCCGGGTGATATGGACAGATTCGGCGAAAGAAACGGAGTTTGGATCTGCGGTTTTCACGAAGTTCGGAGTCTGTCATTTGTTCTGAGAGAAATGTTGATAAAAACACAGTCCGTAAAATTATCCCAAGAAAACAAAGGGGATAAAATGGAGCTTCTTTACACATATTTGACAAGCAATGAGTTCGTTCAAAACATCAAAAGAATTGTCGAAAATTATGATAGTATGATTTCCCAGCTTAATTCTGAGAAAAAAGCTATGCATAAAATTTGGGCTCTGAGAGAAAAACAAATTTGGGTGGTTCAAGAGAATGTTTCTGCTCTGTTCGGCGCAATAAAAGGAATTGCAGGAAAAGAATTGGATACCTCAAATGTTCTACAGCTTCCTGATAATCAGATAGAAGAATAAATTCATCAACACTTCAGCTTAGAATATTCATTTTCTTCGGTATTCGCCCTGAATATAATTAAAAAAAGTAAAGTTTCAAAAAACATATTGTATTTATTATTTAACAGCAGTATTCTTCAGTCAAATACAATATTTTTATCAACATCGCCGAGGGAAAATACCATAAACCGTCAAAAGTCAAGACCTGGCAGTCGTTAAAAAATCTCAAGAATATTATATGTGTTGTTAATTGTGGAAACTGTTTACTTGGGAGGATAAAGTGAAAGCTATTTATGGAACTGCGGCAGTTTTATTTTTTGTTTTATCTTTTTCTTCATGTTCTTTTTCCACTTGAAAAGTGGACCCACCGAGGACCGGTTCGGTCCAGAGCATAACCGAGGATCACAACAAGGCGGTTTCTATAAGTCTCGAAAAACTGGAGGAATTAACTCCCGAGCCCTGGGATTACAAACTCATTGGAGTGGAACAATTCTACAGAGACGGGATTTATGTTTGGAGGACTACATATAAGCCTGTCGCTCTTCTGCCTCAAGATCCTTCAAAAGAAATTATTGGAAGCGGGGGAGAGATATTCATCGAAGTGGAACTGAACACAGATAAAATACTGGTCAAATACGGAGAATAAAAAATCAAGCTCCCGTCAAGTTTCATTCAGAGTTATACCAATAAACTCGCTCTGCATTCGAAAAAATAAATAAACCTTTCTATAGACGAAATATAGTTCCAAAAAGGGGTGATTGAAAGATAAGTCAAACAAAGACTCTATACTGTTTATTGAGATAATTACCTCAAACATCTTATTACAGAATATCTTTGGATTAACGACGAAAATGTATTTTGGATTGAAGTTTTATCTAATGAGTGGTAGGAAATAAATGATCAACAATTGTTCTGGATAAAAATTGATATCTGTATATTATATTATTAGTAACTCATTTTCTGTTCCTAAAACACTACATGCTTCCGAGTTAATCCCGGCGTATTTCAGTTTTGTCTTGCTGGGAATCTATGTCTCTCTGGCGGTTTACCATCTCATGGTCTACTGGGGCAGACCCGATGACAAAAACAACCTCAGATATTCACTTTTGATATTCTCATTCATGCTTTATGTAGTTCAGATAATGCTCATACCGGAATTCGATCCGAAATACCGCCTCATACCTTTGGTATTTAGAATCGCTTCAGATAGTATTACAGTCGTTTTTTTAATCTTCTGCTTTTTATATTTCATATATTACGCCCTTGAATTAAAACCGCTGAAGCGTCAAATGATATGGGGATATATCTTATTTATCATTTCTCCCCACTTGTTTGGTTTTATTGGCTACAAGATATTCAACAACTGGAACATTCCCGAAATAGTTACCACAGCGATACCTGTGCCCTGGAGTATCTATTTTACAGTCAGGATAATCGTCGTATTTTTCGACAAAAAAGAAAAAAGATACAAGCAGAGATGGAAAATGCTGATTTTCTACAGTATTTTTTTCATGTATTTAGGGATGATATTTCGCACAATCTGGGTTGTCACTGTATTTTCATACTTCATTCAAGGCATAATTCTCAATCTGGGCTGTCTTACAATGGCTTTGATATCCGCTTACGCCCTGACCTCACATTTTAACGAAGAACACTACCATCTTGTCGATCTGAGAGACAACTTGGAAATGAAAGTCAGCTCGAGAACAGAGGAATTGGAAAGAGCCAGAACCGAGATTGAAATTGCCAGCCGGCAAAAAACCAACCTATTCATAAACCTTGCACACGAGACCAAAACACCGCTGACGATTATACAGAACTACCTCAAAGAGTATATGGAAAAAGCAGAACCTTCCGAGGCATTAAAAGTTATAGAGCAGAATCTGAACAAGCTTTTAAGGGACATGGTTAATTTTTTGGACGCCGAAAAAATTGAAAAAGGTCTGGTTTTTTACAACCATGACCAGGTCATCAACATTTCGGAAGTATTGTCAAACAAAGTAAAAGTCTTTCAGAGTTATGCCAAAAACAAAGGTATAATTATAAACAGCGATGTAAAAAACAAACTTTTTTTGAAAGCCGATCCTTTTGCCGTAGACAGGATAATCAACAATCTTCTGGACAATGCCATAAAATTCACCTTCAAAGGATCCATTGACGTTTTTCTGGGAGACCACGAAAACTCCATAGTTTTTAAGGTTAAAGACACAGGTCCAGGGATAACAGAAGAACAGCAGAAAAATATTTTTTCTCCCTACTACCAGATTTCCCACAGAAAACAAAACGTCCAGGGAATCGGCATGGGGCTCTATATCACGTCTGAGATAGTCAAATCACTTAAAGGAACCATAGAAATAAAAAGTGAGAAAGGCAGGGGAACCGAATTCTCCATATCTTTGCCTGCATACATACCGAAGGGAACCGACAGTATTTCTGCCGATTTCGGAATAACATCTCCGGAGTATTTTCAATTTGAATTGAAAGCGCGAAAAGAAAATTATATATCACAGAGAGAAAATATCCTCGTTGTTGAAGACAATAAAAATCTGCTCGCTTTTCTTCAGTATAAATTGTCCCAAAAATACAATGTTTTCACGGCTGAAAACGGGCTTAAAGCAAAGGAGAAAATCCTTTCAATCCCTTTACCAGACCTGATCGTGTCCGACATAATGATGGACGAAATGGACGGATACGAATTTTACGAAAACACAATGAGAAAAGAAATCTACAAGAATATACCGTTTATATTTTTAACCGCCAAAACCGGAAAAAATGAAAGGATCAAAGGACTGGAACTGGGTGCGGTGGATTTTATATACAAACCCTTTTCAGCGGAAGAATTGATGAACAGAATCGAAGCTCTG
Organism: uncultured Desulfuromonadaceae bacterium; assembly: GCA_964397545.1. GTDB lineage: Bacteria > SDB-A > SDB-A > SDB-A > SDB-A > JAFGIG01. The sequence continues at coordinate 7,206 of CAYNIW010000033.1, read as the reverse complement.
CTCCGCATGCAAAAAATGAAAAATTACATGTTTGAAGAAGATAAAAATTTCTCTTTTGGAAAACTGATGGGAGGTATATCCCATGAACTGACCAACCCTTTGTTATCCATAAGCGCTCCCCTGGATAATTTGACTAACCATCTAAAAGACTTAGACCCGAATGCACGGGAGAAAATAAAGCCGTTCATAGATCGCATAAAATATAACCTTGAAAGAATCACCAATATCGTTAAAAATTTAAAATCTCTCTACTACCATGAAAAAATAAAAAAGACGGATTTATTATTAAAAGAAATCAAACCTGCGGTCTCGAAACTGTTCGATGATTACAACGGCAAAAACGCGACACTTTCCGTCGAGATCGAGGATGACCTCATCGTGAGCGCCAATTACGAAGCCTTGGTTCAAATATTGTCAAACCTGTTAATAAACGCTCTCGATGCCGTCTCTGAAAACGGAGATGTTTCGATAAAAGCTTTCAAAACGGAATACGATCCTGTTATCATCGTCAAAGACAACGGCAGGGGTATTTCCCGCGAAGAACAAAAATACATATTCGACGCGTTTTACACTTCAAAAGATGTCGGAGAAGGGATGGGCCTCGGCCTATATATTGTTAAAAATCTGATTTTAAAAATGGGATGGGATATTTCAGTTGAATCAGATAAAAATCAGGGCTGTGAATTTGTGATAACCATGAAAAGGAACCGAGATGAATAAATCTGTTGGAAATCTTAAGATCATGTTCGTTGACGACGAGCAGACTTTAATAGAGGATTTAGAGGAATTTTTCAGGGGTTACAGCATCGAGTTCTTTTCAGACCCCCAAAAAGCTTTAGTTGAAATAGACAATAATTATTTCGATATAATAATCGCCGACTATAAAATGCCGAAAGTTACAGGACTCGACCTTCTTTTGAGCGCTAAGGAAAAAAACGCCTATGGATACGGGGTTTTGTTTACGGCTTATGCTGATAAATATCTGTTGGAAAAAGTCTTGAACGAAGGTCTGGTCAACCATTACATCGAAAAACCCGTAAGTTTATTTGAATTGAAAAAATTTCTGGATAAAACAATTTCCGAATGTCAAAACAAAAAGGAAACTGAAAAATACTTAAAACTTTTAGACATTGAGAACCAGGAGTTAAAGCACCGGCTTTTTGAAAAGAACACAAAAATAATCGGTCTTGACCGGGGGTTGAAAAAAATATTTGAGGGTGTGGTAAAAATATCCAAATTGCCTGTCAATGTTCTTATAACCGGAGAAACCGGCACGGGAAAAGAAGTGATAGCTAGACTGATCCATTCCTCGGGAAAAAGAAAAGAAATGCCCTTCATAAAAATAAATTGCTCGGCAATCCCGCAAAATTTGTTGGAGAGCGAATTGTTCGGATATGAGAAAGGTGCGTTTACCGGAGCGGTAAATTCCAAACCGGGAAAAATAGAGCTCGCACATCAAGGGACACTCTTTCTCGATGAAATCGGCGAAATGGATATAAATTTACAGTCTAAATTGCTCAATGTAATTCAGGAAAAGAAGCTTTCAAGGTTGGGAAGCAACAAAACCATTAGCGTTGATTTTCAACTGATCTGCGCCACCAACCGGAAACTGGAAAAAGCTGTAAAAGAGGGGGATTTTCGTGAAGATCTCTATTACAGAATAAACAGTTATCCCTTGCATCTTCTGCCTTTAAGAGAAAGAAAAGAGGACATCGAAGACCTTGCAAATTATAATGTGAATAAATTCTGCGGAGAAATCAACTTGCCTCCAAAGGAAATCAGCAATGACGCTCGAAAATTTCTCTTAAAACACGATTGGCCGGGCAACATTCGGGAACTCGAAAACGCGATAATGAGAGCTATAATAGTATCCGGGTCAAATACTGTTTTAACCGGATCAGATTTTAAATTCCTGAATATATCCGGTTCTAAATCCGATGAAAACGAATTGATTGACGAATTAGCCCGGCTTGTCATCGCAAAACAAATTGATCTGGAAACATTAAAAGAATCGCTGATCAAATCGATACTAAAAAAATTCGACGGTAAAGTTTTAGACGCGGTCAAGGCTACCGGAATAGCCAAGCACCATTTCTATAAAAACAGATAATTTCCGATTTACGGAATTATTTCCGTAATTCGGAAGATTCTTAATTCTTCCATAAACCCTAAAATTCACTAAACTACTCTAAAAAAGCAACTTAGGTGCCTGAAAAAATTGGCACGGATGTTGATTTATATCCTAATTAAAAATGAAAGGAAAAAAATGAAGGTTTGTGATCTTTGCAACATGTCAATTGGAGATGATTCAATCCGTTACTCATCATCTCAGGTAAAAAAGGCAGTCAATGCCGGATTGAGACCTGCTGTCTGTCATCTTGAAAACACAAAAGGGTTGACCGAGCAAGCGGATAGAGCAATCTGGATACGGCGGATTCTAAAAGATAATAAGGATTGGTTTTTGTGCCCTGAATGCGCTGTCAGGTTCGAAAAATTTTTGCCAGAGTAAAAGGAGAAGGAAATGTCTAAAACTAAATTTCAAATATTTTCTATAACTGTGTTCTTTGGGTTGGTTTTACAAACAGCTTCCTGTTCAGGCGGTCAAATTCAAGCCCATGAAAATCAAGAAAGCTATAAAGCCGATTGCGAAGAAGTCCCGGTCAGCGAACTGACCGAAGGGGCTGAAGATTTTAAAGGAAAATTGATAAAAATAGCCGGACAGGTTGTGGTCTATTATGAAGAGGAAGGTGCAACACACCTCATAATAGCGGTCAAAGATGAAGTCTATACTCTGCCCAGCGGATTACTGCCCATATATATTTATTACGACGGATCCACCGCCGCTTTCATAAATGACGAAATAATTGTTTACGGAGAAATTTACGGGTATGATGTCTGTCCTTCCCCTCAAATTGAAGATAAAGAACTTCCCAGGGTTGACGCAAAATATATCGAGATAATCTAATGGTTTTCTTTTCAAATAGTGAAAAACCGGAAACATTTGAGAAATCAATAAATGGGAGAAATTTATGAAATATATGAATTTATTTTTAATAATCATTTTTGCCATATCTCATAAATTAAACGGTTCGGTCACCCATATCTGGCCGCATTCCGGAACCAACGATACAATTGTAAACGCAGATATTTTCGGGGATAACTTCAATTCCGGTGTTTCGACTCTTAAACTGATCAGAACAGGGCATCCTGAAATAAATGCATTCAATGTCACGGTGGTCAATGACAACTGCTTGACCTGCGGATTCGATTTATCCGGATTTAATACGGGAACTTATGATCTCATAATCAATACAGACACCTTGAAGATGTGCTTTACCTTGAACGAAAGAATTACCGAACCGTATTTTTTCTCCAGAAACCCAGTGAATAATTGCCACGAATTCGCCGAAAAAACAGCCATAGGGGACGGAAACAACGACGGTGAATTGGAAGTTTACGTAGGTTCTATTTACGGAAAAATTTATCAATGCAAATACAATGGCTCCGCATGGAATTCGACAATAATCGGAACCATTGGGGTCGTTGTTTCTGATATTAAAGTTGGAGACGGAAATAATGATGGAGAGCTGGAGATTTACGTTTCAAATATGGACAGCATTTATCAATACAAACTGGACGGAGCTTCATGGAATAGAACAGCCATTGGTTCATTTTGCAGGGGAATTGCGGTTGGAGACGGCAACAGCGACGGTATTCAGGAAGTGTATTGCGTAAACGACACAGCAATCTACGAATACAAATTCAACGGCAGTTTCTGGGAGAATTATTATGTGGGAGCGGGGCATTGTCCAATGATTTGCATTTCTATCGGTGACGGCAACAATGACGGGGAGTTGGAAATTTATGCAGGAGGCGGTAGTTATACGCAAAACGGACGTCTCTTTCAATATAAATGGATTGGCAATATGTGGATAAGGACTTTAGTGAATAGTTATTATCAAATGGGCGTCGCAAATATTGTCGTCTGCGACGGCAATAGAGACGGCGAGTTTGAGCTCTACGATTCCTATTACAGATACATAAGTCAAATAAAATGGGATGGAAGCACATGGAATCCCTCGCTGGTCTGGTATCATCCATGGAATATAGTCTATGAACTTTGCTGTGGAGACGGGAATAATGACGGAGAAATCGAAATTTATGCTTCTTGTGACAATGATTCAATTTTTCAATACAAATATAACGGGACTTCATGGCAGCGGTTAGATGTCGGAAAAGCAAACTATAGAATTGCCGGACTTGATGTTGGAGACGTAGACGACAACGGCTCAATTGAAATATACGCGGCAAGCTGGGACAGCATGATCTATCAATTCAGAACCGCCCTTTCGCAAAACATCGTTTTATCGGATACGTTTCATGATTTCGGAAACGTCGCGCCCGGAAATTATTCCTATTGGCAATACTTGGTCATTCAAAACACTGGTGAAAGACAATTGACAATCGACAGCGTGATATCGACCAACAATGTATATTCAATATTTCCTTATCATTTTTTTCCGGACACCATTCTGCCTAATAATCTTCTGCCCTTACAGGTGGAGTTTCAGCCCTTTGTTGAATTTTTCTACCCCGGCACTCTGAAGGTCTATTCAGATGACGTGGATGATCCTTTGAGATTGGTCTATCTTGAAGGTCTCTGCGACATAACACCCCCAGATATTGAATCAACAACTGTCGTCAACGACACGGCTTATTCTGGTCCTTACCAGATCAACGTCAAGATCACAGATAATATTTTTATGGACACTTCTTTTTTGTTTTATAAAAGAATTGAGGATCAGAACTGGGATTCAGCCGAGTTGACCCTAATTGGTGACGACTGGTTTTCAGGTGATATTCCCCAAGTGTCTCAAAATCCGGATACAGTAAAATATTATATTCTTGCAAGAGACAGGGGGTTGAATCAAAGCACTGATCCTGATAGTGCTCCTTCCCAATACTATTCGTTTGTTTATTCAGTCCTGGGGGTTGAAGAAGATATCACAGGTAATACGAAGTTTTCTTTTTCTTATACATCACCCTCTGAGGGAAAAATGATATTCAGAATATCTCTTTTGCATGCCGGAGAAGTCTCGTTGAAAATATTTGATATCTCTGGAAGAAATATAACAGATCTGCTTTCAGGGCAGTCAATTGCTCCCGGTCATTATTCAATAATCTATAGACCGGATAATCCGGGAACTTACTTTTATTTACTTGAGGCAGAAAACTTCGAAGACCGTGGAAAATTCATTGTAATAGATTGAAGGCTATGATCATAAAATTTCGCTTTTACGGGAAACCAGCTTCGATCAATGTGAATATATCTTATATTCTCGAAGTGAAGGAAATTAATTAGAGGATTTTGTTTTTTGATACAAGAATATCAGGATAGACATCAACCAAGAATATAATATGCATTTATTATTTAATCGAGAAGGGCGCAAATAATCGTGGCACTGCCAATTCACCGATAGTGATTTAGTATTTCACGAAGGAAAAATGAATACATTTACTTTTGTTTGATGAAAGCAAATAATTGATCTTCACGAAGGAAAAGTCATTGTTCCCAAAACCCTTATAAATCCAGAAATAGGTTGTTTCGCGATATTTACGGATACGGAAGGCAATAAACTGGCTCTGCATTCGAAAAAATAGCCGTCATCTTATCAGTATCAACTCTGCACTAAAAGCGTTCTTTTCTGTCATGACGTTCAAAAAATAAATCCCTGAGTGGACGGGCATTCCGGTTTCGTCCGTGCCGTCCCATAAAAATTTGGCTTTTTCAGCTCCGAGAATACAATTAGAAATTACCTTCACGACTCGACCAGTGAGGTCTAAAACAGAAACCATGACTTCATCGTCGTCTCCGGAATAAAACTCTATTTGCACCGACCCTCCGAAGGGATTGGGTTTTAATGTCAAAAAAAACGGGTTTAAAACATCTATGGGTTCATCCTCTACGGTTGTCATTGGGTCGGCGATTTTCGCGACTATCAGATCGGATATTCCGTTGCAGAATGTTTCGGACGACCCCGTCACTAAAAATATGTTTGAAGTGACGGCCATGATGTCGTGACCCTCATCGATTTCGGCACCTCCGAATGAATAGGACCAAATCTGATTTCCCGCGCTATCGGTTCTGACCACCCAGATATCCGCGGTATTCGCGGGTGGGGAAGAAGAAGTCCCCGTCAAGAGAAGATCGCCGCCGGGAAGTTCCTTGACACTCCAGAAATCGTCGCTCTCAGGCCCCCCTAGAACTTTGCTCCACATCTCGTCACCCTGTGAATCGACTTTTACAATCCATCCGTCAAATTCGTTTCCTGTGGACGAAACCATCGTCCCGGCGAGGATATAGCACCCGTCGTGGGTCCTCGTGATGCTTTCAAACCAGGCGCTTTCGAGTCCCGGGTACGTTTTTTCGTGTGTTACGACACCGTTCCCATCGACAATGAGAAACCAACCCATGGATTTGGATGCTGAGGTCTGTCTCTTTTGTCCTGCAATGACGAAATCCCCGTCGTTGTTTTGAACCATGCAAGTCGGAAGCTCCGAACCTGTTCCGCCGTATGTAGAGTCCCACAAGAGGTTGCCCTCATAGTCTGTTCTGACAAGCCAGGCGTCGCACAATCCCGCGGTCTGAAAATACGTATATCCGACCGCCACGATCTCGCTGTCCGGAGTTTCAAGGAGTGCCAAAGCGCCTTCCTCCCACTGGCTGTCGCCGATTCTAAGGTCCCAGAGAAAGTTTCCGTCGCCGGAAATTTTTGCTATGTAGAAATCACCGTAATAATTTGCCGGTGGACAGCTCGTTCCCGCGAACGCAAATCCCCCGTCAAGAGTTTGGATTATGTCGTCAGGGTAGTCGTAGGATTCGTAGCCGTAGGTCGAATCCCATGACAATTCTCCTGAACTGTCGAACCTCAGAATCCACGCGTCGCAAAAACTCGGAGCATAAGAGAAAGTAAAACCTGCCAAAACGAAACCGCCGTCATTCGTCAGTGCTATTGAATTTCCGTAATCGCCCAGCAGTCCGCCGTAATGTTTTAGCCAAAGCGTGTCCGGGTTTTGAAGGAATATTTGAACATTGCTTATCAGGAGAAGAATAATTATGACTTGAAAAGTTTTCATCTTTTCTCAAATGAATGTATGCTCAGAGAATTTGTCATTTCTGCTTCACGTTGTATATATATATTATAT
>CAYNIW010000032.1:0-14187 GCA_964397545.1 uncultured Desulfuromonadaceae bacterium | reverse complement strand
GCTAATTTGCTTCGCAAATTAGCATCAACCACGAAAAAGATTGTTGCAATTTCTGCTATCGGCAATTTGTGCTATAATTATTCTTTTTACAAAGGCGGAAAATGGTATCTTTTTGCCCTCAATGCGGCGGAAAATTAAATCTGAAAACTTCACCGCAGGTCTTATCCTGCCCTTTCTGCGGGAGTTCTGTCGAAGTCGAAGCTCTATCATCGCAGGTATGGACGTTAAACCCGGTAATAGAAAAAAAAGCCGCATGGGAAATTGCCGCATCCTGCATAGGTGAAGTAAAATTTATAAAAGGCTATTTAGTCCCTTTCTCTTCTCCTCCTATGTCCATTCCATTGAGCAAAAAGACCCCGCGCGGGCTCAAAATCTCCTATGGGGAGAAAATCTATGGAGACAACCTCGAAGGATTCACAACTCTGGAGTCTTCGAGCCAACCCTTCGCTTTCGTCCCATACTGGTTCGCGAAAAGTCCTAATTCCTTGGTCTGGATTTCCGCGTCAGACGGTTCGAGAATCATAGAAAAGGCTGAAATAAACACGAAAAAGCTCTTCTTTATCGAATCGACAGCTCTTGTCTTATCTCTTATCGCGGGAGTTCTTCTCAGATTCAGCGTATTTTTGTCTTTACCCTTATTTTCGGCAATAGCTCTTTTTTGTGCCGTCGCAAGGCCGGGTAAAAAATGAGCGTTTCCGTCTCTTGCCCTTCCTGCGCTTCACCGGTTTCTTATCTGACTGGCAATAAAACCTGCACATGCAAATCATGCGGAAAAAGTCTTAAGATAATCCTGACTGGCGGAATATTCAGCTATAAAAGAGAAGTTCGGACTCCCGTCATAGACCGTGCTCTCGATCTTGCTGTTTCCCAGTCCGCCCCGGAAACAAATCATAAAGTAATCGACAAAGACTTAATATTCGTCCCCGTTTGGAAAGCGAGCGGAAGAGCCGTGGGTTGGGTTTCAGGAAAAACCACAAAAAAGAGCATCCCGTATTCTGTTGACGACGGACAGGGGAATAAAAAGGTTTTATTCAGAACCGAAGGAGGGGAAATTTCAAGGAGAATAATTGACTCTCCTTTCACTTTTTTCGACGTTGACAATTCTTTTTTTAAGGAATATTTCCCGTCTGTGGATACTTTATTCGGCGATTCAGACGAGGGGCTTTCGTTATTCGACGAAGAAAAAATGAAAAAATTTGGCAAAATTTTTTTCCCCGAAAAAGAAATTGAGGAGGCAAGAGAAATATTCAGGAAAAAAATGAAAGAAGCCGCTCTTTCCTCATGGGATTCCTCTAAATTCAGTTTTTTCTCGTCATCGGTCGAAATAATTAATTTCAACCTCGGTCTTATATTCTATCCTGTTCTCCTCGCGCGGTTTTTGACCTCTAAACATGAAGGACTTGTGATAATAGATTGTTCCACCGGGAAACCTGTCGGCAGAAAAATCACTCCCGTGCGCCATAAAAAAGAGAATTTTTTATCTCAAAAAGGATTTTTCTCTCTCGCGGCTTCTCTGGCGGGTTTTATCGCAGGAGCCATGATTTCAAGAGGAGGGGTTTTCGCAGGCGCGGGAGTATTCGCCGCTGTCTTGACTTTCATATTTATCTTCAGGAAGAATTATGGCAATTAGAATCGTTCCCCTTGTATGCGGACTCTGCGGCGCAGACCTCAAAGCCAAAGAAAATGATGCGTTATTCTTATGCCCGAAATGCCTCAAAGCCATGGAACCACGAGAAACAGACGATCTATTTTTCGATCTTTTTTCCACTGGGCCTGAAAATGCGGAGGCTTTTCTTCCCTATTATCTGCTCACCGGAACGGCAACGGAGTTATCCGTCGAAGTTGTCGACCTCGAAGACCTATCCGAAATCGGAGGATTGAATTTGTCCGGTTATCTTAACCCTTTTTCCGCTTCTTCAGACACCAAAGATGAGATAATCACAAGCGCGGGAATAAAACTTGCCGAAGCTAAAAAACCGAAAAAACCCTATAGGGTAATCACCGCCGTCCCAGCTTTCAGATCTAAAAATGTCATACAGTATGGGATGGAATACGGCAAAATTTTCGACACACCACCCCTTTTCCAAAGAGGTTTTGCCGAGCCGACCAAAGCTATTCAGATGTCTTCTCAGGGAGCCATTTTGACGTCTAAAAACCTCATTCAGGTTAAAAGAGCGAGAGAAAATTCCTACATCCTCAGCATTGACTTCGACTGGAGAATTGATAATATTAGCTTCGTGGTGTTAGCTTTTACGGAAAAGGCCGGTATCCTCGAAAATGCCGAAACCAGCCTTGAAATCCCTGTTGCCGCGCTGAAAGAGTGAACATGAGCGAGAAATTTTTGATAGACATAAAGAAAGGGCAATTCCCGTATGAAATCCTAAAAGATGCCGAAGTCCCAATCGAGAAAGTCATAGCTTGCCGGTTAAACGGTTTTGCCGCAGACCTCATTCTGCCGGTCCCTGAAAAAGGAACTCTTTCACCCATCTTCCCGGAAGACATGGACTGGCACAGAATATACAGAAACTCGATTACATTCCTTTTATTCCGCGCGGTCAGCGAAATTTTTAGAGACACGAGAGTTGTCGTCAATCATTCAATATCCTCCGGATATTATTACGAAATTCTCTCCTCTGTCCTTCCGCGCGCCGACGAAATAACGGCGCTGGAAACGAGGATGAAAAAAATCGTCGAAAACGACGAAGAAATCCAGAGGGAAGTTCTTTCGAGAGAAAAAGGGGTGGAGCTTTTCGAAAAAAAAGGGAGAGCCGACACGGCAAACCTTCTGAAAAACAGCGGACCCGACGAAATAGTCATCTACAAATCGGGTCCGGTTTTCGATTTTTACACGACCCCCATTGCTCCCAAAATGGGAGTTTTGAAACATTTTTCATTAAAACCTTACCCTCCCGGCGTCGTTCTTCAGTTTCCCTCCCCCTCAAGCCCTTTTAAACTCGGCCCCTGGAAAGAACAGAAAAAGCTTTTCAAAATCTATCACGAACAGCGGAGATGGAACCAGATTCTCGAAATCACAAACGTCAGTCAGCTCAATGTAGCAATATCCGAGAATAAAGCCGGCGAAATAATCCGTATAGCCGAAGCCCTTCACGAAAAAAAACTTTCGGTCATCGCCGACACCGTATCCCAGGACCGGCAGAAAAGGATTATTCTGATATCCGGGCCGAGTTCATCAGGAAAGACTACTTTTTCGAGAAGACTGACAATCGCGCTTCAGGTCAACGGCCTCAAACCGATAACCCTTTCTCTCGACAATTATTTTGTCGACAGAGAAGAGACTCCACGTGACGAAAACGGAGAACCTGATTATGAATCCCCTAAAACAATAATGTCGGATTTATTCCGCCAGCAGGTAACAGACCTTCTCAAAGGAAAAAAAGTCAGTGTCCCTAAATTCGATTTCACGACAGGCAGAAAGAAAACTAATTTGAGAGAATTAACAGTTGAACCGGGGCACCCTATCATAATCGAAGGCATCCACGCTCTCAACGAAGAACTCACTTCGATGCTCGATCCGGAGATGAAGTTGAAGCTATACGTCAGCCCGCTCACGCAGGTCAACATTGATGACCACAACCGGGTCACGACTTCAGACTGCCGGATTTTGAGAAGGATAGTCAGAGACGGCCAGTTCAGGGGATACAGCCCGTCTGAGACAATCAACAGGTGGCAGAGCATAACAAGAGGCGAGAGCAGATGGATATATCCTTACCAGGAGACAGCGGACATCATGTTCAACACTTCGCTGATCTATGAAATACCCGCTCTCAAGAAAAAAGCCGTGGAAATGCTTAAGACAGTCGGGAAAGATGAAACTTCGTACAGCGAAGCTCTTAGGCTTCTCCACCTGCTCGAATTCTATTTAGAAATTGACACGAATGAGATCCCATTCACTTCCGTCCTCAGAGAATTTATTGGAGGGAGCGTCTTTAAGTACTGATGATAACAGGAATAGGTATAGACATAGTTGAAAAATCGAGAATTTCTTCCGCTGTGAAAAGATTCGGATCGAGATTCGCCGAAAAAATACTGACCCAAAACGAACTCGAAGAATATGAAGCGAGAAATAGAGACATAGACTGGCTCGCAGGAAGGTTCTCTGCCAAAGAAGCATTGTCAAAAGCCATAGGTACGGGTATGCGTGACGGTGTTTGGTTTAAGGATTTCTGCGTCGGTTCTTCCCAGGGAAAACCGGTCGTCAAACTGAAAAACAATGCCGAAAAAAAGGCGGGAACCGGGCGTCTTCATGTTTCCATCAGCCACGAAAGAAATTACGCGGTTTCCGTCGCCTTATTCGAGAAAGGAATTGACCAATGAACGACGTAAAAACAGGAGTCATAGGCGTAGGACATTTAGGTAGACACCACGCGAGGATATACAAGCAGTTGGGATGCCTCGAAGGTGTTTACGATCTGAACAGGGAAAGAATGAACGATGTCGCGGCGGAGTTTTCTTGCAACGCCTATCCGGATATGGACGAACTTATCGAAAAATCCGACGCGGTTTCTCTCGCTACGACCGCTTCCACTCATCATTCAATAGGCATGAAAGTCCTCAAGAAAAACAAACATCTTCTCGTGGAAAAACCCATTACCGTCCTGACTGAACACGCCGCGCAGATGATAGAAGCCGCCGCCTCAAACGGCGTCGTCCTCCAGGTCGGCCATTCCGAACGTTTCAACCCCGCATTTCTCCACGTAAAAGACAAGATAAAAGACCCTTTTTTCGTCGAAAGCCACAGGATAGGTTTTCCTTCGGAAAGAGGACTCGACGTTGCCGTGGTTTTCGATCTGATGATCCACGATATTGACATTTCTCTTCAGTATATAAAGAGTCCCGTAAAGATGATTTCTGCAATAGGCGCTCCAATCTTTTCAAGAGAAATTGACATAGCAAACGCCCGTGTGGAATTCGAAAACGGCGCAATTGCCAATTTAATGGTCAGCAGAGCCGCTCAGAAGGCAAAGAGGAAAATAAGATTTTTTCAGATGGATTCATATATTTCTCTCGATTTTCAGGAGAGATTCGTAGAAATATACAAAAGAACCCTTGAAAAAGGAAAATACAGCATTTCTGTCGAAAAAAGCGAACAAAAAGAAGGAGAACCGCTTTATCTTGAAATCAGCTCGTTTTTAGACTCCGTCGTCAATGGGACAAAACCGGAAGTCAGCGGCGAAGACGGGATGAAATCACTCGAAGTCGCATGGAAGATAATCGAAGAGATAAAAGCGAGATATTCACGCATGATCGGTTTTTATGCAAAAAATCCTCATAATAACCGGTGAACTCTCCGGAGACATTCACGCCTCCGAATTTATAAAGGAATCTATTGCGGCCCGTCCGGAAATAAAATTTTTCGCGGTCGGAGGGAAAAATATGGAGACCGCGGGAGCCCAAATAATCCTTTCCTATGAATCCCTGACCGCTATAGGTTTCGTCTCGCCTCTTCTCAATATTTTCCACTACAGACGCATACTCGGAAAGATACACAGATGGATGAAAGAGGAAAAACCCGATGCCGTAGTCCTCGTCGATTTCCCCGGATTCAACCTTCAGGTGGCAATGTTCGCCCATCAGCTGAACATACCTGTTGTCTATTACATTCTGCCTCAGGTCTGGGCTTGGGGGACATGGCGCATTAGACAGATAAAAAAATATGTGAATCTCGCTCTTGTTATACTTCCTTTTGCCCCTAAATTTTTTTCACAATACGGAGTCCGGTCAATTTACGTCGGACATCCGGTCCTCGACACCGTGACCAAGCGCGGAAAACCCATATCGGATAATGCCGATGAGGAACCTTTTACGATAGGCCTATTCCCAGGGTCGAGAAAATCCGAAATAAAAAGACATCTCTGCATTATGTTTGATGCAGCAAAAATAATAAAAAAGAGGCATCCGCGGGTAAAATTCCTCATCGCTTGCGATAACCCTTCAGCTGACAAAACCGCTGTTCTCGAACAGACAGCTTTTATACCTCAAAATCCATACGAAATAATGAGAAGATCCCGTGTCCTCATTGCCGCCTCGGGAACAGTGACTCTCGAAGGGGCTTTTTTCGAAAAACCCATGGTCGTCATCTATAAAACGGAACCTATAACTTATTTTCTGGCGAAGCTACTCGCCAAAGTTCCTTACATAAGCCTCGTGAACATAACAGGCAGGGAGAGAATTCTGCCTGAATTCATACAGAAAAACGCTGTCCCCGAAAAAATCGCCGAATCTACTGAAAAACTGCTTTTCGACGATGGGGTGAGAAAAGATATGATAGAAAAACTCAAAAAGGTAAAGAAAAAACTGGGAGCTCCGGGAGCTTCTAAAAGAGCCGCGCTCTGCTTCATAAGGTTTCTCGATGAAGTTAAAAGATAAACTTCTCCTCGGACCCGGTTCATTTTTCGGTTATCTATCTATTCTCTTTTGGGGAAAGACTCTGTCCATAGTCACAAAAAATGTCGATGAAACTCTTGGAAACAAAGAGAATTTTCCCGCGGTCTATTTTTTGTGGCACAGAGACCTCCTCGTCCCTGCTTTTTTTTTCAGGAACAGAGGATACAGGGTGTTGATAGGCAGGCACAGGGATGCAGAATTCATCTCAAGAATCTCCGAAAAACTTGGATACCGAACGCTAAGGGGTTCTTCAACAAGGGGAGCGACTGCCGCCATGAGAAATATTGTCAAGTCCCTCGAAGAAAAACAGCTCGTAGTGATAACTCCTGACGGGCCGAAAGGACCGCCTGAAAAAATCAAGGAAGGCCCTCTTTTAGCGGCGTTGAAGACCGGAGCTCCGGTAATACCTGTTATAGTTTCTTACAAAAGATGCTACACTTTCGGGTCATGGGACAGATTCAGGTTAGCCTTTCCTTTTTCAGGGGTATGCATTCTTTTAGGAGGACCTGTCAGATTAAAAGGACTGCCTTCAAGGAACAATATTTTGAAAATAAAAAAGACAATAGAAAAGAAAATACTGCGGTTGGAAAAAGTTGCTAAGAGGTCTTTTTGCTGAGCGTGATAGCGTATAATTTCTTTCTTGCCGTTTTTTTCCCTTTTTTAGCTGTCATAATGCTGGTCAAAATGCTTCAGACCAGAAGGGAATGGATAAACCGCTGGGGTTTTCTTCCAAAATATAAAAAAAGATACGTCATCTGGATTCACGGCTCATCCGTAGGAGAAATCAATTCTCTCAAATCCCTGTGTTCTGATTTGAGCTCCAAACACCCGCGTTTCAGATTTTTGGTGACTTCCTACACGAGGACAGGGGTTATCAGAGCCGACGAAATTCTCTCGAGAAAAAACGTGAAGACCTCATACTTTCCTTTCGATTTTCCTTTGAGCGTCATAAATGCCATTTACAGGGTAAAACCTTCGTGTGTTCTTTTCACAGAAACCGAGATCTGGCCGAATTTTCTTTTTTTCTGCAGGCTCAACAAAATACCCGTATTTCTTCTGAGCGCGAGAATATCCGACAGGACTTATCCCCGATACAAAGCTTTCAGAAGATTTTTAAAAAGAGTTCTCTCATCTTATACCTACGTTTTTGCTCAGGACGAACTAAACGCGCGCCGTTTTATTGACATAGGCGTTCCCGCCGACAAAATCTCAAGATCCGGTTCCCTGAAGGCTTCGGACGAAAAGCCTTTGCCTCCTCCTATACCCGTCGCCGACGGAACATTTCTCTGGATCGCCGGTCCTGTCAGAAAAGGCGAATTCGAAAAGATACTGGATGTCTATTCCTTTCTGAAAATTAAATATCCTTTTACAGCTCTTCTTCTGGCGCCGAGGTATCTCGACATGACACAGGAAATAATAAAAAGCGCTGAATCAAAAAACATTGACGCTGTTCTCAGATCGCGTGTATCCAAATTATCTCCGGGCGTCACCGTCCTTGACAGCCTGGGAGAGCTCCAAAGATTTTACAAAGAGGCAAAAGTCGCTTTCATCGGCGGTTCTTTGGTCAATGCAGGCGGACACAATCCCCTCGAAGCGGCTTTTCAGGGAGTCCCCGTCCTGATGGGCCCTTACTTCCAGAATGTCGAAGAGACAATGACAAAACTCGCAAGGGCGAAAGGAGCATGGATAGTTCAATCCCAGGATGATCTGAAAAACGCACTGGAAAAAATTATCTCCAACGAAGAGCTCAGGCGTTCAGCTTCAGAAAACATTAGGAAAGCGGCTCTCGAACTTGTCGTGTCAAAAGAAGAAATATTCAGTATTATCGAAAAAAAAACACCTAATTTCCCATGCTGAAATTCTTTCTTTACCCTCTTGCCGGGCCATATTTGGCTCTTTATTCCTTTGATAAAAAAATAAAGACGATGAAAAAAACAAAATTCCCCGTAAAGACAATAAGCGTTGGAAATCTCGAATGCGGCGGGACGGGAAAGACGCAGATAGTGTCTTTAATTCTCGGCATATTCGAGAAAAAAGGAATATACGGAGCCCTTTTAGCGAGGGGTTACGGAGGATCTTACACCGGCTTTGTCACTCCTGATCTCAAATCCGCCGGCGACGAGGTCAGAATGATATCGAAAAAACATCCATCTTTTCCTGTCGTCGCAGACAAGAACAGAGCTCGCGGATTCAGACTGCTTCAGAAAAAGTTTCCCGGCGTAGGGGCTGTCTTGCTTGATGACGGCTATCAGCAATACGGCATCTGTAAAGACCTCGAAATTCTCCTCATTGACTGGGAGAACCCTAAATCAGGAGGTCTGCTGCCGGCGGGAAAGCTGAGAGAGCCTTTTTTAGCTTCAAGGCGGGCGGACATCGTCATATTCACGAGAGCAAAAAAAAACATTGTTCCCCGTGATTTTTCAAGATATCCCGAATTATCCTCAATACCGAAACTATTCTGCGATTTTGCCATTGCCGCTGTGGAAAAAAACGGCATAAAATTCTCCGGAGAGCAAAAATTTTTTTTCGTGAGTTCTATTGCAAAACCTCAAAGACTCCTTAAAAATCTCCTCGAGTCCGGTTTTTCTGTCGGGGGATCTCTTTTTTTCAAAGATCACCATGTCTTCTCCGAGAAAGATACTAAAAATATTTTATCTGAGGCAGAAAAACACGCATGTTCCCATGTCCTTTGCACTGAAAAAGATGCAATAAAACTGCCGTTTGATTGCGCTGTCATTCGTTCTGAAGTGAAATGGCTCAAAGGATCCGAAAATATTTTGGAAACCGCCGTCATGGAGACTCTGAAGTGAAAGCTCTTGTATTGGAAGGAGGAGGAAACGGACTACGCTTTTTTGTATTTGAAAACTGGAAAATAGTCTCCAGCGCTTCATCCCCCGAAGGAAATTTTTTAAGAATAAAAAATAATCTTGCAGACCATTTATCCGAACTGTTCTCAAAGTGCCCCGGATATGACGCTTCTTCGCCTCTCTGCGCCGCTATGGCGGGCCTTTACACGGACGCGGAAAAAGCATTTTTTTCAGAAACTCTCTTAAACATCGGTCATCGCGGAATGACTTCAGTTATCAACGACGCACACGCCGCTTACCTCGGGGCATTTTCAGAACCGGGAGAGATTTTAGTTATTTCAGGGACAGGTTCGATAGCTTTTTCGCTCAGCGATAGAAACGAGATTAAAAGACGGGGGGGATGGGGACATCTTCTCGGAGACGAGGGCAGCGGATTCTGGATTGGTAAAAAAGTTCTCATTGAAATAGCTCATTATTTAGACGGGAAAATTCACGATTCGGAACTGATCCGGTTTCTCTGCGAACTGAAAAAACTCTCACCCATGGATTTAGTGAGAAGCTACTTGTCCTGCGGCAATCCCATCCGGGAAATTTCTCTTCTGACCTATGAACTGCAGACGGCTGTCGAAAAAGGCATGAAAGAGGCAGAAAAAATATTCGAAGGTGCCGCAGAAGAGATATCCTGTTTAGTATTGGATTTAGCCCATGAAACGGGTTCCAAACATTACGCGCTGAGGGGAGGGGTCTGTATCCACTGCGGTTTTTTCCGCAGAAAAATAATTAAAATCCTTGGTTTGGAAAATCTCTTGGTTAAAGACGAAGGGCTTTCGTCTGTGGGCGGAGCGCTTGTCTTTCTTTTCGGACAAAATGCATTTACCCAGTTGAGGAGGCAAAATGATAAAGAAATCGTTGTTCATCACCCTGATTTTAATCTCGACGGCGGTCTTCTGTGACGACTCTTGCTGGCTGAACACATACAGGTTCACGGACATAGAGATCAAACCCCAGTATGATTCGGTCATAGGCAGGGCGACGGAGGATTTCATCTGCCTGAGTTCAACCGATACAATAAGACTCGACTGCGTCTCTCCGGTAGCCGACAGCGTCAAAAAGGACAACATAAACATGTTTTTTTACCAGACTGACAGCCTTCTCGTCATATCGTTGGACAGAATTTACGCACCATCAGAAACTCTGTCTCTCGACATTTTCTACCGTGCTGTGCCGGTTCCTATTCCGACTCCTTTCGCCTCAGGCGGAATTTTCATTGACCCCACGCTCATTTTTTCCTGCCACGCGCCCTTCGGCCTCAAGACCTGGGTTCCCTGCCTCGACGACCACAGGCACAAAGCCCTGGTCCGGCAGTATTACACCGTCCCTGAAAACCTCTTCGTGGTTTCAAACGGAGTCCTCGACTCCGTTATACAACTCTCCGGAAGCAGGAAAAAGTTTTTCTGGAGGGAAACCCGCTCTCTTTCTCCCTACCTTCAGGGGCTCGCCGCGAGCGCTTATTCTCTGAGAAACTACTCTGTCGGAGGAATACCGGTTCTTTTAGCTGCTTACCCGCAAGATTCAGCTAAACTCTCAAACGATTTGGCGAGGCTTTCGGATATGCTTCAGGCTTACGAGAGCAGATACGGCAGTTATCCTTTCGCGAAAATCGCCTACGCTGAGGTCAGCCTTCCGGGAGCGATGGAAAACCAGAATTCCATTCTCGTCGGTTCTTCTGTTGTAACCGGAATGGGAACATACGAAATACTTTTCGCCCACGAGCTTTCCCACATGTGGTGGGGGGATTTCGTCACAACCGAAAGTAAAAAGGAAGTCTGGTTCAACGAGGGGCTCGCCACTTTTTCCGAGGGGATTTTCGTCGAACATGTATCCGGCCAGACCGCTATGCACAACTACATGAGGGACGTCAGAAACAGCTACATATCATGGGAAAACACGAACGGAATCTTTCCCATGTATGACCCTCCATGGCAGCACTATTATTCGGACCTGACATACGAAAGGCCGGGATCCGTATTCTACGCCCTGCGTTTCATGATAGGAGATTCGCTGTTTTACGGCTCACTGAGAGAAATCGCAGTCATCCATGGCGGATCGACGGTGACATGGCATGATGTTGACACTGTTTTTTCAAACTACTGCGGAGAAAACCTGACATGGTTTTTCCAGCAGTGGGTTCTCGGGTCCGGGACGCCTCAGATGAGATGGACGGCTTTCAGAAAAGAAGGCACCGGAGACAGCCTTCTCGTCAAGGCGTGGACTCATTCGAACTCCGCCACGGATTTCACGGTAAAAGCGCCTCTTTTTGCTTTTTCATCAGCGGACACTTTCTTTTTCAGGGCGACGGCGCAAAGCGATACCTCTGATAATTTTTACTCCGTCGGGGCTGATTCTGTGTCTTTGGACCCCTACAGGACCCAGTTCACATCCTCTACGGAAAAAGTTGAGGTTGAAATTTCTCTTCTTCTTTCTCTCGACGAGTCAGTTATGCTGTATTGGTCTTTATGCCCTCTCGCGGAAGTTCTGGGTTACAGCGTCTATGGGGCGCAATACGGTTCAACCGCATTTCAAAAACTCAATACTTCGCTTTTAACCGACACGTTTTTCCTCGCCGAAGACCTGACAAACGGACAGAAATATACCTTTTACGTGACGTATTCAATACAAGGGGACTGGGAGAGTTTTCCGTCAGACACAGCTTCGGCATCGCCTGTCAGCTTTCCTTTCGACAGGAGAATACTACTTGTCGATGAATCCGAGGGCGGGAACGGGTCTCAGACTATAATGCCGACGGACGCACAGATAGATTCAGCTTACGCAAGCTTAATGGAGGGGATAGCCCACGATATCTTCCACTGCGACTCGGCGATGCCGGATCTTTCGCTTCTCGGGCATTATCAGTGCGTTCTCTGGCACAGCGACGAATACACATCAACAAGCCAGGTGAAAGACCAACCGGCTCTTATAAGGTCATATCTTGCCGCCGGAGGGAAAATAATCATTTCAGGATGGAGGGTTTTCGAAGGGTCAGATCCTTCTTTCCTCGCCTTATTCGGCATATCGCAGGCTGAAGTCGTCACGCAGAAAAATTTTGAGACTTCCGAGGGCAAAAACGGTTTCGGCGACGTGTCGGTAAACTCTTCACTCATGCTTCCTTCCTGGAACGGGAAAATGGACAGGGCGACTTATTTTACGACCGCTCGCGCCGACACACTCGGGGTGTGGGGTCAGGGGTATCCCCAGTCGGGAAATCCGACCACAATAGGCGAAAACGACTCGCTCAAGTTCATCGTCAACGGCTATCCCCTGTATTTCATGGAACACGGGGACGCAAGGGATTTCATTCTTGACTGTTTTTCGTATCTCGGTCAGGTTGGAATGGAAGAAAACCCGAATCCTGAGGATCAAAACTCACTGCCGGTTCTCAGACAGGTCACCGGCGGTGTAGAAATCTTTCTTTCGCCCGTTTCAGGGAAAAAGGATTTGACCCTCAGAGTTTTCGACGTGACGGGCAGAAAAGTTTTCGACATGACATACGGTTTTTCGGAGCGAATTTTCTATTCGTGGAGAGACTCGGAGGGAGCATCTCTTCCCGTGGGTAATTACTTTCTTTCAGTTGAATTCGGGGATAGAAAGATTTGGGGCAAATATTTTAACGTCAGGTAAAATAACTTTTTGAGAATAACCGGAAAGAAAACCGGAGTTCAGATAATAAAAAAGGGCGGGAAAACCCGCCCTTTTTTATATCTCTTGAAACAGAGCTTATTCTGCTATGATTATCTTTCCTGAGAAGACGTTTCCCATAGCTTCGAGCCTGTAGAAATACGTTCCCGTTCCGAGGTTTTTGTCCAGAGACACTGTGTGAGTTCCCGCTCCGGCGTTGAAATCTCTCGATCCGACCATTCTTCCGGTTATGTCCATTACTCTGAATGAAACATCGGAAGATGAAGGAAGAGCCAATTCGACTAAGACGTTCCCCGAGAATGCCGAGACGAGTCTGCACTGAACCGTCGAAGGAACATCTACGGGGGTCTCTTCTACTGAAAGAGCGGTTCCGTAGAGGATAAATCCGGCTTCCTGTCCTGCATATCCCTGCGCCGAAGCCGAAGTCCATTTATTTATGCCGAGAAGGACAAATGCCTGATACCATTCCTGTCCGTTTCCTATTCCGACAGAGCACTGCCATCCGGTCTGACCGTTGGCTGAAAATGAAGTCGAAGGCTGGACGACAAGCCACCATCTGCCGGCCGGAACCTGAAATCCGAGTCCGGTCAGATTGAGCATTACCCTGTAAGGGTTGGCGCCGTAAGCAGTGTAATTCGCCGCTTCGACGACGACCATCTGAGAAGGCGTCATTTTCGGCATTGGAGTAGCTACTCCGCTGTCCTCGTAGAGCATTACGCGGAAATTTGGGACTAAAGCCCAGCTGCTGAACCCGTTCCAGTTAGACCAATAGGTGTGAATGGAATCTATGTCCCAAGGCGAACCGCTGTTGTTCTCGATGTCGTCCGCGAGTTCCGATTCAAAGGGATAAACAGAATCAATCTGACATGAAAAACCGGTTCCCGCGACCGAGTCGGGGATCTGAGACCAGAGAACGTCTTCCGTCGGAGAGTGATTAACACCGCTGCTTTGTGTCGGAATGAAAGGAGAAGAAATCTCCAGTTCATTGCCGGCGACAAGACACGCAGAGATCAAAAGAGCGACAGATACAAAAAACAAAGCTGTCTTCACTGACACCTCCTGCAATGAGTTTACAAAAAACTTCGGCTTATTTTAGCCTTTACACTTACTTTCTCTTCCATAAGCGACTTATATATAAACATTTTATTTCGTATCTGTCTATATATTTTTTTTACTAAAGAAAGGGCGGGAAAACCCGCCCTTTCTTATAGATCTCAGAGAAAAGTTATTCGGCTACAATAATCTTTCCGCTGAACACGCTCGCGGCCGCTTCGAGCCT
>CAYNIW010000031.1:6116-14264 GCA_964397545.1 uncultured Desulfuromonadaceae bacterium | reverse complement strand
GGTGCAAAACGGCCGGCGATAAAATCTGACAACTTTTCCCCGGCAATATTTACATAAAGGCTAATAATATTATTGTTGACAAAATTTATATATTTATATTTTTATATAAAACATGTTAATTAAACAAGCTGACGCGGCGAAGATAGCGGGATATGATAACAGGCAAGCTTTAGCGGTGCATAAGAAACGCCCTTTTTTTGTTTCGGATGAGAAAGGCCGGATTATGGTTGATGACGAACATCCCGATTGGAAATTATTTCTTATACAGCGAGAAACGGGATTGCTTAAAAAAGCAGGCAGGCCGCGCAAAGACGGGAAGCCTGTACAGCCGGTGCGAGTAAGTAAGGTTATTCTGAATGATGAAGACGAAGAGGAGATGGAGATAAAAAAAGAATCCTCACCGCCGGAAATTGAAAAAACAAAATACACTCCGGGGATGGGGAGCCTTGCGGATCAATCCGTAATCGCTGATTATAAATCAAAAATATTTGAATCACGCATAAAAGAGGAGAAAGCAAAACAGGAAGAAATAAAAACAGCGGAACTGAAGAAAGAATTAGCGCCGATGTATTTGATTAAACATTTTTTTTCATTCGGTGAAAACATGATTCACCGGAGCTACAGAATAAACCATGAAATCATCCCGGAACTGAACGCGCTGTTTTTATCAGGGAAATTACAGGAAGCGGAACAACTGCTGAATGAGAGACAAGAAACTATAGTGAGGGAAAGTCAGGCGGATCTGATTAAGGCCATGCGGGAAGAGGGATATGAACCAACCGGCCTCTGATTTCATGCGCGACATCGACACCGCCGCACGCAAAGAAATAGTCAGAACAATAATGAGATGGAAAATCACGGCAGGTGTTGAAATGCCGTCCGTGTGGGCTGCTGAAAATCGTTTTCTCCCTGAAGGTGTTTCCAACCGTCCGGGGAAATTAGATCATACAATCGCGCCGCACATGGTCGAGATTCAGGATTGCTTTCACCCCTATTCCGGTATCAGACAAGTCACTGTCATGAAATCGACTCAGAGCCTCGCAACTACAACAATTGAGAATGTTATAGGCTGGGCAATAAAAAACAAACTGCATAATATACTATATGTCATATCCTCAAAGAATATTGCAAAGATGAGAAGTTCCGCTGCAATAGACGTATTGATAGACTATTCAAATCTTGCCGACTACGTGAAACCGATTTCTCAGAGGATGAAGAGAAAGACTTCAGATACAACATTTTACAAAGAGTTCCACGGCGGGCGGCGTCTTATGATGACGTCATACAATAGTATCGCGGATGCAAAGTCTTTTTCATGGGACTTAATAATATTTGACGAACTTGAGGAGGCTCCTTATGAATTGAAGAGCCAGGGCGACCCGGAAAAGATATTTGAAGGACGGGGAATTACGGCACGACATTTAAAAATGGCAAAGATCAGCACGCCGACAAATACGCAGGGACGGATTAACAGAAATTTTCTTGAAGGGGATCAGCGGTATTTTCTCTGTCAGTGCCCGTTATGTGGGGAATTACAGACATTAAAAATCATGGCGGGTGGGCGTGATTACGGACTCACGGCGCGAAGTGAAACAACGGAAAGTATAGAACAGATTATCCCTGACACTATACATTATATATGTGAGCATTGCAAAAAGAAAATATTTGAATACCAGAAACAGGACATGCTTACGGGCGGACAATGGAAACCGTTCGCGCGTCCTGTGAATCCGGGGTATAGAAGTTATCATATATCTAATCTAATGTCGCCGATTATGTTTTATACGTGGTATCAGGTCATGCAGGCTTTTTGTGAAACTGACTGGGGACAGAGGATTACAAAATTCAAAAACTTTGTCATTGATATTCTCGGCGAACCATGGGAGGCACGGGCAGAGAAAAAAGATTGGCAGGAATTGAAAACCCGTGCAGAGGATTACCCGGTCGGGGAAAGAGTCTCAGACGGCGGGCTTGTCGTAGTCGGCGGCGTGGACACGCAGAAAAACCGGCTTGAATTGCAAGTCGTGGCATTCGGGCGCGGAATGTCGGCATACACAATTGATTATCAATATTTCTACGGGGAAACGAAAGAATTAAAAAATAAATGCTGGGTGGATTTGCGGGAATTTTTGCAGACGAAAAGATATAAGCTGAAAGGCGTTACAGTGCCGATCACACTGACGGCGATTGACTCAGGATACAACCCGAAGAATGCGCCGGAGGAACGCACGGGCGGGCTGTCATTAGAACACACCGTATATGATTTTGTCGCCACATATCCAAGTCGCCTGATTGCATGTCGCGGGAATCCCGATTTACGGGATATAATTATAAAAGAAGAACGGGTAAAAAAAGCAACGGCTTTAAAAATCCGTTATGATGTTGCAACGAACGATTTAAAAGATGAACTGTTTGTAAAAGTAGATTTACCTAACGAGGCAGACGGGGCAATACACTTCAGCAAATATTTACCGGATGAATTTTTTAAGGGCTTTCTGTCTGAAGTGTTCTGCGAAACAGAGCCAGGGAAATGGGGATATAAAAAAACGTATGACAGAAATGAACCTCTTGACACATGGATTCTATGCAGGGCAGCAGCGGAAAAACTGAATCTGCCCACATGGACGGAATCGGCATGGGACAGATATGAGGCCGGACTGCTTGCGCCGGTGGGGAGGTGATTATTTTTCCAGTTTTTTTTCTGTTGTGTAATCCTCTATTATATAATGACAGCCCGGTGTCAAAGCGGGTTTACCGTTTTTAGTTCTAATAGTGTAGTCCAAACCGTTATCTAATTTTAATTCAGTTAATCCATATAAAGACGATATAATTTTTAAATCGACAATAATTCCTTTTACCCTTTCACCGTTTTCATATTTATTTGTTGTTATGAATTTTCCGTTTAAAAGTGTAAATAATTTCATTTCATTTTTTAAAAGTCGGACTTGTTTTGTGTTTGAGTGTCTGCTATCTGTTTTTTTCATGTTTTATTCCTTCTTTATTTCTTTTTTTCCTGTCGTTCTAAATATTCAAATATCGTATTGCTTCATATCGATATAATGAGTACAATTCATCAGAATTTTATTTTCACTTTCACAATGTACAATTCCCCCGGAAATATAAAGATAACCAATAAGCTTTTCTTTATATCCCCTCGTTCCAGGTTCAAAATTAGCTGCTATCACTTCCCGATCTGGTAAGTTATTTATATCAATTTTTTTCCAATTCATAAGATACTCCTTTATTTCCTCTTCTCCTGCCGTTCCAAATATTCCGTCACGGCCTCGACTACTATCGAATTGATTGATATTCTGCTGTCTTCAGCTTCTGACTTCTCGTAAGCCAGCTTTTTTAGTTTCCTTCGGATGTCATCTGGAAATCTTATTGGCATTGCTTTATCTGGCATTTATTTTTCTCCTGCCATGCGTTTATCCAACGCATTTTTAATGAGGTCAAAATCCGGATCATAGGGCTCAAATCCATGATGTTCGCTTGCGCATTCTCTACACAATTTTATCGATCCTATATTCCGACCGTTATATTTACCGCTGTCCGGTCTGAATTTTGGTTCGTCCCAAGTGAGTGTTGCACACATTCTAACTTTTCCACACTCCCCGCACTTTTTTCTTTCATCAAAATATTTTCCGTTTAATTTGTCATATTTATTTTCATCTCCTCCTCCTTTGTCGGATTCGCTCCGGCTGGCGT
Organism: uncultured Desulfuromonadaceae bacterium; assembly: GCA_964397545.1. Classification (GTDB taxonomy): domain Bacteria; phylum SDB-A; class SDB-A; order SDB-A; family SDB-A; genus JAFGIG01. The sequence goes on along the minus strand of CAYNIW010000031.1, from coordinate 10,556 downwards.
TATTATTTATAAGCTATTTCTTTTTTAATAAGATCATAAGCTTCCTCGATAACTTCTTGATCTTCATCGGTATATCCGGCCTCCGCAAGCCATGCTCCATCGCATAAAGCATCTTTAATCTGCTGTAAATCATAACCTTCTTTTTTTAAATCATCAATAATTTTTTGTGCGTTCATCTCGTTTCCTCCTTTTTCTTAATCTTAAATATAATTTAATATCATAATATCATAATGTCAAGTATTTTTTGTAATTTTTTCAAAAAAACATAAAAAAATTTTATAACATCTGTATAGTAGTTTTATTTATACACTTTTTTAATTTTTCATAAAAAACATTTGACATTTTATTTTTAATATATAAAAATGTAATATATGAAAAAGCGCAGAAAATGGCATTGTATAATAAATCGTATCAGATATGTCCTACACCCCGTAGGCGCAGAAATCGGAGTACATCAGGGAGAATTATCCCGGCAATTGCTGAAACGACATCGGGGACTGACATTATACATGGTGGATATGTGGTCACACGACACATATTCCGGTAAGGGAGAAGAATCCGCAAAACAGAAATATATAGAATTGTATCAGGATGAATGCGAATTAAACCTGCAAAAGACAAAAGACGCCACGGCGAAATATAAGAAGCGCAGAAGAATAATACAGGGTGACTCCGCTCTTTCTGCTGATGATATACAGGATGCAAGCCTTGACTTTGTATTTATCGACGCGGATCATTCTTATGAAGGCTGTCTCCGGGACATAAAGGCATGGCTGCCGAAGGTAAAATCAGGCGGTTATATTTGCGGGCATGATTACCCGCGATATCCGGGAGTCGTTCAGGCAGTGGATGAAACATTCGGCGACCGTGTAGAACTTGACTCGGATCACTGCTGGTTTGTGAGGCTGTAATGGCAAAACGTAAAGAAGGCATCCCAATTATGAAACATCTGGCAATGATTGCTCTTGCCAGGATATTATATAAAAAAATGAATTTTTTTGAAAAACGAAAAATAAAGAAATTCGATGTGAGAAAATACGAAATTTTATGTAATGAAAAAATAAAAATTTTAGATAAGTATTCATTTTTTCTGGATGAATGGGAAAAAAATTTCTACGAAAAAAATAAAGACGCTATACTTTTTCGTATTGGATTTTCGGCGAGGCTGTAATGTCTGATCCTGTTTATATTTTAATCCGCACATCCAACCGGCCGAAGTTCTTTGCAAATCTCATGCAAAGTATAAAAGAACAGACATACCCTGATATAATAACGATAGTACATACAGATGATCCCGCAGATGATTACGTCACGGGAGACATTATTATCGGGGGTGTTAGACAGCCTTCCTCTCTCGGAACAGCACCTTATAATCTTTATAACAACACGCTTTTACAGGCAATTCCAGACGGGGCGGGCTGGTATCATTTTATTGATGATGACGACGTTTACGCAAGCCCGGACGCGATAGAGAGACTTGTCGCAAATTCCCGGCGCGGGTGTGTAAATGTTGGCCGTGTAAAAAGATGGAATGAAACCGTATGGCCTCGCAGGTGGGGAACACAAAAGTCTTTTCAGACAGAATGCTTTTTCCTGCATACGGATCATAAAACCGTCGGTGAATGGTGGGCAAATAAAGGCGGGGATCACAACTACAGCAAACAACTCACGGCAAAATTACCAATAAACTGGATTGATAATCTTTTAATTGCAAAGGCTCAGGACGGCAAAGGACACGGGCGCAGATATGACCTCGGAGAGAAGCCTGTAAAAATGGATGTGAACGGCATCGCCACTGTTCACGACATGGTGAAGGTTGAATATTTGCGGACAATTAGAAGCCCGTTATTTTTAAAGGGTAAACTCGGAGAAATTAAGGATATGATGAAGGAACGCGCGGAGAGACTGGAACGGAAAGGCAAAGTAAAAATCATACAGGAGGAAATCGCGGTTTGATAACGATTATAGGCATGGGTTTTGTCGGCAGGGCAAATGCCGAGCTTTTATCACGGCATAACGAAATAAAAGTTTATGATACTAATCCGGATGTATTGAACAAATGCAATTATAGTTCTGATAATATTTATGATTCAGACTTTTTTGTTGTGTGTGTACCGACTGACGGGAATAATGGCAGACTTGACTGTTCCGTTGTTGATAATTGTATATCGGATATTTTATCACATAGGCCTGATGCAAAAATAATAATTCGTTCCACTGTCTCAATCGGTTTTACAATTTTGATGAGAAAAAAACACGGCACTGATAGAATTTATTTCGTGCCTGAATTTCTACGTGAAAAAATGTGGCTTTATGACACATTGAATCCCTCCCGAATTATAGCATCAAATAATAAAATAGCCGAACTGTTTAAAAAATCCACCTGCGGAGATCCCCCTGTTTTAATCTGTTCTGATACCGAGGCAGAAGCAATAAAACTTTTCAGTAATTCTTTTCTTGCCGCACGGATTGCTCTATTCAATGAAGTCGATACCGAATGCCTGAAACTCGGACTTGATACAAAGAATGTAATCACAGGAATGTGTCTTGATGAGCGTATCGGACGCAATTACAACAATCCCTCTTTCGGGTTCGGCGGTTACTGTCTGCCTAAAGACTCGGAAGAGGTGGCGAATTGTGTCGAGGGTGTTCTATTCCGAATGATACCGGAGAGCAACCGGCGCAGAATTAAATTTATAGCCGATTTAATAAATTCAAAATTCAAAGGCCGAACAGTGGGGATATTATCATCAGAGCTTAATGCGAGAAAGTCACCTGTCGCGGAAATGATAAACAAAATGACAGTGAACACTGAAATAATCGATATTCCCGAAACTGTTATTTGCAACAGGCCAATCAATACATATTCGCGCGATATTTTTGGGGGAGACTGATGGAAAAGTTTGTAACAGATTATTGGTTTTTACTTGCTGCACTTGTCACGGTAGTTTTGTGGCTTGCGAGACTGGAGGGGCGTATAAATCAGAATGAAAAAGACATATCAAATCTGCAATATGAGAACAGGGAGGAAATTAAAACCATAACGGGAAAACTCGATTCCATGAATGACAAATTAACTGACTTATGCGTGTCATTCGCTGAGCTTGCCGGATATATCAAACGCCTGAAGGAGGAGGACAGATGAACAAATACGCTATACTTGAACGGGAATTATCACAGCGCAATCAGTTTAAAGACAATCTGCTGACTCAGGAGATTAAGGAAGTAATCGGATGCACAAAAAAGCGGGCGTTTCAGATTCAGGATGGACTTTGTAATATTCTGTCTCTGTGGGGTATCCTCTTTGCACAGGGTTTAATCAAGATGACATTCGGGGAGTTTTATAAATATCTATTAACCCATGAAATCAGTAACGGCGTTCCCTTCTGCGAGGTTGAAGGCTGGCTGAAGATTGATAAAGAAAAGCTGTTTCAGATTCTTGGAATTGATGCACAGATTATTAAATATAAGTCATTGCCGGAGGACAGACAGTCGGGGGAATGTTATCAAGTGGCGATAAATGGGAAACATCATTTCATCGCGGCGATTGTGAATAATGACTTGTCCGTGGATATTTTCGACACGGGAAAACGGGGCTGTCCGGTTGAAATCGGGCGGGGGTTTGCACGGAATCACGACCGGCCAGACTGGTTTAAATTTATAGGATAAAGGGAGGAGAGTATGCCAGCAAAAACTGGACACAAGACAAGGAAACATGGCAGACAAAAAAAATCACCATCTTTCCAACGATACAAAAATGAAGGGCGTTGCAGGAAAAATAAAATCAGGCGTGCGCAGAAATACGCTAATAAATTTAACTGTAATGTAATTATTAAAACTCCCATGTATGGGGAAGAGACGATAAAACCGAAAGCAGCATAAGGGAGGGCAACCATGACAGATGATAATGCAATCAAGGAAGTTTCTGCGATACTCGGGAACACAAAAAAATTCCGGCGGGCACTGGTTATTATCGGCATTATTGCCGTTGTTATATGTTACGGGTTTTATTCTCATGAGATAAGCCGAATAATTACAGGGTTAATGAGATGAAAGAAATACCGACAGAAGTGTATAGTCGTGTATCGGGATATTTCAGGCCGACACGGCAATGGAACAAGGGGAAAAAATCAGAATTTGAGGAAAGGAAATATATGAGAATACCGGAGGGTGTTGGTTACAGCGCAAGCACACGGAATTTTAATACGAGGGAGGAGAACGGATGAATTTTATTTTAAGATGCATAGGTATAATACTCGAAATCTTATTTTACGTTACGATTGTTTCAGTAATCCTTTTTTTCGTTTCCTGCTCATCCATACAAACCGGTGGGGATATGAAAACAGCCAGTTATCAGCAAACCGCGAAGGAAATTCAGGAAGCCTTGAAAGACGGTGACAATTTGACACCGGCTCAAAAGATAATTTTAGCACATGCAGC
>CAYNIW010000031.1:0-6016 GCA_964397545.1 uncultured Desulfuromonadaceae bacterium | reverse complement strand
ATATGCAAATAATAGTATTCAAATTATAATAAATGTTCCGGCGCAGGTAAAAAAGCCGGACGGGATAAAAATTGAGATAAAAGAATTTTTGTAAAAGTTTTCTGACATAGCCCCCTCGCGGGGGAGACCGTTACCGATTTAAAAAAGGGCGGCGCGTTGTTTGAAGTTTCTCCTCTCCTTCAGACGGCGTGTCGCTCTTTTTTTTATTTGTAACACATAACAGGGAGAAGTATGGCGCGAACGACAACAGAGATACAGACCGAAATAGACAGCGTTACAACCGCGTTGAATAATATTCGCGTTGCTGGTCAGTCTTGGGAAATCACATCCGGCACGGGCGCAGGTACAAAGCGTGTTGTGACTATGGTGGAATATAACAAACTCGTTGCTCATCGTGACGAACTTTACGCGGAACTGCGAGAAGCGCAGGGGCGCTCTGTCCGAGTGATGGGGCTGGGGTGGTAATATGCCTATAATGATCGTAAACGGAAATAAAGTCTCTACAGTCCAGACTGCAAATCAGATGACCGGTGAAAAAATCCCCGGAGATTTACAGGCATGGAATTATTTCGGAACTGACCCGAATACCCTTCTTTTATGGTCATACCAGACAATTTCAGAGCGTGCCACTACCCTTTTTCACACACACAGCCCTGTCAGTGCGGCGATCAATAAAACTGAAATGTACGCAGTGGGCTCCGGTCTGAAATTCCGCTCACAACCTGACTGGAAAACTCTCGGCATTGATAAAGAATATGCCAAAGACTGGGGCATGAGATTTCAGGCGCTTGTACATTACATGTTTGTAATGCTGAATTTTTACCAGAAACAGGGGGTCTTGTTCCGCACAGCGGACATTATGGGTGATTCTCTCCTGCTATTCGACCGCGCGGAACAGCCGGACGGCCTGCCCTTTGACATAATCGAAGTTGGCGGGGATTATATCGACTGGCAGCAGACGGGGACAAGCGGCGCGAATGAAATCACACTCGGAATTATACATGATAAGTTCCAGCGCAGAAAAGGAATTAAAACCACAGACGGCAAAACTATATATTTCACCGATGAAAACGGTGACCAAAATATAATACAATTTTACAACAAGTACATGGCGCGACAATTACGCGGTTATCCTCTTGCATACAAGATAATCGCAGCGGCAAAGAATAATGATCGTTGGTGGGATGCTACTCTCCAGCGGCTTGTCATGGAAACAACAATTTTAGCAACGGCAACAAATACCGCAACGGATTTCGGCTCACAGGTTGATAATCTCGCAAACATCGCAAAGAACGAGGCGGCGGGGAGTTCTTCAGAAAGCGCCGCAAGCACATCGCAAATAACTAACTCCTCACAGATCATGCCGGGAAGCGTTTTGCATTTGCGCGGCAAAGGCGAATGGAATTTTACCGACCTTAAAACACCGGCAAACAATTTTGACAAAGTGCAGGCTGCATATATTGAGATTGTCGGCATGGCAACCGATGTTCCGCCCGAAGTAATCATGTCAAAGTATAGTACTACATTCACAGCACACAAAGGGGCACTGAATGATTTTATAAAATCATATACACAGAAGCGAATGAATTTCACAAACACAGTCTGTTCCCCCACTCTCCGCGAAATAGCGAAATGGCTGATTATGAATGAATATATTGAACAGCCCGCGCCGGGATTTTTCAAAGACCCGATTGTCCGCATGGCGACACTTGCCGGGACATGGTTGGGGCCGGTACCGGGGCATATAAACCCCTCTGTAGAAGTCGAAGCACTTGTCAAAGCAAAAGACAACGCATTTATAACCCCGGCGGATGCAGCGGCACAGTACGACCGCGAGTGGGATAATCAGATTGAGGAATGGCAACAGCAGATGGAGGAGTGGCAGAAATTTTCTCCGGAACAGAAAGCGGCGGTAATGCAGGAACAGGAAGAGGAACTGAACGCGGCGGAAGATGAAGAGTCCGGGGATGACAAGAACAAACAAGACGGCAATCAGGAGGAGGACGATAAAGAATGAAAACTATATATCTCAAAGGCGTAGTTGGTTACGATTTCGATGAAGAATCAATAAGAAAACAGGTGAATATAAATTCAAGCGAACGGCTCCGGGTATATATCAACAGTCCGGGCGGCGATGTCATGGAAGGCTTTTCGATTTATAACCTTTTCAAACAGTACAAAGGGAAAGTTGAAACTGTCATAGCACCATACGCGGCAAGCGCGGCTTCTTACATTGCCATGTCAGGCGATGAGATATCGGGATTTAAAAATTCCGTGTTCATGGCTCACAGGGCATGGGGGCTGGTAATCGGGAATGCAAACGACCTGAAAACATCGGCTGAAATTTTTGACGCGTTTGACGGCATAATTGCAGAGGCATATTCCGGCAGGATGGGCAAGAGCAAAGAAGATGTATTGAAAATGCTTGATGCGGATATGTGGCTTATCGGATGGGAAAAACTTACTGATTCAGGAATGATCGACGCGGTTCTCGATGACAAGGACGAAATCCCGGAGGAAGTAAAAAAAGAAATTACAGAGGAAGAACCCGATTCGGAGACTGCAAAGAGCAGGCGCAAAGAAGATGAAAAAATAATAAATAAATGTCTCGCAGAGATGAAGAGCAAAAACAACAGCGAGAGACTTTTGAAACTCGCGGCAATGTGCAAGGATCAACCGCCGGAAAAACCGGCTGAAGATAAAATTATAAAGGAGGGTAGTATGACACTACAGGATTTTTTAAAGTCTAATCCTGACGCTCAAGCTGAATTTGACAAAGCCCTCGAAACAGCAAGAGCAGCAGGAGAGGAATCTGTCTTACAGGACAGGAAAAGGATTGCAGACATCCTGAATTATTCAGGCGTTAAGCTTTCAGATGAAGCGATTGACGCGATTGAATCAGGAAAGGAATCAAAGGATTTTGCAGCGGATGAGCTGCTGAAAGAAAGGGAGCTAAGGGCAAACAAAAAAGATTCACCGTTTGCAAAGCTTAACGCAAAACAGGTTCCCGGAGAACAAGACCCCGGAGGCAAGAAGGAAGCGCAAGACATAAAAGACGCGGATATTGATCCGAATCTTGAGGCGAAGGTTAAAAATTTTCTTGATAGCAGGAGGGGCGAATAATGGCAGAAGTAACATATAACACTGAAAAGCTGATAGCAGGCGAGATAATCACTGATGATGTAGCGATGGCTGCGGATACTTACTACCGCGGAATGTTGCTCACTTACGATGCATCCACAAATAAGTGGGGGTATGACGCAGCACCGGCGGCGGCTGATACAGGCGTGGGAATATATCTCGGTGACGGAATATCAGCAAGCAGAACAATTTCTGTTTCCGGTTATGACACAATCATAAAGGCCGGTGAAGTTTACGCAGGTGGGTTCGTGAATGATTCAGGCGTGGCCGTGACATTGGATGAGGATATTATCAGTGTCCTTGGAACTTTCGGCATACATGTGAAAAGGATATAAGGGGGTAAAATAATATGGCTAATAGTTCAAACAAATTCCTTTCGACCTCGAAGGTCTTTTATAAGGAAATAAAAAATGTTTTAATGGGCGGGGAAATAGGTATTGATAAATTTCTTTTCGGTATCGACGATTTCAGTCCTTCGAGTGAATTTCAACTCGATAGGCTGATAACATCCCCGGTCGGTGTTGTCTTTAGGCATAAAGATAGCGAATCACACATCAGGCCGTATGTTCCTGGCAAGGGGATTTATTACGAAATACCTCATGCATCTGAAAAAACACCGATTTCCGAACAGCTCAGGGATTCTGTTGTTGTTGGTGCTTCAGAAAATGCGGATTTTGCATCAAATGAAGCCGGAAAATACCAACAAATAATTCAGGATCACACTATCGGTCACATGGTGACAAGATGGTATCTTGCATTACAGACAATCAGGACGGGAAAATTCTCTCCTACCGGTGTATCAGGAGCGGACATCGGTGGTCTTGAAATAGATTTCGGCAGGGATGCAAGTCTTGACATTACTTATGATTTTACCGGTGTCGGCGCGACAATTGACCTTGCACTCGGTGAACTTATAGACGCATACAGAGCGAAGGGCGGCAGCATGAATAATGCCTGCGTACTTATGGGTGCAGATTGGCTCAATGCTCTTGAAACTGACGACGACGTAATGGTCAGAATGCAGGCTAATGCTGCAAACAATATTATAGAACTCAACATGACACCCCCGGCGATGAGAAATACAAAAGGGCTTTTTATAGTCGGTCGTTATCGTGTTCCCGGCAGGCTCTTCTCTGTTACACTTCTCGGTTATTCTCCGGATGACCAATTTACAGCTTACAGTGGCGCAACTGCCGCGGATTATATGCCGTCAGATGAGGCTTTGATTTTTTCAACTTCAGATACTCGGTATAGAGTCGGGCGCGGTATTGATGCATTGAATGATTCAGGAAAGGCCATCAGAGTTTCCGGAGAGGTTGTATTTGACACTTATAATTCAAAAGACCCTGTAACCGAATTTATAAGGTCTCAATCAAGAATAGCTTTTATCCCCGGCAACGTGGACAGAACAGCACGTTCAACCGGAACTTTCGCAAGCTAATGGTGTATAGCCGTGTCAAGTGATGCTTTAGCAGTTCATCAATCTACTTTAGCCGCACAACTCGGAGAGGGTTCGCCTGTCACTGTGCAGGCGATACTCGACCCCAGCGGCGAGGAGGAGGCGACTGTTTATGGATGGTTTGAGGATCACGAATACAACGGCGATAAAGATTCAGGCAATATAACACAGAAGCGGGATGGCAAGCGGTTTGTATGCGCTACCATTCCGGCTTTTGATGTTTATCAGGATTTACAGATTTATTTTCCGGACACGGATGAGTCGTACACCGTGCAGTCTGTAGATCGTGATAAGCAGGGGGCGCAGGTACTATGGCTTTACTGACATGCATATATAATCCGGATGATTTCCCGAATTTCATAGCGATGGCAAAAGGGCTTGAAGTTGTTTCCGCTCAGGCTCTCGGATATGTGGGGAATGAAGCTAAAAAAATATTAAAGTATTCTTTACTCTCAGGCCAAATGCTTGATTACCAAAAAGGCAAAGGCAGAGACAGGTGGACAGATAAAATTGGGAGGCATAAAGCAAGTTACCGCATAACAAGACAGGCGAAATATGTAATAATAGCTTCTTATCCTGCCAACTTTTTTACAGTTAGTAACCCGCGCCAACTTGACCGCGATATATGGGGCGGCCTGAAAACTGCGACAAATGCGCGGCTTGATTCGATACTGAAAGAATTTGATAGAAAATATCTTGAAAAAGAAATGCAGAAACTTGACGCGACAGTGAACACGAGGAAGAGGTTCTAAATGAAATCAATCAGCACAATATTATCAACATTGCTGACTGACATATCGGCTGCACTGCCCTCTCTGATTACAGCGGCGGGGCTTGAAAATTTTGACACTTATGCAATCGGACAGAGCCGGAACCCGAAAGAAAAGGGACTGTTTTTATATAAGAGTGATTACCGGACGAGTGTTGATAATGAAACTCTGACAATAATTATACAGGCGCAACTTGCCGGAATAGATGAGGAAACATCAGCGGACTATGAAGATGTGTTGCTTGATTATTTCAAAGCATACAACCCGCAGAGAATAGGCGCAACGGGGCTTGACAGCATAGACAGTGACACATGGCCTATTGAACGGTCGCAGGGAACTTTCATTTTTATGTATCTGTCTTTTTCTCAGGACAAGGACGGTTGTGATGATTAAAAAAATAATATCAAAAGTCGGCGCACGGCATCAGGAGCAAAAGAAAGAAGAAAATGCAACCTGTAAGGATGACTTACAAGTTGAGGAAAAAGAAAAGCAGGAACACTGCTGACATTGAAACACAACGGCTGTTAGTCGTTTAAAATAAAAAGGAGGTCTCAGAGATGGGAAGCGTAAAGAAGACAGGGGCAAAAGCTATTCTGTATAAAGCGGCAGAAGGTGTTCTTGTTACTACCGGGACTTTAACAGCCGG
>CAYNIW010000030.1:0-14599 GCA_964397545.1 uncultured Desulfuromonadaceae bacterium | reverse complement strand
GAAGAACAGGCTATATATTTCTCCGTCTGGCTTCAGACCCACGGAACACCCAAATACATCCATCAGAGCAACCAAATCGGAATCGGTGTATTAAACGCCGTCGAAGAAATCCCCTCTTCACCCGTGTTTTCTAATACTTTCAGGCTCGGAAATTTTTATCCCAACCCCTTCTCGGCTGCGGCAAACATACCCGTTGAGACGGACAGGGAGACGCCAATCACGCTCAAAATCTATGATATAAGCGGAAGAACGGTAAGAACTCTCGCCGACGGTAGAACGCTCTTTGAAAACACTTCGTTTTTGTGGGACGGGACAGACGACGAAGGACTTGAAGTCTCCCGCGGAGTTTACAGAGTCGAGCTGAATTCGCCTCTGATGACGGACTCCAAGCTCTTGATCAAAATTCAGTGATTTTTTGGGGCGGGGACACCGCCCCTTCTTCCGGTTTTTCCCAGTGAAGTTCAACCTCTTCCCTTCCCTGGAGCGCTTTTCTCAGAAACTCAGAAAGGGTTTCACCCGGCTTTTCTTCTTTTATAAACATCTCACAGAGTTCTTCAAGAAAATAAAAATCGTTGTCTTTCATCCCCTGCCTTAAAAAAGCGCGGATTAAGAAGAAAAGATCATCGCGATCAAGGCTTTCTAAAATCTCACCTGATATATTGTCTGTTATCCTGAACCTTTGTCCTTCGGGAAAAGATTCGAGAAAAACGCGGATTTCCTCTTCGCTCTTTTCCGTTTTTTTTCTTATTCTCTTTCCTTCCGTTTTTAGGTAAAAAGCGAGATATGACACGAAAATGGCAACCGTGCCGCAAGCCACAAGGGCAAACTGGGTGAAATTCGACGATTTGAGGAGCCCGACGAACCCGGCGCAGAGTATAGCTATAAAAACAAAATTGTGAACCGATTTCATGGTAAAATCTTTATAACATCAACGGTCTATGGAGGGAATATGAAAATTTATGCAATACTAATCTTGGCTTTATTTCCCCTTTCGCTCTCGCCTTCTCCCGGTCATTCATTTCTCAACCCGCTCGACAGCCTTCATAACAACAACAACCTTTGGACCGGTTTCGATCCGCTCAACGGGGACATAGGGAACAGAGAAAATTCCTCGCTTGAATATCCGGGGGGCTCAGGCGTGCATCACATCCTCAGGGGATGTCATTCAATAGGGGTCATCTCCCCTTCAGGGGAGACTTTGGTCGTTTCGAACAAACTGTGTTGACACATGATAAATGAATGGTCCATCTCCTACTGCGCGTGGGAGTGGATCGGCGACTCGCTGTATGCGAGCGATTACCACTTCGACGATTCAGAACACAGCTCCGGCATCATATCGCTTCGCAGGGGTTATTCTTTTTCTCAAACTTCATACTCCGATTTTCTGATTTTCAAATACGAATACAAAAATAAATCCGAATATATCTATGACCAGGTCTATATCGGCCTTTACGCGGACATAAACATCTCGAACATGACGCACATGGACGATTTGTGCGGATACGTTGACTCTCTGGGTCTCGCTTATTTTTACGACGAGCCTAACCCATCGGAATATGTGGGGGTCAAGATATTGAGCGAAATTCCCCGCCTCGGAGTGAGTTTTCACTGGCCAGAAGACATGCCCTATGAAGACGAATACTTGTTTGAGATTCTATCCGACACGTAGTTCCAGTCATTATTCCGGACACAGCAGGAAGCTACGCCGTCTACGTAAAAGCAGGACCTTATTGCCTGGAGTTTCTCGATTCAGTTTCAATATACTACGGCATTGTAGCGGGTGAAGATTTTCAGGATATGATAGACAACGCAATTAAAATGCAAAATCTATACGACAGCTTGCTCGCTTCCGTCGAAGAGCCAATCCCTTCTTCACCTCATCCGGCGTTCTACATGATTCCTAATCCTTCTCAGGGCAAAATAATGATACGTTTTTTTCTGCCCTCAAACTCACCGGCAAAAATCGAATTGTTGGATTTGTGCGGAAGAAGTGTCCAGATGAATTTTTTCGGTCATCTCGCTCAAGGGATGAATGAAATAAATTTGGACATGTCTTCTCTGCCCTCAGGCACTTATTTTTTGACGGTGTCATCGGAATATTTCAACATCATCAAAACCATTAAGTTCATCAGATAAAAACTAATTTGCACTTTTATGACGGGTCCAATCCTGAATTACGCTGCGAAAATTCGCTGGGGTAAAGGGTGTGAATGTTTTTGAATTTGTCGGCGGAAATTTAATTCTTGAGGCTGACAGGCTGTGAAAGGTTTGAATCTGCCGCTTTCGCGTTTTTACGTGATTAATTGCTGATGTTCAGCAGTGATTTATCAATCCATCCCTTCAATTCCATTCGCGGAAACCCCGTAGAAAAATCCACCTTTACCCATTCGGAATCCAAAGAACTTTGAATTTCGGCATAATCGCCCCAGGATGTCACGAAAACCGGAGTAGAAAACGAATCCGGCAGAGAATGCACTTTTGCACCTTCGAAAAACATGTTGTATGTCAAAAGCGCGCAAGGCGAAGAAAATTCGGAAAGATTTGAAGCGTCTCCCCTCAGCGCTACCGAGGAATCCTTTTTTATCCATCTATATCTGAAAACTCCGGTGTTCGCCGCCTGTGCGACTCCAGGGTCAAACCCCAGCCAGCCGTAGTCCGACCGGGCTTCTATTTGTATTACATCTCCCGGTTGAAAACCGCAAAATATCCTCGCACTGTCAGAAGGCCTGAAATAAGCTGAAGTTTCGTGAATTATTTCAAGCTCAACAAAACCGTTCTGCTGTTCGAGTCTTAGTGAAGCAAAGGTTTCAGAAAACAACAAAACCATTACCGGCAATATCATCTTTTCAACAGCCATCAGTCTATTAAAACATATTTTATGAAATACAGATATTGCTGAATAATAAATTTAATCAATGCATTGACAAAAAATATTTTTAGAAACTCTTGATGATTTACTGTAATATTTCCTAATGAAGAGAAAGTTCATACCGAGGAAAATTTATCAGGCGTTTGTATATGCTGTTCTGGCGGTTTGCCTTTTGACATCATTTTTTATCGCGTTCAAGTCATTTGAACCCTATGATTTTTTTACGCGAATTCTCTCTGATGAGCGGGGCCCTTTCGAGTCCCTTCTCGCTTTTTTATTCACATTTCTCTTTTTCATATTAGCTTCTTTTCCTTTTCTGCTCTTTTTGAGAATATTCTCAGACGCACCGAGCATGAAAGAAGGATTTCAAAAAAATTCGTTTTTCACGTCTCCCTCCAAGAATGATTATTCAGATAGATATCCCATACCGCCTGTTTGGAGCAGAATATTAGCGTTCATCATAGACAGGTCAATTGCCGTTTTAATCCTCGGGCTGGGTATTCCCCTGATTGTCATCGCAGAATCTTCAGGGAAAGAATTTTTTATACACCTATCCCGAATTATATTTTTCTGCCCTCTTGCGGCGGCTGTTTTTTATTCCTATGCGCGCGACTCTTTCGGCGGCAGAAGCATAGGCAGGAGGATACTCAAGATGCGTGTCATCAACTTGCAAACCGGAAATCCCATAAACTGGTGGAAATCATTTTTGAGGGAAATCTGCCTTCATGCCGCCCCCTTGCTCGCAATTGAAATTTTGTTCATCTTGACGAAGCCCGACAGAAGAAGAACAGGTGATTTTTGGGCAAAATCAATCGTCGTAAAAGACATTGGCTCTCTTCAGTCTTCTTCACGGTTGTCCTCGTAGAACATCACGCCAAGGGCTCTCGAAAGAGCTATGAAGGCGAAAAATATGATGGGCGCCAATATGAAAAAGACAAATTTATTCAAAAATAATGACAAAATAATTATCATGCCGCAAGGGAACAGGGTGAATATTTTAATGATTGAGCTTTTTTTCAGCATTGACAGCACATACATCACGTTGAATCCTCTTATCACTGCGTAATTCAAGTGGTTTACCGGAAACAGCATGGCAAAGAAAAATCCCGCTGATAAATGGAAAACTTTAGAGAAGAAAAACAAAATGCCGTGACCGGCTGTAAAAACAAATTGCACAAACAATAGTGACAGAATAGACGCTTCGAAAAGTGTGAACAGGAAAGGCGTCAAAGCGCTTAATACTCCCTGGATGTCAGCGTCTTCAAGCTCCCAGACAGGCGGCTCATCTTTTCCGTTTATCGAGGATTTAAGTATTTGGTTTATGTATGTGCCGGAAACGCCCAAGACGATGGATGTCAATATTATTCCTGGAATAAATCCGTAGGCGCCGAAGAGGCTGAAACTCGCGTAGGTGACAAAAAAGTCAACATACAAAATGACAGTAAAAAAACCTACAGCTATAAGAGTATTTCTTTTGAGACAATAAAAAACGGCTTCTCTCATAAGCAAATTCTACAGAAATCCTGACATTCGCGCACATCTTTTTGGCGACTTAGAGAAGATTTCTTTTCTTGATATCCGGTTTCTATTTGGCGATAATTCATCTTAAAACAGGAGGAACTATGCTCAAAAGAAATCTCGGAAACAGCGATATAGAGGTCAGCGCGGTCGGCGCCGGATGCTGGGCGATAGGCGGGCCTTTCTGGCATGATGGATGGGTGGGCTACGGCGATGTAAACGACGAAGAGTCGCTTAAAGCACTTAGAAAAGCCCTGGAGCTCGGTGTTAGTTTTTACGATACGTCCGACGCATACGGCTGTGGAAGAAGCGAGAGAATAATAGGAGAGGCTTTTTCGAAAAGACGGAGCGAGGTCGTCATAGCCACCAAATTCGGTTACGTCCCCGACGAAAAAGAAGTGAAGATCGCCGGAGAAAACGCAACTCCCGAATATATCCAAAAAGCCTGCGAAGCTTCTCTTAAAAGGCTCGGCACTGACTACATAGACCTTTACCAGTTTCACATCCACGACTATGACATCGAGAAAGCCAAAGAAGTCCGTGATTTTCTCGAAGAACTCGTCATAAGAGGGATGATAAGGAAATACGGCTGGAGCACAGCTGACCCAGAAAGGGCAAAAATATTTGCAGAAGGTAAAAACTGCGTTTCTTTTCAGTTCGGCTTAAATCCTTTAAGAGAAGATCCATCTATGTTAAGCCTATGCGAAAATCATTCGATGACTGCAATAAACAGAGGTCCGCTGGCGATGGGAGTCCTCACGGGAAAGTTTGACGAAAACACCGAATTCCCCGAAAACGACATGCGCAGAAGGTTCGGTCTGAATTTTAGGGAAGGATATCTCGCAGAAAGAGTAAAACTTATAGAAAAAATACGCGGCATAATGACGAGAGACGGAAAAACACTCGTCCAGGGAATGCTGTCGTGGATACTGGCAAGAAGCTCAAGAACTCTTCCCATACCCGGCTTCAAGAACGAAAAACAGATAATCGAAAATTCACTCACCCTTTCTTTCGGAGCCATGAAAATCGAAGATTACGAGGAAGTCAACAGGGTAACAGGAAGAGAGTTCTGATTTCTGCCTTATACCGTTTTTTCAATTACTCATAAAAAGGGACACTTTGTTCACCGAATAGTTCGTGACGGCGATGTCAAAAAAACCGTCGCCGTCGAAATCAGCGGCGCAGATAGCTCTCGGCTCTTCTCCCGATTTTCCTTCATAGACTAAGACAAACAGCCCTTCTCCTGTGTTAGAGTAAATCCTGATTTTTTCGTCTGAACTGCTTATGACGGCATAATCTTCATCTCCGTCTCCGTCAAAATCGGCAAAAATTAAATCCTCAGATCTGTCTCCCCCGTCATAAACACTCTTTATGACGAAATTCCCTTCACCGTCGTTTGTAAATATCCTGACTTCGTCGTCAGCCGCGCATGCGACAGCAAAATCTTCATCTCCATCATTGTCTATATCCGCAAAATCTATTGCTTTCGGCCAGCCCTGGCAAAGAATTTTCACCTGTTTACCGAAAGTTCCGTCCCCGGTGTTGTGAAAGAGAAGCACGCGTCCGTTCCAAGCATCGCACACCGCGAGGTCAAAAAAATTGTCGCCGTTTATGTCAACCGCACAAAGCGCCGCCGGACTTTTTTTCGCGTCATAAGATCCGCTCCTGGAAAAAGTTCCGTCCCCTGCGTTTTGAAAAACAGTCACGGTGCCGGAGTAATAATTTGCGACCGCTATGTCTTCATCGCCGTCTCCGTCAAAATCT
This sequence comes from uncultured Desulfuromonadaceae bacterium, assembly GCA_964397545.1. GTDB lineage: Bacteria > SDB-A > SDB-A > SDB-A > SDB-A > JAFGIG01. Next base: position 8,448 of record CAYNIW010000030.1, on the reverse strand, counting down.
GCTGTGCAAAGCGCTTTCGGATCCTGCCCCGAATAGCATCGCCTGCATTCGTAAAATGATTCTGAACCTGTGTTTAGAAATACGGAAAGGTGGGATATCTTTTCAGCAACGGCTATGTCCAAAAAACCGTCGCCGTTAAAATCCGCGGCAGTTATGTCGAGCGACCCGTCTCCAGCAAGAAACGGAAGAGGCGGATCGAACGATCCGCCTCTGTTGAGAATTAAATAAACATTTTCATTGAGCAGTTGGACGCTTGAAACGGCGATATCAAAATAACCGTCGCCGTTGAAATCTCCGGCAAAAATCCCGTGGGGAAAAACGCCGGCTCTTATTTCCTCCCTCCTCCATTGTGAATGCAGAGGCGAGAAAGGAATTAAAACGACTGCAAAAACCGCCGCTAATTTATAAACTTTCAAAAAAATAATTTTATTCAAAAAAGTCATTCATATATTTCCGAGACATCAAGCAGCATCAGCCTTAAACTGTCCATCTCGAAGACTGCGGCTACACCGCCGCTTATTCCGAGAAGCTGCATTTTTTCTCCCAAACTTATTTTCACTCTTTTGAGGTAGTTGTTCTGGCTGTCGAAAATATCCACTATCGAATAAGTGTATTCGTCTGAAGCGGCGATGACGAGAAGGACCTCTTTTTCCCTGTCGAACATTAGGAAGTAAAAAGGAGGCTGTTCTTCCCTTATTCTTCCTTCAAGGAAATCTCTGTATTGTCCTGCTCTTTCATACATCAAGTCTATTACTTCCTGCGGAAATGGCAGAGGCTCGTATGTGACCGAAAAAGCTGATATCGCCGAGTCTTCCATTGTGTATTGATATATTGTGTATTCTCCGTTGAAACCCCACCAAATTGTGTCTCCCGCTCCGCCCGTCAGGACTTTCATCGGAGGAGGGAGTTTTTCTTCCGCCATGTTTACTTCAAAGTCACTTTCAAATTTTTTGATTATTCCACCCGTATTTATGTCGTAGAATTCCATTAATGTTTTTCCCATGAGAGGGGCAAAAACTGCTATGGAGTCATAGATGTCAAAAGTGATACTGATGACGCCGAGGTTAAGAGACCTTAAAAGTTCACCGCTTATTGAAAATATCTGAAGCCGAGAGTTCATCGGGTCAAAGACGGCGACATCTCCGTCATCCGTGAATTTAACTATCCCGGATTGCATGAAGTTGAATTCTCCAGGTCCTTCCCCTTTGTCTCCGAACACTGTCTTCAGGTCTCCGCTTTCGTATATAAAACATTTGCAGAGTGTCAGGTCGAGGACTGCTAAATAATCTCCGTAAAAATCAGCGAAACCGAGATTGACAAATGTGTCGGGAAAAACCGAAATTGTCTCGGGGACCACATAAACAGGTTCTTTGGGTTCATAATATTTGATTTGGATAGCATCTGATCCTTTTTTTGTGCATGAAAAAGAAAAAAAGGATAAAAGCGCCGCCGCTGACAAAGATAAGAGTTTGTTCATTTTTTTCCTCTTTTCAGATTCTTTTTTTCTGGCTCATTCTGGCGTCGTGAATGACCTCGGCGTCTCCTATTGATATTTCGCCGTTGTCTATTCTGATGTGGAATCCGCACTGCGGATTATTGCAGACCCATGCTTTATACTTTATAGTCGCTCCTTCCCTTCCGTAATCTGAAAGGGGAACAAGGACTCCTGTCTGGCATTTGAGACATTTAGGCCAGTTCTCCACTTCTCACCTCCTCTTCTTCTTACTATTCAAAGTCCGTCTGCTCTCAACGGCTGTATAAGAGCGGAAATAAATATCAGATTTTCAACGTAAACGATACTCTGTCGGCTCCGCCGAGGTATCCGTATGAATAATGGACGGCGTCTATCGAAAAGTAATAATCTTTGCCCAAAGGCATCATGACTCCGAGGCCGAATGACCAACCGCTCCAGTCGCCTGTCCTCTCTACGGGTTGATACCCTCCCCTGAGGGAAAACCCCTTGAAGGCAAAGTCAAGATCCGTCGGCAGAAGAGAAAGCTCTCCGCCGAAGCCTGACGTTATTTTCGAAAATTCAGAAAACCCGAGGTCCGCGCTCAAAGTCATCTTGAGAAGGAACGACTCCAGGTCAAGAGGCAGGACGATAGCCGAGCCTGTCCGAAGCTCCGTGGGAGGAAGATCGCGCTGGCTTATGAAGACTATTCCGGGGCCCACGTTTTTCAGCGCGGCGCCGAGCCTTAAAAACGGATGAGGGACAAAAAGCACGCCGCCGTCAAACGTAGCTGTCCTTGCGATTCTACTGCCGAGTTTACTCTGAATCCCTCTGACTGATACTCCGCCCATGAGATTGTCGCCGTATATTTCTCTGCCGAACGACACGACGAACATTGCGTCGTAATTGGAAAAAGAGCCAAGTTCGGTTCCGTTTTGATCCCTTCTCGTGTCAGTAGCGCTGAGAAAAGCTCCTCCGATGCCGAGGACTCCGAGAGCTTTCAGCCGGACGACAAAAGCACCCGCGCCGTAGTTTATGTCTTTGAAGAGGTTGAGAAACGAAAAAGTTCCTCCGAGGGCGTATGTCTGAGCGAGCCCCGCCGGATTCCAGAAGATGCAGTTGGCGTCATCTGAAACGGCAGTGTAAGCAGAACCCAGCGCCACCGGTCTTGCCCCTATACCGATCTTCAAAAAAGTACTGCCCGTGACTCCAGCGCTGAAAGCCGCCAAATAAGAGGACCACAGCAACGCGAGAATCATTGTAAAAAATATTTTTTTCATGTCAGTGTATGAAAGTTATTCTTCCGAAATTTCTCTCTTCGGAAAAAGGTATGAGTTCTATTATGTAAAGATACATGCCGCTTGAGACTTCATCTCCGTCCTCATTCCTGCCGTCCCATACAGCCTCCCTCGATATCGGAGAGACTTCAGAAGGATCGTCGAGAAGCCTGACGACCTCTCCGGCGATGTTGAAAATCACCACTCTGAAGAGAGGAAACATGTCTTCAGCTCTTCTCCCGAGAGGCTGATACTTTATCATGCAAACGTCTCCGTGGGATCTTTTCTCGAAAGGATTGGGATAAGAAAAAACTTTTCCGAGGAGGACAGGACCCGCTTCGATATCGGCAAACATGACTTGAGCCGGATCTGAGATGTTTTTCATTCTCACTCCGCTCGACACCCCGTCCCACATATTCGGAGAAGGGACATCCCTCGACCCGAGTTCTCCTGTTCTACTGCTGAAAAGATCGCCTTCTTTGCCGGAAGTCGTCGTCGAAGGATCTCCGCTCGCTTTCACCAGAGATACAAGTCTTCTCTCTTCATCGTTGTTGTCAGGCCTCGATTCGTCAACATGCCAGACGGCTATTCCTTCGTCGGGAAGCGCTGTTTCGAAAAATCCTATCTTTGCGCGATTTTCGAAAAGAAAATATTCACCTGTTCCGGGTCTTTCATCAGTCCAGTCTACGCCGTTAGGGTTCTGAAGAGCTCTCCAAGTTCTCGGCATAATCAGCCCTCCTGCCGCGTCGAGGGTCGCCGATTTTACTATGTCCGGAACTCCCGTTACATCTCTTTCTATTGAATCCGGAGTCACCCACCCCAAAAGCATTTTAATCCAAAGAGAAGGATGCGCCGGCCTTGTCCCGGGTTGTTCTCCGGAAAGTCTGTTCCAGCTTCCCGCGTCCATCAATTCAAATTTCCCGACAACCGAGCTTCCTTCCGAAGTATTGTATAGATCAGGCGCGCCGAGGACGTGACAGAATTCGTGGCAGAAAACTCCGACTGTGACAAGAGAGCCGTCTTCATTCATCTCCGGCTCCATCGAATACACGCCGAGCGTGCAGCCCCTCGAGATTATATAAGGGCAGGTTGGATCATAATTGTCGCGGATAAGTTCGCATAACTCCCGGGCGTCGGCTTTGTGAGACCATATATCCGTAGTGTCCCCCGTCTGTTCGGCTCCGGGTCCCGCGTGGACGACGAAAAGCCCGTGTGCCACCTTGTCTCCGTCCGGATCGAGGACATTCAGGTCGAATCCCGCCTGTTCTGCTCTGTAGACCGCGTCTCTCGCCGCCATGTAAACACCTATGCTCGTTTCCTGCGTGTAAGGGTCGAATATCCATTCTATGCCGTAGTAGTGAAGGGCGTAGGCCGTCTTAGGATAATAACTCCTGACCCATCCTTCAATGACGCCGTAAACCGAGAACTGCCCGTAACTCACTTCCCTGTAATAAGAATACATGCTCCCCGGATTTGAAGACGAAAACAAAAGCTCGTCGTAGCTTCCCTGTGTGTGAGAAGGGTTGTGAAATAAATCCGCGAAATCGAAAAGAACAACAGCAGTAGTTAGGGATGGAGGAGTTTTTCCTGTTTCCCTGTCCTCAAAGAGATTTTTTTCCGGTTTTTCTATGCCGAACTTGACCCCGGGAAAAGAAACTCCAGTCGATATGACAATACCTTCATCGTCGCAAAGACCCGGCAAAGGGGGCATGAAATCAAAATAAGAAGTCCACGCTATTAAAAAAACACCGCAGATAAAAGACATAGGATATCATAATTTTATTTTAAGGGTCTGTCAAATAGGCTTTTCTGCTAAAGTCGGCTTTCATTTTATGTTTTTTTAGTGATATAAATACTTTTATCCCAAAAGGAGGAATTTTTGAAAAATTTATTTTTTGTCACTCTTTTTATTTTCACGGCAGCTTTTGAGTATTCAGCGCCCGTAGTTATCTCCGGGGGTTCCGACAACGACATCATAGGTAGGACATGCAGAACTCAGAACAGTAACCTTCTCACCATAGTCGAGAGAAATCAGGACTGGTATTCCGGAGACCTATACTCATGCTTTTCAACAGATGACGGGGCTACCTGGAGCGCGCTGTATCCCGCCTTGACAGGCGCCGGCAACCAATCAACTTTTTCTCTTCTGAGAGGAGAAGGGGATTCTCTTTTGCTGTTTTACGCTTCGAATGAAACAGGGACATACAGGATATACAGTGCTTTTTCGACAGACGGTTCAGTATGGACAAAGACAGGCGAGATTCCCCTGCCTTGGGCTTCATCTCAGAACATCTACGACCCTGTAGTCATAATAGAGCAGGACGGATCACTGACCATGACATACATAGCGTCGGGATACGGAGCCTATATTACCCACAGAACTCATGCGGGAGAGTGGGACACAACCAAAACGCAGATAGCCGCGAGCGCTTACAGAGCGAGGATCTGCAAGAATTCTTCAGGAATCTACCTTGCCGCGTATCACAGACAGACAGGAACCACTTATCAATACGACGTCTTCATCAGAACATCTCCGGACAGGCTGAACTGGTCCCAGGAAGTTCAACTGACAACCAATCTTAATTCACACGACCCTTTCTGCCAGACAACTCCGGACGGGGCTTTTATAGTGGACTACGCGAAAAACGTCTCCGGAATCTACAACATACACACACGGCGGTCTTACGACGGGCTGAATTGGGAAAGTGAACAGCAGATTACCTACGACGGAACTCACAACACACAGCCTTCTTTTTTCGTTCAAAACGGTTATATCTACAGAATATGGACCCACGCTATCCATTATGACACAAACAACGACATCTATTTTGAAAAATCAGTTTACGAACCGAATCTCGTGTCTGAAGACTTTCCGGGTAACCTTTTATACCAAGAATTTACTTTCTCATACATCCTTTATCCTCAAAATAATCTTCTCCGTCTCGATTTCAGTTCTTGCTCGGCGACAGAAGTATCTTTTCTCCTTTATGATCTCGCTGGAAGGAAAGCTCAAGAAGCTCTCGAGTTTTCCGTATCGGGAACAAGGACGGAATATATTGACTTGTCAGGCTTTCCCGGCGGAGTTTATTTCGGAAGTCTCCGTGTGGGTGGAAAGGTTTTCTCTGGAAAAATCATGCTCTTTTGACAGGTTTTATCTGTAATTTTCAGGAAAAAGAATTCTCTCGACTCCTTCTATGACGATGTGAAGAACAGTCATGTGGACCTCCTGTATTCTGTCTGATGAGGATCCCCCGACGACAAATTCGATGTCTGCTTTTCCCGAGAGCGCCCCGCCGTCTTTCCCGAGAAGTAAAATGGTCTTCATCCCGATTTTTTTTGCCGTCTCATGCGCTTTAATGACGTTCGGAGAATTTCCGCTAGTCGAAAGTCCTATAAACACGTCTCCTTCTTTTCCGAAAGCCTCTACACCGCGTGAGAATATTTCGTCAAACCCGTAATCGTTGCCGACACAGGATATATGCGAGGGGTCAGAGACCGAAATCACAGGCAGGGGTCTTCTGTTTTTTCTGTATCTTCCCGTGAATTCCTCGGCAAAATGCATCGCGTCGCAGAGACTTCCGCCGTTTCCGCATATAAGAGTTTTTTTTCCAGTTTCAAAACATTTGGAAAGCGCGAGCGAAGCTTCTTTTGTTTTTTTCAGGTTTATACCGTTTTTGACGAAATTTTCGAGCGTCTCGAGAGCTTCCGAAAATGATTTTTCAGGAAAATTGCCTTTCATATTATAACTCCTCAAAATTAAAGAGTAATATTATCATTTCACGGAAAAAAATTAAACGTGTCTTTGCCGTCTCTATATCACGGATTTCTGTCGAGGACGAGGTAGTCGTTTGTCACTTTCTTGAAATGCCTTCCGTATATAGCAAGAGTCACCGCAAGAGGCATATTTTTTATGTTTTTGAAAAATGTCTTAGTCAAGAGCTTCCAAAAATAAAGCTTTTCCGAACCGAAAACACCGAGAAGAATAATAGACCTCAGGAAAGCAGATACGTATATTATTTTATTTTTTAAATTGAACCTGACTCCTGTCTGCGGTTTATTATACTCGTCGAGAAAAGTGTTCACTCTCCTGTAGTAAAATTTTGACGAGTAAATCTTTCTTATTATTTTCTCGTATCCTTCTCTTAAATCATTCATTTTCATCACTGGAACTATGTTCGTCGAACAATCCGTGTTGTCTCCTGAAAAACCTCTTTTTATCCTGTTGGCTTTTCTCATTCTTTCATATAATCTCGTTCCTGCCGGAGCCTGAAGCAAACCGACCATCGCGGTAGTAATGCCGCTTCTCTGAATAAAATCTATAACCTGCTGGAATATCATCGCGGTGTCGCTGTCAAAACCTACAATAAACCCCCCTTGAACCGTAAATCCTATTCTCTGGAGTTTTTTAATATTGGAGATAAGGTCTCTGTTTAGGTTCTGGTTTTTGTTGCATTCAAGAAGGCTCGCGCTGTTAGGGGATTCAATACCTATAAAAAGCGTGTCAAAACCTGCATTGAGCATCATTTTCAGGAGTTCATCGTCGTCAGACACGTTAATGGAAACTTCCGTTATTAACTGAATTCCTTTTTTTCCTTTTCTCCATTTTGAAATCGCCGGCAAAAGTTCTTCTTTCAGTTTAGTCTTGTTGCCGATGAAATTGTCGTCCACGAAAAATACGCCTCCCCTCCATCCATTCTCATAGAGCCCTTCGAGTTCAGCAATTATCATTTCCGGTTTTTTTAGTCTTGGAATTCTGCCGAAGAGTGAAGTTATATTGCAGAACTCGCAGTTAAAAGGACATCCCCTCGAATACTGCATGGGCATCATCGCGTATTTAGCCATTTTCGCCAAAGACCAAAGCGGCAGGGGAGTCGAATCCAGATCAGCGTGTTTTTCGGTTTCATAAACTTTCCTCTCTCTGCCTTTTTCCAAATCGTCGAGAAATTCAGGAAGGGTGAGTTCGGCTTCGTTCAGGACAAAATGATCAACCCCATCGAAAGCCTCTCTATCGAGAGTGAAAAGAGGTCCTCCCGCAATCACCTTTTTACCGGCTCTCTTGCAAACATCTATCACTTCGGCGGCGGAACTTTTTTGAATGGACATGCCGCTTACTAAAACGATATCTGCCCACTCGAGATGTTTTTTCTTCAACTTTTCTATGTTCATGTCGATAAGTTTTTTCTCCCACTCAGCAGGGAGAAGCGCGGCGACAGTCAAAAGCCCCAGAGGTGGCATCATTGCTTTTTTATGGATAAACTTTACGGCGTGTTTAAAACTCCAAAAAGTATTTGGTATTTCAGGATATACAAGCAGAACATTCATTTTTTGCTCCTTAAAATAATACTTTTCGAGGAAATGCGATTAAAGAGCCTGAATGCGTTGAAATCAAGTCAGAAACAGAGTAAATAAACAGGCAGAAAAAAAACTAGACAGATTAACATGCTTCCTCATAGTAATATTATACACCTTTTAGAAGCCGGTAGGAAGGGAAAATTTGTCATTATTCAGCGGATAATCGCCTCAAAAGGGTCAATTTTATCCTCTTGGGTGTAAATAGGAAATTCCATGGTGAAAACAGACCCTTCTCCTTCCGTGCTCCTGACATATATTTCTCCTCCGTGATTTTTCACTATCCTGTAAGTTATTGAAAGTCCTAGTCCTGAGCTGTATTTTTTTGTCTTTGTCGTGAAAAAAGGATCGAAAATATTTTTTATAATATTC
>CAYNIW010000029.1:0-15264 GCA_964397545.1 uncultured Desulfuromonadaceae bacterium | reverse complement strand
CTTCTCTGGCGAACTTCATGATTGCGTCTCTCGATTTAGTGCCGTAAGGAACTCTCGCAGTATCTCCGAAATAAACTATATCTTCCGATTTAAGAGCTTTTCTGACGGCCCTGACAACTGTCAGCCCACCCACCCCCGAATCAAATATCCCGATAGGTTTTTCCTCTAATCCCATTTTTTTCTCCTGATATCTCTCTCTACATCGGCTTTCTTTATCGCTTCCCTCTTGTCGTATAGTTTTTTGCCTCTCGCGATTCCTATTTCAACTTTGACCAGATTTTTAGGGTTGAAATAAATCATCAGGGGTATCGCCGTAAGCCCTTCCTGCTCTATTTTTGCCTTAAGCTTGAAAATTTCCTTTCTGTTTAGAAGAAGTTTTCTTTTCCTTTTTGGGTCAGGCGCGAAGGCGGAGGATTTATCGAAAACAGGTATGAGGACATTGACAAGATATACTTCTGCGTTAATTATTCTGACATAACCCTCTCCGAGACTGCAGGATCCTTCTCTTAGAGATTTAACTTCTGAACCTTCGAGAGCCAGACCCGCCTCGATTTTATTGAGTATATGGTAATCGTGATACGCGCGTTTATTTTTTGATATTATCTTTTTTACTTCATTCATCGTCGTCTTCACGTTTTCTGAACAATGTTACTTTCCTACCGGAGACTAAAACTATTTCCGCACTGGTTTTTTGAGCTATTTCTTTTGCAGCGATGTCCGGGTCCAACTGTGAATTTCTGTTCACGTCTATTTTTATCAGCTCACGGGCTGAAAGAGCTTTGTCTATTTCACGGATGAAAATATCCGTGATTCCAGATTTCCCTACCCTGAACACAGGTTTGATTTTTGATGCGGCGGAAATCAGTTCTTTTCTAAATTTGTTATCCAATTCGGCTTCCGTTTCCTCAGTTATTTCTCAAATATTTCGCCATGTATTGGTAATCGGGTGTCAGCTTGCCCCCATGGGTTATAATCGCGTTTTTTATCTCGCCGGGCAAATTGAGATCTTCAAAAGTTCTTGTGAAATCAGCCGACGAAATTTCCGGAATGAATTTTGTTAAAACGTGACTGAAATAAACAGAAGACTCAAGAGGCAATTCGCTCGGCAGGATATCTACCGCTAATACGGCTATCCCTTCGGTCTCTATTCCGCTTTCGATTGAGCCGTCCCAAGGTTTATATACGAAAACCGGATCTCCCGGAGTGGTCGTCTTAAATGTTATTTCGATTCCGCCTCTTATGTCACAGCTTATGTCTCCTACTACTTTCAGTTTCCTCGAACCTTCATTCCACAATTTTTTTACAGTCTCCTCGGTGAGAGTTCTCGGATATCTTTCATCCCAGTAACTGCCGTTGACAAGAACGGAGATTTCTCCGGCGAATTTGTCGAATACGCATCTGTAGAGCTGAGGATTATCGTAATAGTGCTTCAATACGAATTTTCTCTGCGGATCTATCGGTTCGTAGAGATCTTCCTCCTTGAAAACAGTCTTATAAACGGTTTTATTTGAATAATCTCCGGAAGAAATCCGGGCAAGTTTTCGCGGCTCCAGCGTTTCAAACGGCAATAGGTCGAATATCTCCTGCGCTCCGGCAGAGACGTTACCGTATCCCGTAAAAGCGACAGTCAGCGGAGCGATCTCATCCGGCAATCCGTCTTTTCTGATGCTGTCGCCGACAGCTTTGATTTCGCGCTTTACTTCATTGAGGTCTTTGTATTCAATGGCTCTTTTGATGTTATTAAAAGGCGTGTCAATGCCTTCGCCTGAAAGTCTTTTACCCAGTGTCCATAGAGTGTCTATCGCGCCAGCCAAACCTGCATATCTGCCGAAAAATATCAGTCTTTTTCCGTCTTTGTCCTTTATTGTCTCGTAATCTATGAGAGTTATTTTTTTCCTCAGGATTTCAGAAAGCATTGCCATGTTGTATTCCTGTCCTTTGATTACATGGGCAAAAAAGAGATACACTTTTTTTTCGATGAGCAGTTCCGGTTTAACTTCTTTTATGCCGAATATTATGTCCGCATCTTCTTCCGAGAGTTTTTCCGAAATTTTCGCACCAACGGAAGCAAAATCCTCTTCGGGGATGATTCTGTCATCTGATTTTTCAACTGTCACGACAAAGCCGCCTTCAACCAGCTTTTGGACGTCCTCGGGGACGAGCGGGCTTCTTCTCTCGAACGGTCCTTTGTTTTCTTTTCTTATACCGATTTTTTTCATCTATACTCTCCTGTCAGTTCAGTTTCATTACATAATCATCCAAAATCCATCCTTCGGCGCGTTCGAACCTGACCTTGAGCCATGTGCCTCGTGTTTCTTTAAGGGAGACGACGTCACCAGGATGAAGTTCAAAGAAATCCGAAGATCCGTAGAGAGGGTCGTTTCTTAGGGGGATACTCGAAAGAACAAAGAGTTTTTCGGTTCTTTGATTTTTTTCTAAATTGTATCCCTCGTAAAAAAAAGCCACGCTGATAGTCATTGCCATAACAGTCGCAATCAGAAGATTTTTTTTCAGCTTGAAAATATTCAATAATCCCAGCAGAGCCGATGTCAAAACAAACGCCAGTCCTGTCCATTTGAATAATTCGTTTAAAGGCGCAAGATAGAGTTCGGGTTTGACAACCGGTTTTTTACCGAGTTTTTCATAGGACTTATCCAAAGCTTTTCTCGCTTCTTTGTCGTAGGGATTTCTCAGAAAAACCGCGTAAAAACACCCCGCAGCTTTCGCGTATTCGCCTGAATTGTAATGTTGACGGCCCGTTTCGAATAACTCGGAGATATCTGAAATACAAAAAGGATCCTGTGCAGATGTCCCGCAGGTAATGGTCGTTATAAAGAATAAAAGCGAAAAAACCATTAAATCTCTTTCATTTTTAGATGAATATCACAACAAGGCGAATCAAGGCATTATAACGGAGTTTAACGGACAAATCCATAGCAAAGAAGTATATCTGCTTGTCTGAAAAGAATAAGTGTTATAGAATTCAAAACATGAAATTGCAAAGGGTGAAAGAAATCGCCGGAAAATTTTCAGGAAAAAAAATTCTGACAGTCGGCGACATAATGCTCGACGAATATATATGGGGAAATGTCGATAGAATTTCACCCGAAGCTCCTGTTCCAGTTGTGGAAGTTATCAAGGAATCTTATCATCTCGGCGGAGCCGCCAACGTAGCGCACAATTTAAGAACTCTTGGAGCCGAAGTATTTCCAGTCGGTTTGATTGGATTCGATTCGGCCGGAGACAAACTCACCGGAATTTTCGAATCCCTCGGTATAACCTGCGAAGGGATTTTCAGAGAGAAAAACAGAAACACCACCCAAAAGACAAGAATAATAGCTCATTCTCAGCAGGTAGTGAGGGTTGACAGGGAAAAAAAACTGCCGGCGGCTCAGAACACCGCGGAAATGATAGCAGGTTTTTGCGAAAAATACATACCGGTTTGCGATGCAGTCCTGATTGAGGATTACGACAAGGGGCTGTTAAACCGAAAACTCATAAAAGATATTCTCAAAAAAGCCTCTTCATGCGCCAAACCTGTTTTCGTCGATCCTAAATTCGAGAATTTCTTTCTCTATTCCGGAGTAAAAATGTTCAAACCGAACCTCAAAGAACTCTCCAAAGCTACCGGGACCAAATGCTCGACAGAAGATGAAATTTCCTCCGCAGTCGATATTGTCTTAAAGAGGATAGACTGCGAATACCTCCTCTTGACACAGGGAGAAAAAGGAATGACAGTGTTTTTTAGCGACGCCCGTGAACCCATGAAGATCCCTACGAAGGCGAGAGAAGTTTACGACGTCAGCGGAGCCGGTGACACCGTCATAAGCGCCGTATGCCTTTCTCTCCTCTCCGGAGCCGGCATTGAAGAATCAGCTCTGATAGGAAGTCATGCCGCGGCAGTCCAGCTTAAAAAAATGGGGGCTCAGACGGTTATAATAGACGAAATACTGGAAAGTTTCGGCAAACACGAAAATTAAAACCTGATATGAACTGCCCCATTTTATTTTTCAAAAGAGACGACGAAAAAATTCTCGAATTCGTAAAATCAAACCCTGCCGGAGGAAAGATTGTTTTTACTAACGGCTGTTTCGACATACTGCACACGGGGCATATTGAGGTCTTCAAATACTGCAAAGATATCGGAAAAACTCTCATAGTGGGTCTGAACAGCGACGATTCGGTCGTTAAGCTCAAAGGACCGAAAAGACCGGTTCTCAATATTCAGGAGAGGGCTCCGCTGATTGCCGCCGTCAGATATGTCGACCTCGTTGTCGTATTCGGCGAGGAAACTCCTCTGGAGCTTATAAAACTGATTAGGCCGGATATAATAGTAAAAGGCGGGGATTACAGACAGGATTCAGTCATCGGAAGAGAAATAGCACCTGAAACCCGCATTTTTCCACTCGTGGAAGGCGCGGGAACTTCAAAAATCATCGAAAGAATAATCCAAAGATACTGCGAAAAGGAGACTGAATGAGGATAGACGAGCATCCCGTGTTGACTTTCAAGAGGGATAAAAAGATAATATTTTATTTCGAAGGCTCTCCCGTGGAGGCTTTTGAAGGAGAGACAATCGCGGCGGCGCTCATAGCGGGCGGAACCACAACCTTCAGAGTGACCGACAAGCTCGAACGCCCCAGAGGATTGTTCTGCAGTGTCGGCAAATGCGCGAGCTGTCTTATGGTAGTCAACGGAAAACCCAATGTCATGACCTGTGTTACTCCCGTCAGAGAAGGCATGAGAGTCGAAAGGCAAAAAGGAAAAGGAGACCTGGCTTGAAACGTCAGACGGACATAGCTGTGATAGGAGGCGGCCCGGCAGGCCTTTCAGCCGCCGTCGAAGCGTCAAGTTTCGGGCTGAAAGTCGAAGTCTTCGACGACAATTTTACGCCCGGAGGCCAGCTGATAAAACAGACGCACAAATTTTTCGGTTCGAAAAAACACCTTTGCGGTTTCAGAGGAATAGACATATCCAAAATCCTTTTGCAGAACTGCGCCAATGCAGGAGTAAGGATAAACACCGAGGCTTGCGTCACCGGAATCTACGGAAATACTCTCTCTGTTTTGTACCCGGACAGATTCGAGGAGGTGGAATCAAAAGCCGTTGTGGTCGCCACCGGAGCTTCCGAAAACTGCATCAATTTCGTCAACAACGACCTCCCCGGAATTTACGGCGCCGGTGCAATACAGACTCTAATGAACGTCTTCGGCGTGGTCCCAGCCAAAAAAGTTCTTATGATCGGATCGGGAAACATTGGATTGATAGTTTCATACCAGCTTCTGCAGGCGGGTGTCAAAGTTGCCGCTGTTATTGAAGCTCTTCCCGGCGTCGGCGGGTATCTCGTTCATTCAGCTAAATTGAGAAGAATGGGCATTCCGATATTCACCCGCCGAACAATAACAAAAGCCGAAGGGGACGGCGAAACAGGAGTAAAATCCGCAGTGACTTCTCAGATTGACGAAAATTTTAATGTCATCGAAGGAACGGAAATTAAGTTCGACGTAGATTGCGTCTGCCTTGCTGTTGGACTGACGCCTCTTTCGGATGTTCTCGAACTGGCGGGTTGTAAAATGAAGAACATCTCCGAACTCGGCGGAAAAGTTGCCCTGCACGACGAATATATGAAGACAACGAGAGACGATGTTTTTCTCTGCGGTGACGTCTCCGGAATAGAAGAAGCCGTTACAGCATCTCTCGAGGGAAAACTCGCCGGGCTTTCCGCGGCTCTGTATCTTTCTCCCGAAAACCGTGAAAAAATAGAAAAATTAAGACTCCAAATTCTCGAAGAACTTAGAATTTTCAGAGACGGTCCTTTCGGAGAAAAAGCCCGAAGGGGAAACGAAAAACTGATCCGGGAGTATAAAAATGAGCGATAACACATCAAAAAACGGACTTCCAGACGCTAAAGATTTATCCGAATCCATGCCGAGCGCCGAATCTCTCGCCCAATCCCCAAAAGCGGTAATTGAATGTTTTCAGGAAATCCCCTGCAACCCCTGCGTCGGTGCCTGCCCGAGAGGCGCCATAAAAATCTCCGAAGGCATAAATCAAAAACCTTCAATAGACCATTCGCTTTGCAACGGCTGTTCGCTCTGCGTTTATCAATGCCCCGGCCTTGCTATATTCGTCGTCGGAATTGATAAAGAAAATCCTTCAAAAGGATTTATTTCAATACCTTATGAACTTTTGCCTGTCCCCGAAAAAGGCGAGATCGTAGATGTCCTCGACCGCGAGGGAGTAAAGATAGATCAGGGAGTAATACTTGGGGTCAACAACTCGAAAGCGACCGACAGAACAAGAGTCGTGACAGTTCAAGTGCCTTTTGACCTGCTGAGCCGTGCGAGATTCATAGAGACAAAAAGAGGGACAAAATGAAAAATATGAAAATCATCTGCAGATGCCAGGATGTCACCGAAGAGGAGATAGTTGAAGCGATCAGAAAATACGGCCTTAAGAGCGTCGATGAAGTGAAGAGAGTCACGAGAGCCGGAATGGGGCATTGCCAGGGAAAAACCTGCAGAAAACTCGTCGAACAGCTTCTTTTTATGGTCAACGGGTTTTGGCCCGACCCGGAAGAAAGTTCAACTTCAAGGCCCCCTTTGAAAAGTTTGCCCATAAAATTCGTCGCTGAATCGGAAGAGAATTTCGACACGGTTGTCTCCAGAGGCAGAGGTGGTCAGCATGGCTGAATTTCCAAAAACCGCCGACTGCGTCGTCATCGGCGGGGGCATAATAGGAGCTTCAATAGCCTATGAACTCACTAAAATAAATTTCGGCAAAGTCGTCGTCCTTGAAAAGGACACTGTCTCTTCCGGCAGCACAGGAAGATGCGGAGGAGGCATCAGGGCTCAGTGGTCAACGCCTGAAAACGTCAGGCTCGCGATGGAGTCGGTCAAAAGATTCAGGGAACTCGAAAAAGAACTTGGAGCCGACACAGAATATGAAGAGGGAGGGTATCTCATACTCGCCCATTCAGACCAGGAACTTTTTCAGTTCAGAAAAAATGTCGAAATGCAGAAAAAACACGGTTTGCAGGTCGAACTCCTCTCTCCGGAAGAGGCAAAAAAAATTGTTCCGCTTCTCAACACTGAAAAAATCGCCGGAGCGACATGGTGCCCCACAGACGGATCCATCAACCCGTTTCTTATAAACTTCGCCTACATGAAAAAAGCCTTGGAACAGGGTGCTGTCCTCTCTGTTAGGACCGAAGTTTTGTCCATAGAGAAGAAAGCTTCAAAGATAACCGGTGTTGCGACTCCAAAAGGCGTCATATCATGCCCTGTCATAGTCAACGCCGCGGGAGGATACGCGGGCACGGTGGCCTCAAAAGCAGGAATAGAATTGCCTCTCGTGCCGCACAGGCATGAAATACTCGCGACAGAACAGATAAACCGTTTTTTTAAAAATATGATTATGTCCTTTGAACACAATATATACTTCAGGCAGGTGAAAGACGGCGGGATAGTAGGAGGTCAAACCAATCCGGGTGAACCTCCGGGGACATCTGTTGACTCCGGCATCTCTTTTATCAAGGAAATGTCGGTTAAACTGAATCATTTCATTCCCGCTCTCGGGGATGTCAAGATACTCCGTCAGTGGGCTGGGTTATACTGCATGAGTCCCGACGCCCAGCCGATTCTCGGCAGAGTGGAAGGGGTCCATGGCTATTTTCACGCCTGCGGTTTTTCAGGACACGGCCTGATGCTCGCGCCGAGAGTTTCCGTCCTCATGGCGAAAGCGATTTCAGACTCCTCATTTCACGATCCCGATCTCGACAGACTCGGTTTGGACCGGTTCGAAAAAGGGATAGCTTCGTTTGAAAAGTCGGTGGTATGAGACAGTCATACAGAATAAAAAAAATTGAAGAGACGATAGCAAAGGAAATCTCTAAAATCCTCGACTCTTACACGAGACAGAGAAACCTTTCCATGTCAACCGTCACAGTTGTCTTAACCGATCCGGGAATTCAGAACGCCAAGATCAAAGTCAGCATTCTTGGTTCGAAGGAGGAGCAGGAAAAGACGCTTGAAGCCTTAAACGCCGGCAAGAAAAGACTGCGCTATCTCCTCGCCCAGAATATCAGGATAAAATACATGCCTGACATTCATTTCTATCTTGACAGAAGCAGGGAAATAATAGAAAAAATTGAATCCGTAATGAAAGAAGAGAAAGATGAAAATCCAGAACAGACAAAATGATCTTCCGTTATTCGGAGACGCCGACATCTCATCAATCAAAACAGCGGACATCTACACCCATTCTTCTCCCGACGGTGACGCCATCGGCTCTTCATTGGCAGTCCTGAGCATATTGTCGAGACACGGCATCAAATCGAGAGTATTCTGCGAGGGCCCTTTTCCTAGAAAATACTCTTTTCTCCCCCTTGACAAATACAACACGGAGAAGCCTGAGTTTTTCTCCGACTCCGCTTTTTTTGTCGACTGCGGAGACATTAAACGCGTAGGAACCACTTTTTCAGATGTTCTCGACTCTTACTCGCTCAAGATAAATATAGACCATCACATAGACAACAAGCTCTTCGGAGACGTCAACATTGTGGACCCAAGCGCTTCATCAACCGCTGAACTCATAGCTGGAATAGTCGGGACCAACAATATAGAAATCCAGACAGCTGAATACCTTTATGTCGGTATATTATCGGACACATACGGTTTTTCAACTTCAAGCGTATCCTCCAAGACGTTTATGATAGCCTCAACTCTCATAGACAAAGGCATAAATTCCAACAGGATTTGGAAAGAAGTTTTCAGACTTCCCTCCGACATCCTTTTGTTCTACGCAGAAGTCCTCAGGACTTCCGAAACCGAAAAAGACGTGATTTACTGTAAAGTGACAAAAGAGCTGATGGAAGATTTTTCAGTGTCTGAAGAGGACACCGAAGGTCTTGCAAATTATCTCCTCCAGTTGAAAGACATAGACACCGTAGTCCTTTTGAGGGAAAGAAACGGCTCAACGAGGCTGAGTTTCAGATCGTCCGGAAACAAAGACGTAGGAGCACTTTCGAGAAAATTCGGAGGGGGCGGACACAAACTCGCTTCCGGCGCGGTTATAGATAAAGATCTCATCAACGCTCTTTCCATAGTGAAAAAAACAATGACCATTTGATTTTGTTTTAGGAGGAATTATGAATTTTACACCAATAATATTTTCGACGGCGGTAGTCGGAGCCCTCGGTTTGGTTTTCGGAATCATCTTGAGCGCCGCCGCTAAAAAATTCAGAGTCGAAACAGATCCCAGGGTAGAAAAAATCCTAAAACTTCTTCCCGGAGCCAATTGCGGCGCTTGCGGCGCACCGGGATGCGCCGCTTACGCTCAGGGAGTAGTCGAAGGCAAATACGCGCCGTCGGGGTGCATCCCCGGAGCGAGCGTCACAGCTGAACAAATCGCGGAAATTCTCGGTGTAGAGGTTGAAACGGGCGAAAAGAAAATAGCTTATCTTCTCTGTGGAGGAGACAGGGAACAGTCGCCGGATATAGGCAAATATGAAGGCGTGATGACCTGCAGGGGAGCGCATCTTGTCATCTCCGGAATGAAAGCCTGCTCTTGGGGCTGTATAGGTTTCGGCGACTGCGTCGAAGCCTGCCCTTTTGACGCTATAAAAATGGGAGAAAAGGGGCTTCCTGTCATAGACAAAGAAAAATGCACGGGATGCGGCAAATGCGCACTGGCCTGTCCGAAAGAGATATTGAAAATTATGCCGATTTCAATCCCGTTAGTCGTCAGGTGTTCGAACCCCGAAAAACTCAAAAACGTCAAAGATGTATGCAAAGTTGGCTGTATCGGCTGTTCTCTCTGCGTTAGAAAATCCCCCGAAAACTCGCTCGAGATGAGAGGGAACCTGCCATATCTAAAAGAAACTTATCCCAATGACAGACAACTATGGCAGGAAGCGATAAATACGTGCCCATCAAAATGTCTCAGCGAAGGAGCGTAATGTGTTCAGGCTTTTGATAGATTTAGGTCCGTTTAAGATATACAGCTACGGTTTCATGCAGTTTATAGCTTTCCTCGCGGCTATTCTCCTTGCTAATAAAAGAGCTAAAAAATACGGACTCGATCCCAACACAGTTTATGATCTCGCTTTCTGGACTCTTATTGGCGGCATCGCAGGCGGCAGGATCTGGTATGTTATAGAACATTTTAGTTATTTCAAGGACAACCTTCTGGAGGCTCTTCAGGTCTGGCACGGCGGTATGGTCATATACGGCGGGCTCTTTCTCGGTTTTCTCTGCGGTTTAATTTTCATAAAAAAGAAAGGCTTGAGCTTTCTCAAAGTCGCAGACGTTGTCTCCCCTTCGATTACTCTCGGAATCTTTATAGGCAGAATAGGTTGTTTTTTAAACGGCTGTTGTTACGGCATCCAGAGCGACCGTTTCGGAATAGTATTTCACGATTATTCAAACTGCAGTATGATTCCCGACGCTCCTGTCGGCGTCAAGGTGATTCCGACCCAAATAATCATGTCCTTATCAGCCCTGCTCCTGACTATTTTCCTGCTTCTTGTTGACAAAAAGAAAAAAATTATTGGAGAAACTTTTTCTTGGCTCTTGGTTTTTTACGGCACCCACAGATTTTCAATTGACTTTCTCAGGCACTATGAAGGCTCTGCGCTCGTTTTCAGATACCTCAGTTTATCTCAGGTCTTCAGCGCACTGCTAATAATCACCGGCGTGTCTTTGCTGATATATCTCAGATCAAAAAAGTAGGGACTTGAACTATTTAGACATAGTCATCGCGGCTTTAATCGGATCAGCTTTTTTACTCGGCGCCATTCTCGGCGTTGTCAGGCTCGTGTTTTATCTTCTCGGACTGCTTCTGGGCGCTGTAGCGGCGTCTTATATAGACGCTTCTCTTGATTTCAACCCGCTGATAAGAGGTATAATTTCGATTTCGTCATGGATTCTTATAAGTTTTTCAAGCGGCGCGGTCGGATGGATGATACATAAGAAATTAAAGAATATCGGTGTCACTTTTCTCGACCGGCTCTGGGGTGCCCTATTTTCTGCCATTTCAGTTTCTTGTGCCGTAACAGTCGCATTGTCTCAACTTAAAATTTTGTTTCCACCGTCAGCACTGCTCATAGAGAGTTCTTCGGCGGCTGAATTTTTGTTTTCAATCTCACGCGCCGTTTTCTCGAGCCTCAACAGGTGACGGGATAAGGCAGGCCAAAGCCTCTCAAGCCTTTCCCCCTTGCGGTTCTTCTCTCTAACAATATATTTAACTTTATAAAGGAGGATATAAATGGACAAACACGATTTTAAGACAGAGACTAAAAAACTTTTAGATTTGGTTATTCATTCTCTTTATTCAAAAAAAGAAATCTTTCTCAGAGAGCTGATTTCAAACTCATCCGACGCCATTAACAGGCTGAGGTTTTTATCTCTCACCGAAGACAATGTTTTGAAAACTCAGGAACCTTTTACAATAGAAATTGTACCAGACAAGGACAAAGGGACTTTAACAGTCAAAGACAACGGCATAGGAATGACAAAAAATGAAATTGAACAAAATCTGGGGACAATCGCCCGTTCCGGGACACGAAATTATCTTGAAAAACTCTCCGGCAGTGACCTCAAAGACCTCCCCGATCTTATCGGCCAGTTCGGCGTGGGCTTTTACAGCGCTTTCATGGTTGCCGAAAAAATCGAAGTGTTCAGCAAAAGCTATATCACAGACGAAAAAGCGGTTTTGTGGACGTCTGATGTCAAAAGTTACACCTATGAGATTTCAGATTGCGACAAAAGCGACAGAGGGACAGAAGTAATCCTGCACTTGAATCCGGACGACAAGGAATTTCTCCAGGAATGGCAATTGACCGAACTCGTCAAAAGATTTTCCGATTTTGTAGAATATCCTATAATGCTCGTAACGCCAAAAGAGAAAAAACAGGTTAACTCTCAAAAAGCTCTCTGGCAGATGCAAAAAAGCGATGTAAAGAAAGAAGAATACAATGAATTCTATAAATCTTTGTCCCTCGATTTTAACGACCCGCTCTCTTTAGTTCACTACAGAGCCGAAGGAAAAAACGAATTCACTGCTCTGGCGTTTATTCCTTCCGAAAAACCTCCTCTGAGTTTCTTTGAAGGCATAAAATCCGGCATGAACCTCTACATAAACAGGATACTCATCCTCTCGCACAGCGAAGAAATACTCCCCCATTACCTCTCGTTCGTATCCGGCATTATCGACAGCTCAGACCTGCCTTTGAATATTTCAAGGGAAATGCTTCAGGAAAACCGAAAGCTGATGCAGATAAGACAGAATCTTACAAAAAAGATACTTTCAGAACTCAAGGATCTGAAAAATGAAAAGAGAAAAGAATACGGGAAATTTTTTTCTGATTTCGGTCATTACATAAAAGAAGGCGTCGTATCAGACAGCGCCAACAGGGAGACACTTCTCGACCTGCTCCTATTCCCTTCTTCTTCTTCCCAAAACGGAGAGGCAAGAGACTTGAACGAGTATGTCTCTTCGATGAAAGAAGACCAGAAAGAAATTTATTATCTCGTATCCGATTCCTATGAACTGGCAAAAAAATCCCCCTCGCAGGAAATGTTCAAATCAAAAGGATTCGAAGTTCTATACCTTCTCCCAGGAATAGACGAAATTCTCGTTCAGAACGTCCAAAAATACAAGGATTTAAGCTTCGTTTCGGTTTCGGAACAATCCGACAGCCTTAAAAACAAAGCCTCTGAAGAAGATAAAGAGAAGTTCAAGGGTTTTTTGGAATTCGTTTCGGACGTATTAAAAGATGATGTCAAAGAAGTCGCCATAAGCTCCCGCCTTGTGGACAGCCCCGCCTGCGTCGTCCGTGAAAAAGGCAGTTACTCGGCAAACCTCGAGAAAGTCCTTCGAGACATAAACAAAGACCTGCCCCTTTCCAAACCTGTCCTCGAGATAAACCCTAGCCATAACCTCATAACAAAAATGCTCGCAGAGTTTGAAAAAGACAGGACAAGCAACAAACTCAGGCAGAGAGTTAGGGTTCTCTTTGATCTCTCTCTTCTCCTGGAAGGCTCAACTCCGAAAGATATTGGAAAATTTGCCGATGACATCTTCCATCTCATAACCTGATAAAGATTTTTAGAACAAATTTTCTTTTCTTCATCATTCGTGTTCATTCGTGTAGCAATTTTTGTATGCAAGAATTGTATTCGCGGTTAATTCTTTTTTCTTTGTGTCTATTCGTGGTTAATTCTTTTTCTTAGTGTCTATTCGTGTTCGATGCTAATTTGCGAAGCAATTTAGCTATTCGTGTAACGATTTTTTCATCTGCGATGAAAAATCGGATTCGCGGTTGAATCTTTTTTTTTCTTCGTGTCTATTCGTGGTTAATATCTTTTCTTCTTTTTCGCGTCCATTCGTGTTCGATGCTAATTTGCGAAGCAATTTAGCTATTCGTGTAACGACTTTTTCATCTACGATGAAAAATCGGATTCGCGGTTAATTCTTCTTTTTTCTTCGTGTCCATTCGTGGTTAATATCCTTTTATTCTTATCTTAAAAACCAAAATCAATTTCTACCACGAAGGCTTTCTTATTTGCCTTCAGCAAAAAAGCAAGCTACACGAAGGATAAAATTTGTTAAACAAATTTATAAATAAACCTCTTTCTGTTTTCACCCCTTCGCTATGAGTGACAAAGTTAATTTAACAAAGACAGAACTGTATCAAGGGCTGATGGCGCCGGTGCACTTCCTACAAGCTGGGAAACAACACCCGATTTTCCCCCCTTTTTTTTCAGTGCTCCCATCGCCAGGCCTGCCGCCAGAGGCAAAATCTTTTCAAGAACATCCTGGTTGAGTCCCGTTACATCGGACGCCTTTTTTGCCAACTGCTTGCTGGCCTGTTTATTTTTTAGTACGTGCCCGAGTATCCCGTTGCCGTCAGATATAGCGTCTTCTGAATCGAGAGATTTTGAATCGTCGAGATATTTGTCATGATTACCCTTCGCGAGAGCTCCAATAAAACTCTCAAGTCCTCCTTTTTGGGATACGTTGTTCTTTATACCTTCTGTTAGAGCGGGTAAAAAGATTTTAACTACTTCTGCAGTTTGCTGTTCGTTGAGCCTGAATTTACCTCCAATCTTTGTCAGCGGAGACGCATCGGCATTCAAAATAGATTCAAGCAATCCCATGTTTTTCTCCTTAATATTACAAATATAAAAAAAAAGGTGTGTCATCATGGATATATGGCACACCTTGAAGTTAAAACGATTACTTTTTGGGTATCCTGAGAACCTGACCTGGGTATATCTTGTTAACATCTTTCAGCATGGGTTTGTTGGCCTCGAAGATTGTGTTGTATTTGTTCGGGTCTCCGTATTGTTCCTTGGAGATTTTCGAAAGGGTGTCTCCTGATTTGACAGTGTAGTATCCGGATTCCGGTGCAGATTTGTCTACAACAATCTTGTCGTCAATTCGAGCAACGCCTTTTATGTTTCCGAGACACAGAATTGCTTTTTCCCTTTCTTCCTGAGAATTTGCTTTTCCGGAAACGAGGACTTTTTCCTTGTCGACTCCGATCTTGAGATCCTGAATCTCAAATCCGTGCAGTTTCAATTCATTGGCCAAATCTTCGGGTTTCAAAGTCGCCTGTTTCGCGTCTTTGATAAGGTTTTTACCAGCATCTTTTACAAAATCGAGTAACGCCATGTCTCCTCCTGTCTTAAACTGTTAACATAATTTTATTACTAAAAAGGAAAAAATCATACCAAAGTTTTGACGCTTAAAAAGCAAGCAATTCATAAGTAAATTTATAAACCATTCGTAGTTTCCGACAGAGTAAAAATAGACGGCTTCGTGAAGATGGGTTGTTTACAATCCATCCTTCGTGAAGAAAAAATGTTTACATTTTTTCCTTCGTGGTTGATATCTCTTCTTGTTTTTTATTCTGTAAAGACCAAATACAATTTCTACCACGACTGCTAATTCACTTATTTGATGAATTACGAAGAAAAACCAAAAATAATTTTTACCGCGAAGCGAAGGGTATTACAGCAGCAATACCCTTCTAAACGAAAGTTCACTTATTTGCTAAAGACAAATAAGTGCCCTACACGAAGTAATACAAATTTTATTAAGAATAATCTATTTGTTTTTTTTTCTTCACCTTCGTGATGAAAAATGTACTCATTTTTCCTTCGTGAAGGGATAAAGTAAGGCTTTATCCCGCTTCGTGGTAGAAGTTTCCTCTTTCTTAAATTTTATTAGCAAAAAACATAACCACTGATAACAAAAAAA
>CAYNIW010000028.1:0-25734 GCA_964397545.1 uncultured Desulfuromonadaceae bacterium | reverse complement strand
AAACATGGGTCCTCTACCTCCCTGAAAATCCGGAAAAAAATTCTCTATACCCGCACCCATGAGTTTAACCCTGCAAAATTTAACTGACGGAGCGAGTAAACGCAGTTGAAGTTTTAAGGCATATTCTGACGAGAAAAAGCATTATTGGGACTTCTATCAGGACGCCGACGACTGTCGCCAAAGCGGCTCCGGAATTTAAGCCGAAAAGCATCGCCGCGGTGGCTATCGCGACTTCGAAATGATTTGAAGCGCCTATCATAGCGGCTGGCGCAGCGTCTTGGTAGGACAATTTTAGAAATCTCGCCGCAGCATAACCGATAGTGAAAATTAAAAGAGTTTGAATAGTCAAGGGGACTGCTATCCATAATATGGTAAGGGGATTTGAAATTATGGTTTCGCCTTTGAAAGAAAAAAGCAAAACGAGAGTGGTGAGAAGAGCGATAATTGTGACAGGCGTGAGAAAATGCAGAAACTTTTCTCTGAACCAAATTTCTCCTTTGAGTTTTATTATCAATTTTCGCGAAATAAATCCCGCTGAAAGAGGCAAAGCGACATATATCGAGATTGATAGAAGCAGAGCCTGCCAGGGAACCGGTAATTTCCCTATGCCGAGGAGAAAGCCGCCCAAAAGTCCGTATAGAAAGAGCATTGTAAGAGAATTAATCGCGACCATAACAAGAGTCAAACCGTCATTGCCTTTGGCGAGATAACTCCAAACGAGGACCATAGCGGTGCACGGAGCTATGCCCAGAAGGATACTGCCGGCAAGATAACTTCTCCAGAGGGGGACTTGAAGAACTTTGATTCCGTCCTGAAGAACGACGATTCCGGAGCCGTGAGTTGCGCCGACAGGCAAATCGAGACCGAAAGGCATTTTAACAATGTCGATTGCTTCGGGGCCGATAAACCTGAGAAAAGCAAAGCCGAGAAAAAAAAGCGCTATTGCGTACATAGTGAAAGGTTTTACAGCCCAGTTTATGAAAAGAGTAAGAGCTACGGGTTTGATATTTTTGCCGGCTTTGATAACCCTGGCAAAATCTATCTTCACCATTATTGGATACATCATGAAGAAAAGGCAGACTGCTATGGGTATTGATACGACAGGAGCATCTTTTACGCGTATTGACATTGAATCCAGGCGGTATGCCAGAAAAGGGAAAATCCTTCCAAGGGCGATTCCCGCGCAGATGCAAATAAGAACCCAAAGAGTCAGATATTTTTCGAAGACACTTTTCATTTTTCTTTCGCTGACAGCATTTGTTTGCAACGTCATAGTCAGTCTCCTTATTGATGGCAGAGATAGGGTTTATTTTTGGTGATATTTCTCATGGATTTTCTGTCATTTGCAATTTGACGGGATTTGCCCAGAGAAAAATTTAAGTAGGATAATAGTTCCTGCGGAAATTTTTCAGAAATCGAAAAATATTTCCACTTTCCATTTTTTCTGCAATTTAAAAGACCTGCATGAAGAAGAACGCTCGTATGCCTTGAAATTGTCGGGGGCGAAAGCCCGAGAAGAGAAGAGAGGACACAGGAGCACACTTCGCCCTGATCAATGATCGTGAAAACTATTCTTATCCTCCCGGAATCCGACAGGGCTTTGAATGTAGAAACAGTGTTTTTCATTTAGATAATTGGCTAAATATCTAACTAAATTACATTAAACAATCTTTATTGTCAAATAAAAAATTCAATTGATTATTCAGTCCAACTATGCAAATCTTTATTGAGTAATTTTATGGAAACCAAAAAAAACGAAATGATATGGTATGCCGCTTACGGCTCCAACCTTTGTTTTCAGCGTTTTGCATGTTACTTAAAAGGCGGAAAGCCTTTTTTCGGCAGAGAAGAAAATTTGGGCTGTAAAGAATCAAATTTCCGCGTCGAAAATGAAAGATATGTTATAGGCTATCCAATAATATTCGCTTCTGCCAAAGATGATCTCTCCAGTAAAATGTGGGGAAAAGGAGGAGTGGCGTTTCTCGACGACTCCTCTGTGGGAGTGTCTTTTGGGCGCATCTGGAAACTCTCAAAAGAGCAATATGAACAGGTAAGAGATCAGGAGAGCAGGGCTATATACGATAAAGAGATTATTTTGGGGTATCATAGAGACGGTTTTTCAATTAAAACGATTACATCTTCAAACGAAAAAAAAACACTGACAAAACCTTCTCCTTCATATATTAAGACAATGACAAGAGGTTTGAGTCAGACCTTCGGTTTGTCAGAGAAATCCATTAGCAGTTATTTTGAAAACATTAGAGGATACAAAAATTAAAAAAACGGAGATCTAAATGGCGGATATTTTCGATACTGACAGCAGTGGTATAGATCAGCTAAACACTGTAAAGATTTTTCTCGGAGTGTGTCTTGTTGTCGCGGGTTTATTGGTGTATTCGTGGGTGTTCTTAACCGTCTATAGAATTTTCAACGATCCGCAAAAAATAGCGGTTTTCACGGAAATTTTTCCCGGGGACGCTGAAAGTTCGACGCTGGAGATAGATGGAGATGAAATTCTCATCCCCCGGGGTTTGATGAATTTTATGGCTTACCTGGTGGCGATATTTCTCCTGCTGATCGCTTTGAACCTTGGAGGTCAAATCTTATCTAAAGGAATGTGGCTCATGCAGGCAAACAAACCCGCGGCAAGAAAAAAACCTTTATCGAGTCATGAAAGGCGAAACAATGCTTAAAAAAATATCCTGCTGCGGGCTTTTATGCAGTGAATGTCCGGCTTACCTCGCCACCATGGAAGACGATGACGAGAAAAGGGAAGAAACCGCCGAATTGTGGTCTCAAATATATAATTCGGATATAAAAGCGAGTGATATTAACTGCCTTGGATGCTTACAGACAGAAGGAACGGTTTTCAGTTATTGCAATATCTGCAAAATTAGAAGCTGTTGTTTTGAAAATGGAATAGAAAACTGCGCACATTGCTTCAGCTATCCCTGTGAAAAAATTGACGAATTTTTCAGGATTGCTCCGGAAGCGAAAAAAATTCTAGATGAAATAAAAGAGGGGATCAAATAAAGGCTATAAGCGGTATCGGAATGTAAACCAAAGTGCTGAACTGGGGGAAGAAAAACGAGATCGCGATCGCCGATAGCGCCAAAACGGTTGAAAGCAGGATTTTTCTTTTTGCCTTCGTGAAATTATAATCACTGAATTCTTCTTTGAGCAGGTTCCTGTTTTTATGAATAATAAAAAGCTGAATTAACATCAGTGCATTGAGAATGAATATGTGAAGGTTGAAAGAAAGAGCGGAAATGAAAAACTTGCCGTGGTCGTCTATGAGAATAGTTGAAAAAGGAACGAGAGCCGAAAATAAAAGAAAAATAATAACTACGAACATAAGAAGAGAGTTTACTTTCCGGAGTTTGTCGAAGACCGAGTGATGGGAGAGCCAAAAACTCCCGAGTATCACGAAACTGATGACATAATTGATAATCTGGGGATATACATGATTTATGACACTGAAAGTGACATTATCGGGTTTAAAGTCGTTGAAATCCGGAATGTCTATGCCGAGTATCAGGAAAGTCATCGCAATGGCGAAAATTCCGTCAGTCAGGGTTTCAATCCTGCCTGGCGAGTAAAGTTTTACGTCTTTTTTATCTGGCGAAATGATATCTTTTTTTATTTTCAATCAGATATTATATAAACTGTCAGAGCGTGATGCAACCTCGCTTTAAAAGAGCCAATTCGTTTGACATAAAATATCATAGGATATACTCTTTATCTGTTTGTTCATCACTATTGGATTATCATATAAAACGCTGTAGAGGTTATTATGCATGCTAAAAAGAATTACGAGCCGTTTGAAATAGAAAAGAAATGGCGCACTTTCTGGGAAGAAAAAGAGATATTTAAATATGATCCATTTTCGGATAAACCTCTTTATTCAGTTGACACTCCTCCGCCTACAGTCTCCGGCACTCTGCACATGGGTCACATATTCAGTTACACCCATACTGATTTTCAGATAAGGTTTTTCAGAATGAACGGCTACAATGTTTATTATCCCATGGGATACGACGACAACGGATTGCCTTCTGAGATTCTCACAGAAAAACATCTCAAAATAAAAGCTGAAGATTTAACCAGAGCAGAGTTTGTAGAAAAGTGCACACAAACTTGCGCTGAATTCGAAGCTATATACGAAAATCTCTGGAAAACAATGGCGCTAAGCGTTGATTGGGACGAAACTTACACCACAAACGACGAAAAGACCAGAAGAATATCTCAGCGTTCTTTCCTCGAACTGCTGAAATCCGGCAGAGTGTATTATGGTGAGGAGCCCGTGATGTGGTGCAGAAAATGCGCGACCGCGATATCGCAGGCGGAGATCGAAGAAAAAGATTTCGACAGCCAATTCAGCGACCTTGTATTCAAAGTAAAAGGAATGGACGATCTGGTGATTTCAACGACGAGACCGGAGCTTCTGCCATCCTGCGTCGCAGTTTTTATCCACCCCGAAGACGAAAGATACCTGAAATTTATTGGTAAAACCGCCGAAGTTCCGGTGTTCGGGCATAAAGTCGAAATTCTTTCGGATTCTGCCGTAGAAAGGGGAAAGGGGACAGGAGCGGTTATGTGCTGTACTTTTGGAGACAGACAGGACATCGAATGGTGGAAAAGCAATGGTCTGCCTCTGAGAATTTCAATGGACGAAAAAGGCAGAATGAACCAAATAGCAGGGAAATTCGAAGGACTCGATATTCTCCAAGCGAGAAAAGCCATATTAGAGGAAATTGAAAAGTCAGGACTTCTAAAAGGATTTTTAAACATAAATCATCCTGTTAATACTCATGAGAGATGTTCGACGCCTGTGGAGTTTTTGTCAAAAAAACAATGGTTCCTCAAAGTCATGGATATAAAAGAAGACCTTATAAAAAGAGCGGATCAAATTGACTGGTATCCCAAGTTCATGAAGAACAGATATATAGACTGGGTCAAAAATCTGTCATGGGACTGGTGTCTTTCCCGGCAGAGATTTTTCGGAGTCCCGATACCCGTGTGGCATTGCGGAGAATGCGGAGCTTTTATTTTGCCCAAAGATTCTGATTTGCCGGTTGACCCAACTGTTTCTTCCCCCACTCAAAAAAAATGTCCTCAATGCTCCTCCCAAAGAATCGAACCGGAAAAAGACGTTCTGGATACGTGGGCGACTTCGAGCATGACGCCTCAGATTAATTCGAGATGGAAAGAAAAAGATGAAAGAAAAAAACTGTTGCCCATGGATTTAAGACCCCAGGCTCACGATATCATAAGAACATGGACGTTTTACACTATAGTTAAAAGCCATCTGCACGAAGACTCCATTCCCTGGAAAAATGTCGTCATATCGGGATTCGTCACAATACCCTCTAAGGACTCTCAGAATGTCAATGTGAAGGGGGGGAAAAAAACGTTTAAGGCTGAAAAGCTTTCTAAGTCAAAACACGGCGATATAGCTTCTCCTGAAAGGCTTCTGCAAAAATACGGAGCTGACGTCATAAGATTTTGGGCGGCGGGAGCCTCTCCTGGAATGGATCTACAGCTGAAGAATGTCGAAGAAATTGAATACGGCAAGAAGATCACGACAAAAATATGGAACGCTTTTAAATTCGTATCGCTTCACATCAGCGGTTTCGACGGAAAAATGCCGGATTCCCTTGAGACAATGGACAAGTATATTCTTTTCAAATTATCAAAAACAGTCGAAAAAGCCACTGAATGCTTCAGGGGTTATGACTTTAGAGCCGCCAGGAATATAATCATCGATTTTTTCTGGAAGGATTTTTGCGATAATTATCTTGAAATTGTCAAAGACAGGCTATACAACCCGGCCGTGAGAGGGGAAGAAAAATCTATATCCGCCAAGTGGACAATGAAAGAAACTGCGAAGGCGATTTTGTCGTCTTTCGCACCTTTTCTTCCTTACATAACAGAAGAGATATATTCTTCGCTTTTTAAAGACGGGAATTCACCTGAAAGCATTCACCTTACGCAATGGGGCAAGCAGAAAGAATTCTTATTCGACGAAGATGAGATCATTGCGGGTGAACTGTTTTTTAAACTTCTCTCTGGAGTGAGGGAATACAGAGGACTCAAAGGCATTTCGCAAAAAGAAGAAATTCAAAGAGCGAAAATATTCGCGACTGAAAAAGAAATAGTTTGCTTTAAGAGCGCGGAAGATGATTTTAAGGCTACATGCAGGCTGAAGCTGATTGAGTTCATGGGAACCCAAACCCGGGACCAGTCCCGTATCGAGATCGGTTGACCAGTCTATTCCTTAAAAGCTTTTGATATGACTATGAAATGAGCTTCACAACTCAGAAAAGCGTCGATTACTTTAGGGTCGAAATGTTTTCCTCTATTCTGCAAGATGATCGTCTTTGCTGTTTCGTGGCTGTAAGGTTCTTTATAAGTCCTTCTGGAAACAAGAGCGTCGTAGAAATCGGCAAGTGATACTATTCTCGCCGGAAGAGGTATGCTGTCTCCGGACAAACCTTCAGGGTAACCGGTTCCGTCAAATTTTTCATGATGGTATTTTGCTATCTGCGCGCTCATTTTCAGATATTTTGCCCGTGTTGATTTATTGTATGCATCGTTTAGCGTGTTGAATCCTATTATGGTATGGTTTTTCATAAGCTCGTATTCATTTTCATCGAGTTTACCGGCTTTTAAAAGGATTCTGTCGGGAATACCGACTTTCCCTATGTCGTGAAGAGGACTTGTGAGGTATATATCCTCAATAAATTGTTTGTCTATCTCCGGTGGAGGATCGGGACTTTTTGAGAGTGATTCGGCGATGGCTTTTGAATAATGCCTTATTCTCTCAAGATGATTGCCGGTGTCCGTGTCTCTGGATTCGGCAAGTTTGGCGAGAGAAAAAATGACGGTGTCTTTGCTCTGAAGGTGAAGAACTCTTTCTGCGGATTTAAGTCTGACGAGGATTTCATCTTTGTTAAAGGGTTTTATTATGTAATCGTCCGCACCGGAATCCAGACCTTTAACTATATCCTGTTTTTCTCCTCTACCGGTCACAATAATAATATATGTGTATTCGTCTCCTTCGCTCGACCTTATCTTCGAGCACAGTTCAAGGCCGTCCATGAGAGGCATATTCCAGTCGGTGATGACGATATGAGGTCTTTCTTTTCTCCAGTTTTCCCAAGCTGTCGCGCCGTCTGAAGCGACAATTACTTCGTATCCGAAGTTTTTAATGAAAAACTCAAGAGTCATTCTTCCCGTGAATTCGTCGTCAACTATGAGGACTTTCATTTATTTGTCCCGCTTTGAGCCAGGATAATATCCCATTTTGTGTTATTCACGGCTGTTTCAAAAGATATTAGCTCATTTTTAAGGCAATTTAAAAGTTCGAGAGAACGCTCAAAGTTTTCACTTGCAGACGATTCTTCCAGTTTTTGCGATATTTCTCTTATTTTTTCGGCTCCGATATATGAAGCGCCGCCTTTTATCGCATGCGCAAGTTCAGAAGCCTTCTTATAGTCGAACTTGCTTAAAAACAACGTGAGAGATTCGATTTCACCCGGAGTTTGTTCGAGAAAAATGTCCACGAGCTCCTTAAGCATGGCTCTTTGTTCGGAATATCTTTTTAAGGCTTCCTTGATGCTGAAAATCAAGGGATCGACTTTTTCAACAGCAACATCAAGTTGGAATTTGAAATCAGAGGGTTCCTTCTTTTGGTTTTCAGGAGTCCATTTATCGAGGATTTCCTTTATATCTTTGACGGTAACTGGTTTTCTCAGGTAATCGTCCATACCGCAGTTCAGGCATTTGTCTTTGTCGTCTTTGTATATATTCGCAGTCAAGGCTATAATGACAGGCTGTTTTACGCTTTGTCCGAATTTTCTAATTTCTTCAGATGTCTTATACCCATCCATTTCGGGCATCTGAAGGTCCATAAAGACTATGTCGAAACATTCAGCGGAAGAAATCATTTCAAGAGCACTCAGTCCGTTGTCGGCATGATGAACCCGGCATCCGAGTTTTTCCAGAATGGTTTTCACGACTTTCTGGCTGATGAGGTTATCTTCGACGAGAAGAACGGAGATGTTGAATGCCTTGTCAAATTCGTTTTTAGCCGTTCTTTTTGATCTGTTGAAAGTATCATATGGCTTGCCGACTAATGCGGAGATGCTCTCAGAACAGGTGTTGTCCGATCCGATGGCTTCTATTAGAGCGTTGTAGAGATCTGTTCTGCTGACAGGTTTGGAGAGGTAAGAGGAAAAACCTATTCCCATAAAAGAATTTCTGTCAGCGGAATTCCCAACGGAGGACATCATTATCAAGGACATTTTATTTATTCGCGGATCTGATTTTATAGCCCTGCCGAGCGCTTCACCGTCCATTTCCGGCATGAGATAATCCAATAGAGCCGCTCTAAAAGGTTCCCCAGAGTTGTGAGCCCTGTATATTGCCTGAAGAGCTTCCGGAGCGTTGGTAAAGGTTTCAAATCTGACGTTCCAAGTCTGAAGAAATTCCGAGAATATCTTAAGGTTTATTAAATTGTCATCGACGACAGCTACTTTTACCCCTGTCAGAGAGTTGTCATAGAAGTCTTCGTCAAAATAACCGTCGTCAACCGGAAGGGTGAGAGAAAAAGAAAAATCGGATCCTTTGCCGGGTTCGCTCTTTACTTCAATCGCGCCGTTCATAAGTTTGACAAGCTTTTGAGCTATAGATAAACCGAGTCCGGTTCCCCCGTATTTTCTCGTAGTAGAGCTGTCCACCTGAGTAAAATCTTCGAAAATCAGGTCTTTTTTTTCTTTGGGTATTCCGATTCCAGTGTCCTGAACACTCACCTTAAAAGTCGCTTTGTCCCCGGAAATATCTTTGAATTCGACATCAACGAGGACATGGCCTTTTTCTGTGAATTTTAGAGAGTTACCTATGAAATTGAATAATATTTGCCTTATACGGTTTTCGTCTCCGACGAAGCGGTTCGGTGCGTCCGGGTCATATCTGAAAATCAGCTCTATTCCTTTTTCAGAAGCAGTGCTTCTGAAAGTTTCGAGAAGGTGGCGGATGAGTTTTTCGAGATTGAATGATTTTTCTTCGAGTTCGAATTTGCCGGCCTCGATCTTTGAAAAATCGAGTATTTCGTTGACGACCGATAGTAAAGTGTGAGATGACATGACGGCCATTCTAATATAGTCTTTTTGCTCTTCTGAAAGCTCAGTATTCTCTAAAATGTTGAGCATGCCGATTATGCCGTTTAAGGGTGTTCTGATTTCATGACTCATGTTGGCGAGAAACTGACTCTTTGTTTTTGTAGCAGTTTCAGCTTCTTCTTTTGCTTTTTTCAACTGGTCTTCAAATGTCTTTTGCTGAGTGATGTCCACTGCCAGTTCGTATCTTACCCATTTTCCGTCAGGCCATTTTATAGCTTTGTTGAAATTTTTATACCATTTGCCTGTCTTTTCGTTATAGTGGATCCATGTGTAGGATTTGCCGAGGTTCTCTCCGAAAATGCGGTTATTTGGGCAGAATTCGCAGGGATCATCGAGATCGTTAATTACTTTGTGGCATTTTTGACCTATTAAATCGCCGAAAAGATTTCTGAGTGTTTTATTTGAGAAAAGAAATTCATGGCTTTCAGGATCAATTACGTAGATTATCTCTTCAATGCTGTCGAAGACGGAGAGCAGCTGCAGGTGCTCATTTTTAAGTTTTCTTTCGTTTTCAAGCCTTTCAGAGATATCCCTCGATATGGAAAAAATAGCCGGTTTGCCGCGCCAAACAGCTTTTTTAACCGCTGTTTCAACGGGTATAAGAGTTCCGTTTTTAGACCTTAAACTTACGCGCCATGTTTTGTCTTCATTCTCTATCATATTTTTGAGTATTTTTTTTGATATTTTTCTCTGGTGAGCCGGATAGAGCTGGTGAACTTTCATTCTGTATAGTGTGTTTTCCGGGAATCCGAGCCGAGTGAGGAGTTCATTGTTGGCTTTGATAATATTTCCTTCAAAGTCCAGGACGCAGATCAGGTCTTTCAGATTTTCAAAGACTGTTTTCAGCTCTTCGGCATTGGATTGAGAAAATTCTCTTAAACTTACAGATCTGTCAACGGACTTCATTAATGCTATTTTTGCAAGATAGAGGACAGATTCCGCCTTCTGTAGGTTTTCATCTGTAAATTTCGATGGTTTTTCCGAGGAAACTAAAGAAAACAAAAGAGCTCCGGGCAATGTGACATATGGAAGTAGAAGGATTTGAATAAAAGGTTTTGAACCGGTTTTGAACAAATGTATTTTGTCAGCTTTTTTCTTTTTGTCTAAAAGATATTCTGCGACAGCCTCTTCAAGGACAGTTCTCTTTCCGGCCGGATAAGGTGTAAAGATTTTTGAAAAACCGTTATAACTATACGAGATAAAAGCTGACTTAAAAGATTTGTCTATGGAATTGAGTTTTTTGACCGTCCTGAGGAGAATCTCGGGAGGATGAGGTTCTGAGAGAAAAAAAAATTCAATCAGCTTTTTGTCTTCAGAAACGCTCGTTTTCATAATTTTACTAATTATATCAGCTCCTGGTCTTTTTGAGTAGTTGAGATAAAAAAATCTTTCAAGTTGACATGAATTCTGGTAAATTAGCTTTTTCGGGCGGATAGTTCAGCTGGTTAGAACGCCTGCCTTACACGCAGGAGGTCACAGGTTCGAATCCTGTTCCGCCCATTTATCCTAATCAACGCCTGGAGTTGTTTTTTTGATAAACCGGGAATGTCTTGAAATCGGAAATCTTCTGGAAAATCTCATCGAAGGCGCTTACGTTATAGACAACAAAGGCGAAGTTGTTTTCTGGAATAAGTCGGCAGAAATGATAACTGGATGGACCCAGAATGAAGTCATGGGACGAAAATGTTCAGACGGTATTCTTGTTCACCTTGACGAGTTTTGCGCTATGAATTGTCCGGGAAATTGCATTGCCCGTGAAGTCATTATCTCAGGTAAAACAGCCGAGGCGGAGCTTTATTTTCATCACAAAGAAGGCCACAGAGTCCTTGTCAACACAAAGATAATCCCTTTGAACAATAAATCAGGAAAAGCAGATTCCTGCGTCCAGCTATTCAGCGAAAAAATTTCGGGCAAAGCTTATAAAAAGAGAATAGAAGAACTTGAGAAACTTTCTCTGTCAGATCATCTTACAGAAATCGGGAACAGAAAAATGGCTGAAATTTCTCTTGAGACGGGTATATATAAACTTAAAAAATATTCAATTCCCTTCGGACTTGTCTTTGCGGATATTGACGATTTCAAGATTGTAAACGATAAATTCGGGCACAGCGCCGGCGACAGCGTTTTGAAAATGGTCGCTAAAACCATAGAAGGAAATTTAAGGCATGGAGACAAAGCCTGCAGATGGGGCGGAGAAGAGTTTGTCCTGATCACTGAGAACGCCAAAATTCAGGAAACAAGCTTTTTAGCCGAAAGGATAAGAAGACTTGTCGAAAGCTCGTTCTTGACTATAGCCGGAAATAAAGCGGCAGTGACGATTTCCGCCGGAGTAACCGAAGCTCTCAAAGAAGACTCGGTTCAAGCATTGATAGACAGAGCGGACAGTCTAATGTTTTCGAGCAAAAAAAGAGGAAAAAACGTGCTGACGCTCGGTTAAAATATCAGACCGTAACGAGCGCCGAAAATCCCATAAAAGCTATAGATAAGAGAGAGGCAAGGATAAGATTTATGGGCGTCCCTTTGAAAGGCGCCGGAGTATCGGCTGTTTCGAGTCTTTCTCTTATTCCTGCCATTATCACGAGCGCGAGCGTGAATCCTACACCCGCCCCGAGCGCGTAAACAAGAGAAGCGGCGAGTGAATATTTTTTGAGTATTGCGTCAATGGCAATACCGAGAATGGCGCAGTTCGTTGTGATTAGCGGGAGATAAATTCCGAGCGAGTGATAGAGAGCGGGAATGTTTTTTTTCAAAATCATTTCAACGAGCTGAACAAGAGAAGCTATTATCAGTATGAAGGTTATAGTCTGAAGATACGCGAGCCCGAGGGGATTGAGGATGTAATGCTGGAGAGGCCATGTCACGCTCACAGCGAGAACCATGACGAATATGACGGCTATGCCCATTCCTATTGCTGAATCGAGTTTCTTGCTCACGCCCAAAAAAGGGCAGATTCCGAGAAATCTGCTCAGAACAAAATTATTTACAAGAGCGGCTGATATAAATATAAGCAAAAAAATCATGACTTAAACCTCATTTTCTTTTTTCAGTGAATACTTTCACGAAAGCCATCATCAACCCGAGCATGAGAAATCCGCCGGGCGGGAGAATCATTATGAGCATTGGGTTCTTCGAGTAAGATTCACCCAATATATCTAAACCGAGGACTGTTCCACTGCCGAGAATTTCTCTGAAAGCTCCGAGAAAAAAAAGAGTTAGAGTGAATCCGATTCCCATGCCGATTCCGTCGAGGATTGAAAGAAAAACATTGTTTTTTGAAGCGAATGCTTCAGCTCTGCCGAGTATTATGCAGTTGACTACAATTAACGGAATGAACAGTCCGAGAACCTTAAAGAGTTCATAAAAATAAGCGTTCATCACGAGCTGTATCACCGTGACGAAAGAAGCTATTACAACTATAAATATGGGGATTCTGACTTCATCAGGAACGAATTTTCTTATCAAAGATATTACGGAATTCGAACCGATAAGAACTGCCGTCGCTGCTATACCCATCGCGATGCCGTTTTTGGCGCTTGTTGTGACGGCGAGTGTCGGGCACATTCCGAGAACCAATACGAGAACTGGATTCTCCTTTACAATGCCTTTGAGTAGTTCGTAAAAAGGTCCTTTCTTTTTCATCTTCCATTCCTTATTTTCAGAGTGTCGGCTGTTCTGACGCTTTGACTGACGGCGGCGCAGACGGCTCTGGGCGAGATTGTCGCTCCGCTTATCGCGTCAATGTCTCCGCCGTCTTTTAAGACTCCGAAATTGCCGTTTATCAGTGTTGAATTGTCTAACGATTTCCCCGCGAATTGAAACCTCCATGAGGAATCCTGTATCTTTGCCCCAAGACCGGGTGTTTCGGATTGACTTAGAATTTCCACTGAAGTGATGAAATTCTTTGAAAGATCGACTCCTGTCAGGACTACAACTTTTCCGGCATAGCCGATACCCGTGTCTTCAAACGCTATCCCGACAGTGTCTCCGTTTTTAATCGCGAGATATCCCATTTTTACTGTGTCTCCTGAGGAATTGGTGAGATAATAGGGGTTTTCTATGGGGTTGTTGTCGGGTTCGAGTGAAGAGAAGACGTTTGTCAGCTTAAGACCTTTTTCGGCGATTTCAGCCTTTTCTATCGGTTCTTTTGTCTTGTCGTAAACAATGGCGAGCAAAGCGCCACAAATAAGCGTTATCAAGGTCAAGGAAAGAATAAGACGTATCATTTGACCTCCTTAATGCCGAATTTTTTGGGCCCAATGAATCTGTCTATAAGAGGTGTAAAGGCGTTCATTATAAGAATAGAATAGCACACACCTTCGGGATAACCGCCGTAAGTTCTTATAATGACAACGAGTAAACCGGCACAGAGGCCGAACAAGATCTGGCCTTTGTCAGTCATGGGAGATGTCACCATGTCTGTCGCCATGAAAAACGCACCGAGCATCAGTCCTCCGGAAACGACTGCGAAAAATGGATTGCCGCTGAAAAATCCTTTTGTCCCTCCGATTAACCAAGTCAAGATAAAAACCGTGCCGATAAAAGAAAAAGGCATCCTCCAATTGACTATCTTCAGCGCGCAAAGGAATAAACCGCCTATGATGAGAAGCAAAGCGGATGTCTCTCCGAGACTGCCTCCCGTGTTTCCGAGAAACATGTTTTTAATTGTTTCCCATGAGTAAAGTGTCTGTATAGATCCGCTCGCTTTGTCTTTCTGGAGGTCCGTTGATGCCGGGTTTGAAAGGACTCTTCTGGCGTCTTTCATAAGTCCCAGAGGCGTCGCGGAAGTCATCGCATCGAGTTCTTCAGTCGAGACGACACTTTCGATATTATTCAGCAGCCTGTCATTTGTGAATCCTGATGCAGTGGAATTTGTCAGGACGGGGGGTATCCAGCTTGCAGTCATAAGAGCCGGATAGGCGGCGACGAGAAAAGCCCTTCCTATAAGCGCCGGGTTGAATATGTTATGACCGAGCCCGCCGAATACCATTTTACCGAACCATATTGAGACGAAAGCTCCGACTACAGGGACCCATATCGGGACAGAAGCGGGGAGATTGAAGGCGAGCAGAAGCCCTGTAAGGGCGGCACTGCCGTCGGTCAGACTTTTTAGGCCTCTTTTTCTGAGAAGTTCGGCTATTGCCTCTGCTGCCATAGCCGAAAGGGTTCCTGTGAGCATTAAAACCCCTGAATAGTAGCCGAAAAAAAGAATCGACGCAGCCGCAGAGGGAACCAACGCCGCGATCACGAGAAGCATGATTCTTCTCGTAGTTGTCGGATCTTTTACGTGAGGAGAAGAGGAAAGACGCAGATTCTGGATCATTTTTGAGCCCCTCTCTTTTTCTTGGCTATGATTTTGTTTTTGGCAAGACGTATTAGCTGGACGAGATCTCTCCTTGCCGGACAGATAAAACTGCATGATCCGCATTCTATACAGTCCATTGCGCCGATGGATCCGGCTGTTTCAAGGTCGCCTGTTTCGGATCTCGCAGCTATTTCATAAGGCATCAGTCCAATCGGACAGACAGATACGCAACGGGAGCATCTTATGCAGTTAGTCCCGGGTTTTTCTGAAGATTCGGTTTTTGACAGGACAAGAATTCCTGAAGTGCTTTTTATCACCGGGACTCCGTCTGTTCGCTGGCTGACGCCCATCATAGGTCCTCCGAAAATTAATTTTCCCGGTTCGCCAAGATAGCCGCCTAAAAATTCTATTATGTCGCTGACATAAGTTCCGACGGGGATGAGAAGATTAGCTCTTTTTTTTACCGCACCAGTGACAGTAGTCACTCTCCTGATGAGAGGCTCTCCGGTGTAAACGGCATCATAAAGAGCCGCCGCTGTCCCGACGTTCTGAACCAGAACGCCGACATCCACGGGTAATCCTCCTGATGGGACTTCTCTGCCGGTTATGGCGTTTATAAGTTGTTTCTCTGCGCCCTGCGGATATTTTGTCTTCATTATTTTGAGTTCAATCCAGTCTTCTCCTGATGTCAGTTTTTCCCATTCGCGGACAGCTTCGGGTTTGTTTGTTTCAATTGCGATGAATGTTTTTTTCGCATGGCAGGCTTTCATCATGAGTTTCGCTCCGAGAAGTATCTTTTCGGGTCTCTCGAGCATGAGTCTGTAATCAGCCGTCAAATAGGGTTCACATTCAGCTCCGTTCAAAATTAACAATTCGTAGCTTTTGCCTTTAGGAGGAATCAGTTTTACATGAGTCGGAAAAGATGCTCCTCCCATGCCGACAATGCCCGAATTTTTAGCGATTTCAGCTATTTCCTGGGGAGACAGCCTTTCCGGGTCTTCAGCCTTGATGTATTGATCAGATGTCGGAGCGTCATCCTGTTCGGTAGAAATTGTCACCGAAATACCCCTGCCCGTCACCGGATGATTTGAATAATCGACGTCTTTAACTTTTCCGGAGGCAGGGCTGTGAACATTGGCAGATATAAAACCCTGTGCTTCTCCTATGAGCTGACCTCTTTTGACAATATCCCCTTTTTTAACGAGAGGCTTGGAAGGAGCGCCTAATTGCTGAAGAAGAGGCACGGATATCTCCGGTCTTACGGGGAACTCAATTATGCTCTCTTTTTCCGAAAGTTTTTTTTTCTCGGGAGGATGAACCCCGCCCTTAAAAGTCAATTTTCTCATTTAGTTCTGTCTCCTTTTTGATTGTCTTCGTCGATCCAGGGGTCGACGAGATATTTCCTCAAAGACAGCCAGCTTCCGAAAAGGCCGAGAGAGAATCCGATGAAAATGAGAATCATAAACATTGGAAGAGTCGGAAAAGTTATATTCGCCGCCCATCTGCCGAGCATTTTCAGTGAAAAATACAAGGCGGAGGAAGCTGCTATTCCGGAAAAAACGCCGTGTATACTGCCTTCGAGGAGAAAAGGCTTGGAAACCAGAGAATCCGAAGCTCCAACGAGCTTCATGATGGCTATTTGTTCTCTCCTGGCAAATACGTTGAGTTTTATCGTATTTGCAATAACGAAAATCGAAGCTATTGCTATTATCAAACCTGTTATAAGGTCAGCCATAACTATTGTCTTCACCCATCTGTCGAGAGTGTCAATCCATGCTTTTCCGTAGCTGATCTCTTCAACTCTTCCGAGAGATACATCGAGAGTGTCCTGAATTTTATAAGAGATATTTTCGAGATATTTCGATGTCCTGAAACCCGGTGAAGGATACACTACAAACGAGGCTGGGAGAGGATTGAAATCGGGTCCGAGAAGTTCTGTGAACTCCGGAAAATCGAGTTTGAACCTTTCCAGCGCCTGTTCTTTAGTTATGTAAGTTACTGAATCAACTTCGTCAATAGCTGATATAAGATTATAAAGCGTGTCCGTTCTTGCTTCATACACGCTTTGAACCTTGTCCTGGGGGATGTCTTTCAGGAAGACTTCGATTTGAACGTGTTTCTGAGCGAAATCTATGAGTATTAAAAGGTTTATCGTGATGACTATAAAAACGCCGAAAATAAAAAGGGAAAGGGACATCACTCCCATGCTGACGGTGCTCATGAGCTTGTTTTTAAAAATCCCTCTTAAAGCTTCACTTATTGTATACATCGTTTTTCTTTCCTGCTCCCGGGTTGTCCGAGACAATTTTTCCCTGGGTGAGTGAAATGACTCTGAAAGGAGTGTTCTTCACATAATCGAGTTCGTGGGTTGCCATTACGACTGTTGTTCCGGAGTTGTTTATGTCTTTTAGTATCTGGAATATCTCGGCTGAACCTTCCGGATCCACATTGCCCGTCGGCTCGTCAGCGACGAGGACGAAAGGCTCTCTTACGAGTGCCCGGGCTATAGAAACCTTCTGCTGTTCCCCCCCTGAAAGCTGATACGGATATTGGTGTATTTTATGAGTCAGCCTCAGCGAAGCGAGAACGCCGGAAACTTTGTCTTTTATAGTTTTTCTGGGAGTTCCCGTGACTAAAAGGACAAATGCGATGTTTTCGTAAATCGTTCTGTCTTCCATGAGCCGGAAATCCTGAAAAATAACTCCGACTTTTCTTCTCAAAAGGTGCAGTTGGTTTTTAGGTATTCCCGGAATTCTGAAACCTGAAACCTGAACGTAGCCTTTGTTTGGGGAAATAGCTCCGTATATAAGTTTGAGAATCGTGCTCTTGCCTGAACCGCTCGGCCCGACTATGAAAGTATATGAAC
Source organism: uncultured Desulfuromonadaceae bacterium (assembly GCA_964397545.1). Classification (GTDB taxonomy): domain Bacteria; phylum SDB-A; class SDB-A; order SDB-A; family SDB-A; genus JAFGIG01. Next base: position 8,384 of record CAYNIW010000028.1, on the reverse strand, counting down.
CCTGATCTATGGTAAATGTTAGATCGTCAAGTGCTTGCCAGTCTTTCCTGTATGTTTTGGTGACCTGATTGAATTCGATCATCTGAAGAGCTCCATTGATTTTTTGAATATTGATGCTTCGTCGAGACCGTAATGAGAAAGCAGTTCACTCTCCGAACCGGACCTGCCGAATTGGTCTTCGATGGCGACGAAACGCATTTTCACAGGTTTATTTCTCGCCAGAAAGAGAGCTAAAGCTGAGCACAGACCACCGTTGACGGAATGTTCTTCTGCGACGAGCATTTTGTCTGATACTTCAGCCCTTTCCAAAATGAACTTTTCGTCCAAGGGTTTTAGAGTGTGAACGTCAACGACCGCGGCTTCTATCCCTTGTTTTGAGAGTTTTTCAGCGGCTAAAAAGCTGTAATAGACCATGAGGCCGTGAGAGAAAATAGTCATATCCGAACCCTCTCTGACAAGGCAAGCTTTTCCGAGATCTATTTTTTCTGAGTCTTTGTGTACTTCAAAAGTTTTTCCTCTGGGCAGTCTGAAATAAAATGGTCCCCGAGATTCCGCGGCTTGATTAATAAGCCTTTTCGTCGAAACAGAGTCGCATGGTGCAACAACTTTCATATTCGGAATAACTGTCATCAAAGATATGTCTTCAATGGCCTGATGTGAAGAGCCGTCGGGACCTACCGTTATGCCGGCGTGAGTCGCTACGAGTTTTACGTCAAAATGGCCGTATGCTACCGTGTTTCTTATTTGTTCCCACGCTCTTCCTGTCAGGAACATGGCGAAAGTGCTCGCAAAAACAGTGAACCCGCATGAAGCTATACCCGCAGCAGTGTTAACCATGTCCGCTTCGGCGACTCCCATGTCGAAAAACCTGTCGGGGAAAGCTTCCGCGAACAAGACCGTTTTGGTAGATTTTGAAAGGTCGGCGTCGAGGACTACGATGTCTGTATTTTTTTTTCCGAGTTCGAGGAGAGTTTTCCCGTAGGCGTCTCTCGGAGACGAGGAAGTAAAATTAATCATCGAGAAGGCCCATGGCTTTTTCGTATTGTTCTTTTGTTGGAGCCACACCGTGCCAGTCAACTGCATCTTCCATGAAACAGACGCCCTTGCCCTTTACTGTATGGGCTATGACGGCAAGCGGCGGACCGGAAGGATCTCTTTTAGCGGCGGACTGCAGGGTTTCCAGAATCATCCCGTGATCGTGTCCGTCAATCTCGATTACGTCCCAGAGAAAAGCTTTGAATTTGTCCGGAATGGGTTCCGGACTTTTGACGGCATGGATATAACCGTCTATTTGAAGATGATTGTAATCAACGATAGCGGTGAGACTTCCGCTTTTATAAAAACCCGCGCTCATAGCGGCTTCCCAAATGTTGCCTTCCTCGATTTCGCCGTCCCCGAGAACAGTGAATACGCGCGAATCGTATTTGCGGAGTTTTAAACCGAGAGCCATACCGTGTGCGACTGAAAGGCCCTGACCGAGAGAGCCTGTCGGCGCTTCAACGCCTGGGGTGTCAATGTTGAAAGGGTGCCCGTGGAGGATGGATCCCAGTTTACGAAGAGTCCAGAGGTTTTCTTTAGGGAAAAAACCGGCTTCAGCTAACACCGCGTATAGAGCGGGCGCCGCGTGACCTTTAGAAAGAACGAATCTGTCTCTTTGAGGCCAGAGAGGTTCTTCTGACCTGTATCTGAAGATTCCGCTGAAGAAAAGGACAGTCAGGATGTCTATTATCGAAAGGCTCCCGCCGGGATGTCCCGACCCGGCGAGATAAATCATTTTAATAATGTCTTTTCTAAGATTACACGACAGCTTTTTCAATGATAAAATATCCAGCAGATTTCCTCCGAGAAAAAATGAAAACTTAAAGATACAATTTTAATTTTTCAGTGTCAAGAGAGACGGACCATTGTATTTGGTGTTTACCTCTTTCAATTCAATTGTTAAAATTGTCATGAACCGAAAACTCGGGAGGAAAGATGAAATCATTCAGAGTATTTTTAGTTTTTTTACCCCTTTTTTTCTCTGCTAATTATCTGTCATCCAGTACTTTCGAAAACTGGATAGATTTCGCCTCGTTCTACGACGAATTCAGAGACGCTCAGCCCAACGATTCACATACCAAAATCTTCGCTGTCGGCAAGAGTTTTATGGACACGACTACATACATGAATTTAGCTTGTTTTGGAGAAAACGGCGAAATAATATGGTTTAGTCTCTATGAAAATCTTCCATCAAGTTACGGAGTCGCCTTGTCGAAAACCATGACAGACGAAGCTTTCATAGCTCTCGGAAACACCTTTTACAACCTCAGATGGACTCCTCTTCTTGTCAAATTTCAGAACGCCGATTCTTTCCTTGTTCTTAAAGACACTATATTGAATTATCTTTCGAGTGAATATTTTCTCACCGCGACCGACATAATGCCGTTTTTCACGGGAGAGGGGTATCTTTTGACAGGATACGCCGACTCTGCGGGGTCAGGGACGACGGTTAAACCTTTTATCGCCATGATAAATGATAATTTCGAAGTTGTTTGGCACTATTACTACGATATACCCGGCCGCTCACAGAGTTATGCAAATTCAATATCTGTCAATGATTCATTGATAGCTTTAACCGGATACTCGGTGAATCCTCTGAGTTACGACAAAGATGTATTCGTTCTTTTGACGGGCTTGAACGGAACATATTTAAACGCCGGGGTATGGGGTGTTCAAAACAGAAATGAAATCGGGCAGGGCATCGTCGCACTGCAAGGTTATCCGGACATGTTCGCCGTGACAGGGATCTGGAGTGATTCTCTTTTTGTATTGCTATACGCCGGAGGAGACACCATTTGGTGCAGAAAATACGTCTTCGATACCGCTTTGTCGAATATCGGCAAGGGAATAGTAATTGCCCCCGATTATTCCTTGACTGTGGCTGGTTTCACAGGAGACATAACGAATATGATGTTAACGGGGCTTGTTCTATTGAATATCAGCATTTCCAACGGTCAAGTTCTTTGGTCTAACTACGTGACGGAACCGGGTCTCAGAGCCGGTTTCAACATTTTCTTTGACGTCATGGATTCCGCTTATCTGGTTCCGGGATTGATTACGCTCAGCCCGCTTGAAGACACAATGCACGACGCTTTTCTTCTCAAGTCGGACCTCCGCGGTTTCATACATCATGAATTCAGTTACATTTTTTCCGGAATAGGCGACGATGAATTCAATTCCGTGTTTTCCCTGAGCGATTCGTCTTTCACATGCGGGTATCTACTCGCCGGGTTTGTCGACACTTCAGGAACGGACACCGACATGTATCTTTCATTTCTCGACTCCCGAGGAGTTCCTCTTTGGGAAGGCATTATTGGAGAGCCCGGATATAGCGAAAAAGCCAAAGCTTTTGTTCATGACCCGAATCTTCAGAGGACCATGGTCTCAGGGACGGTAGAATACGGATCGAATGTGGACATTTTCTGCTACCATTTCGATGCGGACTGGAATCTTGTAGATACGTTCTACTACCATCAGGACACTTCGCACTTCACCCTCTACGACATCGCCGCGTTTGAAGATTCTACGAAACTCAAAGGGTTTGTTTTGACCGGAGCGACGAGATCTACAGCTGATCAGGACGAGATGATGATTTTTGCAATAAAACTTGACGAAAATTTCAACGTCCTTTGGGATACAATTTATGAGTCGGTAGAGAGCAGAACAGCTTATTGCGTCGTTCAGGATTCATTTGACGGCAAGCTTAGAGGGTTTGTGTTGACCGGAGCGACAAGGTCAACGGCAAAAGATACGGTTGACAGGGTTTTCGCCATGAAGATATCAGAAGGCGGCGAAGTAGTCTGGGAACAGACTTATTTCGAGGGTGAAGCTAAAGCCGCCATGAACTGCGATGCGGGTATTATACTTATAGGCTACAGGCAGAGAACGGACAAAGACCTATTCGCCGCGATCCTCGACAGGGAGAACGGAAACATTATCTGGCTCACAGACCCGGTTTTAGTCGGTGATCAGGTCGGATACGACTTGACGGCGGCGCACGATACAATTTACGTCTGCGGTTATTCTCAAAATTCGATACAATCGCCTACGAATTTCATGAACGCCGTTATAATGAAATTTGACAGATTTTCAAATTACCTCGGATTAGTCGAGTTTATTGAAGACGGCAATCAGACGGCGTATTCCATTGATTACGTCAGGGACAACTCCTTCGCTTGGTCCGGTTTCACGGATTACGACGGACAGAGCGACAGGGACGCAATTTTCGAAAAAGCGTATTCAGGTTATATATATACGGTCTCGGTGGAAGAAGACCCGGAGATCCCAACGGGATTTCAAAGACCTTTCACTCTATTTTCGCCCTCGAAAATTGTTTTTTCGGAATCTGTCGAACTCGGATTCCAGGTTTTCAGTGAATGTCCTGTGGAGTTCAGAGTCTTCGACGCGACGGGCAGGGAGGTAAAAATGTTCACCAGATCTTTTCTCTTGCCGGGATACTACAGTTATGTCTGGAGGGGAGAGGACAACAGCGGAGATAAACTTACATCAGGCAGTTATTTTTTCTCTTTGTCCTCTGGGAATTATATTGAAACGGGTAAACTTTCTATTGTGAAGTAAAAGATAGAGCCTTAATTTCTTGACAATATAGATATTGGGTCTAAAATTTTCTTATGGATTTTTGTCTCAATTCAGTTCCTCCTTTCATCAGGGATAAATACAAAAAAAAAATAAGAGAAGGATGCTTTGAAGGTTCCGTTTTGTTTGTCGATATATCAGGTTTTACTGCGTTGACTGAGAAACTGCTGAAATTGGGTGACAGGGGAGTCGAAGAGATCTCGAGAATCGTCTTTAATGTCTTCGACCCTCAGATAGAAGCTGTATTTGAATCCGGAGGTTTCGTCAGTTATTTCGCCGGAGACGCCTTTATGGCCGTTTTTGAAAACGATTCCGGGGGAAAAGCCCTTTCCGCAGAGAGAAAGATAAGAGCATTGCTGGAGTTAAACAATTTTGAAGCATTGCCCGACAACGGATGCCGCCTCGACGCTCATTTTTCAGGCGGAACGGGAGAAATTCAATGGGGTATGTACAGCACACCGAAAAAAAACATGTTTTACTTCAAAGGAAAAGCTTTTGAAAACGCTTTTTCGGGGAAAAAGGGGTTCGGAGCTTCACGAAACCAAGATTCTTCAGCGCTTTTTTTCCCTGACTTTTCAAAGGATCAGATCGACCAAAATATCCTAATTCTTTTTGAAGAAAAAGAAGTGTTGAAAATATCCTCTGCGCCGGAGATAAGAAACATCTTGTCATTTTTTCTGCAGTTTGAAGGGTTCGACACACACGAAGAAATTTCGGCTGTGGGCGCTTTCACTTCTGAAAAAGCGGCATTATTCGGAGGGATTCTCAACAAACTGATTTTCTGCGACAAAGGGCTGACGGCATTGGTCTTTTTCGGAGCGCCTCTCGCCCTCGAATCTCCCGAAGAAAAAGCTCTTTCTTTCGCCTCAGAGTTCAGAGATAAATTCAAGTCCATTTTCCCGGACAAGAGATGGAAAGGAGGCAGCACTAGAGGGCCGGTTTACTCAGGTCTCACCGGAGGAGGCAGATGCAATGAATGGACCGCTCTCGGAGATTCTGTCAACACGGCATCAAGGCTGATGTCGCTGTCAAACTGGGGATCCCTGACAGTCAGCGAAAAAATCGTCAAGAAGTCGTCTTCATACGCATTCTCTTACGGCGGACTTGCGGAACTCAAAGGAAAGGAATCAGCTCAATCAATTTTCTTTTTTGAAGGCAAGAATCTGACCATGCCTGAAGAAAAGAAGACTCCTTTCATCAACCGTGTCCGGGAAAAGAGGTGGCTTGAATCTTGTTTGCTTCCTCTCTCGGAGAAAAGATTCGGTGGTTTGAACTGTCTGACAGGCGAGTCGGGTCTCGGAAAAACAAGGCTTATGGACGAGGTTAGGAAAGAATCAGGATTGGAGTGGGTAAATCTCTTTTGCAAAGGTCATTTGAACAAAGCTTTTTATCCCGTGACGATGTGGCTGAGGACTTTCTTTTCTCTTTCTGACGACGATGATTTCAGCTCTTTTAAGTTAAAAATGATGAGAGTTTTAAGTGAAAGAAAAGCGGAGATTGAAGAAATTAGCGAAGAGATATTTTTTCTCGCTTCTCTTGCTGACATTCCCGTCGCAGGAGGTATATTTGAAGAATCTAATCCGAAACTGAGAGTGGAAAAGCAGATTTCATCATTCAAGTCTTTGCTGAGGTTGTTAAGCGCCGCAAATCCTCTCGTGCTTTTCATTGATGACATGCAGTTTTCAGATGAATTGACTGCCGAGCTTGTCGTTTCTATGTCCAGAAACATGGACGAAATGCCTTTGACGGTTATTATTTCATCTTGGCCTAACTATTTCGAGAAGAACAAGACATTTGAAGGAGTTAAATTCAATTCAAACTTCACCATGAAAGGCATACCAGACGATGAAATCTACATGGCTGTCGTAAAAAGGATAACGGATTATCATCCTACGGACAGGTTTATTGATCTGTTGAGAGAAAAAGCAAAAAACATCCCTCTTTTCTGCGAACAGCTTGTCCTTCACTTAAAAGAGACGGATTCTCTCTCCATGTCGCCGGAAGGACTATGCGGTGTAAAAGAAGGAGGATTGAAGATACCGTCGGAAATCGGCGACCTTCTGACTGAAAGACTCGATAGGCTCGATACAGATGTCAGAGAAGCTTTGAAGCACGCTTCAATATTAGGAATCCAGTTCGAAGAATCGGTTTTCAGGAACCTATTATTCAAAAGTGCTTCATTTAATTTCGACATGGATAAAAACTATCTTTTCAAAGCAAAAGAAGAAGGACTTTTGGAAGATATGCAGGGAGAACTCCAAGAATACTGGTTTTTCCGGAGCCCTATCCTCAGGGATATTTCATACAAACTTCAATTGCCGAGTGTCAGAAAAGAGCTTCACGAAATTGCCGCAGAATCGATAAGGAAAATACACGCCGACAACATACCCTCTTTCTACGATGATTTGATATACCACTTCAGGGAAGCGGGACAAACAGAGAATGAAACAAAATTCCTGAGAGCCGGAGCCGAAAGAGCAGAACAAAGATACGAAAACAAGAAGGCCATTACTTATCATTTAAGGTTCGCAGAATTGATTTCCCAAAAAGACGAGTCCGGAAAGGTAAACGAGCTCTTTGAAACCTTCAGGAAAATCGGTTATATCTACAGCGTTATCGGAGACTATCAGACTGCTTTGAGCTTTTATGAAAAAGCACTTGCGCTCGCCGTATCTTTGGGCGAGTGGAAAAAAACAGCGGACGTATCGATTTCCATGGGAGACCTTTACAAAAACATCGGAGAATTCCAGTCGGCAGAAAAATATCTTGAAAATGCACGGGAACAAGCCGAGAAAACGGGAGAAGAAGTTCTTTTAGGCGAGATATACAACATCTTCGGAATGTTGAAATGTGATTTGTCTGAATTCGACACAGCGTATGAATGTTTTCAAAAAGCGCTGAGGTTATTGGAAGGAAACGAAACCGTCAAATTGAAAGCCCTTGTGTTAACAAACATTGGACTTCTTTTCAGCCAAAGCGGCTTCAGGCTCAAAGACGACGCAAAGGCAATAGAATTGACTCTCGAAGCCCTTGAATTATCAAGAAAGACAGACAGCAAGAGGAATACCGTCAACGCGTTGAACAATCTCGCCGTATTTTACGCTCAAAAAGGCGATTTTCACAAATCGAGGAATTTTTTCGAACAGCTCATCATACTTCTTGAATCCATCGGCGATTTCAACAGGAAGGGAATAATAAACAATAACATCGCATATCTCTATGCAGAATTCCTGCAGGAGAAAGAAAAAGCGGCGAAACATTACGTAAAATCGTTCGAGTGCTTTGAGGAAATATCAGATGAAGCATGGAAATTGGCAACTTTTATGTCCGTCCTCGAGCTTGTTCTCGCGGATAGTCTGAAAGAATATGCGGACTGGATTTCAAGAAAAATCCATTATATCAACTTGTCAGAAAAAATAAAAATTTCCGAAGATGAGATTATGAAATTCAGAAATACGGCGAAGATTTTGAAAAACAGCAATGCTCTTTCACAAAAAACTAAAAGTCTCATATTATCTATGCTGGAAAAGATTCTGAACAAGACAGAAGATTAGTTTTTCTTTTATTTTCGGATTCAAATTTTTAATTTATTCCCAGATGTAAAAGATACTCTGATATGGCTATTTCGAGTGTGTTCTCAGTTTCGTCCTCATCTTTGCCGTTGACGAAGAAATAGAGTTTTATTTTCGGTTCTGTTCCCGAAGGCCTCGCGACAATTTTGGTTCCATTTTCGAATTCGAGCGAAATGA
>CAYNIW010000027.1:0-28368 GCA_964397545.1 uncultured Desulfuromonadaceae bacterium | reverse complement strand
AGAGCACCAAGTTTTTCTATCAATGATAGATCAATGGATATTCTAAAAAAACACAAAATTAAATATGATTCAAGCTATAATAAATTCCAAATAAACCCTCGTTATGGAGTTATTAATTTATCTCTGGAAAGAATAAAAATTTCTGACATAGAATATACTGTTGATATTCATAAAAACGGAATTGTCGAGTTTCCAATATCAGTAAATAAATATTTCAATATTTTTTGGCCTCTTGGAGGAGGATATTTCAGATTATCACCAGGTTTTTTTTTGAAGAAACAAATAGATGATCTTTATAAAAAATATGATATTTTAAACATATATTTGCACCCTTGGGAATTTGATCCTGATCAACCTAAAGTTAAAAATGTCAATGTTGCTTACAAATTTAGACATTATTATGGACTTAATGATTCATTTCAAAAACTTGAAGATTTTATAAAAATGTTATTACAAAAAAACATCAAAATACTGCGATTTATTGATATATATAATAAAATCGTAAAATAATTTTTGCTGTTTGTTTTGACACAAATAAGATTAATGAGCTTGTTTATTGCCTCTAAATAGAACGACAATGATTGTTTCAAAAAAGATTTTTACATCTATTTTAATGGAATAATTTTCAATGTAATAAAGGTCGTATTTTAATTTCTCTCTTACATCATCAATTGACGTGTCGTATTTGTGCTTGACCTGAGCCCAGCCGGTTATACCGGGTTTTACTTTTAATCTGTTAACGTAAAGCGGGATCTGAGATTTGAATTGATCAACAAAAAATTTCCTTTCGGGTCTTGGTCCTATAACGCTCATATCTCCCTTTATTACGTTTAAAAACTGTGGAAATTCATCAAGTCGGCATTTTCTGAGAAATCTTCCTGTTTTTGTTATTCTTGGGTCATCTTTATCAGCCCAGACAGGTCCTGTAGTCTGTTCAGCTTTGTCAACCATTGTCCTGAATTTATAGATCATGAAAGGTTTAAAATCTTTTCCTATTCTTTCCTGCTTGTATAGTATGGGACCCTTACTGTCGGTTTTTATCAATATCGAGATTAATAGCCAAAGGGGTGAAAATAAAGTTAAAGTTGCTAAAGCAAATATTACGTCAACAAATCTTTTCAAATTCTCCTGCCAAGCGGGTATTATATCGGGGAAAATTTCAATAAGAGGGAATCCGTAGATCTGATTTGTTCTGACAGAGCCAATTACAACGTCGTATAAACTTGGAATCATGAAAATATGTGTAGGTAAGCCAGAACAATAGGATATGGCGTTGAGTATCTCGTCCTTATCATGAGATTCAGGAGCAATTATTATTTCTTCGATTTTTAAATTTTGAACTATTTCAGGAATTTGAGAAATATTTCCTATAATTTTAGTTTCAGAAATTTTTAAAGATGTTTTTTCCCCGTTAAATTTAATGAAACCGAGAATGTTGTGACCCAGATCCGGATAAAGTGAAATTCTTTCCTGAAGCATGTGGGCTTTATCTCCGGAACCGACGATCAAACATTTCTTTTTCCATAATCCATGCTTGTGTAAGTATTTGAACAAATAAAACAAAACTGTCTTTTCAAGATTAATGAGTATAAAAGCAGTGATAGTTCCGATAATGAGAACAAGTCTTGAGAATGATCCTTTTTGGTAAAAATATACAGGTAATATAGTGAAGACCAATCCAATAAAGCAACCTTTGGCCGTATCATATATGTTGTCAATAATATCGAATTTTTTTAATGTATTGTAACTGCCCAATAGATAAAAAATAACAGTCCACATAGAAGACATCACTAGAAATGAAATCATGTACTGATTGAAATTAGGTGTCACGCCAGGGACAAGATTATAATGAATAACATGAAATCTGATATAATATGCCAGGAGCAATCCTAAAAATGCTGTCGCAAAATCAGCAATAACTTTTGATGAAAACGATATTAAATTTTTTGTATACATAGTAATATTTTGTAATTATATAAAAAAGTTTATAATAATACCATAACAATGAAATTATTGCTAAAATTACAACCATGAAAATTAAATATCTTATTGCAATTTTAACTGTTTTCTCTATTTTTTTCACAGGGTGCCGCAAGAGGGATTTTGTGCCTTTTGGGGAGAATCTCAGGGAAGGCGTTGTTTTGTATATAGAAGTGACTGAGAAGACTCCTCAGGAGGTTTCCGACCTTTATTACGGGTTGCTGAGAGAAAACCTCGAACCATATTCGGGTATTTTTCTGCCCGAGAGAATCGACAGGCCTTGGGCTTTCGGATTCTTGGGTTTCAACCCTATAAACGGAGAGGTTAAATTTATTTTCGTGGCGGATGAAAAATTTCCGGAGACTATAGAAGGTGAAAGGGACGGCGTGGAGAATATGGTCATTTTCAGGGACAACCTGAACAGGGAGACCGGGGGATACACTCTTTTGGGATCCAAGGCGTATGTATATTCCGGCAGTTCCTCGTATTCAGTCCTAAAAGCCTTGTCCGGCGACGAAAAACTTTTCCATGAGTCAGATGATTTTAAGAAAATGTCCGATATATATTCCCGGGACGACTGGTTGAGAATTTATATCCCGGGGACTGTCTTTTCTCTTCTCGACATGATCCCGTCGGAATTCAGACCTATTTTCATGGAAGGGGTCAGAGCCGAAAGAATAAAAGGTTTCGCGGCGAGGGTGTCGGGAGGGGCTGTTTTGTCTCTCAAAGCCGTCGCGCTTGTCGACACCGGCGAAGTGCGGGCTGAGGTGTCTTTCAGCGGATGGGAGCCCAAAAAAGCTCACGAAGCCATAGCGAGGATGTTTCTTTGGAACCTGTTATAGAAGTCAATAATCTCTGCAAGAACTACAGACTGCCGTCTGAGACCATAGAAGTTCTGAAAAACGTCGACCTCAAAATTGAGCGGGACAAAATTTATTTCATAAAAGGGCTCTCCGGAAGCGGAAAATCCACTTTGCTGAGGATTTTGGGTGCTATAGACACCGACTATTCGGGCGAGATATTTTTTGACGGAAAAAACATAAAAAAGCTGAATAAACGCGAAATATCCCTGATGAGGCAGAAAATGATTGGTTTCGTGTTTCAGGATTTTCACCTTCTCGGAAAACTCTCAGCCACGGAAAACGTCGTTTTACCCGCACTTTTTGCCGACAGGCAGTATAAATCAATTAGAGAAAGGGCGCGGTGGCTTCTGAGCAGGCTTAACCTCGAAGGGGTCGCGGAACATTCGGTAAACAAACTGTCAAGAGGCGAGAAGCAGAGAGTCGCTTTCGCGAGGGCTCTCATAAACTCCCCGTCTGTCGTCCTCTGCGACGAACCCACGGCGAGCCTCGACGAAAAACACACACAGATGCTTTTCGACCTCGTCGGAGAGCTCAGAGCCGAAAAACCTTTCACTTTGATTGTCGTCGTCCACTCTGTCAAACTCAAACCCGATTATATAGTGCATGTTTTGGATAAAAAAATCGAGGTCACGAATGAAGTTTAGAAATTTCATAAGGGCTTTTTCTTTCTGGAACAGAGGGCACTGGTCATCTTTTTTCTATTCGAGCACCATGCTGATAATCAGCACTTCACTTGTATTTCTTTTTCTATCTCTCGGTTTCGGCATTAAATCGGCACTCGCTAAAATTTTCTCGTCCTCCCTCACAAGCGGACAGATACTTGTCTCTCCTGCCGTCAACAGGGTCGGTTTTTTCACGGTCGAGAAAAAAAACTCTTCGCTTCTCGATTACGCCGCCGCCATGAAAATTCTCGACATTGAAGGCGTCGTCGCCATAGACTCTCAGCTCTTCTGCGCGGTTCCGGCATCTCTCTCCGGGCATGTCCCGGGAATTCAAGGGACTTATTACACAGATGTCACGATAGAAGGAGTTGACAGCTCCTACATAGACGATCCTGTGGCGAGGCTTCATTTTACGAGGAGTTTTTACGACAGCTCCGCGAGAATTCTGCCTGTCGTCATATCTTCCTCTCTTTTGAACCTCTACAACGCCGGTCTCGCTCCTGCAAACAGACTGCCGGGAATTACTCCTGAAGCAGTTATTGGTTTTGAAGCCAATCTTGAGGTAGGCAGGAGCTCGATAACCCAGGAAAGCCTTCCGCCGAGGCTTTTCAGGGTCAAGCTTGTAGGTCTTTCCTCCAATCTGTCGCTTTTAGCCCTCGGAGTGCCCACAGAATTCGTCAGGGAGACTAATTCCTACTACCATCCGGATAAACCCCAGCAGTATTCTTCGGTTATCGTGACCGTCGAATCCCCTTCTGCCGTCTCAAAAGTAGTCGAAGAAATTGAAAACATGGGTTTTGAGGCGAGGACGGACAGCGAACTGGTAAAGAGGACATCCACTTTTTTAAGGCTTGTCACATTCGGCATCACCGCTTTCTCGATGATAATTGTCATCTCGTCTCTGACGAGCACTGTATATTCAATATCGAGACAGATATCAGAAAGATCCGGTCAGATAGGCGTGCTCAGAGCTCTTGGCGCGTCGCCTTCGGACCTGACCAAAATATTCTCCTTTCAGGTGTTTTCCATAGCTTTCGCGGACCTCCTCATAGGATACGGGTTCGGTTTCGGGCTTTCATTGGCTCTTGATTACTACATAAAACTATTTTTGCCCTCAATTTATGTCTTGACCGGAGGGGTGATAACTTTTCCAATAATTTTACTTTTGATTATATTGCTCGCTTTGAGTATAATTCCTTCCGTTACGGCTTATTTTATATATGTCAGGACTGTCGGCAGGAATCTGCCTGAACTTCTCTCGGAGTGAAAATGAAAAAAATTACTTTGGACCACATAAAATGCAAACTCTGCGGCGGCTGTGTCGCCGTCTGTAAGCCTTTGGCTCTTCTCGTCAGGGCGGGTAAAGTTCACTATTCCCCTAAAAAATGCGTGGCCTGTTATAACTGCGAAAAAGTCTGTCCTCAGGGCGCTATAAGTATCGGAGCCGATGATGAAGATAAAAACTGACGTTTTAGTGGTCGGCTGCGGCCCAGCGGGAGCCACTGCGGCAAGGTATTTAGCTTCCGAAGGTTTTAAGGTTGTAACCTCAGAGAGAAACTCAGCAGTGGCTCAGGATATAAGATGCGCCGAAGGGCTTGATATGCCGACAATAAAAGATGTCGTCGGTGAAATACCTGCAAACACTGTATCATGCAAAATAGACAGAATTATAATTGACTACAAAGGCGAAAGAGTCAGGCTTAACGCCCCCGGGCACGGCGTCATATTGAACAGAGCTCTATTCGACCAGCATCTTTCATATCTGGCGATGAGAGCCGGCGCAGAGCTGATTCTCGGGTGTTGTATAACCGATCTCGAGAGAAAAGACGGTATTTGGAGAGCAAAAGGGACAAAAAACGGATCATCCCTTGAAATTGATGCAAAAGTCGTCATAGGAGCCGACGGCCCCGAATCCGTCGTTGGTAAAATGGCCGGAATTGACACGAGCGTTTTGCCAAAAGACATTTATTCCTGCTGTGAGGTCAGAGCTGACGTCTCGGGAAGAGAAGAGGATGAAGCCCTCCTTTTAGCTCTCGACGAAGATCTTTTCACAGGCGGATACGCATGGAGCTTCCCCAAGGAAAACCACGCATCGAATATTGGTCTCGGGATAAGGGGTGATGCGGGGGGCAAGAGAGCTTTCGAGAGACTCGGCGAATGGCTGAACAGGGATTTTAAGGGCGCCGGAATTGTATCGGAACTGGTAGGAGTTGTCCCCGTGAAGAAAATGGAGAAAATTTCAGCGCCCGGAGTATTTTTAGTCGGAGACGCGGCAAGGCTCGCAGATCCCCTTAGCGGAGGCGGAATAGGACCGGCATTGACTTCGGCGAGGCTCGCGTCTGAAATCGCGGCGAAACTTTTGAAAAAAGACAAACTCGAAGATTCTGATATATACGATAAAGCATGGTGGCACGGAGAGGGGAGACAGTTCGAACAGAGGCTTTTTTTGAGAAATGTCTATATTGCGAACGACAAAAAACTTCTGCCGCCGGTCTTCGAATGGGCGAAAAAAAATCTGGACGGCAAAAACATTGATGAGTTTTCGGCGGATGAAATGCTTTTGGGCTTGATTAAATCCGTGCCGGTTCTCTTCAAGATGGCATCTTCCATCGTCCCGACCCTTATGAAAATGGTTTTCAAATAATTTTTTGGAGGAATAATGAAGAGATTTTTAGCTGTTGTCTTTCTTTTTTCGGCTCTTACTGTTCAAGCCGACGATTACTGGGTTTTTTTCAAGGATAAAGACGTTGACAGAAGGGGAGGGGTCAACGCCGTCTTGCAAGAGGCGCAAAATCTTCTTTCTCCGAGGTCGCTCTGGAGGAGAAATGTTAGGGGAAGCGGCGTCACTCTCGACGACGCGCCGCCGAGCCCATATTACATCCAGTTGGTCGTCGAACTCGGAGTCCAACCCGTCGGAGTTTCAAAATGGCTCAACTCTTTGATAATAAGAACTGAAGACCCGTCAGTGCTTCAAGAGATAGAAAACCTATATTTTGTCAGCTATATTGATAAAGTCAACGTCATGGAGACTAAACTTGAACAAAATGAAGTATATAAACCATTTGACAGCGAACTTATATACGGACCAAGTGAATTTCAACTTTCATTCGTCGGAATAAAACAATGTCATGACGAAGGATATAGAGGAGAAGGCGTCATTGTATCAATTTTTGATTCAGGTTTCAACAGGACTCATGAAGCGCTTAGGAGGTTTTCACGGGAAGACAGCGTAAAGATAATAGACGAATGGGATTTTGTCAACGGGAACCGATACACGGCTCAGGGGGATCCTCTTGACACGATAAATTATCCTGATCCTCTGGGTGAATTCAGGCACGGGACTCGTATGTTCGGACTGCTTGCGGGAGACAAATCGGGAATGCTTATAGGAGCGGCTAAAAACTCCTTTTACTGCCTCTACAAGACCGAATGGTATGACGGAAACAACCTCGACGTAGTCCACGAAGAGCACTGGTGGGTTTTGGCGGCGGAGAGAGCGGATTCTGCGGGAACGGACATAATATCTTCGAGTCTTTCCTACAAAATATTCAGGGACACACTTGACTGGACATATAATTCGATGGACGGACAGACAACATACGCGGCGAGGGCGGCGTTTCTTGCCCAAAGAGCCGGTATAGTCGTCGTCACGGCTATAAGCAACATAACATGGCCGGGTTCATCCAACCCACCCGCTCTCGATACATGCATAAAGACACCAGCAGATGCCGATTCAATACTGACAATAGGCGGCGCGGATTCTTCAGGCGCCCATTACATGAGATTTTCGTCTTCAAACAGCACATGGTTTGCCAGCGCCTGCGGGCCTACTGTTGACGGAAGGAGAAAACCCGAAATATCGGCTTCCTGGTGGGCTCTGACCGCGGAGCCGAATATAGGCGACAGCGGCTACAGCTACGCCGGTGGAACTTCTTGCGCCACGGCAGTCACGGCGGGTGGAGTCGCTTTGCTTTTGCAGGCTCATCCTTCATGGAAAGTAGCTGACGTCATAAACGCGTTGAAATCCACGGCATCGAGAAGTTCTAATCCCAACGATTCAACGGGATGGGGGACGGCTGATTTTCACAGAGCTCTTCACAGCCAGACGCCTGAAGTCGAAGCCGTTACAAAAAATTCAATACATCTTATCTATCCGAACCCTTTCAAACCGTCAAATACATCAGTTCTGACCATAGAATATATCCTTCTGGACAGAACATTCGCCAGTTTCTATCTATACTCTCTTGACGGGACGCTTGTCTGGGAAAGAGAAATGGGGATAGTTGATGACGGCAGACATGTAACTTTCTGGGAGGGAGAAAACAAAAACGGCGACTTCGTCGCCTCGGGACTCTACTACCTTGTTCTTGAAACAGGATACGGCAAAGATGTTACCAGAATCGCGGTTGTGAGGTAATTTTATCCTTTTTGAAAAACACAGATAAATTAATAGAGACGGCGCTCAACGCGCCGAATCAGCCCGGGGTCTATATTTTCAGGGGGAGCGGAGGTGTCCCTCTTTACATCGGAAAAGCGAAAAGCCTAAAAAAACGCGTCCTCAGCTATTTTAAAGACAAAGGCGCGAGAAACACCCGTTTAATCTCTCAATCAAATACTCTGGATTTTCTCGTTTTATCGAGCGAAGGGGAAGCTCTGATACTCGAAGCCGACCTCATTAAATTCCACAGGCCAAAATACAACGTCCTTTTGAAAGACGACAAGCGTTTCCCATACATAAGATTAGATCTAAACGAAAAATGGCCCATCCCGGAAATCGTGAGGAAAGTCAAAAAAGACGGCGCGAAGTATTTTGGACCTTACCTGAAACCGAATTCGCTGAGGACTGCGCTCTATGAGTCGAGAAAACACTTCAAATTCAGATCCTGCCGAGGAGTTTTGCCGTCTAAAGAATGCCTGGACTATCACATAGGATTATGTTCAGCTCCCTGTTCCGGGAAGATATCGGCAAGCGATTACTCCGATTCAATGTCGGCTTTCGCTGAATTTTTAGCAGGAGGCGTGAGGAAGTTGATAAAAAAATACCAAAAACTCATGGCTGAATATTCAGATAAGACCGAATACGAAAATGCCGCAAAAATAAGGGATATGGTAGAGCACCTGAAAAATGTTCTCTTCGGCGAAAGAGAGGTCTTCAACGACGGCAGGAACCGCGATTTATTAGGATTCGCAAAGAGGGGTAAAAGAGGGTGTTTCTTCATCATGCAGGTCAGAGAGGGCAGGCTTCACGAGGCTTTTCCCGTGATGACTTCTTTGCCTGCAGAAACAGACAGCGATGAAGCCGTGGGAAGATTTTTGGTGGACTTTTACAGGTCGAGACAGCCTCCCGAGATAGTTCTTCTATCAAAAACTCCCGCGGACAAAAAAATCATCGAGGAATGGCTCTTTCGGACTCACGGCAGTTTAACTTTTATCAGACAGGCGAGAAGAATTTTCGAGAAAGAGAAAATAGAAGAGATAACTAAAATCGCTTTCGGCAAACTTATTCCTGTTAAAAAAGGCGTCCCGCCGCTCCTGAGAGATTTCGCGGTGGCTCTCAAACTCGAAGAACCTCCGGTCGCGATATATTCTTTCGATGTATCTCACACAGCTTTTAAGGAAATCAAAGGAAGTCAGATATGTTTCAAAAACGCCGCGCCGTTTAAAAGTTTTTACAGACAATACGACATACCCGAAGGTTTCGACGACTTGAAAGCCATGCATCAGATGATAAGTAGATTTGCAAAACACGTCGCCGAAGGCGAATTTATCATGCCGAACCTTTTGCTTATAGACGGAGGTCCGGAACAGCTTAAAGCCGCATTTTCAGCTCTCAAACAAGAGAATCTCGACGTAAAAGTTATTTCTATATCAAAACGGCTAGAAACCCTTCATTTTCCGGACGGATCCGCAATGTCTCTACCCGTCCATTCGCCCGTCCTTTTTCTTCTGAGAAGAATGAGGGATGAAAGCCACAGATTCGGCGTGAAATCTCACAGAAAAAAGAGGTCAAAAAAATTGTTCGAATCATCTTTTACAAAAATTCCCGGAGTCGGCGAAAAAACCGCGAGAGAGCTGAGAAAAAAATTCAAGGGAATAGAAGAACTCAGAAAAAGTTCTGTCGAGGAAATAGCGAAAACGGCGGGACTCGGCGAAAAGAAAGCGGAAAAAATTCTCGATTATCTTAAAAGATGAGATTTGTTTACATCACCTCAGGTTAAGTATTTTAAAAGATTCAGAGCCGTATTCTGATCTGACGAAAAGATAGAAAATCATGGATCGGGAGTTTTCAGGAAGCATGTCGTTTACGGAAAATAAATTCTGTCCCGGCATAGCTGTTATGGGGCTGAAATATATGATTCTCCCCGAAACATCGGCTATCGCGACATCAAGTGATTTTTCGTCTTTTTCAGGGTTGAACACGTCCAAGGTTTTGACAGGTAAAAAATTTCCCGTCAAAGAAAAAGACAATTTTCCGGATATAACGGGGATTTCAGGAAGAGGTTCTTCGACCGAATTAAAAGAATGGATTGCCTGCACCGCGTCAAGATCATACCCCGGAGTCGAACCGGAAGTAGTGCTTCCGTCGTCTGATATTTTAACGTATCTTGCCTGAGTAAGACCCGTTGACGCGATGTCGAAACTGTCCGTCCCGGATATCTTGCCCAGATAATGCCAAGTCCCTGCGTATTCAGGAGAATTTCCTATATAGACAAAACATGAGTCTGTTATGCCGTCCTGAGCTTCATGGACTATGAGGTCGTATCCCTGATCGTCTAGGACGGGATAATTTTCACCGAAATCTATTACGGCATATCCAAGCCTGTTCAGAGACATTCCGATTCCGTCGGCGGGTCCAAGGGCGTTGAACGAGTGAGTCGTGTTGGTGAAGCCCGTATATTCCTGCCTCGCGCACATCATCCTGACGCCGAAAAAGTTTTCAGAAGGTGCGAGAAGAAAATCATGCCTGACGGAGGTGTCGGCATAGACCTGAACATTTAAGGTTTTTGAAGTGTAGCCGGGCGCGTGAGCGGTCACCTGATATGTGCCGGGCGAGAGGATTTTCTGATAATCGCCGGTTGAAACCCTTGAATTGACAGTCCATTTAGGGTCGGAACCTTTTTTGAAAAAAAGAACAGCTTCAAGCGGTTGTCCCATAAAAGAATCGAGGACGTATCCGTTCATTCCATGGCCTGAGAGTTTTGTCACAAAGACCATCGCTCCGAGGTTTTTAAGGCACTCGGAATCGGGGTCGCCGGGCTGAAGGGATTCGATTGTAACGGCGAGAGTCCCGAAAAGACCGTATGTCGCGTCCTGGCAGGAGCTGGAAATCTGATACCATGAATAGCCGTTTATCGTGTCATACCCGCTCGAATCGGCGTATGGGACGGAGAACATGACGACTTCTTCCTGCCAGTCGGGGACGACCCTCGTCGAGTAGTCCCAGAGGTAATTTACGTATTCGGCAATGGAATGATAGTCGAGGGATACTGAATAACCCATGGACGCAAAATCATCCCTCATCGCTCTCGTCTCAGGCTCGGAAAAAGGGTTCGCCGCGCCGCTCTCGTTGAACCATTGATAGCCGTAATCCCTGTTGATGTCAATGTTGTTGGCGTTTCTTCTCTGGTTGAGGACGAAGCCGTCGGGGTTTACAACGGGTATGAAAAAAATTTCCCTTGAATCCACAAGGGAGGTGACCCACGGCAGGACTCCGTAGTTGTCGCAGAGAAAACGCATAAAATAAAGATTTATCTCAGTCGCTATCTTTTCATTCCCGTGGTGGCATCCGTTGAACTGGATTCTGCCTTCGAGTTCGTCGGTTCCGGGGTTGTCGCTTATCTTTACCCTCAAAATCGGCCTGTTCTGAACTGAAAAGCCTATGGTGTCGAATCTTGCTATATTAGGATGCGCGGAAACGTATGAGGCAATCTCGCTCTGAACCTGAGCCCACGTGTGGTAATAACCGTTGTCGGTGTCTCCGAATATAATTTTTTGATCGGTTTTCAAAGGAAAATATCCGAGAGAGCGAAGGGTTTTTGCTCCCTCTTCTGTCGCTTCGATGAAAAGAGAGTCGCCTCTCATGCCGGCTACGCTGACATCTTGAATGTTCTGGATAAAAGAAATCTCGATTGAAGAAGCGCTTTTTAAAGTGTAATACGAGTAAACTCTTGTGTTGTATGAAAAAATTTGTGGCGCCAACAATAAAATCAGACAAAAAACAGCAAATAATTTCACGGGGACCTCCAAATCTTTGTGACCGTTTCCGGTATTTTATGTTAATATCTTTGAGATTTCCACAATGTTTTTGAGGTGAAATTGAAAATACAGATTTTTCACGGAGATATAACGCAAATCAACTGCGACGCTATCGTCAACGCCGCCAACGAAACTCTTCTCGGGGGAGGCGGAGTGGACGGGGCTATTCACAGAGCCGCGGGAGTAGAACTTCTCGAATTCTGCAGAAAACTCGGAGGCTGTCAGACAGGACAGGCAAAGCTTACGCCGGGATTCAAGCTGAAGGCGAAATATGTCCTTCACACAGTCGGGCCCCTATGGAGAGGCGGAGAAAATAACGAACCGGCTCTTCTGCGAAGCTGTTACTGGAACTGTATGAAAATAGCCGAGGAAAATAAAATTGCTGTCATGGCTTTTCCCGCTATAAGCACAGGAGTTTACGGCTACCCGAAAGAACTCGCCGCCGAGACGGCGATTTTCGCTGTGAACGGTTACAAGAGTGAAAACGGCTTCCCAAGAGAAGTAATATTCGTCTGCTATTCAAAAGAAGACTCAGCGATCTACAGAAACTTTTTGGGCTCAAGTCAGGACAAAGGATAAAAAGCGTGAGCATAGCCGCGGAAGTATTTTCAATTCTTGAAAAAACACCCGGCCTGCACTACAGGGAAATAACGGCAATACTCAGAGAATCTGGCATAATAGCAAAACCAGGCTCCGTGAACGCTCTGATGAGTCAGGACAGCAGGTTCTTTAGCGACGGAGAGGGACATTGGCGCGTGGCGGAGAAAATGCAAGAAGACGAGTTTCTTAATAACCAGATAACCTGTGTTTTATCCAAAAAAAACAAACCCATGCCGATTTCTGAAATTGTCACAGAGCTGGTGAAAAGAAACGCCATAAAACCGCAGGAAGAATTCAGGGTAAAGAAAGTTTTAATAGCCAATAATTTCAGGAGGTGGGGGACCAGCGATTATTTTGCCATGAAAAATGAAGATATTCCCACGGACAGCATAGGAGATTTTTTTTCATCGGCAATAATTGAATTTTTCAAGACAAACAAACCGCCTATTCACAGAACCGACCTTGCAAGGCAGATTTCCGAATCCTCAGGGATTTACATTGACCCGGACGGCGGTTTTTATGCTGAACTTTCGAGGCTGGTAAAGAAAAACGCGGTCGCGAACCTCGGCAGTTCGCTTATAGCCCCGGAAAAATCAAGCAAAAGCCGCTATGTGTCAAATGTCGCCGAAATGATAAACTCTGTTTTGTCTGAAAGACAAAAACCCATGCTCTTTAGAGAGCTTAAAAAAGCGATAACCGAAAAATTCGGCATAAACATAAAAAACAACACTCTCTCATCTACTCTGACAGAAGACGAAAGATTCAGCTCTTCGAGAAGGGGGTTTTGGCACCTAAAAAAATGGGAATTCGAGAAGTCAAGGTCTCTCTATCAGCCCGGAACGAGAAAGGACTACACTACCGCGCCTTTGTCGGAGAAATCAGTCAAGGAGGGCTGTGTTATCCTGAGACCTCTGATATATGAATTTTTTCCCGATTCGAGCACACAGATAATAATTGAGTCTAACGGAAAAAAAATACTCGCCGAATACGACAACGAAAAAAAGAAACTTTTGGGAGTTAACAAACTGTTCGAATCTCTTGACCTCCAAAAAGGCGACAAGCTCAGGTTTTCTCTGAAAGACCCCAAGCTCAAAGTCTATTCAGCCCTGAAAGAAAAGACGGATACTGAAAATGAACTTGTTGAAACGAAGATGGCTATTCCCGCGAAATCTTGTAAAAAAACTTTGTTTATTTTAAGAGATTTTCTCGAAAAAAATACTTCTCCGGGAGAAACAGGAGCTGTTTTTGCCCTGCATAGCGGTGTGGAAATTTCTAAAATGCTTTTTTCTTCCGGAAGAAAAGTATTTTACATACCGGCGTCTCCAGCAGAAAAAAATCTATGCCGCATGCCTTTTGCAGACAAAAAAAGCGAAATCCGTCTGACGAAAAAAATCCGCGATTTCATATCACGGAAAACCGGTGAATTCGATTATGCCTCAAAAAAATATTATTATACGGGCAAAAGATGTTTTTACTGCGGAGCCGAGACCTTGATTTTAAGGCACGAGCTGGGAACCGAAACCGGAGAGATTATTTGTTCGGATCAAAAATGCAGAATGTCTTATGTGAGAAACGCCGCAACCGTAAAATTTTCTGAAGAAGATTTTCAAGCTTTTAAGGAGAATCTTGACATTTTAGAGGAAAAAGAAAAGGAAAATCCAATCCATGGAAAAATATCGCGCGGTTTTGAGATGACTGCGAGAAACAAGCTCTCAGCGGCGTTTTTAACCGGCGTGATAGATAAGACAGAAGATACAGATTTGAAAAATTTTTTCTACGGCTCTCTCATTCAAATCTTGGATAAAAATCTATCCAGACCTTTAATGGCGGATGAGAATCTTTTTCATGGTTTTGTTTCCGCGTGTTCAGGGCTTTTACGTCTCAGAAAAGACATGAACTCATTTTTTTCGGCTGAATCCCCGGAATATGATTTCGCCGTTTTGAGCGATTTGCCTTATTATTCTAAACAAAGGTCCGAAAATGTCATCGCAGAAATACTCGGCATGGATGCGTTGACAGACCATTATTCTTCCGAGACTTTGAATATTATCCGGAAAGTTAAATCCCGGGCCATGGTTTTTTTAGTCAAGAAGAGAGATTTCGGCGGAAAAAGTCCGGAGGAATCCGGTCCGTTTAGTTATCTTTCCGAAAATCTTAAAATAGTTTTTAAGGCGGACAATTTCTTCGAGGGCGAAGAGATTATTGGATTTACCAAGTAATGCCGGAGATGGGAATCGAACCCATATGGAGCAAACTCCGCTGGATTTTGAGTCCAGTGCGTCTACCAGTTTCGCCACTCCGGCAAGAAGAAAAAGGAGATTATAAACACCCTTGAGGCGCAAATCAAGAATGAAAAATTTTTTTATAGATTTCAACGGATGTCAGAGAAACCACATAGACGCGGAAATGGTCTCAGGACTTTTAACCCAAAACCGTTTCAGGTCAGCGGCAGCTCCTGAAAAAGCCGATATAATTATATTCATGGGATGCGGATTCACTGAAGAAGCCAGGCAGGAGACCATTGACAGTATACTTGAACTTTCCGCTTCTAAAAAGAAAAACGCTGTTCTCGCCGTAGGAGGCTGTATATTCAGAAGACATAGAACTCAACTGAAAAAGTCCCTTCCCGAAGTGGATTTGTGGGTGAACGGGTCAAATCCTGAAATATTTCTCAACACACTCAAATCAATGAAAGAATCCGATGAATTCCAGCTCCCCGAACTGGAGGGCAGAAGGGACAGATACGGACTTTCACATATTGGCCTTGTCAAAATCTCCGAAGGCTGCCTCAACGCCTGTTCTTATTGCGCCATACCACACATCAGGGGATGTTTGAGAAGCAGAAAAGTTGAGAGTATCTTAGATGAATTTCGCCGTCTTCAGGACGAAGGTTGTTCTGAAATAATACTTGTTTCGCAGGATTCCACCTCTTTTGGCCTTGACTCTTCGGGGAGAAGACTTTTGCCTATACTCATTGAAAAAATCGAGAAAACCGTCAACAAAGATGTCCGTTACAGGATACCGTATCTTGATCCCAGGGGATTCGACGATAAACTAATTGATTCGGTTGCTCTTGCTGAAAATTTAATCAAATGCCTCGACATCCCTGTTCAGCATTTTTCAGACCGTCTGCTCAAAAAAATGAACAGGAATTACACGAGAAAATATTTGATTGACCTTTTTTCCCGCCTCAGAGAAAGAATAGAAAACGCCGCTTTCAGAACTACTTTCATAACGGGTTTTTTCAAAGAGACTGATAAAGACGTTGAAGTTCTGTTAAGTTCAGCGAGGAAAATCGGTTTTGAAAGATCCGGAGTTTTTCCTTACAGCAGGGAGGAATGCACCCCTGCCGAAAATTTTCAGGGGATACCTGAAAAGAAAGAGGCGAAAAGAAGACTGAATAGGATCAGAAAAGAACTTTCAGAGATCATGTTTGAAAAGGACAAATCGAGGATAGGCGTAAATGTCAAAGCTATAATAGAAGGTTACGCCGGGAATTACGCTGTCGCCCGAACGGACTGGGACATGCCGGATGTGGATAAGACGGTTTTTATAAGGGATGAAAACAGAGAATTGACGAGCGGAAAATGGATCGAAGTCCGGATTAATGTAGTCAGGAAAAAAGCCATCTATGCGGAAAAAGTTCTCTGAGATATTTCTGATTTGCGCAATGATTTCTTTTTCGGGTTGCTCAGGAAGGGAAAGATATGCAGAAGACGCCGAAAAAACCGGATTTTACACAGTCGTTTTTTCAGATTCAATGGGGGGAGACATAACCTCATGGGATGTCTCCGGCGACACCGCATTGCTTGTTGGAAATCTTTCCGGTGGGATAACCCTTTTTTCTCTTTCAGACGGGAGCATTTTAAGTGACACTTTTTTTGATTCTCCGATTCTGAGCGTCAATGCTTTGCCAAATTCTTACGCAGTCCTCTTCGATGGGGGGGTGTTGGTTATCTTGGGTCAAAACTGGCAGGAAATAAAGGAATTCAGAACACACCGCGGCAGATATATGCCTTCTGTCAAATACGACGGTAAAATTTTCTATCAGAATCTCGACGGGGTGATTTTAGTTCTGGATTACAGATTTCTATTTCTCTCTGAAATTGACATATCGAGGTCAAGAGATATCGGGATTGTTAAGCCTTTGGAAAAAGGAGGGAAAATTTTCTTCCTCACCACGAAGAACCTCTGGTGCCTTGACGGAACGAGCGGTAATATTCTCTGGTTTTCTCCTTTCAACACTGCTAATTTACCACGCGGTTTGGGAGAGTTCGAAGATAAGATATTTGTGTCATTCGACGACGGTTCGCTGTTTTTGTTTGAAAGTTTCAGCGGAACCCTCACCGAGAGATACAATGTATTGGAAGGAATCAGTTTTTCTTTTGAACCCGTTTGCAAAGACATATATTATATTGCGGAAAACGGAGATTTAGGTGTATATTTCCTTGGGTCGGGAGAAGTTCTCTGGAATCTTACGACAGAACAGCTCTTCCTCACAAAACCCGAGTGCAGAGGGGAAGACGTCCTTTTTGTAAGTTATTCGGGCAGGTTTTATTCCGTAAACAGATGGACCGGAAGAATAAATTGCCTGTCGCAATTGGATTTGACGAAAGTCAGGTATTTTGAGAACATTGGTGAATATTTCATCGCTGTAGGAGGGGACGGTGTTTTTTGCGTCATCAGAAGAGATCAATCAAATTAAAATTTTGATAAAAAAGGCTCTTATCACAATATTTTCTCTCTGGCTGATAAGCTCCTGTTCCTCTTTAAGGAACACCTCATACAATTCATCGTTTTTCGGAGGCAGTCCGGACCACGCGCCTTTTAAGTCGAAAAATTTTTTCACGCCTTCAAGGGAGTTGTTTTTTCAAGATCAGATAAATCCCGTCAGAGTGATACCAAGGGGTAAAACCTTTCTAATATTTACAGATCAAGGAAAAGTTTTTCTCGTGGATGTTCAAAAAGGCGAAATAGGCGTTTTCAGAGAGACCGGCCTGCTTTTTGAATCTGTTGTGGAGTTAAAAGACGGTTTTATAGCCGTCTTGCCGGGGGGCGAACTCGTAAAACTCGACGAAGACATTTCCCTGATATGGCTGATTAAGTTTTCAGATAAAATTGTCTCTCATCCTGTATGTGAAGGGGAAGATATATTTCTCGCCACTCAAAACTCTCTGCACAAGATTTCAGCTCAAGACGGATCACTGCTGGAGACAGCCGGCGGCCTTGACCTCACAGGCTGCGGAGAAACATCACCATTTCTACTGAAAAACGGAATTATAATCCCTTCAGCTCCGGGGAGGATAAGTTTGTTTGCCAGGGAGGATTTGAGCCTTTTGTGGACATACGAAACGGGGAACTTTTTCCCCTTAAGAGCTGTCCCCGTTGCGACGAAATCAGGACCCGCTGTCCTCGATTGCTCTGGTTTTCTGCATATTCTCGATCCTGAAGACGGATCGCTCAAGGACAAATTCTCTCTTATCCCTTTCAGAGAACCGGCCTTTGTCTCCTGTGACGGCAAAGACCTTTTTGTTTCAAGTCTATCTTCAGAAAAATTATCATTTTCTTATTCTCTCGAAAAAAAGGCTTTGAATTGGCATAAAGACGGTTACAGCGGCGTTCCGGGAGTTTTCAAAGACCTTGTTTTTCTAGCCGGCGACAGTTCGCTGTGCGGTTTTGACAGGGGAGGAGATCAAAAGATTTGTTTCAGAGAAAACTCTTTGCTGAGAAGGTATTTCATCTTCAGCGACGCCTTTTTCATGTTTTCAGAACAGGGTTTGAGAATAATCATAGAGTGAGGTATCCGTGAAAAAAGTTTACTTGAGCGGTAAAGCCGCTATAGAAGGAGACGTCAGATTCGGCAACAACGCCAATGTATGGCACTGCGCGGTTCTCAGAGCGGACATAAACTACATATTCGTGGGCGAAAACACCAATATCCAGGATGGATGCATTGTTCATGTGACGCACGAATTGCCGGCGATAATCGGCGACAACGTCACTGTCGGCCACGGCGCCATAGTTCACGGATGCCGGATTGATGACAATGTTTTAGTGGGTATGGGCGCCGTTATTCTCGACGGCGCGGTGGTTGGGAAAAATTCAATTGTTGCGGCCGGCGCGGTAGTTCTCGAAAAACAGATAATCCCGGAAAATTCCCTTGTCGCCGGAATCCCCGCGAAAGTCAAACGAACCGTGACTGAAGAAGAAGCCGGAAATATTTCTAAATCAGCCCAGGAATATGTTAAACTTGCAAAAGAAAGTCTGAAGAATAATATCAGGAGGATAGATGATTAAAAAGATGATGCACGGCAACGAAGCGTGCGCATACGGGGCGATAATCGCAGGATGCAGGTTTTTCGCAGGATACCCGATAACTCCATCAAGCGAGATAGCCGAAGAATTGGCAGTTCTCCTGCCGCAGGTCGAAGGCAAATTCATACAGATGGAGGATGAAATAGCTTCCATGGCTGCAGTTCTGGGAGCGAGCCTTAACGGAATAAAATCCCTCACAGCGACTTCAGGCCCGGGTTTCAGCCTTAAACAGGAAAATATCGGATACGCCTGCCAGACTGAGATCCCATGCGTGATAGTCAATGTTCAGAGAGGCGGCCCTTCCACCGGAAGCCCGACGATGCCCTCGCAGGAAGATTTCATGCAGAGCAGGTGGGGAACTCACGGAGACCATTTCATAGTGGTTCTCTCTCCGACCAGTGTCCAGGAAACTTTTGACCTCACAGTAAAATCGTTTAATATTTCCGAAAAATACAGAACCCCTGTCATTCTGCTGATGGACGAAATCGTCGGGCACATGACTGAAAAAATGATTCTTCCCGAACCCGGTGAAATTGAAATAATAGACAGGAAAAAGCCTTCAGGAAAACCTGAAGATTTCAGACCCTATGAGAACACAGAGGACGGAGTGCCTCCAATGGCGGCTTTCGGAACCGGATACAGACATCATGTCACGGGACTTATGCACGACGAGACCGGTTTTCCCACAAACAACAGCGAGGTAATACAAAAACAGAAGGACAGGTGGAAACTTAAGTTCGATTTAGCGAGGGATTCTGTGGTTTTTTATGAATTAGCAGACAACGAGGATATGGAATATCTCGTGTTTTCATACGGCAGTTCGGCAAGGTGCGCGAGAAAAGCCGTTAAAATCGCGAGGGAACACGGCTTGAAAGTCGGATCCATGAAAGCTCTCACGCTCTGGCCTTTTCCGGACAAAGAGCTTGAAAAAATCTCCAAAGGTCTCAAAGGAATAGTGGTAGCTGAAATGAATATGGGACAGGCTATACGCGAAGTCGAAAGAGCTGTCGGGAAGGATATCAAAGTTCTCGGCGCGAACAGATACGACGGAGAATCCATGCACCCAGACGATATTTTACGTGTAATCCAAAAATTTTAATAAAAGGGGAAAGGAGATATGTCTTTTCGATACGAAATCAGATTGAGCGGAGCGGGCGGTCAGGGACTGATACTGATCGGTAAAATATTGGCCGAAGCCGCGGCGATATTCGCCGACCTGAACGCCACTCAGAGCCAGTCATACGGCCCGGAATCAAGGGGAGGGGCGAGCAGAAGCGAAGTTATTATTTCTGACGAGGACATAGATTATCCAAAAGCAGGAAACGTGGATTTTCTTCTCGCGATGACCCAGGAGGCTTTTGACAAATACGGCGAGATGACAAAAAACGGCGGCATTGTCGTATATGACAGGGAAATGATCCACACTCCAAGACAGCTGGAAGGCGTCAGAGTTTTTCCGGCTCAGATAACGGAGCTGGCAATAAAAGAATTTTCCAAACCGATTGTCGCCAATATGATAGCTCTCGGAATAGTAATCAACCTTTCCAACATATTAGAAATCCAAACAGTCAAAGAAGCTATAAAGTCGAGAGTTCCGAAAGGGACGGAAGAGATCAACCTCAAGGCTTTTGACCTCGGTTACGAAAAAGGAAAAGAACTCCAGGGTCTGTAAAGGCATTTTTGAAAACCGTTACGCTTAAACTGCTTACGCCTCATCAGAGAAATCTGAAAGAGATTTCCGAGTGGGGAAACCACATGAGGAAATACGCTTATTTCATCGAAAATAACTACGAATCTCTCGTGGATGAATTGACAAAAAACAACCTTTCCGACGAAGTCCATCTTTCCCACAGCCTTCCGGATTTTGACAAACAGCTGACAAGAGAAATGTCTGCTATAGCGGGTCTTGATATCGAAACGCCGGAAAAAATCAAACACCTCGGAACATATTACGCCTTGAAACTTGTTCAGTTGAACATCAGGACAATAGATTTTATCAGACCTGCTGTGATTAAATCGGATCCCCTGAAAACCTACGAAAATTTTATGAGGGAAATCGGGTGGAAATTCAGATCTTTGACCTCAATTTTTTTCTCCAATATCGTTCCCATACTGTCGGCAGGTCTTGATGTTCCAGAGTTTATAATCGCGAGCGTTGGAACGAGAACGGATATGGACGACATTGACGTCGCTGTCATAACTCAGACCAGGAAAACAGGCGACCTCGACAAACTCCTTAGCCGCATAAACAAAGTGGTGACAAAATACGGGACAGCCCTTCATTTTCATCTTGCCGAAAGCATTGACAACGGTAAATACAGCGCCACTATAGGCGAATTCATTGAATTCGCGGAAAAGAATCTCACAAATTTCGTTTTTATCACCGAGATAATAGGAGCGAAGAGAATTTACGGCCCTGAAAGACTCATGGAATCCTTTGAAAGGGAAGTTCTTTACATTTTCTATCCGGATTTCGCTCCTGACATTCGATTTCACGAAGCATACCTGCGGCAGATTCTCGGGGAGATAAGAGTTTACTTAAACAGAGACGTCAGAACGGAATACATCAATCCGAAAAATGACGCCCTGAGGATGATAAAAGCCCTTATAACAGTCCAAAAGACCAGATACGGCATCTATAAAAAAAATCCATGGGGAATACTTGACAAGCTAAAGTATCACGATTCAAAGAACTGGGACATCTATAAAGCCATAGGAGAAAGCCTGGCTTTTATTGAAACTTTCAGATTTTTATTCATGCTCTACGGAGCTCAGGAAGAACAGATTTACCTCGATGTGCCCGACAACATCGGAACTCTTAAAAAAATCGCTTCTATTATGGGTATAGACTCAATAGGCGCCGTGTCTTGCCTCGACCATTTTCTTATAAGGTATTACGACCATCTCAGGAGAGTGAAAAAAATAGTCGAGTTTATGCTCGAAGACTGCAGGGAATATCTCAAAAGAATAACCCTGATAAACGAAATTCTGTCTGAAAACAAAGGAAATCTCGCAGTCAATTTCGCCAAGAATTCAGGGATTTTCAAGGGTTCTGATTTCTGGGACGACATTCTCGAGGCTTTTTCCGGGGAAGATTTCAGGCTTCTGCGCATTTTCGCCGAAGATTACATGTCCCTCGATGAACGCGCCCGAAAAATAATACTCAGAGGCTTGTTTACAAGAATCGAAAGTTCTTTTGACGGTTTCGCTTCGTTCATTGTTCTGCTCGGTGAGTTGAAAAATGAAGAAGCGGCAGACTTTGTCAGATCGGACTTTTTAAGATATCTTGTCAATAGTTTTGAAAAAGAACCGCACCTTCTTTTTTCTCTGGTCGGTTTTTTCGAAAAGAAATATATTGAACTCTGTCTGCTTCTTGAGGAGATAGACAGAGAAAGCCTCAGGAAAATAAAAACTATTTTCGGAAACTTAAAAGAGGATTTTTCAGAAAAAACTCTGAAAAAATCCAAAAACGAAAATTTCAAAAATGTCCTGAATATATATGCTGAAGGAAGCAGGTATTTCAGAAAATATTTTCAGAAAATATTAGTTTCCGACCCCTGGATAATAAAACTTATTGAATCTGAAGATAAAATTGAGGA
Source organism: uncultured Desulfuromonadaceae bacterium (assembly GCA_964397545.1). Lineage (GTDB taxonomy): Bacteria > SDB-A > SDB-A > SDB-A > SDB-A > JAFGIG01. The sequence continues at coordinate 6,093 of CAYNIW010000027.1, read as the reverse complement.
CATTTGTTCCGGTATTTTCGCCGAGATATCGAGGACGGTAAACAGGCAGCAGCAGAAAGCTCTTCTGACGAGATACTACGATCTTAAATTTCTAAATATAGGCATCGAGGCAATTTCCGGAAAACCTTACGACGAGATATCGAGAGAATTCATTGAACTCAACGACAATTATCTCGTTACGCTTTTTGACGTCTGTTTTCTCGAGCTCGAAGAACAAAAATCATTGAGACTTAAAGGTGAAGACCTTTTCATGTTTTTCGTAGTGGGCTCTCTTGCCAGAGAGAGTTCTTTTAACGACGACATAGACCTTCTCGTTCTTCTCGATTCGGAAGATCCAGAATTATTCCTCTCCTACAATAAAATCCTCTCGAGGATGAGCAGAGAAATTGTAAGGACAGGGACAATGGCGCAATTCAGGCTTGCGGACCGATTCGGGACCTATGTCACTAAACTCAGCGACCTGAAAATGCTTCTGACAGGAGATTCGAGCGACACTTTCATAGAAAAATCACAGATACTCGAATCTAAATTCATGACAGGTTCGGAAATCCTTCTCGAAAAATTCGCGCATGAAATCGTTGAAAATGAGATATTCGACAAATGGAAAGATTTTGCGGATAAAATGCTCGAAGAAGTCAAAAACAGGCACGCGGAAAACCCCGGGTTTATATACAACGTCAAAGAGAGCGCCGGCGGCATTAAGGATATTGAGATGATACTTCTCGTTTTCAAAGCCAAATACCGAATCATTTTCAAATATGGAAATGAATTAGCAGAAGAACTGTCCATGAAAGACAAATCAATTTCCGGAAAAATTGAAACTACCGCTGTCTATCTCAAGCAATTGAGAGAGATAAGGCAGTTTATGCGCCTGACTGTAGCTAAGACCAACGTAGTGGACCCGGTTGAGCTGTCGCGAAATTTCAAGTCTTCGGTTATTCCGTATAAAGGCGAGAACCCGGAGGCTTTCGACGATTATTACAGGAACCTTATGACCCGTTCGAGAGAGAACCTCGAAGAATTAACGGATCTCGTCTATATATAGGAGGTTTATTTGCAAAAGAAAAGATTCATAATAACAGTTGACGAACGTCTATGCAAAGGCTGTGAAAACTGCATAAATCAATGCCCTAAAAAAGTGCTTGAACTGAACGAAAAGCTCAAGGCAAACCCGGCAAGACAGGAAGACTGCATCGGATGTCTAAGATGCGAATACATCTGCCCTGATTTCGCAATAACTGTAAACGAAATCGAAGGAGAAACAAATGAAAACTGAAATTGTCCTATCTTATCTTAGAAAAGATAAACTGCCGCACATCTGGTGCCCGGGGTGCGGACACGGAATAATTCTGGGTTCTATGATGAGGGCAATTCACAGGACAGGATGGAAAAAAGACGACATAGCACTTGTCTCGGGAATAGGCTGTTCAAGCAGGACTCCGGGCTACGTCGATTTCAACACTCTTCACACGACTCACGGAAGGTCTCTTGCTTTTGCGGCCGGAATCAAGTTTTCTAATCCAAAATTGAATGTTATTTCAGTCATGGGTGACGGTGACGCCGTGGCTATCGGAGGAAACCATTTCATCCACGCCGCAAGACGAAATCTGAACATAACCGCTTTGGTTTTCAATAATTTCATATACGGAATGACCGGCGGCCAGTTTTCGCCGACGACTCCAAAAAAAGCTATTGCCTCGACGACGCCATACGGCAATATAGACAAAAACTTCGACATTCCGTCTCTTGCGATTGGAGCCGGTGCCGGTTTTGCGGCAAGAAGCACTGCGGTTCACGTTCCTGGACTTGACGATATAATTTATCAAGCCCTGAATTATGACGGTTTTTCCGTAGTAGAAATAATAAGTTTTTGCCATGTTCAATACGGCAAAAGAAATAAACTCAAAACTCCTTTCAGCATGATTGACTGGCTAAAGAGCATCGCTCTTCCGATAGCGGCGTATGAAAAACTCGGCGAAGACCAAAGAAGGGAAAAAATTCCCATCGGTATTTTCAAAAACGCTCCGACTGAAGAGTATTCACAGAAGTATATTAAAGATATTATTGATCCTAACAAATCTAAAGACAGTATATTAAAAGATTATTGCAAAGCAAAACTTTATGATCTCTGATCAATCATCCGGCGTTGTGCTCATTACAGGCTCTGACGGTTTTATAGGGAGCAAAGTGGCTTTGAGATTCGTAAAAAGTGGAAACTATGAAGTATTCGGGACATATCTGTCCGACAAATCGTTGCCGCCTCATGAAATCAATCCTGTAAAACTCGACATAACAGATTTTAATGCCGTATCCGGAAAGGTCAATAATATTAAACCGGACCTGGTCTATCATTTCGCGGCTCAATCGAGCGCTGGATTTTCTTTCGGAGATCCTTTCTCGACCTACGAAATTAATTTCTTGGGCACCCTCAATTTCCTGGAAACATTAAAAAATTCCGGCTCAAAGTTCATTTTTATTTCATCTTCGGAAGTTTACGGTGATACTCAAGGTAAGAGGGCATCTGAAGAAGATCCAATATCTCCGTTGAACCCTTATGGAGCGAGCAAAGCCGCCGCTGAAATCGCCGTCTTTCAATATTCAAGGACTTTTGAATCCGATTTTTCGGTTATAAGACCTTTTCCTCAGATAGGAGCGGGTCAGAATGAAAGATTTTTTGTTCCTTCGATGGCAAAGCAGATAACGGATATAAAAAAAGGCATACAAAAACCGGTGATAAAAACAGGCAATCTTCTGCCCGTGAGAACTTTTATAAGCGCTGAAGATTCAGTTGAGTTATATTTCAGGCTCGCGTTTTCAGCCGAAAGAGGACAGATATACAACCTTGCGGGAAATGATGACCTGAGCCTTTTGCAGATTCTGCAAAAAATGCTCGAAATTGCCGAAGTCAATGCCCAAATCAGCCAAAGCGCTGATTTGCTGAGGGCGAAGGACCCTATGTATCAGCTGGGTTCATCACGGAAAATAAAAAAAGCTACGGACTATGAACCTCGACGGCAAATAGAAGAAGATCTTAAAGAAATACTGGAGTCATTTCTTTGAAAATACTGCTGTTGAACTGGTGCGACAGGAAAAATCCTCTCGGCGGAGGCGCGGAAATTCATCTCGAAGAAATTTTTTCGAGGATAGCGTCAAGAGGACACGAGGTTTTTCTGTTGTGCTCGGCTTTCAAAGGATGCGAAAAAGAAGAAATCTTCGAAGGTATCAATATTATAAGAACAGGCCGGAGGGCTACTTTCAATTTTGACGCAAAGAATTACTACCGGAAAAATTTAGCCTCAGAAAAATTCGACCTGCTTGTTGAAGACATAAACAAGATTCCCTTTTATGCTCCTCTTTGGTCGCGATCCCCTGTATTACCAGTCGTTCCTCACCTTTTCGGGACGACAGTTTTCAGGGAAGCGCCTCTTCCGCTCGCTTTTTACGTCTATCTCTGGGAAAAAGCCCTCTTGAAAGTTTACGCAAAACACAATTTCGAAGTTATATCAGAATCCACAAAAGAGGATCTCGTCAAAAGAGGTTTTGACAGTGATAAAATCCACGTCATCCACTGCGGCATAGACCATGATACTTACAAACCCGGAGGTCAAAAGAGCCCCGACCCTTTGATAGTCTATGTTGGGAGGTTGAAAAAATACAAAAGAGTCGATCTTCCCATAAAAGCCGTGAACAAAATTAAAAACAGCTTCGACAAGTTAAAATTTGTTATCGTCGGAGACGGAGACGCTTTACCCAAACTTAAAAAAATAGCTGAAAAAATACTTTATAAGGACGATTACGAGTTCACGGGCTTTATCCCTCTCGAAGAAAAAATCGCGTGGATGAGGAAAGCCCACGTAGTAGTGAACACATCTGAAAAAGAGGGCTGGGGGCTCACCGGAGTCGAAGCAAACGCCTGCGGGACAGCCGTGGTCGCCTCGGATTCACCGGGAATAAGGGATTCCATAATAGATAATTATTCCGGCATACTCGTCAAACACGGAGATGTCTGCGCTTTGGCATCAACTCTTGAAAAAATTTTGTCCGACAAAGATACGAGAAACAGGTTGGAACTCGGAGCGATCGAAAGGGTAAAGACTTTGACATGGGATCTTGCCGCTGACAAAACACTATCTTTAATCGAAAGACTTTTTGGATGAAAACAAAGATAAAAAACTTTCTGTTTTTTCTCATCAAAATAGCCTTTTCTTCCGCAATTCTTTTCGTCGTTTTTTTCAAGGTTCAGAAAGACCAGGGTCCGCTTTGGGCTCAATCACACGGAGGAGAAAATCTTTGGATTGGAATGCTCGGTCTCGTCCTTTCGAGCAACCCTCTCCTGGTTGCCGCCGCTTTTTTGTCAAATATCGCGGCAATATTTCAATCCGTTATGAGGTGGCATGTTCTCCTGACTTCGCACGGCAATAAAATAAAACTCTTTACGACCGTGAAAATCCAGTTCATAGGCTATCTATACAACAACATTCTGCCGGCTTCAATAGGTATGGACGCCATGAGAGGGGCTTACGCCTATTCGATAACGAGAAAAAAAGGAGAGGTTCTGAGTTCTCTGATCGCCGACCGCTTTTTCGGCCTTGTCGGCATGATACTACTGGGCGTAATCTGTTTCCCTTTTTATTTCAGGGTTAACCTTGCCTTGTTAATCTTTACGGTTGAATTGGCTGTTTTGGCCGCAATGGCTTTATTTCTTTTTCTTTTTTCAAATGACAGATTCTTCACGTTTATAACAGGTTATTTCAAAAAACTGCACATCTTAAAGATAGGGTCGAGACTCATCACGGTTTATGAAGCTTTTAAGAATTACACAGACAGGCCTTCGACAGCGGTGAAAGCGGTCCTGTATTCAATGTCGCTTCAGCTCTTTCTTACATTGAACATGTTTTTTCTCGCAAGAGCCCTTGACCTGTCCGGCGTCACGTTCGGATCGCTTCTTGGATATCTTCCTTTCATAAATATAGTTTCCATGATACCTACTCCGGGAGGGCTCGGACCGAGAGAGGCTTCTGTCGTCCTTCTTCTTGGAAATGCGGGATGCTCATCAGCCGAAGCTCTGACGCTTTCTCTGTTCTATTACACGGTGTCTTTAGCCGTCAGTTTGAGCGGACTGTTCTTTTTGCCTCTCATGAAGTTCGGCAGAGGAGGGATAAATGAAGTATGACTACACGGTTATAATTCCGGCGTGCGATGAAGAGGAAAATATTCCGGATCTCATCAAAGCATTAAAAAACTTAAGAGAAAAAAGCGAACTCCAAATGGAAGCCGTCATCGTGGACGACGGAAGCAAGGACAAAACCGCTGAGCTTCTCGATGAATTGTCCGGAAAAGATGAATGGATAAAGGTTTTTCATCATCCGAGAAGACTTGGAATAACAAAATCACTTGAAAAAGGCCAGGAAAAAGCGCAATCCGACGTCTTCGTTTTCTTTCCGGCAGACATGCAGTTTGACGTCAACGACATCCCGAGGCTCGCCGAACCGGTTGTTAAAGGCAGATATGATGTCGTCACGGGGAAAAAAATCGGAAAATACGAGAAGAAATTCGTCTCCGGAATCTACAATACACTTGGGAAAATGCTCTTTAATATTCCTGTTAAAGACATGAATTCGGTCAAAGCCTACAGCCGGGAATCTGTTTTGTCTATTCCCCTCAGAAAGGAGTGGCACAGATACATAGTGATACTCGCACACGAAGCAGGGGCAAAAATCGGAGAAATTGAAGTGACGCTTTTTCCGAGAAAAGGCGGTAAGTCTAAATTCAATTCTCTCAGGGTTCCGGTCGGACTGCTCGATCTGCTGGGAGTTTTTTCGGAAGTGAGAATAATGAAAAAACCGATGCTCGTATTCGGGACTATAGGGCTGGCGTCAATGTTTGCGGGAATTCTGGTCTCTTTGACGGCTCTTGTTCTGAGAATTCTGTCACATGGCTACAGGCCTCTTTTGTATCTCGTAATTCTTCTGCTCCTCGGAGGATTTTTGTCTTTCACCCTCGGAATAGTTGGCGAGAAACTAGCGGGCATATCCAAAAGGCAGGAAATGATCCTCAAAAAACTCGACCGGATGAGCAGGAAAGACTGATTAT
>CAYNIW010000026.1:0-29157 GCA_964397545.1 uncultured Desulfuromonadaceae bacterium | reverse complement strand
CCGGATTGTATCGTCTCACGGAGACAAGACAGGCTAATTTTCTTTTCAGATACGGGATTGAGGCAGTAATCCGGGGGATAGGAGGCAGGGAGCCGATTCATGTCGTCCCCTACGGCATCTGGGGAGGAGAAATTGACGATGGAGTGGAGAGCGAAAAAGGAGACGCCGGTTTTGACGCGAGAATACCTGTAGGCGCGAGTTCTGTTGTAAACCTGGCTTTCAATCCCGACTTCAGCCAGCTCGAAGGAGACCCCCTTGAATTCGATTTCAATACGCGATATGCCCTTTACTACTCTGAATACAGACCCTTTTTTCTTGAAGAGAGAGGTGTTTTCCGGTCCCTCAGGGAGATCTTTTACTCTCGAAGGATTTACAACCCCTTTTTAGCGGCGAGATACACATATAAAACCGAAATAAACCAATTAGGATTTATACTCGCATCAGACGAAAACGACTCCGCTATAGGCAATCCCGACGCCTACACGGGACTTGCGAGGTATAAAAGGACTTTCGGTCAGAATTTCCTCGGTGCTATGATTTTAGGTAGGCAGAACAGGGAGACAGAAGACATAAATTACGTCTTGATGACAGACGGCGACCTGAATTTGTTCAACGAAATGATAAACGCAAACTACACCTGCGCCATGTCCGGAACAGAGAAAGAAAACGAAGAAGAGGACACGACAGGTTATTATTACAATACCGAGACAAGTTATAAAAGAGGTAATTTCAAGCTGAGTATATACAATTCTGGTATAACAAGGCACTATGTCAATAGGCTGGGATACATCACGGAGAAAGACTATCAGTCCATGGATGTATATTTTGACTACAGATTAAATCTCAACAAGCCGGTGATTAAAAGAATCGTTTTTGGTTTCTATCCCGGAGCATCCGGATCTTGGGATGATTTCTGGGGAAATCTCGTCGGCAATTTAGACTCGCTTGAATATTCTCACGCCGAATATTTGGGAATAGAGCTTTTTACCAGTTTTGTCGGATATTTATATGCTCATCAGGAGAAAACAGAATACAACGGAGATTTTTACTATCCTCAGGGCGTTGAATTGGGAATGAACCAGGATATTACGCCCAATATACATATATTTGCCGGAGGATATACCGGTTACGGAATAGACTACAACTACGGCAGGCTGTGCAAAAAGTTAAGTTATTGGGGAGGGGTTTCGGGAAATATTTTTGAAAAAATCTCATACAATTCATACATACAGGCACAGCAGTTCTACGGCGACACTTCGGGGTTTGCCCTAAAACCTTCTGAAATAGACATTGCCCAATGGCAGTGGACTTCCTACAAACCTGTTATCCAGCTCACTTTTACACCCGACAACAGGTATTCTTTTACATTCACTTACCAGAAACTCTGGGCTGATTTTGCTCCGTATTACTGGGCACCTGAAAACTACGATTTGGACGACGACAAATTCTTCGCTCTTCTCACTTTCAAACCGTCCACGGGAAATGCCGTCTATTTCGGGGTTAGATTCCCGGAAAAACTTGTATTTTTCAAATTCACCCATAGGTTTGAGTTTTAAGAGAAAAAGAGATATCCACCACGAAGGAAAAATTAAATACAATTTTTCTTATCTTAGAAAAAAACATACTATCGTCGCAAACTCACGTTAAGCTTAGATCATAGTATTTTGCACGAAAAAACAGTAAAAAGTGCTTGAGTTAAAAATTTAGTTTTAAAATTTTATATTGTTATTATTGAATAATTTTTCTGAAAGTGGTATATTGATAACATCCAGCCTCTAACCTTGGAGGAAATATGTTTGGTTTTTTCCTGTATTTTTTTATTTTGTTATCACAGACAAAAGGGCTTACGTTTATAAGCCAGTGCCCGGTATATGGCAGTCCCAGAGAAGTTAGAGTTTACGGAGATTACGCATATTTAGCCACAGCTGACTACGGTTTTAATATTTTAGATATCAGCGATCCCGTAAATCCCTTTATTCTCGGTTCCTGCATGCTCGGAGGCGATGGCTACTGCGTCAGAATCACCGATACAATAGCTTACGTTGGAACTGCTGACGAATATACAGGCTTGTATTCAATAAACATCAGCAGTCCTAATTCCCCCTATGTCATCGATTCTGTTTTCGTCCCTGGAAACGTATACAGTGTAGCCATAAAAAACAACTATGCGTTTCTTGCGGCAGATGATTATGGTCTTTATGTGATAGACATATCTAATCCGGCAAACATGATGCCTTATTCGCAAACTTCAACAACTGGGGACGCATTAGCCATAGACATATCCGGCAATTATGCGTATCTGGCTTCAGGAACATTTGAAATTTTCAACATCAGCAATCCCCAGAACCCGCAGAATGTCAGCATATACTATCCTCCTTATCCAGATTACGGAACAAATGTTGTCGTAAATGACACTATTGCCTATTTAAACTTCGACGATTTTTACGGCGACTTTGAGAATTACGATATAAATTTCTCAGTCTCAGAGAATAGGTTTTCAGATGCAGGCGCTTTTCGAGTTTTCGATGTGAAAGTGCCGCAGAGCCCATATATTCTCGATGCTGGTTTCACATCGACTGACGCGTTTGGGATAGATTATAACAGCAGTTACGTAGTAACTTGTGATTTATACCAAGGCGTTTATCTCATAGATGTCTCTGATCCGACGAACATTACAGTAGAAGATCATTATGCCACTTCGGGAAGATGCGACGAGGTAAGCATGGATGAGGAATACGCTTATGTTGCGAATACAACGAGAGGATTGATTGTTCTTAAATACACGGAAATCATAGACACAGCTCCGCCGGTCATTGATTCTACTACAGTTATCGGCGACACATCATACCTTGGGCCATATCAGGTAAGAACATACATAACAGATGACGCGGGTCTTTATTGCGCATGGCTGGTTTGGAAAAGGGGAGAAGATCCTCTTTTCGACAGTCTTCCTCTCATAAATGTCGGAGGAAATTGGTTTTGCGAATCGATCCCAGCGTGCGGTTTCTATGGGGATTCCGTCAAATATTACATAATGGCTATGGATTGGGAATGGCAATCTACACGGGATCCAGTAGGAGCTCCTTCTAACTGCTATTTCTTCAGAACCCTCCTTGATACGATATCCCCGATTTTTGATTCAACGACAATATGGAACGACACGACATATCCTGGACCTTATCCTGTTAGAACAAAAATTATGGACAATCAATCTATAGACAGCGCAATACTTTTCTACAAGAGGATTGAGGATCCCTCGTTTAGAACAACAATCATGAATTATGATTCACTTGATTGGTATCAAGGTATGATTCCTAGCGTGTATCTGACAGAAGACAGTGTTTTATATTATCTTCAGGCTTGGGATTTAAACGGGAACACAAGCTTCGAGCCTCCAACCGCTCCAGGAACTCCTTTTTGCTTCAGGGTAAATTTCGATAATACTGGACCAATTATTGATTCTGTTACAATATGGCATGATACAAGTTTTGCAGGTCCGTATCCTGTCCAGGCAAAGATAACCGACAGCAACGGGGTGGATACAGCTGTAATTTATTACAAGCGAATTGAAGACGTCCAATTCTTCCCAATGGCGATGGTTTATCAAAACAACAACTGGTTCTCAGGAGACATTCCGATGGCTTATGTGCCCGAAGATACAGTCAAATATTACATATGGACTAGAGATACTCTTGGGAACATTTCAACTGATCCGGAAGGAGCACCCTCAAATTTTTATAGCTTTATCGGCAGAGCTTCTGTTGGTGTAGAAGAGTTTCCATGGGTTGACGAAAACCGTTTTTCTGTCAACTGGACAGCTCTCAACAGTGGACAGGCAATAGTTGAAATGTTTGCGCCTGAAGAAATATTAACAAGCATTTTCATATACGATCTCTCAGGGAGAGTGGTGGAATCTCACCAGAATATACTTTTACGACCGGGGGTCCATCAACTCACATTCAGTCCTGAAACAAGCGGAATGTTCATAATTAAAATCATCACTCCTGAACATACCTTCAAAAAGAAATTTACTGTTTTGTGAGATTGAAAAAATAAAATATTGGTATTATTTATAATTCATGAAATTACTGATAGGTAATAAGGATGCTGTTTGTATTAATTCATCACCTTATAACTGAAAATTCGAGTGTTTTAGAATAATCCCCGGATTTAACAAGACAGAAATATGACCCGTTTTGGACGGAATTCCCTTGAAAATCTTTGCCGTTCCATTTTGCTATACGGTCGGCATTGCTTACATTGCCCGCATCTAGAAAATTTCCTACGACATAAACCTCTGAATCCCACACAATTACGTCATATACTCTTCCGTTCCAGATGCCTTCTCCAAGATTTGTCCACGTTCCTGTTTCGTAGGGCAAAAACCTGTGGTCTTTGTTTGAAATGACATTTGAGGCTGAAATACCGGAGAAAACAAAACATGTCAATAGAAAACAAAACAAGTTCTTCAGTTTCATAACCCACTTCTTGTTGATGGTTAAGAAATTTTACTAAAAATCATTTCATTTTACTCTTGTCCTGCAGAATCCTCTTCAGGTGAAAAATTTTGTAAAATCATTTTTCCTAATGTGTCGTAAACACTTAGTATTTCAATGTTTAGTTCAACAAGGGCTTCGTCTATATCAGGATTCTCCCAGTTCCAGTTGTAGGCGAAGTTGATTTCCGCGTATAAAGTTTCACCGGGAAGTATCCATTTCTCCGGAGTGTAACCGAATTTGTCTTCGACCCATGGGATTTCATTGTCTATTGATTTTAATTCGGCGTGAAAAAGAATGCTTGAGATTGTGTAGGGAGTGTTGTTGGAAAGCCATATAGCGACAACAGGTTCGTTCCCATGAGTTTTAGCCCAAAAGAAAAAAAACTTGTCGAGGATTTCGATTTCTTCGTATTGTTCTGCATTTGTTGTGTCCGGAATGGGAATATTTTCACCGGATTTTTTATGTAAGGTGTTCTTGGTATTTGATAAAATTAGAAAAAACAACTGAAATAGAATCAGGTATTTCATCGATCCTTCTTTCCTGTTAAGGCATGTTTATAATATAATGATAAAAGCCTTATGTCATCAATATAAAGATTTTTAACGAAAGGAAAAAAATATGGCAAAGTGGGAATACGCGGAGATATGGTATCAGCAGAAAATTACGGTAAAGATATTCAGCAAAAAAGGACACAGCCATCAGGAATATGAGGAAGACCAATGGCCTGACATACTCTCGCGAATGGGAGAAGAAGGATGGGAGATGGTCAGCGTCATAGGCTCACCCAACGGCATGCAATACTGGTATTACTTTAAAAGACCGGTTTCTTGAGAATTTTCAATAATCAATTAGCAATGAACAATTAACAATAAAGCATTATACTAATTATGTTTTAACATTGTTGTAATATTCTCTTATTAAAAACCATGGAATTTATAAAACTATCATTCTCGAAAAAGGAGATATTTAGATATATTGTTTGTTGATATTTTTCAGTAGTTATTCTATGATTTTATTGAATAAAAATTTTATCAAAGAACAAGAATAGCAAATTACGGGGAAAAATGGATTCAAAAAAACTGTCCGAAAAAGTGATTCTCGAAACATTAAAAAAGAATAATAAAACACTCAAAAAAAATAAAGTTAAAAAAATAGGCTTATTCGGCTCTTTTGCCAGGGGAGAGCAAAAAAAGAACAGTGATATTGATTTTCTCATTGAATTTGATTTAAGTAGATTTGGTGAAAATTTCAATGGCCTATACGAATCATTTTTGAATTTATCAGATTGTCTTGAAAGCATTTTTGAAAGAAAAGTAGAGTTAATTACTAAAGAAAGTTTAAGTCCTTACATTAAACCGTACATAGAAAAAGATATACTCTGGCATGAAACATAACTTGCCGTATCTCAGGCATATATGGATGAAATCAATTTTCTGATAAAAGAAACTGAATTATTGACCTATGACGATTTTATCTCAAATGAATTACTGAAAAGGGGTTGTTCAAGGAGTATAGAAGTTATTGGAGAGGCAGTTAAAAACTTGTCAACCGATTTTAAGAAAAAAAATACAAGTATACCATGGAAAGAAATGGCAGCCTTGAGAGACAAAATAATACATGAATATTTTGGAGTAAAATGGGAAGTTGTTTGGTCTGTGTTAAAAAACAATATCCCGGAACTTAAACCGAGGATTGAAGAAATAATCAAAAAACAAGAACAAAAAGAAGCCTGAATATTTCCCTTATTCGTTAAGAAAAGAACTAACCCTAAATCCAAATATTGTAAGCAAAAATTGGGACACGAAGAAAATTATAGACGGTATTTTATTATCTTTTAAGAAAATAGAGGGACTGGAAAGAGAAAATGAAATACAACGATAAAGTGATGGACTGTTTTTTGGAACCCAAACACTTTGGTCGGATAAAAGACTTTTCGGCAAAAGGCTTTACGGGATCTTTCGAATGCGGCGACGCAATGGAATTGACGCTGAAAATTGACGAAAACGGCGTGATAACGGACGCGAAATACCTTGCTTTCGGGTGCACGGCGGCAATAGCGAGCGCCGAAGCGTTGATCGAGCTTATTTTAAATAAAAAAATTACAGAAGCCGAGAAACTCAGGAATCAGGATATAGTTGATTATCTAATGGGATTGCCAGATTTAAAACTGCATTGTTCGGTTCTCGGAGAAGAGGTTCTTAAAGATGCTTTAGAGGATTACAGAAAAAGGTGTAGTAAAGATATCAACCCCTAAGAGGCAAATCATAATTGATTTATCTCGCAAGAAGATTAAAGGTAAAGCTTTTAACCGCGAATGCTAATTTGCATAAAGCAAATTAGAAAAGTTTATATACAAATTAAAAAAACACTTACTAAAAAGATATTTAACTGTGAATGAACTCTAATGAAGAGAAAAGAAGATTTAACCGCGAATGGACGCTAATTTAATAAAGAAGAAAAAAAGATAACCACGAATAAACGCGAATACAATTTTTGTAAACAAAAATTGTTACACAAATAAAAAACAAGAAAGAAGATTTAACCACAAATGGACGCGAAAGAAAATAATAATGAATAAACAGGGAGAGGTTTTGCCAACTCACTACAAATGATTTAGTATTTAACGAAGGAAATGAAATTGTAATAATGGCTATTTTATTATAATGTATAACGCTAAAGAATATTTTGGTATTACAACGTAAAAAAAAAATACATTATAATTATTCTTGGAATCAAATAGGGGGAAATATGAATAATGAAAAAATGTTGAAATTTTTTTATAAGAAAAATACAGCCTATAAAAGCCATTTCATTAACGGTGTTATAGGCGGTTTAACGCCGAAAGGTGATCTGAAATTAGATTTTTTCTCAGAAAATTTCCCTGTTCCGAATAGTGTTACACATGAATTAATTGAAAATAATAATTTAGGGAAAGAAATCCAAAGAGAACTCAGCGAAGGAATAATTAGAGAAATAGAGTGCGGGCTGGTGATGAATTTGGAAACTGCAAAAAGCATAAATCAGTGGTTGACGGAAAAAATAAAAGAAATCGAAAAATTTTATAAAAAGAGCCAAAAATGAACAATTATTCTAACGCGTCAATACATTCTTCAAAACATGCATATAATTGGTGGTATAAAATACCGGAGAGTATAAAAAATACCGCTTCTTCTCTTAATAATTATGCTCAAACCGTGGAAAAACTGTCTGAAAGTCACGAAAAGCAATACTTTTGCAAAGCATCTCCAATAGTAGAAAAATTGGAATTTTCAGATTATGACTCTAATATCGTCTGTGAAACGGCTTTAATAAAGGATTGGTTGCTTCCCCAGGAGGATATTGCTTGGAAGGATTTGTAAGGGGAGAAGTAGTAGTCATTCCTTTTCCATTCTCTGATTTGACAAACAGTAAAAAAAGACCCGCTCTAATAGTATCAAAGCTTAAAGGCGATGATGTTATTCTTTGTCAAATCACGAGCAAAACCATTAAAGACGATTATGCTATTGAAATTCTTGATTCAGATTTTAATAAAGGATCTCTCAATCAGCCAAGCAATATAAGACCCAACAAGTTGTTCACGGCCGACAAAAAAATCATCAGAAGGTCTGTTGGAAATTTGAATGACAAAAAGTTTGATAAAGTAATAGAAAAAATTGTTCAAATCATAGAAAACAAAATTTAATAAACCGTAGCCCAAGGTAAAATTTCTTAGTTTTTTCTTCAAACCCAGATAGAAAAAAATAAAAAGATATCTTCGACGAAGAAAGTAAAACAATCTTACATCGTGGCGCGGTGAAAACTATTGAACTGTTTTAGGCTTTGCCCTGGTTCTTGACGGCTTTTTGGGCGGATGAAAGCTCCTCTTCCGAGGCGAGGTAGTAATGCTTTACAGGTTTTAAGTCGTCGTCGAGTTCGTATATCAGAGGTATGCCGGTCGGTATGTTCAACGATACTATCTCATCTTCCGGGACATCGTCTAAAAATTTTACCAGTGCTCTCAAACTGTTTCCGTGAGCGGCGATTATAACTTTTTTGCCGGATTTGACTGCCGGCGCGATATTTTCGTGCCAGTGCGGCAGAAACCTCTGGACAGTGTCTTTCAGGCATTCCGTCTGGGGCAGGTCTTTTTCATCGAGATTTCTGTATCGCAGGTCATTGCCTGGATAACGGGGGTCGTCTTTGGCAAGCTCAGGGGGCCTGATGTCGTAACTCCTCCTCCATATATGAACCTGTTCCTCTCCGAATTTTTGCGCCATTTCGGACTTGTTCAGACCTTGAAGGGCACCGTAGTGGCGTTCGTTGAGCCTCCAGTCTCTGTCCACGGGTATCCACATAAGATCCATTTTATCGAGAGCTATCCAGAGAGTCCTTATGGCTCTTTTCAAAACAGAAGTGAACGCTATATCGAAAACAAAGCCTTTTTCTTTTAGTTTTTTGCCGGCTGAGTGAGCCTCTTCGATTCCTTTTTCAGAAAGATCAATATCGGTCCAGCCTGTGAAGCGGTTCTCCTTGTTCCAAAGGCTCTCACCGTGTCTTAAGAGAACTAATTCATACATGACTACTCCTTTTCCACTGACTCGAGGTGGTCTTTGCGATTCTCGTAGACCAGTTCGACGGAAGAGTTATCTGCCCTGATAAGTGTTATGGATGTGTTTTCGAGGGCTTCTATATTCCAGACCTCGTCAAGGCTGAAACCCTTTAGTTTTGTCAGAACCGTCCTTATAAGACCGCCGTGCGTGACAGTGAGTATTTTTTGTCCAAAATGCTTTTCCGAGATCGAATCTATGAACTTAAAAGCCCTCTCCTGGACTTCGCCGAAAGTCTCTCCGCCCGGAGCCCTGAACGCAGAGGGCATGTTTTTGTATATAAAAAACAGTTCAGTGTCGTTTACTTGTATGTCGTTGATTGTTCTGCCCTCCCAGGAGCCGAAGTCTATCTCTCTGAGTAAATCCGATTGGAAGATGTCTTTTTCCCTGTGTTCGATTAGAATTTTTGCGGTTTTGTATGATCTTATGGAAGGGCTGGAATAGATTGCGCTGAAATTGACTTTTGAAAGTTTTAATGACAAAAGAAAAGACTGCTCTATACCCAGAGAAGTCAGCTCCGACTCGCACTTTCCCTGCATCCGTCTTTCTACGTTCCATTGTGTCTGGGCGTGTCTGACAAGGAAAATTTCAGTCATTTTGAGGTCTCTCCCGAATAGCGCGAATACTTTCTGTAGACAGTGTCTTCAAGAGCTTCTTCCAGGGATATAAAAGTCCATCCGGTTTCTTTGAAATGATCGAGGATTTCACCGAGGACGAAAGAGTTCAGATAGTTCATGTGAAGGAGCATGACGAGGGGGACGTCTCTTTTGTATTTTTTCTGATAAAAACTGTCGTTCGATAAAATTCTCTCTTCTATGTGAGAAAGAAATTCATCTTTGACAGAGTCAAGAAAAGCCGTGTCTCCCGAAGGCAAGGCGTCGACGAAAGTCTTGTTGAATTTCCAGTCGTCATTGTCTATCGTCACTGGGGCGACTTCGTATCCGTTCATCCTCAGGGCTTCGAGAACGGAATCCTTCTTACCGGGAGTGTCGCCCATACTCAGACAGGGGTATCTGAAATATTTCGGTCTTTCTCCGAAAAGCTCGGTAAGAGCAGAATCGCATTTTAGGAAGTCCTCTATATATTTTTCCGCCGAAACGTCAGCGAGATTGGGGTGGGTGTGGGTGTGGTTTCCGACAGAATGCCCTCTGCTGACGAATTCGTTCATGAGCTCGAGGGCGAAAGAGTTTATCGTCGAAGTTATTGCGAAACCTGTGACCTTGACGCCTCTCGAGTCGAGGGTGTCTAAAATTCTCAAAAAGTATTCCTGTTTCTGGTCTCTTGAAAGACCTCTTGTGTATGTGAAAGGCAGATCGTCTATTGTTATAGACACTCTCTTCTGGGATACAGCAGTAACGGCAGGTATAAAAAACAATATCAATGTTGCGGCAATTATTTTTTGCATATGAACTCTTTTATGACATCAGACAGTATTTTAATTCCTTTTTCTATCCCTTCTATAGACGGGAAAGAGTAATTGAGCCTCAGGGTGTTTTTCCCCGACCCGTCGCAGTGGAAAGGCTGGCCGGTGACGTAAGCGACATTTTTTTCTATCGCTTTATAGAATACATCTTTGGCGTCAATGTTTTCAGGCAGTATGACCCACAAAAACATGCCGCCCTCAGGTTTTGACCACTCCACTTGCCGGGGCATGTTTTCTTCGAGAGCTTTGAGCATGGTCGAGATTTTCGGTTTGTAAAGGTCGATGGCTCTTTGTATGGTTTCTTCCATTTTTCCTTTCGAGATGAATTCCGACAATATGAGCTGAGTGAAAGACGGAGTGCACAGGTCCACAGACTGTTTGAGCATTATAACCTTGTCAATTATGTCTTTTTCCGCCGTTATCCAGCCCATCCTCATGCCGGGGAAAAGCATTTTTGAAAATGTCTTGAGAAGGACTACTCCTTTCCCTCCAGAAATTGTCCAAAGGCTCGGAAGTATTTCGCCCGTGTAGCTCAGCTCTCTGTAAGGCGAATCTTCGACTATTAAAATGTCCCTGTTGGCGGCGAACTGAACGAGTTCGTTTCTTCTGTCGATTGTCATCGTTATTCCGGAGGGATTTTGAAAATCGGGTATCGTATATATGAATGCGGGAGGGGTTTTTTTCTTCTCGAGCTTTTCTATTTCACGCTCGAGCATGCCGATGTCCATGCCGCCGAAATCCATTTTCACGCCTATCATTTGAGACATATCTCGCCTGAAAGCCTGAATGGCTCCGAGATAAGATGGGAGTTCCATTATGACAGGGGTGCCCTCGTCAATGAAAAGCCGGGACACAAGGTCAAGCCCCTGCTGAGACGAAGAAGTGACGCAGATTTCGTTTGGTTCGGCTTTTTCACCGAAATCGGACATGAATTTTATGAGAGATTCGATCATGTCGGATTCTCCGGGAGTCGGGCCGTATTGAAGAGCCAAATAGCCTTTTGAGTGAAGGACTTTTTCCGTTATTTCAGTTATTTCCTTTGTCGGGAAGAGCTTGGCGTCGGGAAGCCCTCCGCCGAATGAGATTATGCCGGGTTTTCTCGTCAGGCTTAAAAGTTCTCTTATTTCCGACCTCTTGATGCTTGATGAGATTTTAGAAAATCTGCGGACCATGGCGACTCCTTTTTTTGGAAAAGATTATTATATTTTATCAAGACGTCTTAAAACAATTTTATTTTTTCATAATGCTGATAGAATTGAAAAGAAAAAAGAGAGGAAAAATAATTGATTTTGTCCGTCGGGGAACTTGTCGATTTCGTATATTGCGAAAAAGATCTCGAATCCGGTTTCAGAAGCAGAAAAAAAGCCGTCAGGGGAGTCGCCCTCCACAGAGAACGCCAAAAGACCCTCTCGGGTAAGGACGGCTTTGAAGCGGAGGTTTTACTGCAGTGCGATTTTTACTATGAGGGAAGGACATTCACGATAAGAGGCAAACCGGACGGAATTTACAGAGAATCCGGGACTGCCGTCATCGAGGAGATAAAAACCGGGGATGTAAAGGTATCAGAAAGAGAAGAAGGGTCACTGGAAAGGCACATGGCTCAGGCTAAATGCTACGCTTTTATCTTCTCTAAAATTCACGGCGAAGAAAAAATGAAAATCGTACTCACCTACATTGGAGAAAAAGGTGAAATCACGCAAGAGGAGCATTTCTTTTCAAGAGACGAACTCGAGAATTTTTTCTTGGAGACGTTTTCTAAATACTACAGGTGGATCGTCTTCGGCGAGAAAAGAAGAAAAGCCAGAGACGATTCTCTGAGAGATGTTTCTTTCCCTCATGGGTCTTTCAGGAAAGGGCAGGAGAATTTTTCAAAATGCATTATTGAAGCCGCGCAGGCATCAAAGACGCTTTATGTGAGGGCGCCGACGGGTATAGGCAAAACAGCCGCCGCTGTATTCGGCGCCGTAAAAGCGCTCGAAGAAAATATGACCGAGAAAATATTTTACCTGACCGCCAAAAACACTACCAAGGAAATAGTCCGAAAAACTCTTAACCTTTTCAGGGACAGGGGCGTTGACATCAAGTCGGTTGTGATAACGGCAAAGAGCAGGATATGTTTTATGGGTTTTGAAGTCTGCGACACTGAACACTGCCCTTACGCCAAAGGTTATTACGGAAAGGTTAGGGAAGCAGTATTGGACGTCCTTGAAAATGAGGACCTGCTTGACGAAAAAAAAATAAGTGAATACGCGGAAAAACACGAAATATGTCCTTTTGAGTTTTCTCTCGATGTTTCAAATTACTGCGATTTCGTCGTCTGCGATTACAATTATCTTTTTGACCCTCAGGTATTTTTGAGAAGATATTTCACTGAAGGCACAGGCGAATATATTTTTCTTGTTGACGAAGCGCACAACCTGCCGGACAGAGCGAGGGATATGTTTTCGGCTCAGCTTAAACTCTCTTTTTTCACTGATGTAAAATATTTTTTAGACGATGAGATACTCGAAGGATGCGTAGAAGCCATAGAAGATTTATTTTTAGAGCTCAAAAATAAACTGCCCGAGGAAGGGTTTTGGGTCCAGAAAGAGCCTATAGAGGAGATAATCGAACTTTTAGGCGCCTTTGCCGACGCCTGCGGATTCTGGCTCGAAAGAAATTACGGAAAAAAGAAACACGAAAAAGTTTTGGATCTGTTTTTTTTGGCCGGTCTTTATCTTAAAATCACTGAATACTACGGTAAAAACTATGTGACCTATATAAAACACGAAGGTAACGACATAGTCTTAAAACAGTTTTGCCTTGACCCGTCTGAGAATATAAGAAATGTTCTGAAAAAAGGAAAATCGGCGGTTTTCTTCTCTGCGACCCTTGAGCCTGTCGAGTATTACAGAGATGTCCTCGGAGGGGACATAAACTCTGTCATACTCGAACTCGAGTCGCCTTTTCCAAAGAAAAATCTTGAAGTGATAATAGCCCCTTTTTTATCCACAAAATACGCGTCGAGAGATTTCAGCCTCAAAGGCGTCTGCTCTGTATTAAACTCTCTTTCTCTCTCAAAAAAAGGCAATTATATCGCCTTTTTCCCCTCTTACGCCTATTTGGAAAAAGCTCTTACTCTTTTCGAGAGAGAATACCCTGAAACAAAAACTGTCTTTCAAAAGCCTCAGATGGCAGAGACGCAAAAAATTAAATTTTTAAAATCTTTCACAAAAACCGGAAAGAAAGGAATCATGGGTTTTGCCGTGATGGGGGGTGTATTCTCGGAGGGGATTGATCTTGAGGGAGAAAAACTCTCCGGAGCCGTCATAGTCGGCGTCGGACTGCCTAAAATATGTTTTGAACTTGATATTATTAGAGAGTATTTCGAGGCAAAACTCGAAGCAGGTTTTGAGTTTGCCTACATGTATCCGGGTATGAACAAAGTCCTTCAGGCGGCTGGGAGGGTTATTAGGACGGAAAAAGATAGAGGCGTAATAATTCTCGTCGATCAGAGGTTTTCGCAGGAGAGATACCTTTCTCTTTTCCCGCCTGAATGGTCGCATCACAAAATAGCTGTGACCTTTGAGGCCCTTGAGAAAGCGCTTTTAGAATTCTGGGAAAGAGGCTAAAAAAGAACCTAAAATATGCTATCATTCATTTATGAACCCTTTTTTGCCTTCCGAAATTGACTTATCTTTCACGCTGAAGAAAAGAAATGGAGCGCTTCTCTACGCCGACCTGATAGGTTTTACCAAAATGAGCGAAGAGTTTGCCGAAAGGGGAATCCTCGGAACCGGCGAATTAACTCAAATCATTGACAGATGTTTCGAAAGTCAGCTTTCAGTTGTCAGAAAATACGGCGGAGATGTAGTCGAATTCATCGGAGACGCCCTTTTCATTAAATTCAAGAAATTTGGATCCGCAAAAAAATGCGCCGCCGAGATGGCGCAAAGGATAAAGTATTTTTCAGACATAGAAACTTCCGCCGGTAGATTTTCTCTTTCAATGAGAATAATATTGTCAAAAGGTTCATGGAACGAACTCATTCTCGGAACACCGGAAAAACTGCTGTTTTTCCTCACAGGCGGCATTTTAAAGAAAATCGCGCAACATGAGAAAAAGACTGTCAAGGGAGAGGTCGTCACAGTTGAAAGCGCCGTGAAAATGGACAGGGAAAAAACACGTGATGTTTCTTCAACTCTCAGGAAAAGAGAAAAAAAAGCTTTTCTGCCGGAATTCAGCGAGAAAATTCCGAGAAAGGAATCCTACGGCGAATTCAGGTCTGTTGCCTGTGTTTTTCTCAGAATTGAAGGTTACGACGAAGAGAATCCTGATTTAGAGAGCCTCAATTCAACTTGCATTAAAATCATTGAATCCGTCCATAAGCACAGAGGCTCAATAAACGATACGGACAATGCAGTGACCGAAGGCAGTAAATTACTTATCCTTTTCGGGGCTCCCGTGGCTTTCGGAGACGAATGTCAGAGGGCGGTCGAATTCGCTCTTGATGTCACCGGCAATGCTTCTTCAACTAAAGGCGTGAAAATATCCGCGAGCGCCGGAGCCGGTTATGTCTTCGCCGGCATGATAGGCGATAAAAAGAGAAGAAAATATTCCGTTATAGGCGATGTTGTCAACACAACAGCGAGAATTCTCGACGGACTCTCAAAGGGCGAGACGGCAGTCACGGAAGATGTCTATAGAATGACTAAAAACAAAATAGATTATGTCAGAATGAAATCCGTGTCCGTAAAAGGTAAAAAAGACATGCTGAAAAGATACAAACCCCGCGGGTTTAAGTTTGATTCGGCTTCCCGCCGCCTTTTTGTGGGAAGGGAAAAGGAACTCAGGATAGTTAAAGATAAAATCATAAAAGGGAGATCCGTCGTCCTCGTCACCGGCCAGCCCGGGATAGGAAAAACAAGACTTCTCGAAGAGGTTTCAAAATTTGCCGGGCAAAAAGGGATTTTAGTCCTCAAGACAAAAGCGGATGAAAACAGACCTGCTTTCGACCTCTTTTCCTCCCTCGTAGAGGAGATATGTTCGATAAAAGATGGAGATTCAAGCGAGAGGAAACTTTCCAAGATAAAAAGGGTTTTAAGGGAAAAGAAAACCTTGAGAAAGATAAGCAAGGCGGGTGTTATAGCAGATATGCTCTTGGGAGTCGAATATCACGACGAAAGATTTTCAAAGCTCGACCCGGAACTTAAGAAAAGGAATCTCATAGAGTCTTTACTTGTATTGCTGAAATCGGCAGGCAAACGTTTTTGCCTTATAGCCGACAATCTGCAGTGGGCCGGGCCTGAAGACATCGAAGTTATTGAATTTCTCCTAAAATCGCTGATGCTCTATTCCAAGGATAAAGACTGTTTTATTCTCTCTTCAAGGAAATCTGTCTTTAACTCGTCTTTTGGCAGAGGTATTGACACAACCGAAATAACCCTCGAACCTCTCGGACAGGATGATTTTGAAATTTTTGTCAGGAAAATTTTAGGAAAAAAAATGCTTGAAAAAAATGTGTTCCAAGACCTTGTTTCAAAGTCGGAAAAAAATCCGTTCTATGCCGAACAGATGCTGTCCTATATGATTGACAAAAAACTGATATTCGAAACCCCAAAAGAATGGAAAGCCGACTCTGCATATAGACAAAAAGACCTCCCCGAAAGCATTTTTTCAATTGTAACGGCGAGAATAGACGGTCTGAGCGAAAAAATAAGGGAAAGCCTAAAAGCGGCGAGCGCTATCGGTATGGAATTTTCAGCAGGATTTTTAGACGAAGTGATGAAGGAAAAAACCGAACAGAAACTCAGCGCCGCTGTTCAGACGGGACTTTTAAGCCAAAATGACAGAAAAGAGCTCGAATATAATTTTTCACACGCCCTTTTCAAAGATGTAATCTATCAGTCAATCATAGCCCAAAAGCGGAGAGAGATACATTCGGCAATAGCATGGGCTATAGAAAAACACTCTGATATAAAATCGAGAGAAACACTCTCTTCTCTTGCCCGTCATTACGATGCCGCTGAGAACTGGAGGAAAGCATATAAATACAGACTCGAAGCCGGACTGAAATCCGCCGGGGAGTATTTAAACGAAGAAGCCGCACAAAACCTCGAAAGAGCTCATTTCATATCAAGTGAGCACCTCGGGTCTAAAGCGAAAGAGGCTGTAGTTCTCGAAGAACTCGCCGAACTATATTTGAGAACCGGAAAATTCAAAGAAAGCCTTGAAAAGACTTCCCTTCTGGAAAGCCTCGAAATAGACAAACCTGTCATGAAATCCAAAATATCGAGATTTAAGGCGAGGCTCGCAGAAGGAGAAGGCGAATTCAGAAAGAGTCTCATAGCGCTCGAAGATTCTTTCGCTCATCTCACGGGAAATTCACGGGAGATTCTCAGAGAAAAAATTTTCAATCTCCTGGCAAGAAGCACTGCCCTCAGAGACCTTTTTATGTATAAAGAAGCCCTTGATGAAGTTTTGAAGGCTGAGGAAATTTACGTTAAATCAAAAAAACTCTTTGACGACAAAAAAATCCAAGTCATTCTCTACAGAGAAAAAGCCATGGCTCTGACAGTGATTTTAGATTTAGAAAATGCGATGAAAATGTATGAAAAATCTATCGAGTCAGCGGAACTTACAGGCGATAAATTCACGATGGAATCTTCTCTGTCGAATATTGGATATATTTATAATTTCAAATCAGAACCCACTAAGGCGATGGAATACTATAGAAAAGCCCAGGATATCGCCAGAGAAATAGGCGACAGCAGAGGGATATGCCTTTCTTTTCTGAATATAGGATGCGCTCATAACGACATGAACGAAACCGACAAAGCGCTGGAAAAGTTCAGTGAAGCCCTGAAAATTTCTCTTGAGATGGATTTTGTGAAAATCACTATGTTTCTTTATATAAACATAGGCAACACATACAACAACAAAAGACTTTTCAGGAAAGCCCTTCAAAACACTGAAAAAGCACTCATATATGCCGAAGAACTCGGCGATAAATCCGCGATGGCGAGGATATACGAAAACCTCGGCAACATTTTCAACAAAAAATGCGACATAGAAAACGCAGTTAAATACTACACTGAGACCTTGAAATATCTGAACATGTCGAAAGATCCTATAAGAATGGTCTCCGTTCTTGAAAATCTCGCAGATCTGAACTTAGAAAAAATGCAATACAAAGAAGCCCTTAAATTGCTGAAAAAAAATGTTAGAATTTGCAGGAAGCATGACCTTTCAGACAGACTGCTCGACACATATGTAAGTATAAGGGACATTTTGCATGAAACCGGAAAGATCGCAAGGTCTCGAATCTACGATGAATACGCGGATTTAACACGGGACAAATGCAAGGATGAAGAGTCTTTGGCCTCATATTTTATGAAAAAAGCGGATTATATTGTGAACGAGTATGTCTTTGAAAATAAAGTTTTAGACCCTGTTAAACTGCAAGAGGCGGAGGAACACCTCGAAAGGGTCTCAGAGATTATCGGTGGGTCAGAGCTGGAAACCGTTAAAACAGAATATCTTTTCTTTTTGGGAAGAGTTCGAAGGCTTTCACAGGATTTTGAAAGTTCTCTCTTTCATCTCTCCGAGGCGAGAAAAAGAACCGCGAAGATACGAGATATAAAGAAACTGGCAAAAATTTATCTTGAACTGGCTCTTCTTTTCAAGGTTAAAGACAGCCTAAAAGCATCTCAGTATTTGGACAAATCAGTGAGAGAATACGTTAATATGAAAAATGAAAAAAGAGCCGAATTCTCCAGAAAAAGATTTTTTGAAAATAATTTAGTTCAGTAAATCTTCCCCCGCCTCTATATGAAGAATCTCGCCGAAGAAGACCCTGTGATAGTCTTTTTCCGGGTAGCACTCATCTATGGATTTATCGAGAAAATTCGATGGAAGAAGGTCGTTCCAGTAAATTTTTTTGCATTCCAGGACAATATCGGCTTCCTTGAAAGAGGGAGCTTTTACCTTTTTTGATTTTTCGACATTGAGTTCGGTCAATGAAATTTTGTCGCCGTCCCTGCCTGATTTCGAGCCGAGAACCGATAGGTCTTTTTTGTATTTTTCAGAAAAAGAAGAGAGAGTAAAGTGAGGAAAGTCGTTGCAGAAACCGAATGTATGTCTCGTGGGCCGGACGAATATCTGAACAAAAGGCTTATTCCAGACGCCTCCGAAACTTCCCCATGCGACCGTCATGACGTTGAAATTGTTTTCGTCTCCGCAGGAAAGGAGAAACCACCTGTTCAGCCAGATATCGAAAGGTCTTGTGAGGAAATCTTTGGGAGATACTTCTTTTCTTTTCACCATAACCGCCTTTTTATTAGTGGTTTATTCCGAAAAAACTAAATGTTATCATAAAAGTTCTGAGCTAAAAAGGAGCATCTTTTTATGTATAAGACTCAGTTGTTTTTATACTTGATGGAAAAAATTTTATTTCCTTTCGATTTTTCAGCCCCGGGAAATCAGGTTAAGAGCGAGCTTACCTGTCCGGTTGTCCTTATTTCCAGGACGTTTCTCGGAAATGATATGAGAAATTACTACGGTCAAAACCCTCCCGACAAACTCGATGTGATATGGAAGACAAAGCTCGGAACCGGGACAACGATTGTAGGCTCGCAGGGAGAGACGAGGTGGTCGGGAAGCGGATGGACAGGCCAGCCTCTGCTGATAGAGCACGCAGGAGAACTGTATCTCATCCAGGGAGCTTTCGATCACAATCTAAAGAAAATAAAGGCTCAAAACGGCGAAATAGTCTGGCAGTATCGTTTCGACGACATAATAAAAGGGACAGGAACTGCCGTCTGCATGCCCTGGATTGAGGACACAGCATCTTCTGTCGCTATAATCCAGGGGAGCAGGCTCGGAGTCCGAAACACGCTGAGATCTCCAGTTGTTCCGAGCCTGAGAGCAGTGTCCTTTTTTACTGGGGAAGAACTCTGGAGGTTTGACATAAAAAAGACGAGAAGCTACAGCAGGGACGCGGACGGTTCGGGTCTTTTGATTGGAGAACTATTTTATATAGGCCTCGAAAACGGCATTTTTACTGTATTAAATCCCGACCCTTCCGAAGGCGAGATGAGGCAGGAAATTTTTCAGCCTCAACTAATCGGTGAAATTCTTCTTTTCGACGAAAAAGACATCGAAAGGCACGGCGGCAACCTCGTCATTGAATCGTCGGTTTCGAGAATTGGAGATGTTTTGTATGTCACCGCAGGGTCGGGGCACGTGTTCGGTATAGATATAAAAAGCCTCAATATAGTGTGGGATTTTTACATAGGATCCGATCTCGACGGATCGCCCGTTGTAACCTATGATTCATGCCTTCTCGTGACAGTAGAAAAACAATACATATCGGGAAGAGGCGGGGTATTAAAATTAGATCCTTCTAAAGAGCCCGAATCTTCCGTTGTATGGTATTTTCCGACAGAAAACAGAAGGTTTGGCGATTGGCAGGGAGGAGTGATAGGTTCATGCGCCGTAAACGATTATTACAGGGAAAATGAAGACCCTGCTCTTGCGGCTTTTGTCGCCATAGACGGCAATGTCTATGTAGTCAGACACGACGAAATTGACACAGAAAAGGGTAAAGTTGCAGGTCCTGACGGAATTCATCTTTATGACACGCCCGTTCTCTTGTTCAAAGACGGAGTCGAAGGAGGCATAGCGACGCCTCTTCTTTTTTCAGACAGATTGATTGTCGCATGCTACGGCGGTGTATTTTTATACGCTTACAATTCAGAGAATAATTTTACCCTCCTTGACAGATTTGAATCCGGCTTTGAATCCACACCGGTTGTCTGGGACAGAAGAGTTTACGTAGGCTCACGAGACGGGTATCTTTATTGTTTAGGTGAGAATTAAAGGCTGGACTAAAACCGGCAAATAATATGGAGGTTCACTATGCCTGAATTCCAATACGATTCTTACTGCGGTCTATACTGCGGAGCGTGCGACATACTCGACGCTTTCAGAAAGAGTCTTGAGAGCGGAGAGGAAAAGGATTGGAATGATATGCCCAAAGAGTTTCAGTCCCTGCCTTTTGACACGAAAAAGTCGAAGATAAGGTGTTTTGGTTGTAAAACAGACGACATATTTGACGGCTGTTCTCATTGTCTTATAAGAAAATGCGCGGTTAAAAAGGCAGGACTGGACACGTGTCTTGATTGTTCAAAATATCCTTGCTGGAGACATAAGTTGACAGGACTCGTCAAAAAAATCCTGGGACTTGAGAAAAAACTTCCTCATCAGAAAGACATAAAACCCAATCTTGAGTTTATCAGACGCTATGGAGTGGATAAATGGCTTTTTGAACAAGAAAAGATTTGGAGATGCGGTTCTTGCGGTGAGAGATTGACCTGGTATCATCCGGTTTGCGAAAAGTGAAGGTATAAAATTATTAGGATTAAAAGGAATCACGAGGTGAAAATAAGTTTAGAATATATTATTCTGGGAATTTGTGAGCTTGAAGAAAAAACCCAGAATTGTGCAATGGTATATTGTGCACCAGAAAAAAACGATATAGATTTTTATCTCGGAATGTGCGAATTCTTTGAAAAATCAGCCGATTCCGAAAGAAACAAAATCTTTGAAGCCCTGAATGGTAAGAATGGAATATTAAACAGGCTTCTCGGGCTGGTCTTTGAATCGGCAGATAATCTGAAAAAGACGGGGGATGTTTTCTGGCTCCAGACAGGGTTGACTGCCGCTAAGATTCAGGGTGACAGACTGGACCCCAGAGATTTCCTGCTGGCGCTCGCAGAGCTTTACTTTGCTTCCAAAGAGGCCGGAATTGATCCGGATCTTTTCTTTGAAAACTCAAAAGGAGCGATTCCGAGCAATTTCAAGGACTATGCCGTTGTAAAGAACAGAAGATAACTTTAGACATAAAAATAATAGAAATAAGGAGGTAAAATGAAAGCCACATCGAAATGGATTGAGGGTGTAAAAATAAAAATAGACAACGGCAGGGGCCACGAGATAATTTCGGATCAGCCCGAAAATTACGGCGGCGGCGACTCGGCACCGACTCCGCTGGATCTGGTGGTCATGGGACTTGCAGGATGCATAAACGTTCTTTTTGTGATGATGGCAAAAAAAATGAGGTTAGAATTTCAAAGCCTTGAAACCGAAGTGGAAGCCGACAAACCAAAAGGCGCAAAGACAATAGAAGGAGCAAGAGCGGTAATGAGGGTGAAATCCCGGGAAGACAGGGAAAAACTGCAAAAATGCCTCGATCAGGCAGAAGAAATCTGCCCCGTAGGAGTGATTTTTGAAAAAGCGGGAATAAAAGTAGAATGCTCTCTCGAGATAATTGAATAAAATATTGAGATAAAGAAAACTGAACTGCCGTGAGAAATAATTGTTTGAATAGAAAGGACAGAATACTTTTGTCTATAATTTTCCTGCCGCTTTTTCCGCTTAAATTATATTTCCTTTCCGCTTTAACCTGTGAGATTTTCAGATTCAACACGGCATTTTCAGTTTTGTTGATGACTCTTTCCTCTTTGGCGGGATTATTGTTGGTCTTTTACTTTTACAGGTGCATGTCCGCGAACGCTTTTTATATGAATAAAAGATCTTCGTTTTCTCTATATCTGATTTACTATTTCATTTTCTTTATATTTTTCAGAAATATCTCCTCATTTAACGTAATTCTCGCTTTTTTCGCATCTTTTTTTGTCTCAAGGAAAGCTTATATCTTCGGTGAAAAATCACAGATCCCCAAAAGTTTATTTTCTGTATTTTTTTTAACCTTATCAGCTTCCGTATTTTCTATTTTTTCCCCAATATTCTTTTCTATCCCGGAGATAGGATGTTTTTCTTTCAGCCGAATCATGGATTTTTTTTCATTACGAATTAGCTCATTTTCCGCAGGTATCACAAATACCTTGACTATAGTTTTGCTTGTCCCTTTCGCCCTTTCAGCAGGTTTTTTTATCTCCCGGCCAAAACGCGGAATTGACAGATAGTGTTTTTCAGATATATAATGTAAAGTGTATGTCTTAGAAAAAACCCAATACATCCGATAGGATAAAGCCGTGCCTAAAAAGACCGGACTTTCAAAAATACTAAACGAATCTCCAGAATATATCCTCAATCTTATATGGCAGACAGACCCGTCGTTCATGAAAATACTGACTTCATCTTCTTCTCTGAAAGACGCGAGAAAGAGAATATTTGAATACTTAAATCACATAGAAAATGAACTTGAAAACATCTTACCTGAAAAGGCATACCAAAATTTTCATGTCCTCGAAATAGAAAACTCCAAAGAATGCATAAAAGTGCTGAAAAATATTTTCAGGACTAAAAACGAACAGATTTCTGAGTTTTCGGCGCTCAACCTTCTCTACAGGATAGCCGTGAACGAGATGAAGGACATCGGCAAAGTCAGCCCGGCTTTTCTGACAGAGATTTTGTTTCTGTTAAAAGGCGTAAACGGCGTATCCGGCATTTACGACGAGGTCTATACAAAAGCAGAGGACCCCGAGAGAAAAGTCCGCTCGAGAATGCAGAAACTCGATGTTTTCGCGCAAAAAATGCTCAAAGCATTCGAAAGATTCAAGACAGGATATGACGATGAGATAGTCCCCAAGAGGAAAGAGATGAAGAAAAAAATCCTGAAATTCCTCAGAGCGGACGAAGAAGACTGGAAAAACTATAAATGGCATCTATCTAACGTCATAAACCGCCCTGAGCAGTTAGTAAATCTCGTCGGACTGAGCCAGGAGGAGTTTGAAGGAGTCGAGGTCGCAGTAAAAAATAAAATACCGTTTGGGATAACCCCTTACTACCTTTCTCTTTTCAATCCGGAGGGTAAAACGGATTACGACAGAACAGTCAGGGCACAGGTTCTTCCCTCTGTTTACTACTGCAGGAAAATTTTAGAGAGCCGGACGCAGGAACTTGACATGGATTTCATGGGTGAAAAACACACAACGCCGGTCCATGGAATAACAAGAAGATACCCTCACATTGTTATATTGAAACCATACGACTCCTGCCCCCAGATATGCGTTTACTGCCAGAGAAACTGGGAGATAAAGAATCTCGACAGAGCTGTTTTCTCAAGGGAACAGAACGAAAAGGCAGTAAGATGGCTTGCCGATAATCCGCAGATAACGGAAGTTCTCATCACAGGCGGCGATCCCTTGACTCTGGGAAACTCATACCTTAACGAACTTTTAGGCTCTATTGCATCGATTGAACATGTTGAGAGGATAAGAATCGGGACGAGGACGCCTGTGACAATTCCTTTCAGGATAAACGAAAGACTCATCGAGATATTAAAAAAATACCACAACCCGGGAAAAAGGGAAATATGCGTGGTGACTCACGTGGAAAGCCCTCTTGAACTGACGGAAAACACCATCGAGGCGGTCTCTAAAATAAGACTCTGCGGCATCGGAGTTTACAACCAGCAGGTATTCACTTATTACAACAGCAGAAGGTATGAGACGGCATTCTTGAGAAAAATAATGAAACTCTGCGGCATTGACCCCTATTATTCTTTCAACACAAAGGGCAAAGAAGAGACTGGAGAGTTCATGGTCCCGATAGCGAGGATAGAGCAGGAGAGAAAAGAGGAGGCGAGACTTCTTCCCGGGCTTGTCAGGACGGACGAGCCGGTTTTCAACATACCCGTCCTTGGAAAATCCCACTTGCGCGCCGGTCAAGACCACGAGATTATCATGATAATGCCCGACGGGCGAAGGGTGTTTAGGTTTTTACCCTGGGAGATGAAGATATCTCTCGCGGACGACTATATTTACACCGACGTAGGTATATACGACTATCTCAAGAGGCTTCATAAAGACGGAGAGGACCTCGAAGAATACAAAACTATCTGGTATTATTTTTGATTTTTCGACTCTTCTGAAAATACAAGTTTCCATGTTAATATTCTTTAAGTAAAGGAGGAAAAATGCTTATCAGAGCTCTTTTTATTCTCAGTGTTTTATTTTTGTCCGGATGCACGGGATCGACAAGCCCTGGTGGAGACGGAAAAATAACTTTCGGCTGGGTGGGAGGCTCTCCTACAGATGGGTGGGGAGTGATTATAAAAACAATGAACGGCGGCGAAATGTGGACTAGGTCAGGTTCGCAGAATTCCATACCTCCTGTCTTCATAAACGGCATAGAAGCACTCGATTTTTCAACTGTCTGGATAGCCGGAGACGAGTGGGGGGGATACGGGCTGATATTGAGAACCGATAACGGAGGAATGACATGGGAGAGAAAAGGAATGGGGCAGGTTTTTCCTAATGTCAGCGTCGGCAATATTTTTTCCCTCGATAAAAACCGGTCTTGGGCATGCGGTGACAGCGGAATGATTTATTCCACCTCCGACGCAGGGAATACTTGGACGCAGAAAAACGACTCTCAGGGCAGAGATTATCTTCTCGGGGGCATAAAAGCATTCAACGATGAGGTCGTGTGGGTTGTGGGAGGCACCGCGATAGGTAAGAATCAAGGCGTGATTCTCAGAACTACCGACGGAGGATTGACTTGGCTTAGACAGGGAAGAGGGACTGAGGTTGACAGCCACTATCTTATATCAATATCAGCCCCTGACACTTCCTGTGCGTGGGCGGTCGGGAACGGTTATATAGTCATGAGGACGACAGACGGTGGAGAGAGCTGGACAAATGTCTCTCCATTCCCTGCTCCGTCTGGAAATGACGCCAACGGAATAGTCGCATTCGACCGCAACACGGCATGGGTCGTCATGGACTACAACAATGTGTTCTTCACAACCGACGGCGGTCAATCATGGGATCAGCAGACAGTGCCAGTCTCGGACCAGTTGATAACGAGAATTTCCGCTCTAAGCAGAAAAATCGCGTGGGCGGTAGGCACACAGAGCAACGCGCCTTTCAACCACGGAGCAATTCTGCACACAACCGACGGCGGGAATACATGGACGGAACAGATAAATCCCGCCGAATGCAACCTTTACTGTGTTTCATTTCCGGGAGAAATCCGCTGACGGGAAATTTTAATACATGTAAATTCAAGTTTGTCTGGCGCACTTACCAAAAAAGAGTTCTCGACGAACTTCAAAACCATCTGGAGGACGACAGCCTTCACATAGTTGCGGCGCCGGGATCCGGAAAAACTGTTCTCGGTCTTGAGACTGTTATAAGGCTCGGAAGGCCTGCTCTCATTCTCTCGCCGACGTTGACTATAAGGGATCAGTGGGCAGACAGGTTCAATGACCTTTTTCTGAAAAGACCCCAAGAGGCGGAGAATTTTGTGTCGAAAAATATGTTTTCCCCCAAACCGCTGACATCGGTTACATATCAGTCCCTGCATTCTTTCGTAAAAGAGAACAAGGATAAAAATTTTTCAGAAAAATATTTTGAAATCCTCGTCCTCGACGAGGCTCACCATTTGAGAATCTCATGGTGGAAGAGCCTTGTTTATTTCAAAGAAAAGATGAAAAAATGCAGAATAATAGCTCTTACTGCGACGCCGCCTTATGACGTCACTTTTTCCGAGTGGGAGAGATATACGGCTCTCTGCGGACCAATTGACTCGGAGATATCGGTTCCGGAGCTCGTCAAAACAGGGGATCTTTGTTTTCACAGGGATTATATTTTTCTGTCAAAACCTGACCAAAAAAATCTTAAAACTCTTGCGGATTACAGAAGAAAAATAAGAGAGTTGAAGGAGAAAATTCAAAGAGATGAAAAATTCGCAAAGGTCGTCGAATCTCATCCATGGATAACGGATTTTGAAAATAATATGCCGGAATCTCTTGGGAGTCCTTCGTCTCTCGCTTCAATGCTCGCGTTTCTCGAAAAACACAAATCCCTCTGTCCTTCTTCGAACATAGACCTTAGATCCGCGCCGAAAATACTTACAGGAGGCAAGGGATCCCTTCCCGAATTCGACATATACTGGCTGGAAAATCTTCTCAATTTTGCCTTTTTCGGCGACCCCATGGGTCATTTTCTTAAATCAGAAGAAGCCGGGGAGATAAAAAAGGAACTCGAAAGAGCCGGAGCGGTTGAAAAGAGAAAAGTCCTTCTCGTCAGCAATCCGAAGATAAAAAAAATGTTAGTCAAGAATCCGGGGAAACTCTCGAGCATATCAGAAATAGCTCGAAGGGAATCGGAAAGCCTCGCTGATAAGCTCAGAATGGTTGTTTTGACGGATTTTATATGCCCTTCGTATCTGCCTAAAACGGAAAGTGACCTTCCAGAACTCGTAAAAATAGGCGTCGTCCCGATTTTCGAGACTCTCAGGAGAGAAGGCGGAGCGCTATTGAAGATTGGGATATTGTGCGGGAAAATCGTTATCGTCCCGAAACAGGCAGCCGATGCCCTCATCAGATGCCTTGAGGAGGCGGGAGCGGAAGGCGCAGAAAAGAAAATCAGGCCTCTGAAATTCGACGACAGATTTGTCGAGCTCAAGCTCGACGGAAGAACCAAAGATCACTCTGTAAGAGCTGTCACCCGAATTTTCACAGAAGGTTTTTTGAATATACTCGTAGGGACAAAATCTCTTCTCGGAGAGGGGTGGGACGCGCCCTGCATAAATAGCCTCATCCTCGCAAGTTATGTTGGTTCCTACATGCTTTCTAACCAAATGAGGGGAAGGGCGATAAGAATATTTCAGGAAAACCCCGGAAAGACTGCCAATATCTGGCATCTGGCTTGTGTTGATCCGACTGCCGAAGATTTTGGTGAGGATTTTACGACTCTCGAAAGGCGGTTTCTGTCTTTCACGGGCGTCGCTCTCGACAAACCGGTTATAAGAAACGGCATAAAGAGGATGGCTCTGGACAATTATGACATCTCAAAAGAAGGGCTCGAAGAATACAACATTTTCAGCCTTAAAAAAGCTATGGACAGAAAAAGCCTTGAAAAGGACTGGAATGAAGCTCTTGAAGGCGGAAGTCTTCTCGAAGAGGGGCTTTCGCTCAAAAAAGACAGCATCAAAGTCACGGGCCTGAGAACTTTTATACTCTCGGAAACTATTAAAGCTTTTCTTTTTCAGGGACTCGGCATAGGGGCTTTTGT
Organism: uncultured Desulfuromonadaceae bacterium; assembly: GCA_964397545.1. GTDB lineage: Bacteria > SDB-A > SDB-A > SDB-A > SDB-A > JAFGIG01. The sequence goes on along the minus strand of CAYNIW010000026.1, from coordinate 1,625 downwards.
TTTTTTTAACATTGTAAGGAATATATCTTTTTCAGGGAAAGCGCCTTTGCCCTGTTATTTCGGCATTATTTCCGCGGCGATGTTTTTCTCTCTGATTTTCTCATCCTTTTATTTCTTGAAAGCTTTAATACTTTATATCAAACACGGAAGCCTTGAAAAAAGCTTGGGTCAGATCGGAAAATGCGTTTTGGAAACTCTCAGAGACGAGGATTATTTGAAAACCCAATTCTCTAAAATAAAAGTCCAGACAAAGGAGGAATACGGAGAGGTGACAGTGTCCCTAAAAGGGGCGACGCTCTATGAGAAGACGCTCTTTTTCAACTGTTTGGAAGAAATTTTCGGCGCGATACGGAATCCGAGGTATTTGTTGGTGAGGAGGTCTGATTTTTCAGGTTTTCTCTCCTTTATCAATCAAAAGTTCAAAAGAGCAGATTATCACAACGTGCCTGAGATTTTAGGAAAAAACAGAAATTCCGCCGGGAAATTCAGAAGGAATTGGGTTAAAAGAGCTGGAAAGGCTTTTTTGGTCTATACGAGAAACGAAAGAGGAAGGATGTTTCTTTTGAAAGCGAGAGACTTTGCGTGGTCGGCAGGAAAAATTCCCAGGATCAACCGAACCAACAGGTGGATGTGAAAAAAATAATACACATAGACATGGACGCTTATTACGCGGCGATAGAGCAGAGGGACGATCCCTCTCTGAGAGGAAAACCGGTAATAGTGGGGGGAATGCCGGGGACAAGAAGCGTCGTCTCGACCTGTTCTTACGAGGCGAGAAAGTTCGGCGTCAGGTCTGCTATGCCGTCTAACAGAGCGAAAAGACTTTGTCCCCAGGGAATATTTGTCTATCCCCGGTTTAAGGTCTATGAGAAGGTTTCCAGACAAATAAGGGAGATATTCAGGGAATATACTGACCTCGTAGAACCCATGTCGCTGGACGAGGCGTATCTCGACGTCACGGAAAATAATAAGGGGATGACGTCTGCGACGATGATAGCAAAAGAAATTAAGAAAAAAATATTCCGTAAAACAAAACTGACGGCTTCAGCCGGAGTTTCTTACAATAAATTTCTGGCGAAAGTCGCTTCGGATTTCAACAAACCCGACGGACTGACAGTTGTCCCGCCGGGGAAAGCGCAGAAATTTTTAGAGTCCCTCGATATCAGAAAATTCTACGGCGTCGGAGAGGCGACTGAAAAGCGGATGAGAAAGATGGGGATAAACAACGGGGCGGATCTAAAAAAAAGAAGCCTCGAGGAACTCAAAGAAAATTTCGGAAAAGCCGGGACCTATTATTATGAGATAGCCCGGGGGATAGACGAAAGACCTGTCCTCAGCCAGTGGGAGAGGAAATCCTGGGGAAGCGAGACAACTTACGAAGAAGACCTGACCGGCATGGACCAAATTATTGCGGAGATAGAAAGGCTCTCGGAAAAAGTATTTAAGGGCGCGGAAAAAGAGGGATTCAAGGCGAGAACAGTGACCATAAAGGTGAGATACGGCGATTTCACTACTTTGACGAGAAGCCTTACGAGGGAGGATGCGGTAACCACATGCGAAGACCTTATAAAAACAGCGCTTTTTTTACTCCGAAAGACTGAAGCCGGAAAAAGAAGCGTCAGGCT
>CAYNIW010000025.1:0-29614 GCA_964397545.1 uncultured Desulfuromonadaceae bacterium | reverse complement strand
GTTTATTCGCGGTTAAACCTCTTTCTTTATTTTCGTGTCAATTCGCGGTTCAACCTCTTTCTTTTCTTTGTTTCTATTTGTGTAGCAATTTTTGTTTACAAAAATTGTATTCGTGGTTAAATCTTCTTTTCTTAATCTTCCCTTAGTGTTTATTCGCGTTTATTCGCGGTTAAACCTCTTTCTTTATTTTCGTGTCAATTCGCGGTTAAGTCTTATTCTTTAATTTTTTTTCTTAGTGTTAAGGTTTTTACTTACTCAAACCAACAGCTGTTTTTCAGAGCTGAGGGCAGAGCTCTTCTTTGTTGTTTTTGTATACTTTATCAAAACAAAACGAATTGACTCTGACGAGCGGAAGAGTCGTTAACGCTCAAAATGTGAGTTTCAAAAAAAGATAAAATCCTGTAAAATTAGCAGCAGAGGTATAATTTGTCTTTAAGAACTAAAACTCATCTAATTCTGGCGGTTTTAGCCGCTGTCCTGCTTATTTTTCTTCTCGTCACAAGCTTTTTCTATTTTAATCCATATCTTACAGCCGCCGCGTGTCTTTTGTATTCGGTGATCACAATATTTTTGGTCGATAGACTTATTCTCGTTAAAATTTCACGCCTTTCAAAATTCGCGCAGGATCTCTCTAAAGACGCCGACCAGGACAAAAGACTCGAATTTAAGGGGAAAGACGAAATCGCTAAACTGGGCGAGAATATTAACAAGATGCTTGATTCGATAAAAGAGTCGAGCCTGGAAAAAAATGTCGCCGGCGAGATGACCAACGCAATAATAAAAAACTCTCCTATTGGAATCTCTGTCAGGAGCAGTAAAGGCAATCTTTTGTATTACAATGACAGATGGAAAAATTTATGGGGGATGTCTGACGAGGATATCCATAAGGACAAAGAGGAAAGAAAAGAATTCAAAACAGATCAAAAAGATTCTTACATGAAAGATTGGCTTCCTGATGTTGAAAAAATATACAAAGAAGGAGGAACTCTTCTGATTCCCCAGCTTCACATTATAAGGCCGCGAATCGGAGGGGCGATATGGATATCTCATTATTTTTATTCCATCCTCGGCAAGGACGGAAAGGTGGACCGCGTTGTCATAATGACAGAAGATATAACAGAAAAGAAACTCGAAGAAGACAGAAAGAGACTGAAGCATGAAAAAGCCAAAGGATACCAGGATACTCTCTTTGAACTCATCAGAGGAGATACCGAAGACGTTGTTGAGTATTACGCAATACTTCTCGAAAAGACTGCCCAAACGCTGAAATCCGACTTGTCGAGCCTTTGGTTTTACAATGAAGACGGGTCGGAAGCAGTATGTGAGCTGATGTTCAACAGAAATGAAAAAAGGTTTGAAAAAGGATGGACTATTAAGACGGACGACTGCCCTCTTTATTTCAATTCGATAGAGATAAACAGACTTCTTTCGTTTGAAGATGTTTATTCTAACCCGATTACATCTGAACTTGCCGACATCTATTGCAAACAATTTTCAATCATTTCAAAGCTTGACGTCCCCGTCAGGGCGAGCGGGAGTATAATCGGAATTTTAAGTTTTGAAAAAACGGAGCGCGCTTATGAATGGACTGACGACGACGAGAATTTCGCGGCATCTGTTTCGGATATAGTCTCTCTCGCTTTCGAGACGAATGAGAAGGAAAAGACGAAAAAACTACTCGAAGAATCCGAAAAAAAATACAGGGATATCGTCGACAATTCTCTTGTGGGTGTTTTCATAACAGACATCGAAGGAAATTTTCTTTTTGCCAACGATGCCATGTCCTCTATACTCGATTGTCATTCCCCCGAGGAACTTATGAAGATGAAAGCTCCGTCATTTTACTCACGGCCGGAAATCAGGGAAAATCTACTTGAGAACATAAATAGATTCGGCAAACTCGAGAATTTTGAGCTGGAACTTGTCACTGTGAAAAACGAGCAGAAAAGCGTTTTGCTGAACGCGTATATTTACGATGATACGATTACGGGAATGATGATGGATATAACCGAGATTAAAAAAGCAGAAGAGCGCCTCGCTTCTGAGAAAGAAAGACTGTCCGTGACGCTTAAATCAATAGGAGACGGCGTAATAGTTACCGATATGAAGGGCGACATTATACTTATGAACGCCGTCGCCGAAGAACTCACCGGATGGAAGGAAGAGGAAGCATCGGGAAAACCCGTATCGGAAGTTTTCATGATATCCGACAGAGAAACCGGTGATCCTCTCGAAAATCCAGTTAGAAAAGCCCTGGAGAAAGGAGAGATAGCTTCACTTTCTGAAAAAGCCATGCTTATCTCGAAAGACGGAGAAGAAAAAATGCTCGCCGACAGCGCGGCTCCCGTTAAGGACAGAACTGGAAGAATTATAGGCGCTGTCCTTGTGTTCAGAGATATAACGGAAAAGTTCAAAATCGAACAGGAACTCTTCAAGGTTGACAAGCTCGAGACAGTGGGACTTCTCGCCGGAGGAATTGCTCATGACTTCAACAACATGCTCGCCGGAATACTGGCAAATATTTCACTCGCAAAAATCCTAACCGACGGCAATGAAAGAGTAAAATTTCTTGAAAAAGCCGAAAAAGGCGTAGACAGGGCTAAAGATCTCACAAATCAGCTTCTGGTGTTCTCTAAGGGAGGGGACCCTGTCAAGAACGTAGTGTCATTGAAAGATTTGTTGAGGGAAACAGCTTCTTTTGCTGTTACCGGCTCGAAGTCAAAATGCGAATTCATTTTTTCAGAAAATCTTACAAATGTGGAAGCGGATCCTGGACAAATAAGTCAGGTCGTAAACAATATAGTAATTAATGCCGATCACGCGATGCCTGACGGCGGGGTAATAAGGATTGAAGCCGAAAATTATTCTGTAGGAAAAGTTTCGACTCTCCCGTTAAAAGACGGAAATTACGTCAGAATTTCCGTGAGAGACGAAGGCCTCGGAATTGCCCCCGAAAACCTGAAAAAGATATTCGATCCATTTTATTCCACTAAAAAGAAAGGCAGTGGATTAGGCCTTGCGATATGCTACACGATTGTCAAAAATCACGGCGGACATATCAGTGTTTATTCAGAACAGGGGAAAGGCTCCCTTTTCAGTATATATCTTCCAGCTACCGATGCCGAAGGTGTAACGAATGAGAAAAAAAAGGAGATAATCTTCGGAATGGGAAAAATTCTCATTATGGACGATGAGGCCGACATAAGAGAGAGTTCAGTTGAGATGATATCCTATATGGGTTACGAATGTGATTCTGTTTCAGACGGCAAACAAGCGTTGTCTTATTACAGCGATAAGCTGGAGAAAGGCGAAAAATACGACGCGGTTATCCTCGACCTCACGGTTCCGGGAGAGATGGGTGGAAAAGAAACGATGAAGCTTATAAAAGAAATTGATAGAGACGCAATAGGAATCGTCTCCAGCGGTTATTCGGACGATCCTGTCCTTTCGGATTTCTCTAAATACGGCTTTAGCGGCAGGATAATAAAGCCTTTTAAGATCGAAGAACTTAGCGTATTACTGTCGGAACTCTTTCCGGCGAATAATAGAAAAAAAGTAACGGAGGTATAAATGTCTTTTCGCATAAGATCTTTATCCCGAATGGAAGAACTTCCGCCGGAAATAAAGTTTCAGGAAAATATAAGAAGAGCTCCGAAAAGAGAAATGCCTTTAGAGAAAAAGGACATTAAAAATGCCTTGATCAACGCTCTTAGATATGTTCCTGAGAAATTTCATGAGCAACTCGCTGTCGAATTTTTAGAAGAACTTCTCCTAAAAGGGAGGATATACGCCTACCGGTTCAGGCCGGAAGGAAGTATAAAAGCGAAACCTGTTGACAGATACAAAGGCATTCTCGAAGCGAGAGCGCTCCAGATCAACATAGACAACAATCTCGATTTCGATGTAGCCCTGTATCCATACGAACTTGTAACTTATGGAGAGACTGGCCAGGTCTGTCAGAACTGGCTGCAGTATCTTGGGATCAAAGAATACCTCGAAGAGATGACTGAAGATCAAACCCTTGTCATAATGTCAGGTCATCCTCTCGGCCTTTTCCCTTCAAAAAAAAACGCTCCGAGAGTCATATCAACTAATGGTCTTCTCGTAGGGCAGTGGGATAATCCTGAAATGTTCAACAGAGCCGCGGCGCTCGGCGTCTCGAATTACGGTCAGATGACGGCGGGAGGCTGGATGTATATAGGCCCTCAGGGAATAGTTCACGGAACATACATAACGCTTTTGAACGCGGGAAGAAAATACCTCGGAATAGATGAGGATAAAGACTTGTCCGGCGTGCTTTTCGTGTCCTCGGGATTGGGCGGAATGAGCGGCGCTCAGGCAAAAGCTGTTGAAATTGCGGGCGGAATAGGAGTGATTGCAGAAGTTGATTATTCAAGAATCCGGACGAGGCTTTCACAGGGCTGGGTAAAAATAGCCTCGGACGACCTCGGCCGGGTTTTCTCCGAAGTCGAATCTCACAGAAAATCAAAGGAACCTGTTTCGATAGCCTATCACGGCAACATAGTGGATCTTCTCGAATATTGCGGAGAGAAAAACATCCGTGTTGAGCTGGCTTCAGATCAAACTTCCTGCCACGCGGTCTATGAAGGCGGATACACGCCGGCGGGGCTGTCTTTCGAAGAAGGAAGAGTTTTGCTTTCAGAAAATCCTTCTCTTTTCAGGCAGAAGGTGGACATTTCGCTCAAAAGGCATTTTAGCGCATTAAAAAAACTCACAGACATAGGGACGAGGTTCTGGGACTACGGCAACAGTTTCATGGCATCGGTTTTTGAAGCGGGAGTGAAAACTATATCTAAAAACGGAATTGACACTAACGACGGATTTATCTGGCCATCATACGTTGAAGACATCATGGGCCCTGTATGTTTTGACCGCGGTTTCGGTCCTTTCCGGTGGATTTGTCTTACAGGAAAGCAAAAAGATCTTAAGATGACGGATCAGGCGGCTATGTCCTGTATGGATCCGAAACTCAGCTCGCTTCACAGGGACAACTACTGCTGGATCAGAGACGCCTCTAAGAACAAGCTCGTAGTGGGGACAAAAGCCCGTATTCTCTACGCCGATGAGAAGGGAAGGATTGCTATTGCGCTGAAGTTCAACAAAATGATCAGAGAAGGCATAATCGGTCCGGTAATGCTTGGCCGAGATCATCACGATGTATCCGGGACGGATTCTCCATACAGAGAGACCGCCAACATATACGACGGAAGCCGTTATTGCTCGGAAATGTCCGTCCAGTGCTTTGCCGGCAACACTGCAAGAGGTATGACTCTCGCGGTGCTTTCAAACGGAGGCGGAGTGGGAATAGGAAGATCGAGCAACGGAGGATACGGGCTGGTTTTAGACGGAAGTGCTGAAAAGGACAGAATAATAAAAAGTGCTGTAAGCTGGGATGTCATGTGCGGAGTAGCAAGAAGAAGCTGGGCTATGAACGAAAACGCCATCGAAACGGCGAAAATCTGGAATTCGGCGATGGGGAAAAAAGGCAAGATAAATCTGCCCAATATAGCGTCTTTAGAGGTTATAGAAAGGCTTGTCGGAAAAGTGCCGGATTTATGAAAGGGAGTTTTTTTCCTTCCCTTCTATGACAATTTTGCTAAGATCGGCGAATCTCTTAAAAAGTCGCGACGCGGATAAAAGCAGGGTTTTTCTGTTTTTTTCAAGAGCTGCATCACCTGTATTGACCATTACGTTGTCGAAGAAATCGTCAACAGGTTTTTTGAGTTTCAAGAGTTCTTCCATCGCTCCGCGATAATCTTTTTTTTGGACAAAATTTTCCACAACAGGGCGTGTTTTTTTAAGGCTGAGAAAGAGTTCTTTTTCCTGAGATTCCGAGAAAAGCTTTTCCAGCGGCTCTTCCTCACTTAAAAAACCCTCCAGAATTCTTTCCGTTCTCTTTGAAGCGATGGTTAAGTCTATGAAGTTTTCCTTCTCTCTGAAATCCGATAGTGCTTCAGCGATTTCCAGCGCCTTGAGGGGATCATTTGAAGCGTAAGCCAAAGAGGCGTCGACAACGTCATATCTTAAATCTCTATCCTTGAGTAATTTAGAAAGCCTTGAATCCAAATAGCTTTGGATTTTTTCCAAAGCCTTTTCTCTTTCTTCTCCGGTCATAAATCCTGATCCAACATAGAGATCGAGGTTTTTCTCTATGCAACTTTCCAGATCAATGTGCCATTTTTTAGCCAGCAGAAAATTAATAACTGTATTGGCTGATTTTCTCAGCGCGTAAGGATCCGCAGAACCTGTCGGTGCGCCCAGTTTGGAGATAAAACCGCAGAGATGGTCAATTTTGTCGGTTAAACCGAGAATGACGGATTCGTTCGATGCTTCTGATTGGGAGGGATTCCAGTCCAAATAGTGTTCTTTAATTATCTTTGCTGTCAGTTCCGGTTCACCTGATTTAACGGAATAATAATAACCGATGACTCCCTGAAGGGAAGTGAACTCTTTCCCGTCTCTTATCATCGAAGTCGCCATATCGCACTTGCATAGAAGAGAAGCCCTTTGGAGGGCAGGCAGATTGATTTTTTCCGGACAAAACCCGCTCAAAAATTCTGCCATTTCGCTCAATCTGAAAGTTTTGTCCCCAAGAGTTCCAAGCCCTTTCATGTAAGTCATTTTATTGAGAGAATCGAGATAATTCTCAAAAGGAATCTTAGTGTCTTCATTGTAGTAGAAATACGCGTCTTCAAGTCTTGAACCGACTATTGTCTCATTGCCCTTCACCGCATTTTCCGCGGCTTTTTGCGATATGCCGTCGGCGACATATATAAAATGAGGAAGAAGAGAGCCGTTTTTACCCCAAACAGAAAAATCGCGCTGATGGCTTTTCAGCGCTGTGGTAATAATCTCTTTTGGAAGGCTCATGTAAGTTTCCGGAAGCGAACCTGATACGAGGACTGGGAACTCGACTAAATTTGATACTTCGTCGAGCAGTTCCTCGTCTTCAATAAGCTTGCCGCCGAGTTCCGAGCTCTTTTTTTGGAGTTTTTCTTTTAGTTTGTTTTTTCTTTCGTAAAAATCAGCTATGATATTATTTTTCCTGAGTTCATCAGAGTAATTTTCCGTCGTCAAAAAGATCTCGCGCTTTTTCCCGATATCTCCTGAAAGGGTCTTATCCGTTGAATTGACTCCGGCTATTTCCAGGGGAATAACCTTTCCTCCATACAATAAGACGATGTTTCTGATAGGCCTCGCGAAACGGAATCCTGAAGGTTCCCATCTCATTGTCTTTGGAAATTTAACAGTAGAAAGCGTGGTTTTTATCCACGGGGGAATCAGAGTTTCCGCGCTTGAGCCTTGGATGGATTTTTTGATGCAGACGAATTCTCCTTTTTCGTTTTTCTCAATGAAAATATCGTCCTTATCCGCGTTGTTTTTTTTCAAAAATCCTTCAAGAGCTTTTGTCGGTTTTAACCCGGACAGAATATTTCCAGCGCTTTCCGCTCCTACTTCTGCTCCAAAAGCAATTTTCACGGAAGGACCAGTGACGATCATTTCTGAGTCAGGCTGTTTTGACGACAACCCATTAACCAAAAGAGCCAGCCGTCTGGGGGTGAAAAAAACAGTGATGTTTAAATATGTCAGTTTTGATTGGTTAAAAAATTCAACGGCTTTCTCCTTGATTTGAAACGAAAAAGGCAGGAGATATGAAGAGGGTATATCTTCGAAATAGAGTTCAAATAACAAACTTTCATTCATCAGTGTTTTCCTTGTCCCTGAATGTCTTAGCCGCGGCGCGTGTAAGTTTTCTAATTCTCGCTATGTAGGCGGCTCTTTCGTCGGGGCTTATGGCTCCTCTCGCGTCCAATATATTGAAAAGGTGAGAGCATTTTATTGCGTAGTCATACGCGGGAAAAACGAGTTTATCTTCCAGAAGCCTCAAAGATTCTCTTTCATATTTTTCAAAAATTTCCCGGCAGAGATCGGTGTCTGCTTTTCGGAAATTAAATTCGCACCATTCTGCTTCGGATATGCCGTATACATCATTCCACAGAAGATCCTTTGAAAGGGATATGTCCTGAACGCGGTCTTTTTTCTGAATGAAAAGGGCTATCCTTTCGAGGCCGTATGTAATTTCAGCCGAGACAAGGTCAAGTTCAAGTCCTCCCATCTGCTGGAAATACGTGAATTGGCTTATTTCCATTCCGTCGAGCCAGACTTCCCATCCCAGCCCAGAAGCGCCGAGACTGGGAGATTCCCAGTCATCTTCGACGAATCTGATGTCATGTTCCGAAGAGTTAATTCCTATTTTTTCGAGACTTTCGACATAGAGTTTCCTGACATCTGAAGGCGCGGGTTTAAGAAGGACCTGAAACTGAGTAAACTGCTGAAATCTAAGGGGGTTATCGTTATATCTGCCGTCTTTCGGCCTTTTTGAAATCTCGAGGTAGGCAATTCGGATAGGCCTTTTACCGAGAGAAAACAGGAAAGTGAAAGGATTGAAAGTGCCGGCTCCTACTTCGCTTGAATAAGGATGAGCTATGAGACAGCCATTTGAAGACCAAAAATCTCCCAAAACACCTATCATCTCGTCAAAAAACATATTATCCGAACCGGTAGAGTTTTCTGACAGGTTCTTCGACAATCCATGTGCATTTAAGGCCTTTGGGGAAAACAACGAGATCACCCGCTCCGAAAGAGACTTCATTGTCGTCTCCGTATCTGACTCGAACTTTTCCTTCGATTAACACGCAAGTTTCTTCCTCGTCGTATTCCCAGTCAAAGGTTTCGGCGGGGCATGACCAGATAGGCCATTTTTCCGAACCGAGCCCGTTTTTTCTTTCGTCCGATATATGTCTCTCAATTTTAATTTCCATGATTTACCTCCCGGATATTATAAATACAGCAAAGAGAATATATTTGAGCCCTGACTTTTGTCAATGAGATTATTGATACCAAATGAGAGGATTTTTTGTTAATATAGGAATAAAGGTCTGAATTCTATCAATGAAACCTGTTAGCTTTTTTTTCGCGGTAGTAACTGCGTTCTTTTTAACCGCTGAATCCTATGCGGGAGAAACAGCTTTTCCCCTGAGTCTTTCCTTGGATGACATTTCAATAGAAAATACAGCAGATTACAGTTCGGTGAATATTAGAGGCGGTAAAAATACGCGATCCGGCGGGGTCCCGTCTCTTCCCTCATTGAAAATAATGCTCAGCATTCCCGCTACATCGAGGATTGTCCGGGTGCGCATAGAAGATGCCCAATGGGAGTTTTTGGGTATTCATGATGTCTATCCGGCTCAGAACCCATATCCCTACGGTTCTGTTCCGCAATTTCAAAAACAAGACGATGAAGTTTATCAAAAAGACGCATTTTATCCCGAAGAACCGCTTGAAAGTTTTTGGACCGGGAATAAATCCGGATTTATGATAGGATGTGCGGTCTTCTGCCCTTTCAGATACAATCCCGTCAGCAGAGAGCTATACTACATGTCTTCCGCCAGAATCGTCCTGCAATACGAAGAGGGGCTCGAAGAAGCGCTTTTTTTAACACAGGAACAGATGGGGGTTTTCAAAGAAGACGTTCTTTCTCTGGTTTGGAATCCTGAAGCGGTTGATGAGAATTCCCCTTTTGAAAGACTCGCCGGAGAGATCTTTTATGAATACATAGTGATAGCGCCGGAATACCTGTCCCAATATTTTGAAAATCTCTTGAAGTGGAAAACCGAAAAAGGCGTAAGGGCGGGTATTTTCACGAAAGAGTGGATCACGCAGAACTATGCAGGATATGACGATCTTGAAAAAATGAGAGAATTCGTGAAAGATTACCACAGGAACCATGGGCTCATATATCTTGTCCTTGTCGGAGATTATGAAAATCTCGGCGCGAGAATGGTCCCTGTCAGAGTAGGAACAGTATATTTCGACAACGCTCCGAGTGATATGTATTTTTCCGACGTAGTCCCTTATTCGTCTAACTGGGACGCCAACGGAAACCGTCTTTACGGAGAATTTTCCGTTGACGGATGCGACTGGTTCGCTGACGTCTATGTGGGCAGGTTTCCGGTGACCGAACCTTTCCAGGTGACAAGGTATATTGAGAAAGTTTTGACATACGAGATGTATCCTCTTCATGGGTATCTTGAGAGATCTCTGCAGGGAGGCGGGTTGCTCTGGCCGAATTACAATCATTATGGAAGCGTTTTGTGCGATTCTATAGCTGACAATCGTCTTCCGGTTCATTGGTCACATACCAAAATGTATGAATCCTTTTATTCTCATCCCGGAGGTTTCAACGATTCTCTCAGCAGGGGATACGGCTGGTGTCATATAGCGTCTCACGGCAGCGAGAATGGGACATACTGGTATAACGCTCCTGCGGATATGCTGACTAAGATTATGGCTGATGCCCTGATAAACGGAATGAAAATTGGCGTCATTCATTCAATAGCCTGCGAAGCGGGATGGTTCGATCAAAAAGACTGCCTCGCGGAGCATTTGTTCAACGCTCCGAACGGCGGAGCTGTCGCGTCGATTTTCAACTCGAGATACGGATGGGGACAGGCGCCGGGATTTGGAAGCTCCGATTTTTTGGGCTTGTGGACCGCTGAGGCTGTTTTCACACTCGATCTGAGAAATATTGGCAGAGCCCTTTCTGCCGCGAAGGATAAAATTATTTTCGGAACTAACTCAAACCCGATGAGAGATGTGGACCACTGGTGTATGGTGGAATTAAATCTCTTCGGAGATCCCGAAACTCAGATATATTCACGCGAACCCTCGACGATGATTGTAAATCATCCCCCGCGGCTGACACTTGGAAATTTCAATTTTATTGTCTCTGTTTATTCAGGGAGACAACCTCTGACCGATGCGACTTGCTGTCTCTCGAGGACTTACGGCTCTGAAGTTTGGTTTATGGCGAAAACCGGCATAGATGGAGTTGCCTGTATTCCATGTTCTATTTCGGATCCCGCGCCTGTCATATTCACAGTGTATGCCAAGGATTATTTTTTCTACAGGGAAACTCTTCAGATATCTTCGAATGAGCCTTATGTCGCTCTGGCTTACATAGACACAATATCCGGCGGATACGAAAACGGGGAAATAAATCCCGCCTGCTCATACGCTATGACAATAGCGGCTGTCAATTACGGGACGGAAAATGCCATCGGGGTCCGCGCTTACTTATCATCGGATGACTCCTGCGTTGTCCTCAATCACGACACTGTTTTTTTGGGCGACTTTACTCCGGGGGACACACTTATAGCGCATGAGCCCTTGACTTTTTCTATCGCGCCCGGTGTTTTTGACCGGTATAATATTCCTCTGAATCTTGTATGTTATGACAGTTCAGAGAATGTATGGATGACCTCTTTTTTTCTCGGAGTTAATGCTGGTGTTCTGGATATCAAAAGTTATCACGGACCCTCGGAGTTTATTCCCGGGCATTTCCACAGATTTGGATTAACAGTGGAAAATTCAGGCAGTGGGACATCTCGCCAGGTCGAATTCACTTTGAGAAATACAGGAAATGATCCTTTTATGGTGCTGATAGACTCAACAGAGTCATTGAATATTATTCAACCGGGAATTTCTCTGAGGATGGACGATGTTTTCGAAGTATCAGTAGCTTCATCATGCGTTATTCCTCACTTTTCTGAATTTGAACTTATGATGAAAACTGCGGATTCGAATATTTTCTGCGACACTTTCACGCTTGCCGTAGGCTCTGTGACATACCAGGAAAATTTCGAATCTTCCGTGAACTGGACTTTTTCGGGGCCTGCGTGTTGGCACGTGACGACGAGAAGGTTCAAGTCGCAGTTCAAATCGATGTATTGCGGTAGTAATGCCGGAAGTTATTATGACAATATGATAAATGCAAGAACAATCTCCGAGGAAATTTTCTGCACAAAAGGCTCGACTCTCAGTTTCTGGCATTTTTATTCTATTCAGCAAAAATACGACGGCTGCAGAGTGGAATATTCGTCAGACGGTGGCGGCAATTGGCTTCCTCTGTCTCCCATGGAAGGATACACCAGTGCCTCATTTGGATTTGGTGGCTTTTATTACGGCGATTCATTTTACTCAGGAAACAGAAATTATTGGGCTATTCAGAATATTGTCGTACCCCAGCAGGGATTTTTGAAATTTTCTTGGCGTTTCGGATCCGATTCAACTATCAGTGCGGAAGGTTATTATTTTGACGACGTCTCGATAAGGCTTTTTTCAGGGACAGGAGCGGAAGAAGGCTGCACTTCCATCTTTGTTGAAGAATATCTGACAAAAATCTTAAGTTTCTATCCAAATCCTACTTCAGGGAGATTCTTCGTCAAATATTCACTCGTATCCGGAACTAACACAGAGATTTCGGTTTTCGACTTATCCGGTAGAAAAATTGCCGTTCTCGTCGATTCAGACATGGATAAGGGGACTTACATCGCTCAATGGGACGGCAGAGACGAGAGAGGGGAGCTTACGCCGGCGGGAACATATTTTTTCCTCTTCAGAGCCGGAGAAGTTAGCGAAATGGGCAAATTCATCTTGATAAGATAAAAGGAGGACGAATGATTGACAAGGAGACTGTCGAGAATTTTCTCAAAACGACGGGAAAAACACAGACGGAATTGATCTTTCACGCTTACAAAACCGCGGCGACAAGATTTTCAAACAATTCCATAACGCAAAATGTCCAAAACGAAGACATGGAAGTAGATCTCAGAATAATTCAATCCGGTAGATCTTCAAAAGTCAGCGCAAACAATCTTTCCGAAAAAACATTGAAAAAGCTTTGGGATAAAGCGCTCGATATCAATAGATTTTCAAAGGAAGATAAAAGCACACCCGATCTGCTCGACGCCTCGGATAGTATTTCAGACAAAGATGCTTTTTTTGAAAAAACTGTGGAAATCGATCCTTCGGCGAGAGCGGAAATAGTTAGAAAATGCGTTGAGGAGGCGAAAAAGAAGAACATGGAAGCCGCCGGTTTTTTGAGAAACGGCAGCGCTTCTATACTCATAGCCACAAACAAAGGGATGAGGAGAGAACACTTGAGGTCTTTTTTCTCACTATCTCTTTCGGTCATGAATGATGAAGGATCCGGCTGGTCCAGCGCTTCTTCTTTCGACGCCGAAAGAGTGCCAGTTGACGATGTTGTGAAAAAGGCCGTCGAAAAAGCTGACGCCGGCAGGAAACTCCAAATCCTTCCTCCTGGTCCATACACGGTGATTCTCGAACCTGCCGCGGTAGCTGACCTCATGGCTTTTCTCGGATATGGCAGTTTCGCGGGGCTCTCTTTCATTGAAAAGAGATCTTTCATGAGCGACAGCATCGGAAAAAAGATTATGAGCGAGAAGATAACCATAACCGACGACGTCCGCCATGATCTTTTCAAGGCATGCCCTTTTGACTACGAAGGAACTCAGACAAAAAAAGTGATTCTAATCGAAAACGGAGTTGCCAAAGGCGTTGTTCACGACAGGAAAACAGCCATGATGGCAAAAACAGAATCTACGGGACATTCTCTTCCCCAGCCCAACAGCCACGGGCCTTTTCCAAGAGCCCTTGTCATGTCGAAGGGCAATGACAGCATCGAAGACATGATATCCTCGACGGACAATGGGATCCTTGTCTCGAGATTTCATTACACGAATATGCTTGATCCCCTGAAAGTTACGGTTACGGGCATGACAAGGGACGGGCTTTTCCTCATAGAAAAAGGCAAGGTTACAAAAGCGCTGAAAAATTTCAGATTCACCGAAAGCGTTATCAACGCTTTTTCAAATGTAGAAATGGTAGGAGACGAGCTGAAGCTGACATCCGGTTTTTTCGGAGGAGGATACGTCAACCCGTCGCTGAAAATAAAAGATTTTCATTTTTCGAGCAACGCCGAGTTTTAGGGAGGGAAGATGAAAGAACTCGCTTTCAGAGCAATAGAAAAAGCAAAAAAAGATGGAGCTCAATACGCTGATATAAGAATTATATCTGACGAAAAGGAAGTAATTGAAACGAGAAACGGCAAACCCGCGAATGTTGAAATGATAGAGAATGAAGGATTCGGGATAAGAGTCCTTTTCGACGGATCATGGGGATTCGCTTCCAGTTCCGGAATTGACAGAGATTCCATAGATAAAACCGCGTCTCTTGCCGTTGAAATAGCCAAATCATCGGCTCTCGTGAGGAGCAGAAAAGTCTGCCTTGCCGGGGAGAAAACGTATCAGGAATTCTGGATGACTCCTTACATTGTAGATCCGTTCAAAGTTCCGGTTTCCGAAAAAATTGATTTGCTGCTTGCGGTAGATTCAATTCTCAGAAAAAAATCTCAAATCAAAGCTGCTATCTGCATGATGGAGTTCTGGAGAGAGCATCAATGGCTCGCCACTTCAGAGGGAAGTTTTATCGAGCAGATATATTTGAGATCGGGATCCGGTTATCATATTACCGCCGTAGGAAACCACGATATGCAGGTGAGGACTTATCCGAACACGCACAGAGGGCAGTTCCTTTCCATGGGCTATGAACTTATACCGTCTCTCGATTTAGTTGAAAATGCCGAAAGAGTGAGTGATGAAGCGGTTGCATTGCTGTCTGCTGAAAACTGTCCAACAGGAAGAAAGGACGTCATTCTCACTGGATCCCAGATGGTTTTGCAGATCCACGAATCGGTCGGCCACGCCACTGAACTTGACAGGGTTCTCGGGTATGAAGCGAATTACGCGGGAAGATCATTCGTGACTATGGATAAACTCGGTAAATTCAGATACGGATCGGATATTGTCAACCTTATCGCGGACAACACTTTGCCGGGAGGGCTTTCTACAGCGAGATTCGACGACGATGCTGTTCCGGCGAAGAGATGGCACATAGTCAAAGACGGAATATTTTCAGGTTACATGACAAACAGGGAAATAGCCTTCGAAACCGGACAACCGGAGAGCATGGGCTGTAACCGCGCGCAGGGATTTTCGAATATTCCGATAGTGAGGATAGCAAACCTCAGCCTTATGCCCGGAAGCGGCACGCTGGAAGATATTATAGCCGACACGGAGGACGGAATACTCATGGACACGAACAAAAGCTGGTCCATTGACCAGATGCGGCTCAACTTTCAGTTCGGCGTGGAAGCGGCATGGGAAATTAAAAAAGGAAAGAGGACTAAACTGCTCAAAAATGCGAATTATCAGAGTTCGACGCCTGAGTTCTGGAATTCCTGCGACCGTATTGCCGGTCATCAAGAGTGGAAACTTTGGGGGGTTAAAAACTGCGGAAAGGGACAGCCGGGACAGAGTGCCGAGATGTCTCACGGTTCATCACCGGCGAGATTCAGGAATATTCAGGTAGGAGTAGGCAACGATTTTCTTGAGAAAAACAAAGATTTAATATAAGATTCATTGTCTGAATCTGAATAATAAATATCAAGAAGGAGGATAATGTGATCAAGCTGTGTTTCAATTTTAAGGATATTTTTCGCGCAGGAAGACTCGGGTTCAGCTTCAAGAAAATGTCTGCTTCAATGATAGGATTAGTCTTGCTCTCGGTTGTCTACAATGTTTTCACTTATGCCGCTTTGATGGTAAGGGGCGATTCTCTTTCGAAAATCTGGACTCTTCACAGGCTCGCGCCCATTCCCTTGGGAATTTCAATGCCTTGGTATGCATGGATTATTTGGGCTGTCGGAGCTTTGCTTTCCTGGCTTATCCTCTCCATAACAATTTCAGCAGTATCAAAAATAACTTTCGAACAGCTCAGGGGAGACGAATTTTACGAAGTCAGCAAGGCGTATAAAGATGCGCTCAAACTCTGGAAGAGTTCGTTCCTTTCGCCGATAATATTGGCTCTTTTCATCGCGTTTCTCTTTGCGATAGGGGTATTGTTCGGATTGATTGGAAAGATAGCGATCGCGGGACCTTGGTTTGTCGGCTTGCTTTCAGCGTTTCTTTTTCTCGGCGCTTTTTTTATAGTCTATCTTATCCTTGTCTGGATAGTTTCGCTTCTGACGTCGCCTACAATATCGGTTGTGACGAACGGCGACAGTTTCGACACTCTTTTTGAAGTTTTCAGCGTTGCCAACGAACAGACATGGCGCTTTGTTCTTTGGCAGGTTCTCGTCGGCGGAATTATGTCCGCGGGTGTTTTTATATATTCAATGGCGATGAAATACACTCTTTTGCTATTCAAGACCGCCATGGACATACCGGCAGGCCAGGTGTGGTGGCAGCAGACATGGAATTTCGCAAGAAGCGCTCTCCCTTCTCTGCCTACTATGATCCCCTCTCATATCTACAACGTCTTTTCCAAGATATTCCCAGGATCAGTCCAGATCTGGCAGACGCAGAATTTGCCGGGAATAGGACCGATGGTCGGCGGAATAATTCTCGCTGTTCTCCTGTATCTCGTCATGCTTTCTATTCTATCGCTTAAATTGTCTATTTTCAGCGTTGGACAAACTCTGATTTACGTGGTGCTCGTAAAGATAAAAGACGATAGAAATTTGCTTGAGACGAAGAAAAAATGGTCCATAGACGACGAAGACGAAGATATTGAAGAAGAAGAAAAGAATGTTGAAGAAGAAAAATGCGACGAAGAGGAAAAAGATACTACTGAAGAAAACAAGAGCTAATGGAACTGCGGACATCCGGTTCAAGAAATGCCCTATCTGTCTCTGAAAAACGTCAGTAAGGTTTTTCCGGGTGCCAGGGCTCTGGAACCTTTGAGCCTCGATGTCGAAAATGGTGAACTTATAGTTCTTGTGGGACCTTCGGGCTGTGGGAAATCGACTTTGCTGAGAATTATCGCCGGGCTCGAAACACCGAGCTCGGGCGAGATTTTCCTCGACGGGAAAAAAATTAACGATATAGACCCGGCGCGCAGGGATGTTTCCATGGTCTTTCAAAACTACGCACTTTATCCGCACATGAAGGTCAGAGACAATCTCTCCTTCGCTCTGAAAATGAGAAAATTTTCTAAAGAAGAGATTTCAAGACGGGTATCGGATGCTACTGCTCTACTGGAGATAAACCATCTGCTCGACAGGTATCCGAAAGAGATATCGGGAGGAGAGAGGCAGAGAGTAGCCCTCGGCAGGGCTATAGTAAGGCACCCAAAGCTTTTTTTGTTCGATGAACCTCTTTCCAACCTCGACGCAAAACTGAGGGTTCAGATGAGAAGCGAGATTACTAAACTTCACATGAAACTCGGAGCGACAATGGTCTATGTAACGCATGATCAAACTGAAGCGATGACGATGGGCGACAGGATTGCGGTAATGAGATCGGACAGGATAAGAGGAGAAGGAGGAAAGATACTTCAAACCGGAAAACCTATGGAGATATATGAAAATCCTTCAAACAGATTCGTCGCTGAATTCATAGGAACCCCGGCGATGAATTTCATAGAGGATGTAGATTTTAATGCCGAAGGTTTGCTTCAAATAAAAGGAATTTTCGGGATTCTCAAGGGATTTGACGGTAATATGGATTTTTCGAATACTATAATAGGCGTCCGTCCCGAGAAAGTGAAAGTCTCGAAATCTTCAGAAGACAAAGGATCTATGAGTGTATCGCTTATAGAGAGAATGGGAGCCGAGACACTTGTTTATCTCGATTATGAAGGTTATAGCCTTGTTTCAAAAGTTTTCTCGAAGGTGAAAATGAAAGCGGGTGAAAAAGCCCGTGTCGAGATAAACGCGGAGGATGTCATGTTTTTCAGCCGTCAGGATGGCAGGTTGTTGTCTTGATGAGAAAAAATATAAAAATAATAAACAAACTGGGTATTCACGCAAGACCCGCCGCAATGCTGGTAAAGGTTGCCAATGCGCATGATTGTGACGTTTTTTTTGAAAAAGACGGTATGAAGGTCAATGGAAAAAGCGTTCTCGATGTGATGATGCTTGCGGCGCCAAAAGGAGCTGAAGTAATAGTTGAAACTGACGGCGAAGACGAAGAAAACTGCATGAAAGAAATAAACAACCTTTTTGAAAAAGGGTTTGACGAAGATTGACATGATGCATAAAAGAGAAAAAATATTCATAGGAACTCCCGTAAGTTCAGGAGTGGCAATCGGACAAACAATAGTATATAAAGTTCTGAAAAACAGAGAAGATTTTTCCGAAAAGACCAAAATTGAACCTCGTCAGGTCAATGCAGAAATATCCAAGCTTTCCCGCGCGATTTCACAGTCAAAAGCCACTTTAGAACTTCACAGATCGAGGCTGATCGGAAGGACGAGTAATTATCATCTTGGAATATTCGAGTTTCAGTCATTTCTTCTCGAAGATGAATCTTTTATAGGAGCTATAAGAAAGAACATCAAGGAGAAGCATGTTTCCGCCTGCGAAGCCACATGGTCAGTAACTGACGATTTGGCAAAAAAACTCAAGCAGACTTTCGAAGACATTAAAGACGTCGGAAATTTGATATGCTCAAGTCTTTCGGAAAAGGATAAAGCTCCTCATCTTTCATTTTTACCGCAGGACGAGCCTTTTGTGTTTATATGCGATATTCTCGCTCCCTCAATGATAACGTATCTTTTCAACAGCAAAGTAACTGGAGTAGTTACTGAATTCGGAGGGAAAACTTCCCACGCTGTTATACTCTCGGAAAGCCTCGGAGTTCCCGTAGTAGTGAATGTAAAGAAAATCACAGAGCAAGCGGCAAGCGGCGATATAGTCGGCATGGAAGGCGGATGCGGGAAAATAGTCTTAAATCCTTCTCCTTTCAGGATGAAAGCCTATGAGAGGCTCCGCGTTTGGAACAGCAAATACAGAAAAACCGTAATGCAGAAAGCCCGGAAAAAAACCGAGACGAGAGACGGCCATAAGGTAAAGGTGATGGCCAACATAGAAATAATGGCTGAAATCCCCACGGCAATTGTTTCCGGCGCGGATGGAATAGGTCTTTACAGAACGGAGTTCATATTTTTGGACAATCCTCATTATCTTCCGAACTACACGGAACAATTCAAGATATACAAGAGTGTTGTATCGGAAATGAACGGCCTGCCGGTAGTTTTCAGAACAGTCGACCTTGGCGCGGACAAAATTCCTTTTTATCTGGAGAGCCACAGGCAAATATGGAAAGACGAGACGAACCCCGCCCTTGGATACCGAGGAATAAGGCTCATGCATGATCACAGCAAAGAGCTGATGATCCCTCAACTGAAGGCGATTTTAAGGGCTTCAGCATACGGGCCGGTTAGAATAATGCTGCCCATGGTCTCGCTCGTGGAGGAAATCGTGGAATTTGAAGAAAAAATGAAAGAGGCGATGGAAGAACTCGGTAAAGAAGCGCCGTCTAAGAAACCTAAAATCGGAATGATGCTTGAAACACCGGCATCAATCCTCATGATGGACAGCTTTTTGCCGCTCGTTGATTTTTTCTCAATAGGGACAAATGATTTAACTCAATACATAATGGCCGTCGACAGGGACAACCCGCAAGTGGCGTATATCTGGAATCACATGCATCCTGCCGTATTGAAAACGGTTAAAAGCGCTGTTGAAAAAGCACTGAATGCCGGCAAGGATATCAGCGTCTGCGGAGAATCAGCCGGAGATCCTTTCGCGGCGGCGCTCTTCATAGGTTTCGGCATCAACAGCCTGAGCGTGTCGCCGTCAAAAATAGCCGAGCTCAAACACTACATAAGGCATTGGAACAAAAAAGAGCTCGAAAAAATCTCAGCGGAAGCCGTCGAGTTGGAATCGGCGGAAAAAGTTAATAATTTGGTAAAAAGGACGGTAAAAGTTGGAATTTCAGGGTAAAGAGAATATGCGGAATTGGATATTGAAATGGCCGGAAGATATCTCGGAGGGATATGAAAAGACGATGGAAACGCCGGTTTCTACAGCTGAAAACATAACAATTTGGGGAATGGGCGGCTCGGGTATAATGGGAAGAATTATGACCGACATTTCAGGAGAAATCGGCATAAAGCCTGTATTCTCCGGAGGCGGATATGCAGTTCCTTCATGGGTAAACGAAAAAACTCTTTTTGTTTTGGTCAGTTATTCAGGTAACACTGAAGAGACACTCGACTCTTTCGACAGAGCCGGGGAGAAAAAAGCAAAAATTGTCTCCATGGCTTCAGGCGGAAAACTCATGGAAAAATCGGTGGAGAAAAATTATTTATGCCTTGAAATGCAGAAAGGCAGGCCTCCGAGAGCCAATCTGCCTCAGATGATAGGCATGGGAACCGCGATCTGCGAAAAAGCGGGTGTGTTTCCGTCTATGAGAGAGAATGTTAAAAAAGCCGCTCTTTCTTTGGAAAAGCTTTTTAACGAGAGGACAGATGAAATAAAAAATCTGGCGGCTTTGACAGCGCAAGATAATATTTTCATCGTTTCTCCCGAAAAGGCTAAAAGCGCGGCGTCAAGATGGGCATGTCAGATTAATGAAAACGCGAAAAAAAGAGCGGAAGCCCTTTGGATTCCAGAAATGAATCACAATTTTGTAGTAGGCGGAATACCCAAAAATTCTTCATTCTTGTATTTAGTCCAAAATAGTTCGGACCTCGCAAAAGATTTAACGGCGAGAAAAGCGACTTCAGACCTGTTCAGGGATTTTTCTTCGGGTTACAAACCTTTCGAAGTTTTTTTTAGAGGAGAAAATTATTTTTCTTCATACATGGAATCCCTGGCTTATGGAGATTATTACAGTCTTTGCCTGGCGGAGATTTTAGGGATAGATCCACTGCCGATAGAAGCTATAGACAGGCTGAAATCTTTTATGAAAAGAGGAGAAAAAAATTGAGAGTGCTCATCCCCGCCGCGGGAATGGGCAAAAGACTCCGGCCTCACACTTTCGAAGAGCCCAAAGTAATGCTGAGACTGGCCGGAAAACCCATGATAGGCCATATCATTGATTTGGTCTTGAAAATCCAACCAAATGAAGTCGTCATTGTAGCCGGATACAAAAGCGATTCCGTTATCGCTTATCTTTCGAAATATTACCCTTCAGTGAACATTAGATTCGTTATTCAGGAAGATATGCTTGGACTGGGCCACGCGGTTTACATGACAGGTGAAAGCGACGAAGACACTCTCATAATTCTCGGCGACACGATTTTCAGATTTGATTTAGATAAAATATTTAATTCGAAAGACAACTCCATTGGAGTTGCAAAAGTTGATGATCCAAGGCGTTTTGGAGTCGTCGAACTCAAAGAAGACGGCACTGTGAGACGATTGGTGGAAAAACCCGACGACCCTCCTTCAAATCTCGCAATAGTTGGCATATATCGTATCTTTGAATTCAGAGCTCTCTACAGAGCTCTGGACACAATCGTAAAAATGGGAAAAAAGACCTCCGGTGAAATACAGCTGACAGACGCCCTTCAGGAGATGATAACAGCCGGACACCGGATAGATACGTTTGAAATAGAAAAATGGCTTGACTGCGGAAAACCGGAGACGCTTCTTTCCACTCAGAGAGAATTGCTCGGAGAAAAAAAAGACATATTTTCAGTCCCAGGAAGCGTGATACAAGATCCTGTCTTTATTTCTCCTGGAGCTGTCATAGAGAATTCGGTTATCGGACCCAACGTTGATATCGCTGAAAACTGCGTTGTCTCAAACTGCATTATAAGAAATTCAATAATAGAGGAGAACTCAACTGTCAGAGATATCTGCCTTGAAGATTCGATAATCGGAAAAGAATCCGAAATTTCCGGCAGTTTCAAGAAAGCCGGCATCTGCGGTTATTCAGAACTAATACTTTAATACAGGAGAAAGTAATGAAGAAGACTTTTTTCACATCTGAATCTGTGACCGAAGGTCACCCTGACAAACTTTGCGATCAGATTTCCGACGCTATCGTAGATTCGGCTCTCTCTCAGGATCCTGAAAGCAGGGTTGCCTGCGAAACTTTGACTACGACGGGATTGATAATGGTCGTCGGAGAAATGACCACGCAGGCTTACGTCGAAATTCAGAACATCGCCAGAGATGTAGTTAGAGAGACCGGATATGACGATCCGAATTTCGGGTTCGACTACGAATCTTGCGCTGTCATATCTTCACTGCATGATCAGACCCGTGATATTGCCATGGGAGTTGACAAAGGAGGAGCCGGAGATCAGGGAATGATGTTCGGTTTCGCGTGCAGAGAAACCCCCGAGCTCATGCCTCTGCCGATTATGCTCGCGCACAAACTGACCATGAGGCTCGCCGAGTTCAGAAAGACGACGAACGAATGCATCCTAAGGCCTGACGGAAAATCGCAGGTGACTGTTGAATATGATGACGGCGTTCCGAAGAGAATTGCAGTAGTCCTCGTGAGTTCACAGCACTGTCCTGAAATGAAATCCCAGAAACTCCACGAGGTAATCAAAAACGAGATAATACTAAAAATCCTGCCCAAGGAGTTGATAGACGACGACACAAAGATACTCATAAACCCGACGGGAAGATTCGTAAGCGGAGGACCTTCAGCAGATTCGGGTCTGACAGGAAGAAAACTTATGGTGGATACTTACGGAGGCTACGCGAGGCATGGAGGGGGTGCTTTTTCGGGAAAAGACCCGACCAAAGTTGACAGAAGCGGCGCTTACCTGGCGAGATACCTTGCAAAAAATGTCGTCGCTTCCGGGATGGCAGATAAGTGCGAGATACAGATAGCTTACGCCATAGGTGTTCCCGATCCTGTATCACTGTTCGTTGAAACATTCGGGACCGGAAAAACGGAGGAAAATATAATATCCGATGCCCTCTTAAAACTCGTGGACATGTCTCCGAGGGGAATAATAGAAAGGTTCAACCTTAAAAAAAATCCCATCTACAGAAAAACAGCCGTCTACGGACATTTCGGAAGAGAAAACGAAGGTTTTTCTTGGGAGCTGACCGACTTAGCCGTTGAATTGAAAAAGACAGTGAAATTGTGAAATATGCTTCGGGTATAAGATTTTTTTTCACAGTCATAATATCCGGTCTGGCTCTGACGAGCCTTGCCTCGCTCATACTCGTAGATCGTTCTATTTCCTACGCGAGGGAATCACAAGCTCTTTCACTTGACATAGAGACGGAAATACTCGAGAAATATCTTGAAAAAACAAGGACGAATGATTATTCCGTTTTCAGGCCCTATTTCGATTTTATCTCCGGCGACAGTTCTTTATCTGATTTCGGAAAAGCCGCTGTATCCTATTTTGTTCTTCCCGACGGGAAAAAAATATTTGTCGGAAGAAACACCGAATACATCGAATCTCTCGGTGTCTACAGAAACGTCATAGCTGTTGCGCTCGGTTTGACTGTTCTGCTTTCACTGATTTCCATTGTCATGTTCACCAGAGAAAATGTTCAAAAACCTCTGAAAATAATGGGTGAACTCGCCAAAACAAACCCTGAACCGGAAAATCTCATCAAGAGCATGAAGGGTATAATAGTTGATCTTGAGGAGAAAAAGAAAGAACTCGAGAATCTGTATTCCCTTGAGAAACAGAGAGCAAGAAGAACTGATTTGAGAAGCGGAGCTGTCCTGCAGAGTCTTAAAGCGGGAATAATAGACATAGACGCGGAAGGGAAAATCGTTCAGACAAATATTGAACTTGTTAAAATTTTTGGAGAATCGGCGGAAAATCTGACGGGAAATCTCGATGAGTCGGCTCTTCCCGAAGAAATAGTGACGGCTGTATATGACTGCCTCCGGGAAAAGATCCTCAAGAGAACCAGAATTGACTTAAGCGGGAAGATAATAGAGCAAATTGTTTCACCCGTTATGGAATCACAGCAGATAGTCGGGGCTGTATCCGTGTTTTACGACATGACGGAAACGGTCCTCCTTGAGAGAATGTTTTTGACAAGAGAGAAGATGTTGTCTCTGACGGAGATTTCAGCCGGAGTGTCACACGAGTTCAGAAATTCAGCGGGAGTCCTGCTCGCTCTTGCAACCGCAATACACCAGAAACACGGAGATGAAAACGCAGAACTTCTTCTGGATGAGACAAAGTCTCTTGTCGGAATAGTGGAGAATTTTTCGCGACTCGCGCAGAGAAAAGACAAATCTTTCGTAGAATTCGATCTCAGGGAAATGACGGAAGAAATTAAAAAATTCTACAGATGGGATTTCAGAACGGACCTGAGGGTGAATATTTTCAAAGGAGATAAGGATCTGATAAGGAGAGCTCTCATAAACATTCTGCAGAATTCAGTCGAAGCCTCCCAATACTCTCCGGCGGACATACTCATAACTGCCGATAAAATGGACAGCTGGCAGAGGATAGAGATAACCGATAAATCGGGAGGGATCAGAGAGGAGCACCTTGAAAAGATAAAAGCCCCGTTTTATACTTTGAAAAAAGAGGGAGTCGGTCTCGGTCTTTCTATTGTTGAAAAGATAATTCAAATGCACAGCGGCTCACTTGAGATAAAGAATTTTGAAAACGGGCTGAAGGTGACAATGACATGGAGCTGCGATGAATAGAGTTCTTATTGTCGAAGACAAAAAAAACCTTAGGGTCGCGCTAAAAACTTTTCTCACAGAAGCCGGTTTTGCCGTCTCTGAAGCTCAGGATTTACACGAAGCGAGAATTTCACTTAATAAGAAATTTCCCGAAATAGCGGTGATTGACGTAAGACTGCCTGACGGGAGCGGGTTGGATCTTTTGGACGAAATGGCGGAGGCCGGGAAAAGCGTCATTGCGGTGATGATGAGCGCTTATAGTGAAGTTCCAGTAGCTGTAAGCGCGATGAAAAAAGGAGCGAAAGATTTTGTAATTAAACCTTTCGAACCGTCGGACCTCATAGGAATAATAAAGAGAGAATTATCTCTTTTTCAGACAAGACCCGCTGAAGAAGAATACTTTGAGCCCATGGGAACATCCAAGCCGTGGGCTGAAATCATGAATATGGCAAGGAAAGTCGCTGAAAATGACAGCACAGTCCTTTTATCCGGCGAGACCGGATCCGGGAAAGAAGTCGTCGCGAGATACATTCACTTTATGAGCAAGAGGAGCCGTTTTCCTTTTGTCCCCGTCAACTGCGCCGCTCTGCCGAAAGAGCTTGTCGAGAGCGAGCTTTTCGGCGCTGAATCCGGCGCTTTCACCGGCATAGATAAAGCAAGAGTGGGAAAATTCGAATCCGCACAAGGCGGAACGCTTTTTCTCGATGAAATCGGAGATCTTTCGGAGGAAGCTCAGGCGAAAATTTTAAGAATTCTGGAGACAAAAAAAATCCAGCGTCTCGGAAGCGTTGACCCCAGACTTATAGATGTCAGAATAATTTCAGCTACGAACAAGAATCTCCGGCAGGAAATCGAGAAAGGTTTTTTCAGAGAAGATCTTTTTTACAGGCTTTCTGTTTTTCCTATAGAAATACCCCCCCTGAGAGACCATCCGGAAGACATCCCGGCAATCGCAGAACACCTCATCGGGAGGATTTCCGGGAGAATAGGAAAAAAATTCGACCTCGGTTTAAACTTCGAAGGCAAGGAAAAATTAACTTCACACGACTGGCCGGGCAATGTTCGGGAACTCTCCAATGTCATCGAGAGGGCTATGATTTTATCTCAGGGACAGGAAATCGAAGCATCAAAAATATATATTCCGGAGAAAAGAAGTGGAACCCCGATTCGACGCGCCAAAGAGAGCGGAGAAATGGACGCTATAAAAAAAGCGCTTGCCGCTTCGGGATGGAACAGAAAAGATGCGGCGAAAATGCTCGGCGTAAGTTACAGAAATCTTCTCGAAAAGATAAAAAAATACGGATTAAAGGAAGATTAAAAAACTTGACAATAAGCCGGCTCTGTGAAAAAATCAGAAAAATTTAACTTAAACTCAGGGGAAAATATGTCTTATAAATGTGAAATATGCGGAAAAAGACCCGGCACAGGGAATAATGTAAGTCACGCTAATAACAGGACAAAGAGAAGATACCTTCCGAATCTTCAAAAAATCAATGTCCTGAGTGACAAAGGCGTGTCCTCAAAGAAGCTCGTCTGCACTTCATGTATAAAAGCCGGTAAAGTCCGGAAATCGGTTTAACATAAATCAAAATATTATGAGCGCCAGGATAAAAGTTCTTGTCGCAGGGACTTTTTTTGTTATTCTGGAGCTCTTGTTTTTATCTCTCATATCCTGCAACTACTCGGCAAAATTATCTCGAAGAAATCCGGACATCAGAATTACGATTGCCGCGACAGACGGCGTAGAAAAGCAGTTTTATTTCTACGGAAGGGATTTGGTTGAATCTGACTTTATAAGCCCGCATCCGCTTTGCACCGTTCCGAGTTACGCTGTTTTCAGTGTTCGGCCTGCAGGAGCTAAAGATATGCTCGATTACTCCTCGATTTCTTCCGAATTCAAAACAGAAGTGACAATATATGCCGGAGAAGACACGTTTATCTACGATTTCGGCCCAGATGGCGGCAAATTTGAAATTCCATTCACGGGTGTAGATTATTCACCCATGAAAATCGTCGTCAGGCGGGGCGGGCGTTCTGAAATTTTTCAATTGACGCTTTATTCGGAGAGATGGCTCGAGGTATTCTGCGATTGGGACATCCAGTGCGCCGTCTTGTGGGAAGGAGCCAGACCGAGATACTGGACAATTGTCACGACGGGAAAAGACAACTGGACGAGAGCTGATCACTGCAGGATATTTTCAAAAAGCCCGGTGGCTTATTTCGTCCTCGACAGAGCTCCGATGAGGTATTGGCTCGGTTTTCAGGAAGTTTACGGCACTATAAACGGAACCCATGCGCCCCTTTCCGGAACATGGTGGAGGCTCGGAAGGCAGGGAAGTCACGGATGCGTCAGAAACCCCCTTGCCGAAAGGTTTTACGCTCTTCTTGATACAGGAAACAGGGTTGAACTGCACTACAGGCACTCGGCCGGTTTTTCGCTTAAAGATATAAACCCGGCATGGGAGTATCTGATACTCGAGCCTCTTGACACTCTTCACGACACTATGCCGCACAAGGAATACATGGACGAGGCTAAAAAAAGGCTTCTTCCAATTTATGATTCTCTTATAAGAAACGCTCGTCAGAACTGATTTTTCTCAGATCTGGGGCTTGTCCCTGAAAAAACGAATGTTCCATCTATAGACCAGCGCTTTAATAAAATCTCTTTTTTTCAGTTCAGGCCGCATTGAGATGAGAAAGGCGAACCATAACGCGAGAATGACGCCTTTGAACAAACTGCTTACGCTTATACTCCACCATACTCCGTCTATTCCGAAAAAGGTTTGAGCGAGTATGTAGGCGAATGGAACACGAAGTCCCGTGAAAACTACCGATACGACGGAAGGGGGGATAGTCTTTCCGAGTCCGTTGAAAGCTCCGGCGGATATTATTTCGAAACACATGAAGATCTGTGAGAAAGAGAGGATTCTGAGATATGAAACACCGTGGGAGACAGTCCCGGCGTCCTTGACGAAAAAAAGCATTATCTGAGAAGGGAAAAAGAACAGGATTGAAAATGATATTAAACCGAGGACGATCATGAGTAGAAAAGACACGGCGTAACCCTTGGCAATTCTGCCCCATTTTCCCGCGCCGAAATTTTGGCCCGTAAAAGCGCAGAGAGCCGTTGAAAAACCGCTTGCCGTCATGTATGAAATCCCTTCGACCTGTATTCCGATTTTCTGAGCGGCTATGGGAAGAGCTCCGTATCTGGAGATGATTCTCGCGAGCAGGATCGCTATGACAGTGAATGACATGGATTGAAGGGCGACGGGAGTTCCGAATTTGAGTATTTTTAGGACGTGAGAAAAAGAAATTTTGCTGAAAAAATTAAATTTTTTGAAAGGGATTTTTTTTAGGCCCATGTAGAATATGAAAATGACTGTCACAAAGGCTTGGGAAAAAATAGTCGCAAGCGCCGCGCCTTTGACTCCGAGAGCGAGTAAAAAACCCGGCCCGAATATCAGAAGCGGGTCGAGGATGATGTTGAGGATTATCCCTACTGAGTTTATCCAAAAAGGCGTTCTGCTGTTGCCGGTTCCGTTGAATATGCCGGACAGGACCGGATTGGCGAACATGAACACGGTTCCGAAACAGATGATACCGGCGTAGTCCGTTGACATCGCTACGACCTCGGGGCTGTCGAATCTATAAAAAGCGACAAACCAGTGTCTGAAGAAAAAAATGAAAATGCCGAATATAACTGCGGTTGTGATGTTCAGATGCAGAGCGTTTCTCGCGTAGCTCAACGCCGAGTCTGGGTCGTTCTTGCCTATTGACTGAGAAACGCATATCTCAGCTCCGACTTTGGATATGAGAATCAGGGAAAATCCGAGCCACACAAGAAATCCCGCTGTCCCGACGGCGGCGACCGCTTCACTGCTTAGCCTGCCTATCCAAACCATATCAGTTATACTGTATGCCAGATGGACAAGTGAGGTTCCAATAACAGGAAGGGCGAGTTTAACGAGCTGTGGGAGGATCGTCCCTCTTGTAAGGTCAACGGAAACTATGTTATTCTGTTCTTTCATTACACAAGGAATTTTTGGAAATTATACTGTTAAAAAACCTTTTTTGAAAGGAAAGACTAAAAGTGAATAATGAGCTTAAAAAAAAATACGCTTCTAAAAAAGCGATAATATTCGACCTCTTTCACACTCTTATCACTTTAGGTGAAATAAATGATGGATTGCCGGAAACACATGAAATTATAGGCGTTACAAGAGAAGAGTGGGAGGGTCAGATCTTTTCTGATGTAAACGACAAACTCAAAGGCGTGGAAAAAGACCCTTACAGGATAATGGAAAAAATGATCAAAGCGCTGAAACCTTCGGCTGATGAAAGCCTTATTACCGAAGCTCTCGAAAAGAGAGGAAAGAGATTTGAAAAAGCTCTTATAAACGTGCCGGAAATATCCCTGAATGCCTTGAAGAAAATGAAGAGTGAAGGTAAAAAGCTGGGACTCATAAGCAACGCCGATGTTATAGAGATAACGGGTTGGGAAAGCTCTCCTCTTAAAGAGCTTCTCGATGTCCCCGTATTTTCCTGCATGGTTGGATCCATGAAGCCGGAAAGGGAAATTTACGATCTCTGCCTCCGGAAGCTCGGTGTCGGAGCGGAGGACTGCTTTTTCGTCGGCGACGGCGGCAGTGACGAGTTGTTAGGTGCTAAAAACGCCGGACTTGAAACAATTATGATAACAGGGCATGTTGAAAAAAGATGGCCTCACCTTATAGAGGGCAGAAAAAAACACGCCGACTTCGTCATAAAAAATCTCGACGAATTGGCGTGTTAGTCCGTTTTTATCCTAAGAGCCGAAATCAGAGGACAGTGATTCTCGCCTTCAGAGAAGGTTTTTCAGGCTCATATATTTCCATGAAATAAACTCCGGCTCCGAGATTGCCGATCTCGAGAGAATTTATACCTTTAACTCCTGTTATTTCACTGTATTCGGCGACTGTCCTGCCCGTGATGTCGTATATTGAGGCGTTGTAAATTCCGTCCTGAGGCAGGACAAGAAATACTGTGGAATAGGGTCTTAGGACCGAAGGGTATACCATGAAAGTTTCCAATAAAACATTCTCAGGAATTTCTTCGACGCCCAATGTCCACGGCGCGTCTATCCAGAGGTCGGAATGGTTGTAACCCGCGTAAAGCACTGCACTGCCCGATCCCGTCGCTCCGGGCGAGTAGCATAATCTCGGGCTTGTCCCGTCTGCAAAGAAATGACTGGGATGGTTGTTTATGGGAGC
>CAYNIW010000024.1:10860-30797 GCA_964397545.1 uncultured Desulfuromonadaceae bacterium | reverse complement strand
GCTGCTCGGGTGGGACTCGAACCCACGACCTAGTGGTTAACAGCCACCCGCTCTGCCAATTGAGCTACCGAGCAGTGCAGGTTAAAATTTTATCTCATTTAATCTTTTTGTCAAGATATATCACAGTCCGCCGTTTATGGCAGAATGAGCATCGCGTCGCCGTAGGAAGCGAATCGGTAGCCGCTGTTTAGAGCTTTCCTGTAGTTGCGTAGAATATTTTCCCTGCCGGCAAAAGCCGAAACCATGCACAAAAGAGAAGTTTTCGGGAGGTGAAAATTTGTGAGAAGACCGTCAACTGCTTTGAACTCATAAGGAGGACGGATGAAAATTTCCGTCCAGCCCTCAGAAGAGTCCAAAAATCCGTGTTTTGAGGCGCATGTCTCAAGAGCTCTGACCGTGGTGGTCCCAACTGCAAAAACTCTTCCTCCTCTTTTTCGAGCTGAGTTGATTTTTTCAGCTGTCTCCCTCGGTAGCTCGTAGTATTCTGCGTGCATCCTGTGTATTTCTATATCATCTGCAAGGCTCGAAAAAGTTCCAGGACCCACATGGAGAAGAAGGTATGCGGTTTCAACTCCTTTTTTCCCCGCTTCTTCCAAAATCCGCTGAGTTATGTGAAGCCCGGCTGTCGGCGCGGCGACGGCTCCGGGAACGCTCGCGTAAATTGTCTGATACCTTTCCCTGTCTTTTTCATTTGCCTTTCTTTTTATGTAAGGCGGGAGCGGAGTGTTTCCTATTTTGTCAACCTCCTCCCAGGTAATCCGTCTTTGGGCGAGAAACCTTACAGTCCGAAACGCTCCTTCTTCCCTGCTTTCAACGGAAAGCTCTTCTCCTGAACCGTTTAAAATAATTCGGTCTCCAGCCCTAATCCTCTTAGACGGTTTTACAAGAGCTTTAAAAGTGTTTTCACTCTGGATTTTTTCAGTCAAAAAAATTTCTACGGCGCCGCCGGTCGTCTTTTTTCTCCCCAAAATTCTTGCGGCCACGACTTTAGTGCTGTTCATGACGAGGATGTCGCCTTTGTCGAGGAAAGAAGGGAGCTCCGATACGAATCTGTCGAGAGAAATTTCAGTGTCTGTCCTCGACACGACGAGCATTTTCGAATCGTCTCTCTTGACGAGGGGAAACTGAGCTATTTTTTCCGGTGGAAGTTCGTAGTCAAAGTCTTCGCTTCTATATCCGGCCACTTGTAATGAATTTTCTAAGCGCTTTTTTCGCTCTAATTTTGTTTTTCTTGTCTATTAAAACCGAGTAGAGTTCGCCTTCTTTTTGAGGACTCTCCACGGACGAGACTATCATTTCAGCGTTCAGCGCGTTCATCAGCCTGTATGCCGTCATCCTTCCGGGAAACTGAGCCAATACAATCCGTTCCTCATTCATCGAAAAGGCTTTCTCCACTTTCAGGTTTTTTGACGCCCACGTAACAATATGCGGCTGAGGTCGCCATTCTGCCTCTCGGCGTTCTTTTTATCATGCCCTTCTTTATCAAAAACGGCTCATAGACCTCCTCGACCGTGTCTTCGCTTTCGCCGAGCGCAAGGGCGAGAGTCGAAAGACCTACGGGACCTCCTTCAAATTTCTTGACTATAGTCTCTATTATCTCTCTGTCTATTTTTTCAAGCCCCAGGGAGTCAATACCGTGATTGTCCAGAGCTTGTTTTGTTCTTTCGAGAGTTATATTAGTTTCTTTGCTCACCTGAGTCCAGTCTCTCACTCTTCTCAAAAGCCTGTTGGAAACTCTGGGTGTCCCGCGCGACCTTCTTGATATTTCAAGAGCCGCGTCTTTGTCTATTCCTATGCCGAGAATTTCCGAAGATCTCCGGACTATTGTTGCCAGTTCTGTAACATCGTAGTAGTCAAGGCGGTAAGTCATTCCGAACCTAGCTCTCAGAGGCGGAGTCAGAAGACCTGTCCTCGTCGTAGCGCCTATTAGAGTAAAAGGTTTTAGTCTTATTTTTATCGTTCTTGCCGCGGGACCTGAATCTATTATTATGTCGAGGGCGAAATCCTCCATGGCGGAATACAGATATTCTTCGACTATCTTGTTCAGCCTGTGTATTTCGTCAATGAATAGGACATCCCTGAAAGAAAGATTTGTCAGGATGCCGGCGAGATCTCCGGCTTTGTCGAGGACAGGGCCTGATGTTGAAAAAAATTTCACTCCCATTTCCTTGGCGACTATGTTGGCAAGAGTCGTCTTTCCGAGTCCCGGAGGACCGACAAAGAGAGTGTGTTCGACGGCTTCATCTCTTCCCTTCGCGGCGCTTATAGCCACTTTCAAGTTCTTTTTTATGTCCTCCTGACCGGGAAACTCTTCAAAGGATTGGGGCCTGATAAGCTGTTCGGATTTTTTGTCGCTTTCCTGAATTTTCGGGTCTGTGTTCTCTTTCATATTTTTGCGAGGCTCTTTCTTATGAGTTCTTCTACGTCAATTTGGGGTTCCGCCGATATCACCGAAGAAACCGTCTTGTAAGCGGCAGTTCTCGAATAGCCCAAAGTCACAAGAGCGTTGACCGCGTCCTCTGAAACGGAAGATGCAAATCTAAGAATCTTGCCGCCTGAGATTTTATCTTTGAGCTCGACGACTATTCTCAAAGCAGTTTTTTTCCCGACTCCCTTCATCGCTTCGAGAAATCCGAGTTCTTCCGCCCCTATGGCTTCTCTCAGCCTGTCTGGGTTTGAAGCCGACAGCATTGAAAGAGCCATTTTGGGACCTATGCCTTTGACGGTCGTCAAAAGAGAAAAAAGCTCCCTCTCCCTTTTCGATGAAAATCCGTATATCTCGATGTTTTCTCTGCCTTGTGACGCCGAAAAACAGAGTTTTGTCCACAGCATTGCTTCCTGCCCTTCATTCGGAAGGCTTTCGAATGACGTGACGGACGTAAGGACTTTATAACCCATCCCCTGAATTTCTAAAATCGCATAAGCAGGGGTTTTTTCCAGTAAAATTCCTTTTAAATACTCTATCAAAAAACCACGCCCCTCTTGTTAATGTGAGTAAGCGCGGCCGCGATAGCGTCGAAGACGTCAAATGCATTTTCGTCCACATCGCCAAGTATGCTTTTGACCATATACTTGACCTGCTCTTTCCCCGCCCCGCCGCTGCCTGTGACGGATTTTTTTATCTCTCTCGGGCTGTATTCGAAGATTTTTATTTTTTTCTCTGAAAATAGTTCTAAAACTATTCCTCGCGCGTGAGCCATCAGCATAGCGGAACGGAAATTTTTTGAAAGAAAAATAGTCTCACAGGCGGCTTCACGGACATCAAATTTCTCTATCACTCCAGTGAGTCCGTTCCGAATTTCATTAAGTCTGCTGCCGAGCGTCCCTTTATTGTCAGTTCTTATCAACCCGCAGTTTACAAGCCTCAGAACGCCATCATCTGATGATACAAGCCCATACCCGGTCGCTGTCAAACCGGGGTCTATTCCCATCACGATCACTGATTGTCCAAAGCTCCCAGAATATCATCGGGTATATCGAAATTCGCATGGACGTTCTGGACATCGTCCTGATCTTCAAGACTATCAATAAATTTTAATACTTTCAGCGCTTTATCCTGACCCGTCACTTTGACGGGGTTTTCAGAGATCCATGCAATTTTAGCTGTTAAAATCTTAAACCCTTTTTCAAGTTTGTCTCTGATCGCGTTGAAACTCTCAAACGGTGTGTATATGAGATAAGAGCTTTCCGAGGGCTGGAAATCTTCCGCACCTGCGTCGAGAGCAGCTTCCATGGCTTTTTCTTCTTCAACAGAAGATGATTCTATCTCGATAACGCCTTTTCTTGAAAACATCCAAGCGACACTGTTGGGTGAACCGAGGTTGCCTCCGAATTTTGTGAAGATGTGCTTGAGCTCTGAAGTTGTCCTGTTTTTGTTGTCGGTCGCCGTTTCGACCAGGACAGCGACGCCTTCCGGTCCGTATCCCTCATACATGACCTCTTCGTAAACGACTCCGGGCATTTCTCCGGTGCCTTTTTTTACAGCTCTGTCTATGTTGTCCTGAGGCATGTTTGACATTTTTGCAGCGTTGACTGCTGTTCTGAGCCTCGCGTTTCCGTTTATATCACCGCCGCCTTCTCTCGCTGCAAGCGTTATCTCCTTTATAAGTTTAGTGAATATTTTACCTCTTTTGGCGTCGATTTTTTCTTTTTTCCTCTTTATAGTGCTCCATTTGGAATGTCCGGACATCGTCACCTCCTTGAAATCTCTCGCCCCGTTTTGGGATCGACGAGAGGGACACCAGCTTTGCACAACGGGCATTGATCTGTCTCGTAATCTTCTCCATGGGCTCTGTGAAGAGCTAGAACGGAATCCTCTGGGTCCTTGACCTTTCTCCTGTCTATCATAACTGCTTTTAGGACAACGGAACCGCCGGCTTCAACGACCGCTCTGTGGGCGGCATCTAATGATTTTCCTGTCGTCAGAACGTCGTCGACAATAAGAGTTTTCGCTCCATCAGGGATTTTCATTCCTCTTAGAAGACAGAATCCGTTTTCGCTTTTTTCAAGATAGACGCATCCGAGACGCAATATTTTGGCGATTTCGAAAGCGAGAATCATTCCGCCAGTCGCCGGCCCGCAGACAAGGTCAATTTTCGGACCTGCTTTTTTCTTTATGATATCTGCCATCCTCGCGCAGAGAACTGAAGTCGTCTCAGGTTTTTCAAGAATTCTGAATTTTTCGAAATAAAAAGAAGAATGCCTTCCGGAAGTCAAAACAAAGTGCCCTGTCTTCATAACTCCAAGCTCTGAAAGCAGTTGTTCGGTGCTCTTTTTCCCTTTTTCAGCGGGCATTAAGTGTCTCTT
Source organism: uncultured Desulfuromonadaceae bacterium (assembly GCA_964397545.1). Lineage (GTDB taxonomy): Bacteria > SDB-A > SDB-A > SDB-A > SDB-A > JAFGIG01. The sequence goes on along the minus strand of CAYNIW010000024.1, from coordinate 25,991 downwards.
TTATTTTCAAAACAAATTTTCGTGGATCAGAGCTTTGAACGACAGGCCTGCCCATGACAATTCCGTTAACTTTCGCCTTTTTCGCGTCTTCGGGGCTTGATGTCCTGCTCTGATCATCTTTTTTGTCCGAGATTCTTACTCCCGGCGTGATTATCAGAAATTCATCGCCGAGGTTTTCTCTCATAAGAGATGCTTCTCTGACGGAGCATACCACTCCGTCGGCTCCGGATTCTTTAGCCGCTTGGGCTAATTTCACGACGTGATCCTCTATTGTCGATTCCTTGGAAAAACACTCCTTAAAAGAAATCTCATCAATACTCGTGAGGACAGTGACCGCGAGAAGTTTTGTTTCTGACCCTCTGAGAGTTTCGGATACCGCTTTTATCATCGCCCTGCCGCCTATGGCGTGAGCCGTCAGGTATTTCACTCCGAGAAAGGCGGCGGCTTGTGCCGCTTTTTTTGCTGTATTTGGGATATCGTGTATTTTCAAATCGAGAAAAACAGATATTTTTCTCGATACCATATCCGCCACCAGGTTTGGACCTTCACGGCTGAAAAGCTGAAGGCCGACTTTATAGACATCCGCCGAATCTCCGAGTTTTTTTTCCCAAACCAGAGCCTCTTGGGCTGTGTCAAAATCCAAGGGAAAAATGAATTCTATCAACGAAGGACCTCTATTCTGACCATACCTTTTGAGAGCAGGTCTATCCTTCTTGCCGCTTCGTAACTGAGATCAATTATTATGCTCTCGTCAACAGGTCCTCTGTCGTTTATTCTCACAACGACGCTTTTTGAATTTTCCAGGTTGACGACTCTCACGAGCGTCCCGAAAGGAAGTGTCCTGTGAGCCGCTGTCAGGGCATACATATTGAAAGTCTCGCCGCTCGCCGTTCTTTTGCCGTGAAAAGCCTCTCCATAATAAGTTCCGTATCCCGTCATGGAATTGTCGGGTGATGAAACATCGGTTTGAGAAGAAGAAGTGTCCCTCCGGACAGTCTCAACCGTTCCGCTCGACCCGCCTGTCCGCTTGACTCTCGTAGTCGCCGAATTGAACATCACCGTCGCGCATCCGCATAAAGAGAGGAAAAAGAAAATTTGGAATAAATGTATTTTATTTTTCATTTTTTAATTTTATATCATTTAATGATTTTAATCCATGCCTTGAAATGTATTTTTTAAGACCGGTCCAAATTTTTTTCGGAGAATCCGCGTCCGAAAACAAAACCGTTCCAAGAGACACCGCGTTTGCTCCTGCGAGAAAGAACTCCACCGCATCTTTATAGTCGGTTATTCCTCCGCCTCCTATTATGGGAAGACTTGTAACGCTCCTGAGCCGGTGGACGGCGTGAAGAGCGAGCGGTTTTATTGCAGGTCCGCTTAATCCTCCGGTTTTATTGCCGAGTGCGAAAGTCCTTTTCTCGATATCGAAAAGAACAGCAGGGAAAGTGTTTACAAAAGAGAAAGCGTCCACGCCGGCGTCCTGCGCAATTTGCGCTATCTTAATATACTCTTCGCCGTGAGGGGTCATTTTCAGGATAAGGGGTTTTTCAGTCTCCTCTCTCAGTTTCTCGACAAGCAATTTAGAAGAAAGAGCATCTTTGCCGAAAGTTATGCCTCCTTTTGCAACATTGGGACAGCTGATGTTTATTTCGTATGCCGTTACCAGATCAAATGAATTCAGTCTTTTGACCACTTCCTCGTAATCCTCAATAACCTCTCCGGCGACATTGACTATTATTTTCGCCGGAAAATCTCTCAGTTCCGGAATAACCTCAGAAACGAAATGTTCAAGACCGGAGTTGGCAAGACCTATGGAATTCACGAGACCGGAATAAGACGGCGCTATTCTCGGCGGCGGATTTCCCGCCCTTGGTTTCGGGGTCACGGCTTTGGTTATTACGGCTCCTACGTATAAAAAGTCTGTCATCCCAATCATTTCAGCTCCGTTGCCTGCAGTGCCTGAAGCCAAAAAAACCGGCGGAGAGTATTTGATTCCGCCAAGAGCGAGAAAATCCCCGGTCAAAGCAATTCCCTTATGTTAAAAACAGGCCCGTCAGAACATACTTTTTTGTATTCTCTGAGAAGAGGAGAAACACAGCCCGCGCAGGCTCCTATGCCGCAAGCCATATATGCTTCAAGACAAAAATAAGCATCCGTTCCTCTTGACCTGCACTGCCGTGCGAGTTTTTTAATCATCTGCTCAGGTCCGCATGCAAAAACCGTCTCGCCTTCTTCTATAAAATCTCCAAAATAATCCGTCACCAATCCCTTTTTTCCGTATTTTCCGTTTTCCGTGACCACGAGGGTTTTTTCAGGAGGTAAATCCAAATCCGGGAAAGTTTTTTCGTCCTTAGAACCCACAAGGTATCTTGCTTTATAATGAAGGCACTCGAACATAGCAAGAGGCGCGCATCCGATGCCGCCTCCGACCGCCAGAACTGCCGATCCTTCTTCAGCCTTAAATCCGTTTCCAAGAGGCCCGGTGAGTTCCGCTGTCCCGCCTTTTTCAAGATATGAAAGAGATCTGCTGAAATGACCTCGGCATTCTATGAGGAATTCAACTTCACCATCGGAAAATCTGTGAACAGAGAAAGGGTGTTTGAAACCGAAACCTTCTTCTATTTTTATCATGAAAAACTGTCCCGGATAAATTTCCGGCGCACCCGGCAATTCGAAGACGAGATGCCAAATTTTTTCTGAAACTCTATTCCTGGATTTGAGTTTCGCTCGTGTCAGCATAACCGAGTTTTTGATAAGCGTATTGAGAGTAATCCGTTGAAGGAAAAAGTTCCATTACTGTTCTGTAAACAGAATCCGACTGCGAGTAAAAGCCTTTTTCACTGAGTATGCTCGCATACAAAAGAAGAGCTTTCGGATAATACTCGGATTCAGGATAATTAGCGAAGATTTCCAAAAACTTCTGTTCGCCCATGTCAGTTTTCTTCAGTTCAAAAATGTAGAGTTCGGCCAGAAGGAAGAGAATTTTGTCTTTTCCGGATTCAGCCATAGTGTCAAGTTGAGATTCATACAAAAATACTCTATCTATGGATAGAGACTTCTTCATCGCCATCGCGGCTGTAGTTTCGTCAGGATTAGACATCCTCGCCTGATCGTATAACTCTTTGGCTTTGACAAGGTCAAAAAGGTCTTCCTCGTATATTTCAGCGGAACAATAAAGAGCGTTGGCGGATTCTCTCGTTCTTCCGTAAACTGTGACGACTTCTTCGCAGAGAGAAATAGCCGATTGATACTCGCCTTTCTCCCTCAGACACCTTGCAATTTCAATTGCCACTTCGGCGTCATTGGATCCTGTTGCTATCCTCGATCTCAGGGACTGGAGCACTTCTATTGCCTCGTCATGCCTCTCAAGATGCCGCAGAGCCTGCGCGAACCTGAAGTTCGTTCTGTAATAAAGTGAAAAATTTTTCACGTCGAGCACCTGATGTATCTGATCCTGAATAGACATCAGCTCGGGCCAGTTTTCGTTTTCAAAGTATATTTCCGATTCTTCGAGCAAAACTCTCAAATAAAACGGACTCTTCGGGTATATAGCCTTAAACTCAGATATTTTTGAAAGAGCTACGTTGTATTCGCCGGACAAAACATAGACTCTTATCTCGTTGTAGAGAGCTTCCGGGGCGACACGTGCGTCTCCGGTCATGTATGCCTTGATGAAATATCCGAGAGCTTCTTCGTATTCGCCCTTGAGAGTATATGCCACTCCCATTTTAAGAATCGACCTTGTGTAAAAAGGACTCGACGGGAAATACTGGGAAATTTCCTGAAATTTCCTTATCGCTATCTGATATTCGCCTTTGAGCAGAAAAGCGTCGCCCATCATAAAAAGAGCGTCATCTACAAACGGACTCGAATTGTAATATTTCACTATTTTTCCGCACTTGATTATGGCTGAATCAAGTTCCTGAATTCCCACAAGTAGGGTATCCCTGCCGGCGAGAGCCGCTTCATGCCTGAGTTTTAGGGCAGTGCCGTAATACCTTTTCGCGTTGTAGAAAGTGTTAAAGTAAGCTCTGTATCCGCAGGATGCCAAGAGAGCCGAAAAAACGGCAGCAATTAAAAACTCTACTGCTCTTTTCTTAATTCCATTCCCCTTATGTAGTCGAGTTTAGCGTTGTCCCTCTCACCTAGTTTTTCACAGCAGATGGCTCTGTTTGTGTAGGCATCGGCAAAATAAGGATCTAAAGCTATCGCGATTGTCAGAATATTTTTTGCCTGATTATACAAGCCGCTTTCCATCAATAAAACGCCGTAGTTGTAATAGAGAGAGAATGACGTGCTGTCGAGAACGCTCGCTTCAGAAAAACATTTAAGCGCATTTTCCCTGTCGCCCGACATTACGCCTAACATCGCGTTATTGTATAGAGCCGAAGCTTTTATAACTGAGGACGTATCCTCGAGAGCCATGTCGAAATAGGATTGGATTTCATCTTTGTTTTCGATGACTGAAAACGAATCAAGAGACAAGAGCATAGCAGTTCCCAGCATGTAGTATTCTGAAGGCTTGAGCGTTCTGTATTTTTTCAAAAATGAGAGCAACAGGGAATAATCACCGGCTCTAAAAAGGGAAAGAGAATAATTAAGCCTCGCCTCCTCATACAGGCTGTCGATTTCGAGGGCTTTACTGAAATATAAAGCCGCCTGTGTTTCGTCGTCGGCTTTGAGCATCGAGAATCCGGCAAGATTATAGAAATAAGGCGTTTCGAGGGACAAAGACGCCGCCTTTAGAAAACATCCTGCGGCGTCACTATAAAGTAATTTTTCGAGGTATTGAAAACCTGCTTCGGCGTAGATATCTCCTAAGGAAACACCAAATTTTTCAGCCTCCTTAAAAGCGTCGGACTCTTTCATGCCGAAAATGAAAGAAGTATCGCTCTGAGCTGCGGCCTCGGTAAACCTTCCTCCGGCGTGCAGGATGAGCGAATATCTGAATCTAATCGTGGCGTCGCGCGGTTTCTTCGCGATTTCGCTTTCCATGGCTGAATAAGCTTCTGAGAATTTTCTCTCTCTGACAAATTTTACGCTTTTATCCCAATACCCCGAGAAGCTCACGCAGCCTGCCATAAAAGCCGCTATAGAAAAAAGATAAATTATTTTCTTCATCTACATCAGTTGCCGATTTCCAAGGCTCTTCTCAGATCTTCCTGTGCTTTGTCTTTCATACCAAGATTGTTGTAGCAGTCTGCCCTGAGATTGTAATATCTCGCCTCTTCTTTCAATTCAATAGCCTCTGTAAGCACATCAACGGCTTCCTCATATCTTTCGAGTTTGTCCAGCGAAAGACCGAGGTTATAGAGGAGCTTGTCCTTGTTCGGATCAGAGTCATCGAGACCGGCTAACGCTTCTCTTAAGACGGGGATTGCCTCTTCATATCTCTCGAGATTCACCAGGCATATTCCTCTGTATAGAGCTATCTCGCTTTTTCTCGAAGACGGGTCCAGCTCGGCGGATTTCCCGAAAGCTTTTTCCGCGAGGTCCATGTTCGACAGCCTTCCTTCGTAATCCCCCTCCGAACCGAGCTTGTTGGCGTTTTGAATGTATGCAAGCCCAAGATAGTAGTTCAGGCTGGCTGAAGTGTCGTGAAAAACTTTAGCGTCGTTAAAAGTTTTTATTGCATTTTCAAAATCATTGACTTCCGCGAGGTAATAAAGGCCGAGATTTTTAAGGGCGGGAAAATTATCAGGGTCGAGTTCCAGGGCCAAATCGTAATATTTCATCATCGAGTCGAATTGATCAATTTCTTTGAATATGGAACCGAGGATTGCGAAGGGAGTGGCAGAATCCGGTTCCATCTCAGAGCTTTTTTTAATGTATGATGCGGCTTCTTCATAATTTTTGTCGCCGAGGGCAATAACGCCTCCAGCTAAAAATACCTGATAGAAATTCCAGGCGTCTATTCCTTCTCCTTTGCCCCTTTTTTCTATCTCCTGAAGGGACATTCCTCTTTCCATGGCTTTTTCAAGATAACTGCAGGCAGTCGAGTATTCCTGTTTTTCAACGTAAGCCACCCCGGTCCAGTAATAAGCTTCAGGGTTGCTTGGCTCCATTGCTATTGCGGCTTCGCCTTCTCTTATGGCTTCGGGGATTCTCTTTTGCTGAAGGTAAACTTTCAATGCGGTCAAACCACTGCTTTCGCAAGCGAAGGAAGAGATTAAAACTGCAGCAATTAATGTTCCGAGTAAAGCCTTTTTCATATTTTCTCCTTTCAATCCAATTTATGACAATCTTTGCAATATATCATAAGTGACAATGCCGTTCCAGCTCAATATTATGAAAAAATTCCGTTTCATAAAAAGAAATTTTTAAGTTTTTCTCTAAAACCGGCTTTCTTGGAAGTCTTTTCTTCGAATTCCTGCCCGTAGTGATACTGATAATAGTATCTGTAATAATATCCGTAACCGTATCTGCCTGAAATATCTACGTTGTTGAATATCGCTCCTTTTACTTCCGCTCCGATGTTTTTAAGAGCTTTCAGAGCGGTCTTCGCCGCGTCTCTGTCTGTTTTTTCCGAGCGTATGACGAGAACCGTTCCGTCTGTTTTTTTTGAAAGGACCGCAGCGTCAGTTACTGCGAGGATAGGAGGTGAATCGAAAATTACAAATCCGTAATCTGAAAGAGTCTCTTTAATAAGAGAGTCCATTTTTTCAGACGATATCACTTCTGAAGGATTGGGAGGAATAGTGCCGCTCGGAATGAGAAAGAGGTTCTCGACTTCTGTTTTCTTGAGGACATCTTCGAGGCTGTTCATACCGAAAAGATATTCAATCAGACCGGGCGTCCTCTCGATTGAAAAAACACTGTGGAGGACAGGTTTTCTCAGATCCGTGTCTATTAGAACTGTTTTAATGTTCTGCTGGGCGAAAGCTACTGCGATATTTGAAGCGGTTGTTGATTTGCCTTCCTTTGGCAAAGCGCTTGCAACAGTCAGTGATCTCGTCTTTCTGTCGAGGGAGCCAAACGATATGTTGGTTCTTATTGTCCTGTATGCTTCAGAAATAGGCGACTTGGGCGAAATATGCGTTATAAGTGTATTTTTCACCGAAAGAGCTTCGGAGTATTGAGAACCGCTGGATTTAGTGCTCTCTTTAGCGTCGTTTTCTGAAATCGCGGGGATAATTCCGAGAAGTTTTATCCCAAGGGCAGTTTCGACCTCCTCAGGATCGCGCAAGGTCGTGTCAAGTTTTTCCAGGAGAAAAGCTATGGAAAAACCGAGAACAGCGCCGATAAACCCCGCAATGATTATGTTTTTTTTTCTTTTTGAGCTCATAGGCCTTCTAGGGGTCATCGCGCTGTCAATGAGAGAGATGTTTCCGACCTGGGTGGCTTCGGAAATTTTGGCTTCCTGAAGCTTCTGCAGAAGAACCGTGTATGTCTGCTTCTCGACTTCCACCATTCTGTAAACTCGCTCGAATTCGGCTATTTCTTTGGGCAGGCTTTCGAGTTCGGATTGAATCGAATAAATCGTTTTCTCGAGTGCGGAATATCTCGCTCTTGAAGACGCCAAATCGACTTCAGTCATAACATAGTCTTTTACCAGCGAAGACCAGACGGGATCTACGGGTCCCGAACCGTATTCTTCCACCATAGCCTGAGTTTGCGAGGCTATCTGTTTTTTCAGGTATTCTATGACAGAATCCAGCCGTCTTACGGAAGGATGATTTTCGGTGTATCTGCCGAGAAGTTCCGATTTCTGAATTTCATAACCGTTTATCTGCTCCTGAATCGAACGCAGAGTCGGGTTGGAACTCAGCTCGGGAATTGCCTGCGAACTGCTGTATATGTCAAATGCCCCGCCGCCTTCGAGCTGAGTTCTCAGCGAGTGTAATTTCTGCTCGAGGACTCTGAGCTCGATCATCGTGTTCACTCTCAGCCTGATCAGTTCCGACAAATGCTGTTCCACTCTTGTTTTTTCAGTCTGCGCAGTCAGCCAGCCGTATTCCTCCTGCAGTCTTTTAAGATTTTTTTCGGCGTCTTCAAGACTGCTGTTGGTTATCAGAAGCTGTCTTTCGATGAATTCTCTGACGTTCTTAGCCGTCTGTCTTCCTCTCTGAACGTCAAACTCGACCATAGCTCTCGCAAAAGCGTTCGCGACAAGCCTCGCTTCTTCAGGGTTGTAATGCCTAACGGTGACGAGCAGAATATTTGTCTCTTCTAAATTCGATATGCTGACCATATTTCTTACTATATCCGCCATCATGTTGACAGGGACTATTCTGACGAAAACCGTTCCCGTGTCGCCTTTTACAGCATTCAATGAAAAATACGCAGGTCCGATATCAAGCGTGTCTCCTATGCTGAAGGACTCGGAAATTTTCATTCCAGCTGATGACAGGAAATCTATCTCTCCTTTCCCGTCTTTATCTATCTTTATCGAAAAAGTGTCTGTTTGAAGTATCTCCGACATCCTGAAAATTTCAATCCTTACATCTTTGGGCTTTTCAAATCCCACGAGACTATAGGTAAAATTCCTGTTCAGCTTTCTGACGACGCCTTCGGCTACTACCCTCGAACTCAAAAGAGCTATCCTGTCACTGATGGGGTTTACATGATAAGAATAACCGGGAAAAACACCCCCCCAAAGCCCTATGTTCTGTGTGGCTATGGACATTTCGTAGTCTATTCTCAGAGAAGCCGTGGCGCTGTATATATCGACCGACTTAGTCGCTGTGTTGAGCGAGACGAGTATGGATACTATGAAAATAACGAATATCAGCCATCTGTATCTGACAGCGGCTTTCACCACCGAGTTGTCAAAAAGATTTATGCCTTCGCCGCTGTTTTCGGCGGTCCCGTTAGTGTTATCTGACGTCATGTCATTGCGAGAGTCTGTAAAGGGTGATAAGAAAAGTCATCGTGGTCATAATAGTCCCCCATTCTGTCCATGAGGGCCACCATACTTTGGGCACATAAATGACATCTCCGGATTTAAGTTCGATGTCTTCTTCAGTCCCTGTCAGCGAGATGCATTTTTTCAAGTTCAGAGAAGATTCCTCCCCGTCTCTGTATAGCGTAGACCGGACAAGGTCTGCTCTCTGAGCGGGGCCTCCTGATAGAGCCAGAAGACGTGAAGCGGTGACGGAGCCTTCTACACTGTAAACTCCCGGAGATTTTACTTCACCGAGAATCGTCACTTTCCAGACCGGTATGATAAAAACCGTGGGGTCTCTGTATATTTCCCTTAGCTTTGACGATATCTCCTCCTGAGCCTCTTCAATTGTCATGCCCTCAATTCTTATTCTGCCTATAACGGGGAGTATAATTGACCCGTCGTTCTGTATCGTGTAAATATTTTCTCTTTCTTCTCCCGTCTCAGCGACGAGAATTATTTTGATACCGTCACCTCTTGTAAAATTCTGAGGAAAGAAAAAGAGAAATAAAATAAAAATAATATTCATCTGAGGTATTTGTAAAATAAATAAGCAAAAATTGAAACGGCGGAAACCAGCGCAATCATTCTAATAATTAAAGATTTTTTTATCCCAAACAAAATAAATGAGAAAACACACAATGCCGTCAAGACAAACAAAGCCTTCACTGAAATTCTCAAGAGAGTAAACAAATCACGAGGAATGAGATCGACCATGAAAACCGAGAAAGCAAAAATTACAATCATCAGCAAAAACGGGAGCAGTATTTTAACCGGAAATCTGCTTAAAAAACCTCCATCTTCAAAACCGGATGAAGAATGCAGTTTTTTTTTCAAAGATCTACCCCTTTTTTATGAGCACTTAATCCAGCATTTTGATTGTCACAAAAAATATTAAATAATCCGAAATATTGATTTATTCCGTAAGGTAATTATAATATACGGGTATATCCGACGCCAATTAATTTTTCAAAGGAGATTAGCCTGCCATGAGTGAAATAAAAGCAGTTTCAGAGCAAATCAAAAAAAACCGCCCGTTAATCGACGCGATAGTGTCTTCAATAAAGAAAAGGATTGTCGGCCAGGAAAAAATGATAAACAGGATACTCGTTTGTCTTCTCGCAGACGGGCATATATTAATAGAGGGGGTTCCCGGTCTTGCAAAAACCCTGACCGTATCCACTTTGGCTCAATCTTTGAGAGCCCTTTTCCACAGGATTCAATTCACGCCTGATCTTCTTCCAGCGGACATTATCGGCACTCTTGTTTACAATCCCAGAGAAGGGACTTTTTCAACAAAAAAAGGGCCGATTTTCGCCCAAATAATACTCGCGGACGAAATCAACAGGGCTCCCGCCAAAGTGCAGAGCGCTCTCCTCGAAGCCATGCAGGAAAGACAAGTGACGATAGGTGAGACGACTTTTCCTCTCCCCAAACCTTTCCTTGTTCTTGCGACCCAGAATCCAATAGAACAGGAAGGAACTTATCCGCTTCCTGAAGCTCAGGTTGACAGATTTATGCTTAAAATCCTTATAGACTACCCTAGTCCCGAAGAGGAACTTGAAATATTAAACAGGATGACAAAACCTTATGAAATTGAAATTGAACCGGTTTTAGACGCAGAAAAAATAATCGACCTAATGGAGTTGACAAAAAACGTATATGTTGAAAATTCAATAAAAGAATACGCGGTCAGAATAGTTGCCGCTTCAAGGTGGCCTTCAAAATACAGACTAGATGAACTGACAGGACTGATATCATACGGAGCCTCGCCGAGGGCTTCGATATACTTGATCAAAGCCGCGAAAGCGCTCGCTTTGATAGAAGGCAGAGGCTATGTCTCGGATTATGACATTAAAGAAATCGCGAGGGACGTATTGCGCCACAGAATTATAATCACATACGAAGCTGAAGCTGAAAACATTACGACGGATCAGATAATTTCCACGATTCTGTCAAAAATTCCCACACCATGAACAAGACTCTCGAAAAAAGAATATCAAAAAAAATAAGAAAAATCGAAATAAGGACCAAGAAACTTGTTGAATCGGCAATTGGCGGGAAATACACAAGCGCTTTCAGAGGGCTCGGAATAGAATTCAACAAAGTGAGAGAATACGAACCGGGAGACGACATAACCTCAGTCGACTGGAATGTGACCGCGAGAACTGCCGATGACAGGCTTTACATAAAAGAATTCATCGAAGAAAGAGAACTTCAGGTGTTTCTGGTGGTTGACACTTCGGCTTCCATGGTTTATTCAAGCCTTAAAACCGGAGAAGATGATCAGGCTCCTCTTAAAATAGACATAGCCGCGGAAATCGCAGCAGTCCTAGCCATGAGCGCCATAAAGAACAACGACAAAGTGGGACTCATGACTTTTTCGGGAGCGGTTCAAGAATACATACCGCCGAGAAAAGGAAAGAGGCATGTCCTTCACATTATCAGAGACATACTCTCAAACGCCCGGGCTTCCGGAGAGACAAAGCTTTCTTCGACGCTGGAAAATCTATACAAACTTATCAAGACAAAAGCCGTTATATTCATCATCACGGACTTCATGCTCGGTCAACAGGACGACTACGCAAAGCCATTGTCAATACTTTCGAAAAAGCATGACTGCATCGTCGTCAGAATCTCCGATCCTTTTGAGGAAGAATTTCCCGATGTGGGTCTTGTTAATCTCGTAGATCCTGAAACCGGAAGGGAAATTCTGATAGATTCATCTTCTTCTTCTTACAGAAGGACTTTCAAGGCAAGAGCGGATTCGGAAAGGGAATTTCACAAAAAAATATTAAACAGGGCTTCTGTAGATATCCTCGACGTCAGAACAGACAAGGATTATATTCCGGTTTTATACAGTTTTTTCAAACTCCGCTCCAAAAAAAGATGACCTGCCTGCTCTTCTGTCTGACAATATTTTCCGGATTCAATTCCCTTGAAACCTCAGGAGACAGTGTCTATTTAGGAGAGAGCTTCAGTATATTTTTAACATATTCCCACCCCAGAGATTGTTCGGTTTCCATGGTTACAGACAGCTCTCTATGGCACCCTTTTATTATTGAAGCCGCCCCGCTCAAAGAGCTTATGACGCTGGGCGAAGACAGCCTTTCATCGGTTTTCACCTTAAAAGGTGCGATTTTCAGTCAAATTGATTCCGCTTTAATAACTATACCACCCGCTGTATTTTATTTTCCCGACACTTCATATACCGACAGCCTTCGTTCATTAAACGTGCATATTCTTTCCGTTTTATCAGGTCCTGACGATACTGTTTTGAGTCCTCTCAGGCCGAGGCTCGACTTGCCTCCAAAGCCGCCGGAACCCCTTTATAAGAAACTTTTCAGACTTACTCTCAGATTCTGGTATATCCCTCTTATCATAATCGCCACGATCTTGGCCGCTGGAGCAGCTTACGCTTTGATAAGAAGATCCGCGAAAAAGAAGTTTTTTGTCTTGTCTCCGAAAGAAAAAGCGATGATGGATCTTTCGAATATCTTTAAGTCATATCTTAAAGACAAACCCGACGTGTCGAAGGATTTTTATGAAGAGCTTTCTGAGGTATTCAAAGAATATTCTGAAAAAGTGTCCACTTTGAAAACCAAAAAGATGACAGTCAAAGAAATCCAGGATGTTTTTCTAAAGTCTTTTTACGTTTCCAAAGAGATCCAAAAAGCCCTTTCGTCATTCAACAGAGCATCTGAACTTGCGAAATTTTCAAAAGAATCTTTCAATTCAGAAAAGGGAAACGATGATTTTGAAGCTGTCCGAGACTTTGTCTGGGTTTTTCCTCTCGTCAAAAAAGACGAGGATAAACCAAAGGACATACAAGATGCTTAAGTTTTCACATCCATGGCTTCTGCTTTTCATTCCGGCGGTTCTGGCTCTCGGAGTATATCTGCATTTATCCCGTAAACCTTCGGTGGTTTATTCGGCTTCTTCTTATTTCAAAAATCCGGCAAATTTCAGGATAATTGTGAAAAAATATATTACGTGGCTGTATATATTAAGTTCTATCGCTGCAATACTCGGCGCCGCGGAACCTCTGGGCAAGCCCATAATAATCAACAGGGAAAAAATCGGCATTGATATAGTCATCGCCCTCGACCTCTCAACGAGCATGGAAGCGCCGGATTTTTCACCGACGAGATTCGAAGCCGCGAAAAAAATTGCAATGGATTTCATTGAGTCAAGAGAGAACGACAGAATAGGCATTGTAATCTTCGCCTATGACGCATATCTTCTCGTCCCGCCGACGTTAAATCATTCTTTTCTCATAAGCAGTATCAAAGATCTGACACCGGGTATCATAGCTGATGGAACGGCTATAGGCATGGGTTTGGCTACAGCAGCCAACGCTCTCAGAGATTCAAAAAGTCCGAGCAAAGTGATAATACTCTTGACGGACGGCGCCAACAACGCCGGTTATATTGATCCCGTGACAGCCGGCCATGCTGCTAAAACTCTCGGTATGAAAATCTACACAATCGGCATAGGGACGGAAACTTCTTTCACATACAACAGCCCCACATACGGCTATGTTTACGCTTCGACGGCTGATTATGAACTTCTCTCCAGCATCGCTTCAGCCGAAAACACTTCGTTCAGGGCGACTGACAGAGGAGCCCTGAAAAAAGCTTTTGAGATGATAGACAAACTTGAACGGTCAGAGGAAAAAAGCGAAATGATCGCTTTGAGTCCCAGTAAAGCCCATGTCTGGGTTGCTTTGGCGATAACTCTTCTTGCGGTCGGTTTTCTCGGCGACAGAACTTTTTTCAGGAGCATACCTTGATTTTCACGCGGCCTTTTTTTATCTATATCATACCTTTGGTTCTCGCTCTTTCGGCCGGTATTCAGATCTTTAATTTAGCAAGAAAAAAGAAACTAATAGAAAAAATACTCGCGACCGGTCACAAATCCAAGCTGAATCTTTCCGACATGAGGGCGGAAATCATAAAAGAAATACTTATATCCCTCGCTTTGACGTCTTTTCTGTTCGCCGCTGCAGGGCCAGCCAGCGAATCTGATTTTTCTTCTCTTACCAAGACGGGAATTGACCTTGTTTTTCTCTGTGATGTCAGCAGAAGCATGGACGCTTCGTCTCCCGTAAAGAAAATTGAGAGAGCGAAGAGAATTATGACAGGAGTTATCGAAAGAAGAGAAGACGACAGAATTGCTCTTGTTCTTTTTTCAGGCAGCGCGACAGTTGTAAGCCCTCTGACTTTCGACCACAGAAGCATCAAAGCCTCCATCCAGCGCCTTTCAACCGGCGTAACCACCAGCACCGGCACGTCTTTTATAAGCGCTTTTTCGGCTCTTCCGAGAATTGCAGAGAAAGAGACGAGCCGCTCGACAGCCGTTCTACTATTTTCAGACGGGGAGGATTTCGGGGAGGATATGTCAGGCGAACTGGCATATTTGCAGGAAAGAAAAATCCCTGTAATAACAGTCGGAATTGGCGATAAATCGGGAGATCCCGTCCCAGAAATAAATTTCAAAGGTGAAATTGAAGGTTATATAATGCTCTCCCCTTACGACACCGCCAAGACATATTTAGAGGAGGAAAACCTGACCATAATTTCCGGAAAAACAAACGGGATTTATCTCAGCGCAGAAAACCCGACAAAGACTGTCGATGAAATCTCGGCTTTTTTGGAGACTTTAGGCAAAGGTTCAATAACACAAGAACAAGAAGCTCTCTATGTCTATCACTATGAGATCCCACTCGCCATCGGAGCTTTTCTTATAGCGCTTTCAATAACAGTTGAGAAAAAAAGAAGGGCGTCAAAATGGTCTTTTTGATTTTTTTTCTGACTCTTTTTACATCTTTCCCAGACAGGGCATACGAAGGTGCTAGATTTCACGACGAGGGCAATTTTACCAAAGCAATAGAGTCCTATTCAAAAGCACTCGAAGAATTGCCTGGAGATTTCACTTTGACATACAATCTCGCATGCGCTTATTACGAAAACGGAGAACCTCATACAGCCGCACTGCTATTCGATTCTCTTCTTGCAAAACCTGACACAGCATTAAAAGGTTTTAAATCCGATATTTTATACAATTCAGGAACTTCTTATTTGAGCTCGGTTCAAAATAATTCCGACTCCATCCCCTCTCTTCTCGATTCAGCAATCATCAGACTGACAAGATCCCTCGTATTGAATCCTCTCGATTCTGAATGCAGGAGAAATCTCGAAATAGCCCTGAGAATGAAAAATAAAGGGCAAGATCAGCAGGATCAGCA
>CAYNIW010000024.1:0-10760 GCA_964397545.1 uncultured Desulfuromonadaceae bacterium | reverse complement strand
CAACAAGACCAGCAAGATCAACAGGATCAACAAGACCAGCAGGATCAGCAAGGCTCTTTCGAGATGTCAAGAGAACAAGCCGAAAGAATACTTGACGCCGCTTTCAACTCGCCGGGTCAGGACTCTGTTCTCCCTCAGGGCTCCCAGAAAACTTCGCCGTCAGGACAGTGGTGAAAAACATAGTTAAAGCTTTTTTATTTTTCTTTTTTATTCCTCTTTTTCTTTTCGGGGCTGAAATCTCTTTAAGACCGGAAAGAATCCAAACCTCAGTCAACGGTGACCACACTTTCACGGTCGAAATAAAACTTTCGGGCTCAGAAAATTTTCTGAATATAAAAATAGACGCTGATGAATCGCTTCAGCTTTCAAATCCCGCAGTGTCAACGAGCACGATAATTGTCAACAATCAAAAAAAATCAATACATGTTTACGGCTATTCAATTTATCCGCTTTCCGGCGGAAATTACAATATTACTTTCACGATTTCGTATTTGGACGGACTCGTTGAAAAAACACTTGTCAAAACTCTCGATGTTATAGTCAGAGGCGATTCAATCCCTCTTTATTCAAAAGAAAAAACCGCCTCCGGCATACCAGTTCTTACGACGATAAATCCTATAAAAATGACTATGTCCGTGAGCAACCCCTCTCCATACGTCAACGAACAAGTGACTGCAGAACTTTCCGTATACTCAAAATTCAAACTGTTAAAACAACCCTATTTCACTTATTACCCTTCCTTCAACGGATTCTGGGCAGAAACGGGAGACAGTTTCTTCACAGCCCATCAGATACAGACCGAATTCGGAACCGTATTCAAGTATTCCATGAGATGGTCTCTCTTCCCCGTCCAAGCGGGGCAGGCATTTGTCGGAAATGCGGGAACAGAAATCGTCATATCATCATATCCTCTTCTTCCGAGAAAACTCAACCTCTTCTCCGACTCTGTCGAGTTAAATGTAAAACCTCTTCCGGCGGCAGGGATACCTACGGGCTTCAAAGGAAGCGTTGGAGATTATCTTATCTCACTGGAAACTCCCGCCCAGGTTTTCGCCGACTCTGCTTCGGAGATAACCGTCATAGTCTCAGGGACCGGGAACATTAAAGGAATCGAGGATATAGAGATACCGCGCGTTGAAGGCGGGGAAATATATTATTCTTCTTCGGAAATTTATATAGAATCGAGAGAACCCGCGATGAAAGGGAAGAAAGTCGTGGGTTGGACTCTTGTCCCGAATTCTTCTGATAGAGTAATCCTCCCGGAGATCAGCTTCTCATACTTCAACCCTTCAATTTCCAGCTATGTGACTAGCGCTACTCCGCCCTGCACGATAAAAGTCACGGGTTCATCGGCAACACAGAGAATTCAGGAAGATAAAGATACTCTTGGTTCAAATCACACATTAAGAGAACTGCGCTTCCGCTCAATGCCGAATTCTTTCATCTTGACTTCATTTTTATTTTCATTTGCCTTTTTAGTTCTCGGAACAGCGAGGTATATGGCAACAAAAGGAAAACTGCCGTCTAAAAAAATTAAAAAATCAAAAATCCACATATCTCACCTGAAAGAAGCTGAAAAATATTATTCATTGGAAAATTACACAAAATGCTTTCTCTTTTTGAAAAAAGCTCTCCAGTCCTACTTTTCCTCGTCACAAGATGAAAAGCCGAGTTTCAGAGAGATATCCTTAAAAGTATCAGAAATGACAAAATCAGATTATTACGACCATGTTTTCGCAGAGCTCGAAAAAATAGACTTCTCGAGAAAAGAATTTGATCATGAAATCTTCCATATCTTAAAAGAGGTTAAGGGTCTTTTCAAAAAAATTGATAATACTTCCTTTAACTGCAGGCAATAGCGGCGACTGCCGCGTAAATTTCTTTTGCTCCGCTTTTTTTCAGGACTCTGTGTGCCTCGGCAAGAGTTGCTCCGGTTGTCATGACATCATCTATTATTATCGCTCTTTTGTTTTTGATAAGACTGAATTGTCTTCCTCCCGACATTTTTCCCTTCATGTTTTTTTCTCTCTCCTCTCTGCTAAGGCCGACCTGATTTTTCTTTTTCCCTTTTAAGACAAGAGCTTGGGGAAGATGACGGAATCCGAGACGTCCTGCGATAGCTTCAGCCATGATTTCCGCTTGGTTGAAACCTCTTTGCCTGCGGGTCTTTCTCGAAGAGGGGATCGGGACGAGGACATTCGATTCGCCGGAGAAAGGAATTTTTTCCGACAATTTCACGCCTAATTTGATTCCGAGTTTTGAATAGCCGCTGAACTTCATAGCTTTTACTGCCTCTTTCAGGGTTCCTTCATATTCTCCAACGAAGAATACACCCGTAAGAGGCAGTCCGCCGTATAACTTGCAGTCGTGCGTAAATCCTTCTGAGGGCAGAGGATAAGAACAAAAAGGACATTTTGTGTAATTTCCGCAAAGTTCAAGACATGCGTCGCAGATGCAGACTTCATCGAACCCAAGCATTCTTCCGCATATTGTGCATTTAGAAGGCATTAAAAGCCCGAAAAAAGCCGATAGAAATCTGCTTTTTATATCAGTGCCCATTAATTTGGAGATGTCAGATTCAGCAATATACCGATAAGAAAAAAGGACATCAGCATTGAAGATCCTCCGTAGCTTATAAAAGGAAGAGGTATCCCGACAATCGGGAGCGATCCGAGAGTCATGCCAATATTGACAGTGATCTGAAACGCAAACAGACTGCAGATGCCAATAATTACAAGGTGATGGCTCTGAGATTTGGTCTTATACGCCAGAGTCACAATTCTCATCAAAAACAGCAGATACAGAGACAAAAGGAATACAGATCCTACAAAACCGCTTTTTTTTGCAATCACAGGAAAGATAAAATCCGTATGCTGTTCCGGGAGAAAAGACAGCTCTCTTTTTTCCAAATGCAGAATTCCCTCTCCCCAGATCCTCCCCGAACCTACCGCCATTTTTGACTGAAGTAAGTGCCATCCGGCGCCGGTGGGGTCAGCGTTAGGGTCAATGAAAGTCATGACTCTCTTTCTTTGATATTCTTTTAAGATTCCGTTCCATACCAGAGGAGCCGATATCATCATTACTGTGTTTACCGCGAGAACAGCCAGAATTGCCGCCAATTTTACCTTGGATATCACGAATACTGCTATCAGAAGAGTTAAAAATAACGCTATAAAAGTTCCAATAAGAACAGAATAAGAGTTTATTACAAACAAAATCGTCAGTAGTATTGACACAAAAGGCGACAATATAAACAGTATTTTCGTCAAACCGACTCCGGAAAAGTACAGCATTGCCAAAAAAATAAAAATATACACGACTGAAGTTCCGAGGTCGGGCTCTGCCATAACAATAATAAAAGGAATAAGAGTTATAAGAAATGCCTCGATTATCAAAAGAGGATCATCCGGTTTGCGGCGGGTAACAGCAGGCAGTTTGTAGAATTTGTCTTTCTTTTGATTTTTCCATTTGAGATAACTTCTTTTCAAAGCGTCGTAAAAAGTGTATCTTTCCGAAAGGTATCTCGCGAGAGCAAATATCAGGCCAAGTTTTGCTATGTCCGACGGCTGAGCTCTGAAAAACCGGAAATCCACCCAGCGGTTCGCCTGCCCCGCTCCGAGTCCCGGTATCAGCGGAAAAAAAAGAAACACGACAGCGAGTAGATAAAAAATATAGGAATAAGACAAGATAAAAGCCATCTTCAAGTTCAGGGCGACAACGAACATGACCACGATGGAAACAGCTATCCAAATTATCTGTTTTAGTAAAAAGGAAGGCCCTGCCCAAAGCGTAGCCTGATTAAGAGCGAATAGACCGAACAATATGATAAATGCAGTGACCGCGATAAGAGCCGCGTCAGGTGAAGTTTTTTCTTTTACTTTATAGTCCACTTTTTTTCCAGTGCTCAATGATTTTATCGCCTGCCAGTCTAATCGTAATACTATCACAGTCCACCCAAAAAACTCCCTCCATTTTTTTCAGCCATACATTCTGCTTTCTCGCGTATTGCCATGTCAGCGTAGAAATCCTATCAACCGCCGTCTCAAAATCCATTTTTTTTTCGCGGTATAAATACGCTTCTTTGTATCCTATTGCGCTCATAGGCCAAATATTAGAACCGTATTTTTCTTTCAAAAACGCAGCTTCTTCCGGCATCCCGTCTTCCAGCATCTTTTTCGTCCTCTGCCTGATTTTCTCTTTCAGCTTTACCGAACCGGTTATCAAACCGGCGTATTGCGGCAGAAATTTTCTCTCCTTCTTTTTCTCCGCCCAAAGCTCTCTCATCGGTTTTCCAGTCTGATAGAAAACCTCAAGTGCCCTTATAATCCTCGTCAGGTCATTTTTGTGGATCGAAAAAGCCGAGTCAGGATCCGAAGAGGAGAGTTCGTCCCACAGTCTTTGAACCCCCTCTTCCTTTGCCCTCTTTTTGAGTTCTTCCCTAAGAGCAGGATCCGCGGGAGGAGCTTCAAATAAGCCTTCAAAAAGCGCCCTGAGATAGAGATTGCTTCCGCCTTCGACCAAGGGTCTGCCTTTTTTCCTTGACAGAATATCAGCCGCCCTGACTGAAAATTCTTTTGCGGAAAAGCTATGTGTCGGTTCGAGGAAAGCTATCATCTCGAAACGATATTTTTTCAACTCGTCCTCCGTAGGCGACGCTGTCCCGATTGCGAAACCCTTGTATATTTTCCTCGAATCAGCGCTGAGGACAAAGTCCGCGAAACCTTTTTCAAGCATGTGTTTCGCCGCTTCCGTTTTTCCGGAAGCTGTCGGGCCGATTATCACCGGAATCCTCTTCAATTTGACCTTCCGAATCTTTTTTCCAGTTCCCTGAGCGTAATCCTTACGATAGTAGGCCTTCCGTGAGGGCAGACTTGAGGCTGTCGGCATAAAAACAGCCTGCCGACAAGGTTTTCAATCTCCGGTTGCTGAAGTTTGTCCCCTGCTTTCACAGAAGCTTTGCAAGCTATCATTGCCGCCGTTTTTTCTCTGGATTCGTTTTTTCCGTTTTGAGAGAGAATGTCTTTCACCAGGGTTGATATTTCCTGAGGAGAGACGTTTTCAATACCCGACGGAACTCCTTCGACGGAGACTGCTCTGCTGAGCATCTTCAATCTGAAACCGGCTCTGTATAGCATGTCTCCTTTTGTTTTTACGAACTTATCCCAGAGATCTTCATCAAGATTTACGACAACAGGAAACATCAGGATTTGAACTTCGGGGTCATCTTTATAAAGGACTTCCTCATACAATATCCTCTCCGCGGCGGCGTGCTGATCGATGAGCAGAAAGCCTCCTTTGGTCTCCGCTAAAATATAAGCGTTGTGAATCTGAAAGAAACTCACCCACGGCAGAGAGTAAATCTTATCGGAAACAGAACTTTCAGAGGGCTCCTTTACAAAATCTAGCATATTTCGCGTTTCAAAAACCGTGTGTATATCTTCGGGTTTTTTCGCTTCACTCACGGCATTTTCCCCTGAAATGAAAAATACGCTGTTTTGGCGGGAAAAGACGTTTGAAACCGCCCTTTTGACCTCTCTGAAGACAAAAGCGGCGTCGCTGAACTTGACGTTTTCCTTTGAAGGATGAACATTGACATCCACGAAGGAAGGATCAACCTCTACAAAAACGGCATAAACTGGGAGCCTGTCGAATACAAGCGGTCCGTAACCGGCTCTCACGGCGGCCGCGATGCTTTTGTCTGAGATATACCTTTTATTGACAAATACCGGACTGAACGGCTTTTTTGAAGCAATACAGGGTTCTCCAAGAATCCCATGAACCTTCATGCCGGGAATCCGGTGTTCAAAAGGCATCAGATGATCTCGCAATATGTCTTGAAAAAAAACACAATATCTTTCAATGATATCGTCTTCTTTCCCGACGAGTATCGGTTTATTTTCATTTTGACGCCATGAAAACCCTATACCAGGATTTGAAAGGCAAAGACAAGCGAATGTTCTTTTGGCTTTCAATGCCTCGCCTGAAGGAGTTTTTAAGAACTTTCTTCTCGCGGGGACGTTGAAAAAAATATCCCGGACATTGACAAAAGTTCCTTTGGGACAATGGGTCTGGCCCATTTCGATGTATTTGCCTCCTTCTGCGGAAAGGGAATACCCGCTCTTTCCGTCAACGGAACTTTTTAACCTGAACCTCGACACGCTGAGGACAGAAGCGAGAGCTTCGCCTCTGAAACCGTATGTCGCTATGCTGAAAAGAGAATCTAAATCTTCTATCTTGCTCGTTGCGTATCTCGTCACAGCAAGTTGCAAGTCTTCAGGCAGAATCCCTACACCGTCGTCGCGGACTGAAATTTTTTCCAGCCCTCCGTTTTCGATTATTACTTCGATAAAGGAAGACTCTGCGTC
Source organism: uncultured Desulfuromonadaceae bacterium (assembly GCA_964397545.1). Lineage (GTDB taxonomy): Bacteria > SDB-A > SDB-A > SDB-A > SDB-A > JAFGIG01. Next base: position 4,395 of record CAYNIW010000024.1, on the reverse strand, counting down.
GAGTGAATTTTCGACAAGCTCCTTTACAACGGAATAGACTCCCTGAAGAACTTCTCCGGCGGCTATTTTAGAGACGAGAAAGCCGTCGAGTTTTTTTATATGACCCATTTCAGATCAGATCGCCTCGATATCTTTTATCTGCTCCCTTATCTCCTCTTTGTATTCTTCGCTTTGAGATTTTTCGAGTATTTTTGCAAGAAGAGCGAGCGCGTCCTCTTTCTGATTTCTCTGGGCATATAAAGTCGCGAGGTTTCTCATGGCGTGGAAATTGTTCGAGTCAAGATCAATTGCCGTCTGATAGGCTATTTCGGCTTTTTCAAACCATATTTCCTCGTCGGTGGCTTCTTCCCAAAGTTCTTCATATGTCAGGTCTTTAAGGAACACCATGCCGTAGAGAACACCGAGATTGTAATACCCCTCCGTAGAACCGGCTTCGCCGGCTCTTTTGAAAATTTCCTCCGCTTCCCTGAACCTGTTTTCCGACGCAAGAGCGAGTCCGAGTGTTATCATGAGATCGGTGTCCTCGGGCTTATTTTTAAGTTTTTGGGTAAGTTCTTTTATTTCCTCGGAAGACATTTGGACTCCTTTTCAATGATATTGATTTACGAATCGTCTCAAATACAGCAACATATTATATGGGCTGACTGTAATCCGCTCAAGATGTATAATGTTTTTTTCTTTTGGAGTCAACATACACTCAAAGAGGCGGCATGTCGAAAAAGATCAGAGTTGAAACTCATCTTCACACGGACATTTCAAAAGACGGAAAGATAACATCAGCCGACATTCTAAGCGCGTTGGAAAAGGGATTGTCGGATAAAGTTTTTATAACCGATCATGACGAAACGGAAAATGCTCTTGCTATGGCGAAAGATTTCCCGGGAGTAATATATCCCGGAGAAGAAGTTTACACTCTCTCAGGAGAACTGATCCTTCTATTCGTCAAAGAAAAAATACCCGGAGGCCTTGATCTTGAGACAACAGTCCGACTGGCGAGAGAACAGGGGTGCTTTATTTCGATTCCCCACCCGTTCGACAGGTTTAGAAATTCGAGAATCAAAAACGATTTACCCCTCGCCCTCAAGCTTGCCGATGCGGTAGAGGTTTTCAATTCAAGGTGCCTTCTCCCGGCAGACAATGAAAAGGCGAGGATTTGCGCTGAAAATAGAGGGCTTCTCTTCACCGCCGGCAGTGACGCGCACGTCCCGGCGGAAATAGGGACAAGCGGTCTTCTGATGCCCGATTTTAACGACGCCCGGACTTTCAGAAATTCACTCGAAAAAGCGGAAGTCTTCGGAAAGCTCAGCCCTTTTTTCGTCCACGCTCTCTCCTCTTTTGAAAAATGGAGAAAAAAAAGCCGTTTTTAAAATCAGCGGTAAATATCGGGATGATCTGCCCCGGAGGAAACGCCGCTACTTTTTCATCTCTCGCGCTTCATTATATGAAAAAAGAGCTCTCAACCGAGCCTGGCTTTTACGCCGATTTTTTATGCGAAAGAAAGGGAATGGTAACAGGATATGAAAGCGGTTTGGGTCTTTCTAAATTTGACATCCTCGCGGTAACGGCGAGCTGGGCAGGAGATTATTTCCCGCTAAAAAGATTTTTGGAAAATAATCAGGAGATAAATGCTGATCTGAAAATAATAACCGGCGGACCGGGCGCCCTCACGGCTCCGGAATCTTTTCTTGAACTGAGCGACGCGGTTTTTTTCGGAGACGCCGACGGCATTTTTACTGAAATTATAGCCGACCTTCTGTCGGGGAAATCGGATATGCCGTGGCTCATGTTCAAGGGAGACTCAAAAACCCCTGGGATACGATTCAGCGAAATTCTCTGCGGCAAAACCGTATTGAAAGGCAGTCATTCGAGTTTCGGCGAGGCGGGACTTGTCGAAATTTCAAGGGGCTGCCCTTATTCTTGCAAATTCTGCTGGCTTACAGGGCTTAGAAAAAAATTCGAACCGAGAAAAACAAAAGACACTCTTAGAGACATAAAGAGCCTTGAAAAGGGAAAAATCGGACTTGTAAGCGCCGCTTTTCTCAGCCACCCGGAAATCAAAAGCATTATAAAAGCTTGTCAATGGGTCTCCCCGCCGTCCTGCAGGATGGATCTCGTCACACATGAAATCCTCGAACTGCTCCGAGAGAAAAAAACTCTTTCTCTCACTCTGGCGCCGGAGACTCTATCTCGAAGGTTGTCTGAATATATAGGTAAACCTTTTCATGCAGGAGCTCTTTTCAAGACCGCTTCTTGGGCTCGGTCATCCGGTTTTAGAAAATTAAAACTCTACATGATGACGGGACTTCCGACCTCAGATGAAAATGACGCATCCGAGACGGCGGAAACGCTTTTTTCTCTCTCTGAGTCCGAGGGAATTAAAATTGAGGCTTCTTTCAGCCAGTTCATACCCATGCCATTTTCAGGATTAGCCTCCAGCCCTCTCTGTTCGAGGGATAAAATTGAGGGAGAAATAGAAATCCTCAAAAGAAGACTCCTAAAAAGCGGTGTATCCCTGCGTTTTTCTTCCCCAAAAAAAACAGAGAAGATATTCGGTCTTTTGAAAAAAAACTCTGCTTTCAGATATATTTGAAAGAAATACCTTATATGGTCTTTGTCTTCTTAATTGACAAGCACTTTCTATAAGAGTTATAATGCTTGGATATTGAAATTTCTTATATAAGGAGGTGTGATGATGAGAATGTTTTTTGTGCTTAGCACAGCACTACTGCTTCTCGCCTCGGCGGCTTTCGCCGAGAACATATCCAGAGCCGGAAACCCCGACCCTGAAACCGTCCCCGTAACCGGCGGAACCGCTTTCATTCAGGGTTCAAGGGCAGGAGAGGTTCTCTTTGTCGAAGCTCCCGGACAGACCGGATTCGGCCCGGCAACCAAACCTGATCCGAGATGGGTGATGTATCTCGATTCGACCCTCGGCCCGGGAAATTACGACTGGTACGGACCTATAAACGACACAGGGGACGGACCGACCGTGGACACGATGCTCATGTATGACCTCGTGATATGGAACACATACGACTGGTGGTGGACGTCACCCGCCTATCCTTCGGTCACTTCGAGAAACAACATGGCATCTTACATGGACCAGGGCGGTAAAGTCTGGTTCATAGGCCAGGACGCCAACTGGAGCACACAAGGCGCAATGGCTGCGTGGCTTCTTTCTTATTTTGAAGTCCAGAGCATAACCGATGACGTCATAAACGGGGTTTCCCCGATAACCTGCACGGGTGCGGGAGTTCTTGCCGGATTCAGCTACACGAATACGACAGACTTTCAGGCAAACGACTTTTACGCCGACGGCCTCACCATGACGGCAAACGGACAGATAGTTGTCACATCAACCGGCGCAAATATCAATTCAGCCAAGAACGACGGAACAGCAGCATATTGGACAAACGATCTCAGGAGCATTACCCCTAACTCCACCCCGATAGCGATGGTTGACTCGATGCTCAATCACTTCGGCTTAGGCGGAGGGGACTACTGCGACACTATCACATTCTGGAACTGGGGCAACATTGAAAGCGGAATAAACTACGGAGATCCCCCGGAGTGGATGGCGATGGCAATAAAACTGACACAGGACGAGCTCTCTCCCTACACTGGAAGATACATCCGCAACGTCATATTCCAGCTCAGAGCCGGAACCAATCCTTCCAATGACGCCATGGTAATAATCCTCGGCGATTCCGCCGCTGGAGACACTCTGGCGATAGTGCCCTTCACGGTCACGGGCGATTCCGGCTGGTATACGGTCCCTCTCTACGACGACACTATCCTCATAAATCCCACGGACACTTTCTGGGTCATGGTCGGATTCACTTACGCGTCCGGCAACTATCCGTTCCCCTGCAACGCCGGCTCTCTCATAGCTCAAAAGAGCGACTGGGCATGGACAAACACCGGCGGATGGGAATATCTGAGTGCTTACGGACTCAACTACGGCTGGTGCCTCGGCGTGACTACCTGCCCGCAGAACGCAGTCGAAGAAGAGATAATCGGATCTCCGATTTATCCTTTCGACGTCAGGGCAGTAAAGCCGATAGGAAGGACAACCTCAATCAGCTTCTCGAGTCCATATCTCGTCAGCGTCAATGTCAATGTCTTCGACGTCACGGGAAGAATAGTTGAAAACCTCTTCACCGGATCAATTCAGGGCGAGAGGACTTTCGACTTCACATCCGAAGCCTCGGGGACTTATTTCTACCAGGTCAACGCCGCCGGCGTGAACTACACCGGCAAACTGACAATAATAGACTGAGGATATTTTCATATTCCTGAAAGAGGGGAGCTTTGCTCCCCTCTTTTATTTTTAAAAGAGAATGAAAAGAAGAGATATCCACCCCGAAGGTTAATAAAAAGAACATAACCACGAAT
>CAYNIW010000023.1:0-38057 GCA_964397545.1 uncultured Desulfuromonadaceae bacterium | reverse complement strand
TTTTCTTCTTTAACTTCACGGTGGATTTTCATCTTCTTTAATGTCATCTCTATGGATATCCTCGAATTTGCCTTCCTGAGCTTTTTTATCGAAGCTTTTATATATTTCGTTTGCCAAGTCTTTCTTTTTTTCTCCACCGGATTGATTTCTTTTGATTCCGGAGGACAAAGAGAAAAAGATAAAAAGAAATCCTATTATCAGAAGAAAAATCACTATAACGGAGGTGCAGCTTATGATAGCCGGCATTTTTCTATTTTTCGCTTCCTGCTCGTATAAGTTTCCATGCCGATGGAAGTATCAGAACCGCCATTGCCGTTTTGAGAATGTCGGATACTATAAAAGGGGCAACGCCGGTTTGGAAAACTCTTGAATATCCTGTGAAGATTCCCAGCCACAATACTCCGAAAAAGTAAATAACAGCGTTGCCTGCAATCATCAGAATCGCTGTTTTTAGTATGTTTCTGTCAAACTTCTTTTGGGCGAGATACCCCGCCGCGTATGCCGCGAAAAAAAATCCGACGAGATAGCCTCCGGTGGGGCCGACTATATGAACCAATCCGGATCTTCCTCCGGAGAAAACGGGCAGTCCCGCGGCGCCCTGAAGAAGATAAAATCCCACGCATGACGCGCCTCGTTTTGAACCTAAAGCGGCGCCGAGAAGTAGAACTGCCAGAGTCTGGAAAGTGAAAGGCACCGGACTAAACGGAATAAAAACTGTGAACTGAGCGCTCAGGGTGAGTAAAAGAGTTCCCGAAATTAAGATCATTGTTTCAAAAAAAATATCGCCTGTTTTTACCTTTTGCTTTAATGTTTCAACCAAAGTCATAAACTCCTCCAAATGTTTGAGATCCAAAGAATGAATTATACATAAAAAAAAAGAGAACTCAAAAGAGTTCTCTTATATAATATAAATATCTATATTATCAGTTTCTGTTGTAATTCCTCCTGTAATTATCTCTCGGTCTGTCTTTTTTCATCGGCCTGGCTTCATTGACTTTGATTGTTCTGCTTTTGAATTCTCTTCCGTCGAGAGAATCTTTCGCATTTCTCGCAGAATCCGGGTCTGCCATTTCTACGAAACCGAATCCTTTGCCTTCGATTATACTTACCCCTTTGACTTCTCCGAATTGCCTAAAAAGTTCCTCAAGTTCTTCTTTAGTAGCCGAATAAGCCAGATTACCGACATACAACCTGCATTCTTGCATCAAAACCTCCGTATGCAAAATCACGCAACGAGTCTAGAAATGTTTTCAAGGGAGATTTCTTGAAGGCTTCTGACTTAAAAACATTAATAAACATGCCTACAATAATCATTTTCTACCATTTACTAAAGGTTTTGTCTATGAAATATTTCCGGGAGTTTCTAAAAAATCAGTAAATCTAACTTAAACAGCTTCTGATATCTCTTTTAGCTTTTTGAAAAGTTCGGGCTGGCTGTCTATGGGTCGGGCGGAGTCGGAAAGCAAAAAGCCTGTCCAGAAAAATTTTAGCCTGTGAGTTCATTTGCCCCATGTATAAGGGAGAGGATTTCAGAAGCCTTTCTCGAATGACTTTCTTCCCGGGGACTTGTGTTGAATAAAATTATCTTCATATTAAAAACCTCTTTAGATGTTAATCGGCATTTTGCTTATTCGCAATAAAAACCTGTCAAAGCGCTGACTTGATTTAAGATTCAATAATGATATCTTATCAGGAAATTTTTTGTATAATAAAAAAAATATAAAACCAGAGGAAATTTATTGAAAAAGATCAAGGTAAATATAAAGTTAATAGGAAAAAAGCTTTCGGGGAGAAAGAGTTCCTCTAAAACTTCTCAATATGTCGGGATGAATATCCTTGCGGCGTTGACCGGAATACTGTGCGGGGTAACGGCAGTGGGTTTTCGTTTTCTTGTCTCTGGGTTTTCCCAATTGTTCCTTGTCAAGATAAACGGATACCTGGATTTTATCTCTCCTTATCAGGCTTTATTAATTCCGTCCGCCGGCGGACTTTTATCGGGAATTATAGTTTACAGTTTTGCCAGAGAAGCCAAAGGTCATGGAATTCCTCAAGTGATGGAAGCTTTTGAGTCGCTCGGCGGAAGAATAAGAAAGAGGGTTGTAGCCGTAAAAGCTCTTTCCTCAGCCGTCACAATAGGCTCCGGCGGTTCCGCCGGGAGAGAAGGGCCCATAGTGCAAATAGGAGCGGGTATCGGTTCAGCCTTTGGTCAATTGTTAAGGCTCAACGTTTATCAGACCCGCGTTCTTCTGGCTTGCGGAGTATCTGGAGCTGTCTCAGCGACTTTTGACACTCCGGTGGGAGGAGTTCTTTTCGCAATTGAACTCATCATAAGAGAATTCAAGACAAAATCCTTTGTTCCAATTGTCATTTCTTCCGTCTTAGCAGGTCTTACTTCCAAGATATTCCTTTCGTTTATTGGTCAGAAGCCGGAACTGATATTTTCTCTTCCTCCATACGACATTGTAAGCAGTTGGGAATTTTTGTTTTATCTCGTTCTCGGCCTTGTCTGCGGCGGTATTTCATATCTATACGTAAAATCAATTTACGCAGCAGAAAACATTTTCGGGTCATTGAAATTTCCAGAGTTCACCAAACCGGCCGTAGGCGGACTTTTGACAGGAGCCGTAGGAGCGGTTCTTCTGGCAAGAACCGGACATTATCTTGTATTCGGAAACGGCTACGATTCAATAAGCCTTCTGATGAACGCGCGCCTGTCTTTCGTTTTGATAGCATCTCTTATATTTCTCAAAACCGCCGCGACATCGTTCACTATAGGATCCGGCGGATCCGGCGGAGTATTTGCCCCGTCTCTTGTTATAGGAGCTATGACCGGAGGGGCTTTTGGCATGATAATAAACGCAGTATTCCCTTCAATCAGCGCGGGTTTTCAGGCTTACGCTATTGTCGGAATGGCCGCAGTATTCGCCGGAATGAGCCGAGCTACGCTGACGGCGATCGTTATGATTTTTGAAATGACGGGAAACTACAATATAATCATGCCGCTGATGCTTTCATGCGTCATTAGCGACATTGTAGCTATTGTCACGATGAAAGGCAGTATTTACACGATAAAACTGAAAAAACGAATGGTAAATATTGAACACGATATGGAAGTGAATGTCCTCGAAACTGTAAAAGTCGGTGATGTGATGAAAAAAGATGCGTTGTGGCTGACGGCGGATTTGTCGCTAAGTCAAGCATTTGAGATAATGAAAAACACTGACCAGAGAGAATTTCCTGTCATAGAAGGACAAACGGTGAAGGGTATCGTCACGGAAAAGGAAATTGCCGGTAAAGTTCACGATGAAACTAAAAAAGTCTCAGAAATAATGAGGAAGAGCTTTACAAAAGTATTCCCTGATGAAACCCTTGAAGATGTTGTGACTAAAAATCAATTTGCAGATACTTCCGTTTTTATTGTTCTGGAGAGAGAAGGAGACAATGTATATAAAGGGATGCTCACCCCAATGGAAATCTTTTCCGCCTACAGGGATAAAAAGAGGTTTTTGTTCAGGAAAGTATGAAAATTTTCTGAAAATGTTTTATTAAAAACGGAGTATTCCAGCCGCAAAAATATCATTTTGTTTTGACATACGCCATGAACCATTGCCTTTTTTTGCGCGCGGGATGGAGTGAAGACCAAAGCAAATCAGGCAAGTATTGCACGGTATCGCAATATCCGCAGACCGCGTTTCTCGGAGTTTCAACGGTAACAGTCAAAGGCGCTCCGCATTTGACACAGTTAATTGAAACAGGTTTTGTCCCGCTTTCGACAGCCGTCTCGTCGGACTGCTTTTCAGCGCAAAAAAGCTGACGCACGTCAGTTATCCAGCTAAAGTTTTCAGGTATCGGAAAAGACGGATTTTTCTCAGAGCAGGAAGAACATACAATGAAAGAATCTTTACCCAGCGGATACAGGTCTGCGTCGAGCTCCGATCCGCATTTTAAGCATTTAGGGGGGGATTCGGATTTTTCAGTTATAAGGTCGTGGAATTTGAGCAGTCTTGTTATTCCGTAAGGCGACGATATGACATTTTTCCAGAAATCTAAATTGAGAGATATTGCAGACAGACAGGATCTGCATTTTACGGATTCGAATAAACCGTTGATGAATACCGGCTGACTGCAGAAAGGGCATCTTATTTCAATTTTTAAGCCCATGTATCCCGGTTTTAGTTCTTCGAATCTCGATTTAGCTTCAAGGCGGACATTGGAATCCGCTGCGTTTTCAGCAATCTCAGATAATATGTGCCTTTGGGTTAACGACTTTACGGCGAGGATTGATACGGCTTTTCTCGGGTAATCCATGGCGAGGTCTCTCAGTATGTCTTCGTTTTTTATCCTGTCTATTGCAGCTTTGCAGACCGACATTTCTTTTTCATCTCTTATAAGTTCGAGAAGAAAATTGTCACCGGGATTTTTCAGAGCTTCGATTGAAGCCGTTCTGCCTGAAGGGTATTTCGCGTTTTTGGACAAAAACTTCAATGAATTCTGATCTTTTATCAGAAAAGCTATTTTTCTCAGGGTCGAAATCGAATTTTCATTGGAAATAAGTTCTTCCAAAGAAGTGATGTTTTCACCTTTGAGTTTTCCGGCGGCGGTTGTTTTAACGCTGTCATCGGAAGATATTTTAATTAACCGAATCAAGGTGTCCTGACGTTCAGTTTTGTTAGCTATTGACATAAGGACAGACGGGTCTGTTTCTACGGACAAACGTTCAGAAAGAAAGGACTCTTCGGGTTCGGACATGAGAATGGCTTTTGCCCTTATCTCCTTATTTTTAGCTTCACGGGCTATTCTCTTGAGGTTTCCGGATGTTTTTATTTTTTGAAACAGATCCGAAGCTATCGCGTGGTTTTCTGAAATAAGGGCAATTTCAAGGAGTATTTTTTCGTCGTCAATTTTCCGGAGCGCTTCCTCGTGGGCGTCTTTTAATTCTTCGTCAAGGAGTATTGAACGCAGTATAGACTTGTCGTTTATCCCTGAAACAGCGGCAATTTTGGCTCCGGACGCAGAGTCATTATTCACAATAGAAAAGAGCAGATTCTGATTTTTGAGCCGTTTTATGTGCTTTATCCTGAAATCGAGTGAATTGTGTTTCCACCTCGGTCTGAAAAAATCGGCTATTTTCCAGCGACCCGTGAATTTGTCTTTCTGCAAATAGAAAAAGAAAAAAAACGCCAACCAAAATGCCGTCCAGGAGATAAAAGGGACGGGGTCCGAGGCGATTTGAGAAAAGAGGATTTCAAGTCCTTTGAAAATTGACTGCGGCTTGATTGCTCTGTAATACCCTGTCCCTGAGACGCCGATTGTCGCAAAACCAATCGCCGCCTGTCCTATTGCAATGCATATTCCGAGGGCGAATTGACCTATCGAAAATAAGCCGAGCGTGAACTGAGCCAGTGTGAAAAGACCAATTCCGAACTGACCCACGAACACAATGCCGGTTCCGAACTGCGCTATTGTTATCACTCCCGTGCCGGCAAAACCTATTGAGATAAAGCCTTTGGAAAAAAAACCCGCCGAGATGAGAGGCATTCCGAATATTTTTGTTTTAGAACTCCACATAATTTCTCTTTTCAAGAGATTATATAAGGGGAACCATTAAAAAAGAATTAAAAAACTTGAACCGCTTAAAACAGCTGAAATATCGCGTGCTATGTTCTATAATGAAAAATGCTTTAGCAAAGGAGGCATTATGTGCAAACGGATATCCTTGATTTTCGTTTTTGCCCTTTTATTTCTATCATGCAGAGAAAACGGGACAGAGTCAAATCTTCAGGCGCTTAATCTTAAACCTCTTAAATACTCCTCAGAAGCGCTGTTGTTCGACTGGAACGGCGTGTCCCATGATTTCGGAGCTGATTTTTACGAACAAACACCCTTTAACATAGATCAGAAAATGAAAAATTCCGGTCTTCCTTTTGATGAAAGCAGAATATTAAACCTCAAAGAAGTTTTAGTTTTTTCAGGAGTAACGGAAATTCCCTCCGGTCTTCTCGAAAACGGTTTTGTCGTTATTTCCTCGATGGACCTGACGGACAACCCGGTTAGAGCGTTTGAGATAATTCAATATTCCGATCAGCCCGTTTTTGTCTCTTCGGGAATACCGCTCCATCTGATGCACGTTTTCTTTGACAATTCACTTAAAAGGGTCGAAGAAAAATTTCTCTATGCGGACCTCGCTCAGATAATGACATATTTGTATGAGACCAATATCCGCAGGGAAAATCAGATAGCGGCGTCTTACGCCGGAGTTGCATTGAAACTTCTTCAGCCGGATTTCGAACTCGATTCTTTCGTCGCGGATATAGTAGAGAAGGAATTGGAATTGATCCAAGCGCACGAGGGATTCGCAATGAGCAATGTCTTCGGTTACAAAGAGGATTTCTCGCAATATGTTCCGAGAGGTCATTATCCTGCGAGCGATTCTCTGAAAAGATATTTTAAGGCGATGATGTGGCTCGGAAGAATGACATTTCCCCTCAAAGGCAATTCTAAAAACCAGGGGATGTATCTTGTTTCGGAAGAAGAGGCGGTTTACCTCACGGCAACCGCTCTCCAGATTGTTTCTGATCTTTGTTCCGGGGAAGCTCCCGACGGTGAAAAATACATAGATAAGTGGAGCAAAGTATACGGAATTACAGCCTTTTTCGCCGGTTTTGCGGACGACATGTCCGTTCCCCAATACATTTTGGCTGTAAAAGAAGTCAGCGACGGGCAATTGACGGCAGGGGATATATTTACAAAAGAGTTTCACGAAAAGTTTTCAGAAGTATTGACAGATAAATATCTCGATTCGAAAATTTACAGCGGAACAGGAGCTATCGCGGCTATGCCTGATTCGACGGGCGTCTTCGACCCCAAAGAACTCGGCAAAGCCATGGAGATAACCGCGGGTTTCAGGCTTTTCGGTCAGAGATACGCTTTTGACAGCGAAATACTCGGAAAGATGGTTTTTCCGACAATAGGCGCCAACAGTAATGGAAAAGACAGATACATGCCTTCCGGTCTCGACGTAGCCGCCGTTTTCGGAAGTCCGGCCGCTTACAGAATACTTTGTGAAAGAGGGGATACCGGGTTTAGAGACTTTGAAAAAACCCTCGGGAGCCTTAAAGCCGCAATACACGAATTTAACCCGGATGTATGGCATAAAACACTCTACAACAACTGGCTTTACTGCATTTATCTTCTTTTAATCGAGAAAGGCGACGGATACGCCGATTTCATGACGACACAGGCGTGGCAGACTCACTCTCTTTCAAATTTTCTCGCTTCATGGGCTATGCTCAGGCACGACAACATCCTCTACGTCAAACAGAGTTACACTTTGGAGTCCGGCTGTGCTCCAGACAACGGGTATGAAACTCCTCCTCCGCCCCCTTCGGCGGGATTTGTCGAGCCGGTTCCGGAAGTTTACGCGGAAGTAATTTCAGTCCTGAATATGCTCGAAAAAGGCTTGATTTCTTACGGATATTTTGACGATGAGCTGTCATGGAAATTCAGCCGCGCAAGAAATGTCATGGAGAGGATAAAGGATATTTCAGAAAAAGAACTCGCGGGAAAAACGATAAGTTCAGAAGACGCGGATTTTCTTAAATATTTTTCATCGGGTCTTGAAAGTGCTCTATCTGACATGGGTGAAGTTTCCGAGGGAGTCGAGACGAGTCTGATAGCTGACGTCCACACCGATCAGAACAGCTCTTCGGTTTTGGAAGTGGCTTCCGGGAATATGGATTTGGCGATAGTCCTCTATGTCAGACCTGACGGTTATGTTGAAGCGGCGATAGGTCCTGTCCTGAGCTATTGGGAGTTCACATGGCCCATGTCGGACAGGCTCACCGACGAAAAATGGAGAGGAATGATAAAGGAAAATTCGATAAGACGACCGGAATGGATATACGTCACAGAATAAAAAAAAGTGAGTCTCTGCTTCGGAAGATTTTGAGAAAAGCCGAGAATTACCAGAAACGCGGAGATTGGACTAAATCTCTTTCCTGTTACAAGAGATACGCCAAAGTTAAAGACGCCCAAATCGAGAAGGAAAATCAATCATTATCTAAAAAGCTTGAAGATAAGTATCAGGCCAGGAAGAAAAAAGCAGAGACCCAATTGATAGAGAAAAAAAACAGAGAGTTGAAAAAAGCGAACACTCAGCTCGAAGAAAGCCTGAAAATAATTGATACACTCAGAGGGCTTATTCCCATCTGCCCGAAGTGCAAAAAAATGAGAACTGATGAGGGTTTTTGGCAGAAAGTGGAACATTATGTGGAAAACCATATCGACGCGAGTTTTACTCACAGTTTGTGCAGTGACTGCGCGAAGAAATTCTATAAAAAGCATTAGGAAATGAAGAAAGAAGCCGTAAGAAAAAAGCGTTTTAACGCTTCACTCGACAGGGGCGACAGAGCTCTTCAGGAATTAAAAAAAAATCTAAAAAAGAATCCGGAAAAACTGCTGAAGAAAGCCGACGAAACAGTCAGGCATTTCACTAAAAAAGGAAATTCTCGACAGCTTTTTGAGTCTTTGTATACTCGAGGTAGCTTAAAAATGAGAGCAGGGAGCTATAAATCGGCTCTCGATGATTTCAGAAAAGCGCGAGACATTTCCGATTCTCTGAATATGAAAGTTTCCGAGGCTTCGTGCTCTAACTTAATGGGAAACGCCTATCTATATATGAGCATGCCCGAGAAAGCTTTGGAGTGTTATTTTTCCGCGTTAAAACTCTATGAAGTTCTCAGAAAAAAAAGCGTTCAATCGGTTATATACTTGAATATGGGAAACATAGACTGGTTTGAGGGCGATTACGAAAGAGCCGAGGAAAATTACGTTAAAGGCGCTAAGCTCAGCAGGGGAAAGGACAAAAAGAACAAATCTCTATGCCTGATAGGCATCGGCAATATAAGGCTCGCTAAAGGTTTGACGGATCAGGCACTGAAATTTTACAAGAAAGCGGCGGAAACAGTTGACCAAAGAGATTATACGACGATTGCCATGATAGCGAACAATATCGGCGAAACTTACCGGAGAAAAAAACAATGGGATAAATCGCTCGAGAACCTCTATTTTTCCTACAATACTCTCAAAAAAGCTAAAATCGCTCTTCACAGAGCAGAGACCCTATGCACCATAGGAGATGTTTTTATTGAGACAGGAGAGTATTCTTTGGCTCTGAAATACCTGAAAAAATCGCTTGCTATCGCTGAAAAAATCAAATCACTCAGCCTAAAGAAGGACGTCTTTTATTCTCTTTCCCTTTTACACGAGAAAAGCGGAGACGCCAAAAGCGCCGTTAGTTTTTATAAGAAACACATGGAAGTAAAGGAAAAACTATACGAAAAAAAGAAGAAAGACAGTCTTTCCGAGATGGAGATGAGATTTGAAGTCGAAAAAAACGATTCGTTTTTAGACATATTGAGGCAGAAAAACAGAGAATTGACCTTTGTCAACGAACGGCTTAAAGAAACTCTGGAACAACTTAAAGTGCTGAACGGACTGATACCGATATGCGCGTGGTGCAAAAGAATCCGTAACGACAGAGGATACTGGGAAAAATTGGAAAAATACATAGAAGAGCACTCATTGGCAAAGACGGTTAATATTCTTTGTCCTGACTGCGCTGAGAAAAAAGCAAAGGAGAAAACCCGATGAAAAGTTATTCACTATTCTTCCTGTTTTTAGTTTTTTGCTTAAGTTCAGCCGGCGCTGAAACTATGAAGATCGCCGTCGCGGCGACATCGGATCTTCAAAGCGTCATACTGCCCTATGAAATAAACGCTGACGGTTTGAGATTCACAGTCGGAGGATTTGAAAGAATCTCCGCTTTTAAGAAATCTCTCGAATCCGATTCCCGATATGAAGCTGTCCTGCTTGTCTCATCCGGCGACGATTTTATAAATCCTCTTTTCTCTATGTTTTCGGGAGAACCGGAAGTTTTGGGAATGAATATGGCCGGATACGACGTTTACTGTCCGGGAAACCACGAATTCGACAACGGCGCAGAGATGTTTTCGGAGGCTATGAAAAACGCGAATTTTAGTATAATTTGCGCAAATTTGTCTTTTTCGGACACTTTTCTTCAGAGAACAGTCAAGCCTTTCACTGTCGTAGAAGCAGAAGGAATCAAAATCGGTTTTTTCGGACTCATAACTCCCGATTTTTTCAAGCTGACTAACCCGGGAGATTCTCAAACTTTTCTGAACTCCGACATTCTCAACTCCGCTGAAAATTCCGTTAATGAACTGAAGAAGGCCGATTGTGACGCCATAATAGGTTTAACGCACACGGGTTTTGTCATAGACAGCATTCTGGCTCAAAACGTCGAGGGCATTGACGCGATAATAGGCGGACACGATCATGTTTTGTATAACAGGGAAATAAACGGAGTCGTCCTTGTTCAAAACGGAGCCAGGGCGCAGACGATAGGCGTTCTTTGCCTTGATTTTGCGGATAACACTCTTGAAAACATAAATTTTTTCTCTGAATACCTCGATTCGACAGCGGGATCTGACGATTCGGTCAGAAAAGCGATGGTAGCGTTCGAAGAAAAATACAAGGCAGGGCTGTCTGTTTCTATAGGAACTTCTCTGACGCCTTTCGACGCGACGAGAGCTGTAGTCAGGGGAAGAGAATCGAATATTGGAAACCTGATATGCGATTCCTGGCTGGCTTGGTTTTCAAATGCCGACGCCGCTTTCGTCAACGGCGGTTCGATAAGGGGGGATGTCATCTATCCCGCAGGAGATGTGACATACGGGACCGTTATGGAGATACTTCCGTTCCGGAATGAACTGATAGAAGTTAGGATGAGGGGTAAAGACATAAAACAGTCTCTGGAAGTTTCCGCTTCGGGACAGCTGGGAGCTCCCTTCAATTGTCCTGACTCCATGAGGGCTTCATACGGAGGGTTTCTGCAGGCGGGGGGCGTTAGATTCGTCATCGATACGATGAGGCCTTCGTTTTGCGCCGTGTATTCGGGCAGGGAGGTTCAGAGGGTGGTCGAGGCAGGGGACAGGATACAAGATGTCCAAATCCGCGTCGGAGGTGAATGGACTCCTTTGGACCCCGACAAGGTTTACACGGTCATTGTGAGTGACTGGGTCGCGGGAGGGGGCGACGGACAATTCGTTTTTCTCGATCCGGCGATTGAAAAAAAGCCGACTTCGGTTTACGCTCCCGATCCTCTTCTCGATTATTTCATAAAAAGAAGAACTGTTGAAGCTGTCAACGACGGAAGAATAAGAATAAGATAGCCTTGAAAAAAGCCCTTATAATAGATCTCAGCCTTGATCAGGATTTTTTTCTTCTTTTCGAAAAAGACATAAATCCTTACGTCAAAAGTCAGTATGTCAACGGATTTTCGTCAAAATACCCTGATCCTCAAAGTTTTTCTCTTGTCGTCTTTTCCGGTTCGCAGTATTCGATAAATGACGACTATGATTGGCTCGCATACGCTATGGATTACTATCTTAAATGCCGTGATAAATCGGTTCGGGTCCTCGGAATATGCTACGGTCATCAGCTTATAGCGAGGGCTCACGGCGGCAAAAAAGCCGTGGGCAGGGCGGAGAAGCTGGAGATGGATTTCATTGATGTCGAGGTTCTCGGGGATAAAAAGATTTTCTCCGGACTGCCGTCTGTGTTAAAAGTAATAGGCGCTCATTATGACGAGGTTAAAAAAATTCCTGAAAAGTTTGAGGTTATAGCCCAAAACCGTGCCTGCCCGGTTCAGGCAATGCTCTGCGAAGAAGGAGGAGTTCTCGGTCTTCAGTTTCACCCTGAAATGGACGGCATGACGGCTAAAAAACTCTTTATAAAGGAGACCGAAAAACTCAAAAAATACAACATGGATGTGCCCCAAATAATACAAAAAATGCCTGACGGCAGGTTCGGCGCCCAGGTGATTTTTAGGAATTTCATAGAAGAATTCGTGACCGGAGGGAAAAAATGAAAACACTTATAATTTACTATTCTCTTGAAGGCAATACAGATTTTGTAGCAAGAGAGATGGCTGACGAAATCGGAGCTGATCTTCTCCGACTTAAACCGCAAAAGGACTATAATCGGAAAGGCGCGGGAAAATATTTTAGCGGAGGTTCTTCTGTTCTTTTCGGGAAAAAGCCTGTTCTCGAAAAATTACTTCTCGACCCTGCGGATTACGGCCTCTTGTTCATAGGAACCCCTGTCTGGGCAGGGAGTTACTCCCCTCCCCTGAGGACTTTTTTTTCTACAGCGGATCTTAAGGATAAAAGCGCCGCGTTTTTCTGCTGTCACGGAGGAGGCAAAGGAAAAACGCTTGAAAAGATGGAAAAAGCGCTGGAGTGCAAAGAAATTTTGGGAAAAGCGGATTTTGAAGACCCCATGAAAAAAGACACTGAAGAGGCGGCCGCAAAAGCGAGGAAATGGGCGAAAGAGATTTTTGAAAAGGCGGTGAAAGCATGAAAAAGACGGCGTCTATTTTTATCCTTTCCGTTGTTTTGTTTTCTTTATCTTATACCGCCGATTTTTCAGGGAGCTGGGAGACTACTTACGGAAAGATGATACTCGAGCAGAACGGCGATGAGGTCAGCGGCGGATATTTTTTCAGCGGTTACTGCGGTATACAAGGCAGAATTCTGCCCGACGGAAGATTGAATTTTAGATACACAGAACCTTCAGCGGTCGGAGAGGGCTGGTTTGAACTGTCGTCTGACGGAATGTCGTTTTACGGCAAATGGCGTCAGGACGGAACTGAAAACTGGTATGATTGGACGGGGACAAGATCCCCTCATCGCGACTCTTCGAATGCGTGGCTCGTCGTTCTCGAAGCTGAGTGGCAGGGATCTCTCGACGAGGCTGAATACTCTTTCGGCGAGATGCTCAGTGCGTTCTTCGCCAGGCTGGAAAACGTCGAGGTAAGGCAGAGATTTGTCCATGACGGAAGAGACCTGATAAATTACTGCGCCGAGGCGGCGACACTGCCAGGGGATATTTACATTCTCTTTGCGACTCACGGGGAGGAGGAAGGACTTGTCCTGAGAGACGGAATAGCATATTCGGATGTGATAGCTTCCGCTCTCGCTCCCTGTAAAAATCTGAGGCTCGTGCATTTCAGTTCATGCAATATAATGTCGGGAAAAACACCCGATGAGATACTTAAATCGAGGAGAGACTGGCCCAGCGGATTTGTCGTATCTGGATACGTTCAGCCCGTTGACTGGGCGGGAAGCGCCGTTTTTGAGTTTTATTACCTCAACCTTATATTTGAATGCGGGATGACACCCGAAGAAGCCGCTGAGACGGCGGCTTATCTTTTCAGATTTTCCGGAGCTTCGACTTTTAAGGGAGTCGAAGGGCTCGGGTTTAAGTGGAAAACGCCGTAGTGAAAAAAGGCGATATTAACTTAAAAATAGTAGAAGCTTCCGCGGGTTCCGGTAAGACAACAAAACTCGCCGCTGAATACCTGTCCTTATTGTATCTGTCTTTTAAGAAAGTGATAAAGAAAAGAGATCCCGATGAAAATTTTACATCAGCAGACCTTGAAGAATTCAGGAAGACGCTCAATTCAATAATAGCCGTCACTTTCGGCAATCTCGCTGCCAAACAGATGGGCGAGAGGATACTCGATTACCTTCAGGAATTTTCCGTTTATGAAAATTGCAAAGAAGGAGTCATTGCAGAGGTGTTTTCCGAAGTTTCTGAAAGAAGCGGACTGAAATCTGAAGAGGACAGAAAGAAAATTTCTTCGTGGTCAAAGTTTTTTCTCAGCCTCATCACAACCTGTTATTCGGATTTTAAAACGGGGACAATTGATTCTTTGTCCGCGAGCATTCTCAGAGTCATATCTCCCGAGATAAAAGGCCTAACAGCGGATTTTAACTTCAAGGAGAACTTGGATGTAGATTTGAAAAATCTGACGGAAGATTTTCTTACCGAAAAGGTGAAGTCGGACTGGAGTGAAGTCGAAGCGGCGCTTGAGGACATAATTATACTCTCCAAAATCAGTTGGGATATTAATTTGGACAAAACGCTTGCAGGAAAAATCGGCGAAATTTTCAAATCCGGAAAGAGCCCTGAGAAAAAAAACAGAGAAGAGTTGAAAGAAAAATTCTGGAAAAAAAGAGATGAACTCGTCCGTCTTGGGAAGAAGTTTCACGAAGTAATTGGAGAATTTAGAAAAAGGAAAGATTGTATAAATGGGGTTACATTTAGAAAAGACAATGACGATCTTTTTCTTTCTCTGGGCAAAGACAATATCACTAATTTTCTTAAAATTGCCCAAAGGAAATGGGTGAAAAAGGATTGTTCTAATATCTTGAAAGATGTAGCGACAAATGAAGACATTGAAAAGGTAAGAGAAGTTTTCGACCCTTTCGTAAAATCCCTTAAAGAATTCATAGACTTGTATTCCTATTTCAAAGTCGCGGCTTTTTCCGATCTTTCACATGACTTTGCCGAGTTTTTCAAAAAGAGAATAAGAGATACCGTGTATATTCAAGAAATATCAAACCTCATAGAAAAAAACCTTGGAGTGGATTTTCTGCCTTATCTCTACATAAAGCTTTCAGAGCGTTATTGTCATTACCTGATTGACGAATTTCAGGACACAAGTGTTGCTCAGATAAAAATGCTCGCCCCTCTGGCGGGAGATGCGATATTGTCGAAAAAAGACACGAGCTCTCTTTTTATTGTCGGAGACAGAAAACAGGCGATTTACCTCTGGAGAGGAATAGAGATCGGAATGCTCGATCAGAAAAAAATAACAGACCTTTTCGGCATAGGACAGAGTGTTATTGAAGGAAAAAATTATAAGGAAAATTTGCCTAAAAACTTCAGAAGCGACGGAGAGATAGTCGAGTTCAACAACTCTTTCTGGAAGAAGGAAAACCTCGAAATCCTGAATAATTTCGGGCTGAGTGATATTTTTGACGAAAACTACTCAAGCGCTATTCAAGAATGCGGGAGCGGCGAAAAGGCAAAAAGAGGGTATGTCGAATTAAATTTTGTCCAAAAAGGCGAAGTGGAAGATATATACTCCGCGATAGACGAGGTGATCAGAAAGATAAAAGCAAAGGGATGGAAAAACAGAGACATAGCAATTCTTTTGAGAAAAAACAAAAACATAAAAAGCCTTTTCAGATATCTCACCGAAAAGGGTCATGAATGCATTACTGATGAGTCAGCATCCCTTATGAACGCTCCTCTTGTGAGAGAGATAATATCTTTCATGAAATTTCTCGACTTTCCGCCGGACAATCTGAGTTTTTATGAATTTTCAAAAAGTTCTCTTCTGAAAAAAGCCGCGCAATCGGAAGGCATTGACTACATTTATTCAGACGAGATCTACTTTGGCATCAAAAAAGCTTTCTACACTGTATTCAGAGAAAAGAATGAAGCTCTTTGGAGACAATTTGTCGAACCTTTTTTCAAAAATGTCGGTTTTATGACTGCATACGATATATTTCAGGACATAGTTTACAGGTTCAGAATATTTGAAAATTTCTCAGAATCTTCTTTTTTTCTTATGAAACTGGGAGAAATCCTCCACGATCTCGAAGTCGAGAGCAAAACTTCGATTTCTTCTTTTTTAACTTACACGGAGAAAATTTTAGCTGAAAAAGACAAAAAAAATGACATAGACATACCGCAGGGAGAAGACAAGATAAGGCTTCTGACAATTCACGGAGCAAAAGGTCTGGAGTTCAAAAATGTAATCTTAAACTTATCCGAGAAATTGGAGGGTCAAAAAAGTAATATATTCCTTGATGAAGGCGGTGTCAGGTATATCATCAAAGAATTGAGCGAAATTGTTGAAAAACTAAGCGCTATATACAACAAAAAAATCATTGATTTTAACACAGAAGGGCTGAATCTTTTATATGTCGCCATGACGAGGGCTATACACGGCGTTTATTTGATATCCGAGAGAATAGAAAATGAAAGAAGATAAAACCGGCAAAGGGGAAATCCGCAGAATCCAATTTTTCAAAGAAATCTTTCTTGAAAACAAATTTATAAAAGAAAAGATTGAAGGCTCGGATCTTTTTACTTTCGGCAATCTTCCGGAAAAAGAAAAAGAAGAAGAAAGTTCAGTTCAATTTTTGGATATACAGCCGAAGAAAGCCTCCGTCACTGAAATCAAAGACGGTTATCTTGTCTATGAGACAAACGAGATAAAATCCTTCGATCAGAAGAAAGGCGACGCCGTCCACAGGTCTCTGTCTTTTTTAGGTGCGTACAAAAGCTTGAAAGAATTCAAAGAAGATCTTGAAAAAAGACTCGACCTTTTTATTTTGAGCGACGAAGAGAAGAAGAGCATGTTTGGTTTTCTGTCGGGAGAGGAAATGTCGAAATACTTCGTCGGAGATATAACATTTTTCACTGAGAGAGAAATACTTTCTGAAAAAAAAGAGATATTAAAACCGGACAGGGTAGTCAAGGGGGCTGATTTTACGGCGGTTCTGGATTTTAAGACCGGCAGAGAAAAAGAGAGAGAGCATTCGGAACAGCTTAAGAAATACAAAAATCAAATAGTGAAAATATTAAGTGCAAGGGATGTAGAGCTGATTATCGTCTATCTTAAAGAATCGAAAAGAGTTTATGTCGAAGATTAGTGTTTCATGTTTTTCAGAGGATCTTGTCAAAAGGACGGCAGACGAGGCATTAATAATAAATCCGGACATTTCAAGGGTTCAGATTGTTTTTCCTTCAAAAAGATTCGGTTTTTTCCTAAAAGAGGAGTTCAAACGCAGAATTGAAGGAACAGTTATTCTGCCTGTAATGCAGACGATTGATGAATTTGTCGCCAAAATATACATTATGTCTTCGCCGGGATTTGCCATTTCAGACGACATTCAATCCTCTTATTTTCTATACCAAGCTGTGAGAGAAATCTTTGGGGGTAAAAATCTATACGCGGGAGAAAAAGACTTAGGCGATTTTCTCTCTTTTTATCCATGGGCGCAAAAAATCAAATCCGGCATCGAGGAAATACTTGTCGAGTCCGAAAAAATTCCCGATCAGACCAATGTCTATGAAAAATTCACTTCTCTCGGCGAATACAACGAGGGATACAGAGATTTTATAACAAAACTTCCCGATATTGCCGAAAGTTATATGAAGAAACACGAAGAAAACAAGATGTTCACCAGAGGCATGGCTTACAGAAAAATAAAGACTTATGATGAGGACGGCTTTTACGCCGGACTCAACGCCGGTTCTTTTATTTTCTCCGGATTCTATGCTCTGAATCCCTGCGAAAAAAGACTTATCAGAAGCATTCTGAAAAACTTCGATAATTCCCTTTTTCTACTCAGAGCTGAAAAGAGAGACAAAAACTCTTCTCTTTCTCCTTTCAGGACAGCGTTTGAAACCTTGAGAGAAATCGGCGGGGATCATTTGGAAAGCTCTGTATTGAGCGCTTCTGATTTGTCCTGTAAAACGCAGATATATCCCTGCTCCAACTCGGAGCATGAAATGATCCAGATCTACGACTGTCTTTCGGAATATTTAAGAGATAATAAAAACGCCGATCCAAAGAAGATCGGCGTTTTACTTCCGGATCCGGCAGGCCTGATGCCTTTTGTCAACAATGTCATATCGAGATTTGAGAAAGAAAGCGTCAACTTTAACGTCACGTTGAGTTATCCTTTTCAGCGAACTCCACTTTTTCAGCTCATAGATTTTCTTTTGAAAATATCGGAAAATCATAGAGAAAACAAAATCCCCGCTCAGTTATATCTCCAAATGCTCAAACATCCTTATCTGAAACTGTCGGCAAATTCAAAACATGATATTGATTTGAGAAAAGAGATGCACGGACTGGAGACAGCGATAATAGAGAACAATATATTGAACCTTGAAACGGACGGCGAAGGGGGTTTCAAAAATAAAGGTCTGCCGCAAAAGGTATCCGAAGAATTAAAAAGGATTAATCAGACCTTTCTGCCTTCAAAAGCGGAAAACGCCGAAGAACTTTGCAGGAGAATATCAAAGTGCATTGACATCATATACGACTCTGAGAAGAATTATTTGTTTTTCAGGGATTTCATAAATTCTGCGAAAGAAGCAATACTGGAATTAGAAGAATTTTTCAAGAGAAATCCCGGAGCCGGAAAAGATCCAAGAGCACCGGGAAAAGAAAGTTTTATCAGACAAAAACTGTCGCTCGTTCCCGTCCGGTTCGTCGGTTCTCCGCTTGAGGGAATTCAGGTAATGGGCGCGCTCGAGTTCAGAAACCTGAGCTTTGAAGCCGTGTTTATAGCCGACTGCGTCGAAGGAGTCATGCCGGATGTCACCAAATACGATCCTCTTTTACCCGGAGACATAAAAGAGCTGTTTTCGATGAGGCGATACGGAGACTGGGAAAGCATTTACGCCTTTAATTTTTATTCAATACTATCTTCAGCACGAATTGTTAAAATTTTCTATCCGGAAAAATCTGGAGGAAGAATCGTAAAGAGGAGCAGGTTTATAGAATCTCTCGTCCATGAATCGCGCGGTAAAAAAGACCTGATAATGAGAAAAAGCCTTAAATTTTCTCTGGGATCAGCCGGCAAAATTCCCGGGGTCGAAAAAACAAAAAAAATAAAAGAAATCATAATCGAAAAAGGCCTTTCACCGACTTCTTTCGAGGATTATCTTTCCTGTCCCATGAAATTCTATTATAAAAAAACTTTGGGACTCGAAGAAAAGGTTTCGCTCGATGAAAATCCCGATGCTTCGGCTGTCGGGACAGTTGTCCACGAAGCTCTCTGCAGATATTACAGGGATAAAAGCCTCGATATCGGCGAAGTTTTATATGAAGTATTAAAAGATAAAAACATTGTCTCAGACCAAGGAACGGCAAAGATAAAGTTTTGGGGAATAAAGAGAATGCTCGAAGAATTTGTCCTTTGGGACAATGAAAAAAACAAAGATATAAGGATTGTTTCTCTGGAAGAGAAAATATCCCGAAAATTTGAGCTGGACGGCGTAGCGGTCCCCTTTCACGGTAAAATAGACAGGGTGGAAGAAATCGGTCAAGAGATTTTTATATGCGACTACAAGACGAAAGAAAAGCAAGACCTCTTTAATAGTAAAAATTATAAATTTGATGAATTATCAGTCCCTGATTTTGCAAATATTAGCGATGAAGAATATAAAACTGAATTTCCGAAATTGCTGGAAACCTGCGGCTGTTATCAAGTCCTCATATACATGAAAATGTGGGCAGAAGACGGGAACAAAAAAATCCAGGGCATAAACGGAAAATACTACTTATTGAGGACGAAGGAGGAAAAAGAAAAAGTAGTGTTCACCGGTGAAAAAAAAGTGATTTATTGGGATAAGTTTCAAGAAATATTCCAAAGCGTTATGAGAGACATTCTTTTCAATCCCCTTTTCATCGCCCTGCCGTCCGAAAAATCATGCAAATACTGCCCCTTTAAGAATCTATGCGGAGTTTAAGATTAAATCCCTTGAACTATTCCTCCCGGCGCTTAAAATAACTAAGTGGCTATGAAATACTATCTTTTTGAAAACTCGGTTTCAATAAGGCTCCTCGGCGAGAATACGGCGAGTGTCTTTCATCCCGACACGGGAAGAAGGAGATGCATCAATACCACGGGCATTTTCATCTTGACATTGCTCGACGGCAGCAGGTCCTTAGAAGATATATACCGCGCGGTGAAGGAAGAGTTCGAGTCGCCCTATGAAAACTACGTAAAAAATGACTTGTCCGAATTTCTTCAGAGTCTTGAATCCGGAGGCATTGTAAAGGTTCTTGATTCGCCTGAAAAACACAGGGTCAGAAGTGATTTTATATTTTCGCACGAAGCGCCGAGGTCATTTGATATTTCCGTGACGAAAAAATGCAACCTCAAATGCAAGTATTGTTTTTACCAAAAAGAAATGAAAAACAGGGAAGACCTCTCTTTGGAAGAATGGGAGAAATTTTTCACGGAGCTTAAAAATTTAGCCGCGGAGGATTTGTGCCTCAGCGGAGGAGAAGTCTTTTCCAGAAAAGATATTTGGAATTTTATAGACGCCTTAATTGACAGCAACCTCAGATATTCAGTACTTACGAATGGGACACTCTTTGACGAGGAAGCAGTCAAACAAATCCAAAGGGGAAAGAGAAAAGCCAGACTCTCGAACATTCAATTCTCAATTGACGGCCCCAACGCCGATATACACGATCTTTCGAGGGGAACGGGCAGTTTTGAGAAGGCGGTAAAAGGGCTGATTCTGGCAAAAGAAGCCGGGTTAAATGTCTCCGTCAGAATGACTGTCAACAAATTCAACCTCAATCATCTTGAAGAGACAGCGAAATTTCTGCTCGAAGAAATTGGAATGTCTTCTTTCAGCACAAATGACGCCATGCCTATGGGAGCGGGATGTATGAATGAAGGAAGAATCATCTTGAGCCCTTTCGAACAGGTCGAAGCAATAAAAAAACTGGGATACCTCTCTGAGAAATTTGAAGGCAGAATAAATGCTCAAGCAGGGCCTCTGGCTAAATGGCGTGAATACAGGCGGATGGAGAGGATGAAAAAAAATGGAGAGAAGCCCAGTCCCGGAATGGGGTATCTCAGCGCCTGCGGATGCGTTTTCAACAAACTCGCAGTCCATCACGACGGCACGATTGTCCCCTGCAATATGCTCGCGGACATTGAACTCGGCAGAATAAACCGCGACTCTATAAGGGAAATATGGCTAAATAGTCCGGTTCTGAAAAAAATGAAAGAGAGAAGGCAAATTCCCGTCAGCGAAGCTCCCGGATGCGGGGACTGCGAATGGAACATTTACTGCAACGGCAGTTGTCCGGCTCTTGCCGGGGTGACTCCAGACGATTTTATTAAATCAAATCCTGTGGACTGCTACAGAAAGCTTAAAGAGAAGACCGGTGCTGAATTCTCGGACTGAAGTCCCCCCGCTAAAGACCATATACATGTATATTTCCGGCGAATGCAATCTAAAATGCAGGCATTGCTGGATTGATCCTGCTTTTGCCAAAAAAGCTCAAAAATATCTCTCGTGGGGCGTATTAAAAAAGATTTTTGAGGAAGCCAAAGAAATAGGTCTTGCTTCGGTAAAGCTGACAGGCGGAGAACCCTTTCTGCATCCTGAGATTCTCGATGTGATAAAAGGCATCAAGGAAATGAACCTCGGCGTGACTGTCGAGACTAACGGCACTATGATAGACGAGAGGGCGGCAAAGACAATGAAAGAGAACGCCCGTTTCGTTGCGATCTCTCTCGACGGAGCCGAAGCTCACTGCCATGAAGACCTTAGGGCAGTCAGAGGATGTTTCGAAGAGACATTAAAAGGCGCTGAAAACCTGAAGAAAGAAGGGATGCCCTTTCAGGTGATATTTTCTCTATACAGAAAAAACGCCGACGACCTCTACAAAATGCCGGAATTCGTGAAAAAAATCGGAGGGACGAGTCTGAAGGTAAATCCCGTTACTCTTATTTCAAGATCGGAAAAAATGCGCGATTCAGGCGAATTGTTCGGGGTCGGCGAAATTCTCGAGATAAAAAAAGATTTCCTTGAAGCGAGTGAAAATTCGGGTTTAGACATAATATTTGACGTCCCGGCGGCATTTCAGAGCCTCCAGCATCTCGCCTCCCGCGGTTTTGGGACTTGCGGAATACTCGGCATTCTCGGAATTTTATGCGACGGAAAGGCGAGCGTGTGCGGTATAGGTTCGGTCAGAAGAGAACTCGATTTCGGGAACTGTGCCGATGTGAGCATAAAAAAAATATGGTTTGAAAACCGGACTCTGGAAGAGATAAGAAAAAACATACCCGAAAAACTCAGAGGAATCTGCGGGGACTGCGTCCACAAAAAATACTGCCTCGGGAAATGCGTCGCCGAAACTTACAACAGGACAGGCGGATTTTTAGAAGGTTTCAGTTTCTGCTCTGAAGCTTTCGCAAAGGGTTTTTTTCCCCAAACCCGTCTGGTTAAATGAAATTTAAGAATAAGAAGTTTAGCGTTTTTGTCATAAAAGGCGATAGTATGCTTCCTCTCCTGAAGACATCGGATGTTCTTACGGCGGTTGGCATAAAAGATAAAGACTTGAGGAAAGGTGAAATAGTGGTTTTCGAGAGAGGTGACCGTCTCGTAGCTCACTGCGTAGAAAAGATACAGCGTGATGCCGATAAGATAATGGTTCTCACAAGAGGATTGAATAAAAATAACTCTGACGGCTGGGTTGAATCTGCAAAGATAAAATTTACAATGTCCGCGACAGTCAAAGGCGGCAAAGTTAAATATTTAAGCCGAACTGAGAAGATATTTTTTTTCTACTATTCATTTTTTAGAAAAAAAGCAAGAAACTTTATATTTGACCTTTCTGTAAAAATTTCTCCGTTGATAAAATTTCTAATAGGTTCTAAAATAATAAAAATAGAGAGACTGAAACTCGAAGATGAGGACGTGTATCTTCTCTTCAAGAGGAAGATTTTTGAGAAAAATAGAGAAATCGAAAAATATCACCCTTTTATCCGAAAGAGCGTTTTGAGCAGCGAAGACATCGTTCAATCTTCCGAATTTAAGGGAAAACCCGGGGGAGTGATCTTGGATCCTGATGTAGTATTCCGAACGGAAGGCGATGAGGGCCTTGTCTATAACGTCAAAACCGGGGATTTCAGAATATTAAACGAGACAGGGTGTTCTGTCCTGAGATATGCCGACGGCAATAACACCAGAGAAGAGATATTAAAAAGAATGTATCTCGAATATGAAGCGGAAAATCCGGGAGAGATGGAAAAAGAAATCGAAGATTTCATTGATAATCTGTTAAAAAAAGGTATAATCAAGTGCATACCATGATTTCTTTGGAGGAATAATGAAAAAGAAATATATAAAACCCTGGATAAGGGATTTTAATACACCAACCGCTGAAGGCCAGCTCGAGACGAGCTCGGGTTCTTCCACCGAAGGCGGATGTCAAGCCGGAAATGCAGCCAATATGTGTTATATAGGCATGAACGCCGTAGGCGGGCCGGGGCAGTGCACCAATGGAGGCTCAGCTGAATATGACTGCGCGGCAGGAACAGGGGCTGCCGGCAATCTCTGTGCCAATGGGACTAATGCCACGGGAGGCAGCAGTGGATGGTGCATGAACGGCACAAGCCCGGACAATTGACCTTATCGTAAACCTGTTTGGGTTATAATCATATACCTTTGTGCGCTTTTATACCATAGTGAATATAGGCAGATTGTTTGTCCAGTTTTTTCGTTAATATTGAAAATGATTCCTATAATTGGTATAATTTGATTAAAATAATTTGTCTATATGAAAAAAAAATACTTAAAGCCTGTTATTTCTGATTTTTCAATGCCTTCTTTGGAAGCCCAGTTCTTATCAAACGAATATCCTGAGGGGATGCGTATGGTGGGATCAGACGCTAATTCCTGCGGAAACGGGACAAGTGTTTCCGGAGGTCCTGATCAATGTCTTAGCGGTTCAACCGCTAAATTTGACTGTATTGCCGGGAGCGCCGCGCAGGGTTCTGTCTGCGCGGACGGCGCGAGCGCCGCAAATCAAGGAGGCCAGTGCACGTATGGTCCCAGCCCGAAATAACAGCAGTTCTTCAGTAGTATTTTGACTGCAAACTCGTATAAAATTGCCGATATCATTTTCAGAATCGAAATACCCGGAGATTTCAATTCTCTTTTTTCTGTCTTGGAAAAATTCAAAACACCGGAAAGAGAGCTTTTCACGTTGAAAATTGAATGCCTGGAATGCACAGATGAGTTCGACTGTATTTTAAGGCAGATAAAATTTGTTGACAGGCTGGTAAAGAACGGAAAGCAGTCCTTAAAAATATACACATCAAAAAGCTGGTGTTCAGTTTTAGATGAAGATGAATACAAAATAACGCTATTTTTTACTCCGGGGATGGGAAAAAAATCCCTGTCCTCAACTCTCGGCCTGTTTTTCTGCTCAAAAACCTCTAAGGAAAGCTATTTGTTCTTTCACGCCGCGTCGTTCTCTATTTATGATAATTCTTATCTTTTTCCGGCAAAAAGCGGAAAAGGAAAGACGAGTTTGTGCAGGAAAATCGGCGATTTCGGCAAAATTTACAGCGATGAATATTCATGCGTTGAGATCTCGATGGGAAAACACTTCATTCTCGGGACGCCTTTCGGACAGGTCAACGACGGAGCGATAAAAGGCGAGTTGAAAAAAATATTTTTTCTCGAAAAAGGCGAAGAAAACAAATTTACGAGGATATCTCCCGTCGAGGCGATGAAAAGGGCATGGAGCGACAGTTTTTACCGCTCTCAGGCCGCAAATTTTGATGAGAGAAAAATTGTCTTCGCAAATATGTTCGAGATTTTCAAAAAAGTGCCGAGTTTTGAGATGAAAATCAGGAAAGATTTCACCGATTTTGACCTATTGAAAAGATTATGAAATAATAATTACCGGCGAAAAGTCAGGAGTATCTCTTTTCAATGCAAAAGTGTATCGAGAAAAAAATCAAGCTCTCCGGAAAAATTGATGAATTTTTGTGTGAACTCATAGATATAAATGACACTGAAGCTCTCTTAAAGTATCGGATAGAAAAAAGTATTGCTGTCGCTGATATCAGGCTGTCTCCGGGAGACATAACGGCCGCGTTCTTCTCTTCTGAAAAATCTTTCGTTCTCTACAGATGGCTTTCTCCGGATTGCTCTTTTATAGCCGATTACTTGAACATCGCCGACAGAGTGAAAATTTCAAAAAGTATCGTCGAATGGAGAGACCTCGAACTCGATATTTTATTTTACCCCGGCGGCACCTGGGAAATACTCGACGAGGACGAATTGCCCCGGAATATATCGGGCCAGCTCTTAGAATACATTCATAGGGCGAAGCGCTGTATTTTAGATAATTATAATCAGATATCCCAAAGAGCAGAAAAAAAAGTCGGTGAATTTTCAATTGAATTTTGCGAAGCTTAAAGAAATTCAGGAAAGGCTCAGAAAAAGGGTTGTTATCGGCGAATACGAAGGAAAAATTGAATTGGTCGCGGGGATGGACTGCGCTTTTGAAGGAGAAAAGATTTTCGGAGCGATAACAGTGATGAGATTTCCTGAACTCGAAAAGGTTGAGGAAAAGTTCGAAGTAATGAAAAATTCATTTCCCTATGTTCCGGGGTTTTTATCTTTCAGGGAAGCCCCTGTTCTGATAAGGGCGTTCAGAAAACTTGAAAAAAAACCTGACATTCTGCTGATTGACGGACAGGGGACTCTTCATCCGAGAAATTTCGGAATAGCCTGTCATATAGGAGTTATTCTCGGAAAACCTTCTATTGGTTGTGCTAAAAAACGTCTTTGCGGAAAATTTTTACCTCCCGGAATTGAAAAAGGAGACAGAAGCCCCGTATTGTTAAAAGGCAGTATTCAGGGATATTCACTGAGGACGAGAAGCAAAGTAAAACCGGTGTTTATATCGCCAGGAAATTTTTTTGCGTATCAACAAGCCTGTGAAATTGTTCTCAAAATGTCAAAATTCAGACTCCCCGAGCCGTTGAGGCAAGCAGATAAATTTTCAAAAGAATGCAGAAAAACTTCAAAGGCCGGCAATGTTTTTAGGGAAAATCCCGAGCAATGAATAAAATATTCGAGCGTATTGACGAGTTAAACGGAAACAGCCTCAAGCCCTATGAAAAAAGACGGAAATTCAGTCTCGCTTGTTGAGGGAGACAGAAGAGAGGTGGCTGTTTTATCAGGTTTGGAGATGATAAAAAAAACAATTGTTTTCAACGAAATTCTCAAAAACGATGAGGAATTTAATGAGTTCAACCTTTCGCTGAGGAAAAAATGCTTGAAAAAACCGATGACAAAATACACAGAGCGGAGATATTATACAGGCTTTGGGAATTCTCTCTGTCCAGCGAGAATATTTCTTCTGAGATGAGAGATAAAAAAGAAGAGTATAAAAAAAGGACTTTAGTTTTTTAAATAAATAGCAAAAAAGCAAAAAAGCAAAAAAGAAAAGATCTCGAAAGAAAAATACAGAATTTAAAAACCGGGAGAATCGCAGAGAGCCATTCTCCTTTTAGTTTGAAATAAATAGACCGGAGGTAAAATGAAATTCGCTTTATCAATAACATTCGTTCTTGCCTCGTGCCTTTTGTATCCTGACGGAATACGTTTTGCCGTCATGGGCGACCGGACAGGAGGGCATGTGGAAGGCGTTTTTGAAGACGCTCTCTCGAGGGCTCAGATGCTCGATCCGGAATTTATCATAAATGTCGGTGACCTTATTGAAGGATACAGCGAAGACGAGAGCAGTATAAGAGAAGAGTGGGGCGAACTCATGCCTTACATAGAGAATCTTTCCTGTCCGTTCTTTTTTACGCCCGGCAATCACGACATATCGAATGACGTTCAGGAAAAGATATACAGGGAACTTGTCGGAGAGCCTTATTATTCGTTTGACAGGGGAAGATTCCATTTTGTTGTCCTCGACGTTTCACGTCTTGATAATTCTTCTGAAATCTCTTCACGGCAGATGAAATGGCTTGAGGAAGACCTAAGAAAAAACAGCGAAGCTGTCCAAACATTTGTTTTTTACCACAAACCATTCTGGTTTGAGACTTTGTCCCGCGGAGAAAATGAACCTCTTCATGATCTTTTTGTCGAATACGGAGTTGATGCCGTGTTCACAGGGCATTATCACATATATTTCAGCGCGGAAATAGACGGCATAAAATACACGGGTGTGGGAAGCTCCGGCGCGGAGTCGCATCTCGGAATTCTGGGACCCGAGTATCATTTTTTGCTAGTCACAGCCGACGAAAACAGCGTAAACATAGCCGTAATATCTCTCGACGGCGTTTTGTCATGGGACAATGTCACGGTCGCCGACATCCAATTTGCCGATGAAATATTAAACAAAGGAATCCAAATTTTAGATCCCTTAAGTGTCGAACAAAATTTAGATGTGAAGGAAGCTTTCGCCAAGATAGCCGTGAGAAATCTTTCAAACGATATGACAATCTCGGAAACTTTAAAAATTAATGTTCCCGAAGGATGGACGGCATCGCTGATTGAAAAACCTCTCGAAATCGGTCCCGGGGATTCTTCTGTTTTCAGCGTGTGCTTCAACCTTTCAGGAAACCTTTACCCTCTGCCTTCACTGAGTTTGGATTATCCGGTAAGGAAAGATTTGAGTTTTCCTTTGGTTAAAAACATCGGTATAAGAAGAAGCTCTCTTTGCACGAGAGCCCAAGATAAGATGATTATTGACGGAAATATAGATGAATTATGCTGGAGAGAACCTGAGAGGGATTTTTTTTCACATGGCGGAGTGCCTTCGATGACCGATAATACGGAATTTTATTTTGCATACGATTTTCAGAATCTCTATCTTTCTGCTAAATGCGATTATGAGGGACCGAATACATTGATAACGGAGAAGACGGAGAGAGACGAAAACATATTTTCAGAGGATTGTATCGGTTATTTTCTTATGCCGGATTCTGGCAGAGAGGTTATGTATCAGATTTACTGCACTCCCCTCGGGACAGTATTCGACGCAATCTTCGAAAAAAACGGATACGGCTCATACGAGGGAAAAAATGAATGGAACTGCGAAATGGAATGGGCGGTAAATCTTTGCGATGACTGCTGGATTTTTGAAGCGAGAATACCGGTGTCTCAGTTCAACGGTTTGTCTCTCGAAACGGGCAAAGTTATGCTCCTGAACTTCAGGAGAAAACAGCCTTATAAAGAGGCGAATGCAGACTGGCAGACTCCGATAGAATATGACCCCGGAACATTCGGAATTTTGTATTTCGAATAGATTAAGGAGCGGAATTTGAAAAAAATATTTTCTGCAATTTTTTTTGCTGTTTTAGTTTTTTCACCCTTAAAAAGCGCCGTGAGCATTTCGGGTAAGATTATAGACATTCACACTCATCAGCCGGTGATAGGGGCGAATGTGACTGTTTATGACCTCGACGGCAAATTAATTACAGGAGTGATTGCTGGTGTTGACGGAACTTATCAATTGGAGGGGCTGTCTCCCGGAAGTTATAACCTAAGAGCTATGAGATTGGGGTATAAAACCCTCGTGAAAAGCGGCATAACCGTCAGGCCGAACATACCGACTTACACCGATTTTGAACTTGAAGAAGAACTTCTTCAGATGGAAGGCATTACTGTCAGGCCTAAATTTTTCGAAAAGCCCGAAGACGCTGTAGTGTCGACCAGAAGCATGGACTTTGAAGAAATAATTTCTCAGCCCGGAGGCGTTTACGACGTTCAGAGGGCTGTTCATGCCCTGCCGGCAGTCGTCTCCGGAAGCGACCAGAACAATGAAATAATAGTCAGGGGAGGGAATTACGGCGAAAATCTTTTCCTCGTTGACAATGTCGAAATGCTCAACCCCAATCATTTCGGATGGCAGGGCACCGGAGGTGGACCTATAAGCGTAATAAACACGGATTTCATAAGAAGCCTCGACTTCATGGCAGGCGTCTTTCCAGCCAGATACGGGGACAAGGCATCGAGCGTCCTCGACATAACTCTGAGAGAAGGGGTTCGGGATAAGCTTCACTACAAATTCGACATCGGCATGGCAGGAGCGGGCGGAACACTGGAAGGCCCTGTTGGAAACGGGAGTTTTCTCCTTTCCGCGCACAGAAGTTACCTTTCTCTTGTCGCTTCGAGTTTCGGTTTGACGGCAGTTCCGCATTACTACAACATCCATTTCAAGGCGGTTTACGACCTCTCTTACACAAGAAAAATTTCTCTTCTCGGTATATACGGCAAGGACTGGATTAAAATAGAAAGCACTCAGGAAGAAGACGAAGAGATATACGACGACATAAAGACAATCTCGGCGATATCAGATCAATACACCGTAGGAGCGAGTCTGAAATCTCTGTATTCACTCGGGTATTACAACCTGACGTTATCCAGGACTTTCAGCACATGGGATCATGACATTATAGACACTCTTGACAACAAATACCTGCTCAACAACTCAGACGAAGGCGAAAATACGGCTAAATTCGACCTAAATATAAATTTTGCAAGACACACAAAACTTTCGTTCGGTGTATTTCTCAAAAACGTCACTTTTCATTACGAGACATGGGCGAGGCCGGACACATTGTTCATTTATGATTCGCTGGGCAACATTATTGACACGACGGATTATATCACGATCGTCGATATAGACGAAAAAGCTGATACCTGGAAATACGGCGGATACGCTCACCTGAGGCACAACGCGGGAACTTTTCTCACTCTCGGTCTGGGAGTGAGATACGACAAATTCGAATACACGGGTTTTGATTGCTTTTCACCGAGATTTTCACTCTCTTTTCACTTAGCGCCGGGAACTGATCTGAACGCGGCTCTTGGAATGCATTTTCAGTCGCCGCAGTGGTTTGAACTCGCTTTCGATCTGGAAAACCATTTTTTGAAGAGCAAATACACCCAGACGATCGTCGTCGGAATAGAACACCTTTTCGCCGACGACATAAAAGCGACTATTGAGGGCTATTACAAGCACTACCGGGATGTGCCGATAGACAGATCTTCGACGACTCCGGATCCGAACGACTGGGACGGTGTTTTTGTCAACGAAGGCGAAGGCTACGCCAAAGGAATTGAGTTTTTTCTTCAGAAAAAAGTGATGAAGAATTTTTGGGGCACCGTGAGTTATTCATACTCAGTGGCGAGAGCATACGACCCTCGTGATAAAAATGAAGAATACAGCTGGGATTTTGACTACGGCAACGTATTTACAATGATAGCCGGATACAGAAAGGAGTTTTTCAGGGAAAGCTGGTATAAAAACTTTTCAAGTTCGCTTTTATATAAATTCATTGCCTTTCTTCCGTTTGTGCCGTCCGATGTATCGGAATACTCTTTCAAGTATAGATATCTGGGAGGCAAACCATACACCCCCGTCACATATCATCCCGAATGGAGAAGATGGGTCACAGATCCGGATCAACCCTACAATTCGGCGAGGGTCGATCCCTATCAGAGGTTTGATGTTCTTTTTTCTAATAGGTGGTATTTTAAGTCCTGGAATCTTGTTTCGTATTTCGAAGTTGAAAATTTGTTCAACCAGCCAAATGTTTGGGATTACTATTACGCTGAAGACGGCGAAGTTGAGACAGTCTATCAGATGGGCAGGATGATAGTAGGAGGAGTTATTTTTGAATTCTGACAAGCCAAAATACACCCTCATCAAAAATGAACTGAAAAACTGCGCCTGTCCGTCGAGGGCCGTTGTGCTTCAGCGGTTTTTCAAGACCGGCAAGGGAGAATACGGAGAGGGTGATGTCTTTTTAGGCATAACTTCTCCTGTTTTGAGGAAGATGTCGATTAAATTCAAAAACGCCGATTTTTCGGTTCTCGAAAAAATGATCAATTCTAAAATTCACGAGGAAAGACTCCTGTCCCTTTTTATACTTGTGTTAAATTTCAAAAAAGCCGACGAAAATTCAAAAAAAAATATTTACAGTTTTTACATTAAAAAAATCCGGCGGGTAAACAACTGGGATCTCGTTGACCTTTCCGCCCCTCATATAGTAGGGGCTTTCTTGGAGGACAAGGACCGGTCTTTGCTATATAGACTTGCGAAATCGGACAGCCTGTGGGAAAGAAGGATAGCCCTTTTGTCAACGCATCATTTCATAAAAAAGGGCGATTTCAAGGACTTGCTGAATATTGCGGAATTTCTTTTGGACGACAGAGAAGATCTAATACACAAAGCGGGTGGATGGATGCTCAGAGAAGTCGGTAAAAGGAATTCTGGCGCGCTCGAGAATTTTTTAGACAAACACTGCAGAAAAATGCCGAGGACTATGCTCAGATATTCAGTTGAACGTCTTCAAAAAAGAAAAAGAGAAAAATATATGAAAGGGACGTTATGAAAAAGGGGGCTGTCGCCCCCTTTTTTCATTCGACAAAGATTATTTTTTCTGAAGCTGAATTTTCTCCGGTTACGACGTTGACAAAATAAACTCCTTTCGGGACAAAAGAACCCGAAAAGTCTCTACCTTCCCAGTTGACGCTTATAAACCTGTCTCCTTCATGCTTGCCGAAATGGAAGTCCCGGACAAGCCTTCCCGTCAAATCGTATATTTCAATTCTGGCTTGTAAATTTGATGGAGCGGTAAAACTGACGGAGATTTCTTTAACGAATGGATTGGGCGATACCGACAGGTTTATGTAAGGCGAAGTCAGGACAGGCTGTTCCTCAACAGAACTCGAATTTATACCGAAGAAAGTCATGATAGAGTCGAGAAGATCTGCTCTTGTTGAGGCGTCGGTGGCGTCTGTGAGCATGCCGAGTTCAAAGCTGTTACCCACGGTTTTATATGTCGATGCGTTGTTGGCGACTCCGCAATTGTAATTGTCGTTTCCGTCTCTGAGTATAACGAAACCGGTTCCAGTCGCGTTCAATTGATCAATGTAATTGTTTTCACCGCTGTAGTTGAAATTCATTGTTGAAGTAAAAGTTCCGGAGTTACCGACAACCGGTCCGAGATTATTCGATCCGTCCGATACAGCCTGAATTCCGAACAAAGGTCCGAAATTATATCCTCCGCCATACGTGGGATCGTAAAACCACATATCCCCGCCCTCCATATAAACACGGCCTCCATCGTTTATGAAATCTAAGATTTGAGCAGCGTATGCTCCAGATGCTGACAGAACTGTATTGTTCGGCCAAATTCCGAGGCAGACGAACATTGTCTTGAAACATGATAAATCAGAAGGCATGTCTGTCGCGTGGACGCCGGAATATCCGAGAGAGCCGAGAATGCTGTCAATGGCGGCGCCCGACTGCGGCGTGGGGTCAAGATTGAGGACAAGATAATCGTATCTGCCTATGGTCAGGCTGAAATCGAGTGTGTCGCAGAAACCTCCGTCTGTGAGTATAAGGCCGAATTGCGCCTGATGTCCTTCCGGTGCGGACGGAGAACATGAAAGGGCAAACGGATCGGAAGAGTTCGTTTTGACGCTGTCTATCGGCAGAGCGCCGTAATGTCCCGTGTTGTCGTTTATAGTTATGTATGGATCTGAAGTAATCAGTGTTGAATTGATGTCAGTGAAATTTACTCCGCCTGAATTCCTGATAGTGGCGGTAAGGTCGGCAGTTTCTCCGGGATCGAGACGGCCGTTGTTGTTTCCTGAAATATCGTCGATTGCTGTTTCAAGAAGGACTATGTAGGGATTTGTTCCTGTGTAAGTGAGGGTTATGTCATCGGCGAAGACCTTCGCCAGTTCTGAACCCCCTCAACAATCGTAAGTAGAGTCGAAGAGAGCGATTTCAATTTGCCTGACATCAGCGGGATTTACTCCTGTCAGGTTTGCAAGTTCCGTTTGAATGTTGAAGGTATAATTGTGCCATAGGGAATCGGGGACTTCTATGAGATGCATTATGGGAGAGTTGGTCCACGGGCAATAGCCTGTTTTGGCGCATATCCTGGTCTCTCCCAGTAAGCTCCCGTTTGAATCAAGATATTTAAGTATGAGAGCCGCACCTGCCCATGCCGTCGAAGTGGCATGAGCGTATATTTTCGTGTTTGCGGCAAAGACTACATCGGTAGTCGGAATGTAAACATTTTGACTTAAAAGCGTGTAGCCGCCTCCGGTTGATTTATATACCTGAACTTCCCAGTCCGGGTCGGGATCGTAAGTTGTCGAACGGGTTATGCTCGCGCCTGCTCCGTTCAGAACTTCTTTCCATCCCACTGAAAGTTCCTGCTCGAAATCACCGTTGACTACATATTGGGCGCCTTCGAAGGAAACTAAAAGCGACAACAGTAAAAAAAGCATTTTCAGTCCTCCTTTGTTTGAATAGCAATATTTTACAAAAAAAAATTTAAGTTGCAAACAGATTATTACCTCTA
Source organism: uncultured Desulfuromonadaceae bacterium (assembly GCA_964397545.1). Taxonomy (GTDB): domain Bacteria; phylum SDB-A; class SDB-A; order SDB-A; family SDB-A; genus JAFGIG01. Next base: position 5,214 of record CAYNIW010000023.1, on the reverse strand, counting down.
TGGCGGGGGAACTAAATATTCAATCCATTTCCCCTTTTTATAATAGAAAATTAAAATAGCGGATTCGAAGATTAGAGACAATCCTATACCGATCCAAATTCCTGTATAATCAAGATTTAGGTAGTTTGCCAGGAAATACGAGAGAGGGATTTTTATCGCCCAGTTAGACACGAGAGATGCTATCAACGGCGGAATGTTGTATCCGGAACCTCTGTGAACAGCTCCGAAAGTCGCTGAAAGAGGGTAAAAAATCAGAGATATGCCTATCACTTTCAGGTAAGAGGATCCGCTTTTTACAACATCCGGGTTGGAGTTGAAAAAGAAAATAATCTTGTCTGCGAAGAAAAAAAGAATCGCGCATGTGAAAATTTGGACGGCGTATCCCATTTTCAGCGATCTCAAGGCGGCTTTTTTAGCTTTTATCGGATCTTTTTTTCCGAGGAGCTGACCTACAAAAGTCTGAACCGCCACCATGAGTCCGTCCATGTAAATGAATGTTATGCTTATAACTCTGCTTCCGATGCCGAAGGCGGCTATTGAAGATGTCCCGAACATAGCTGCAATTCTATACATTAGTGTTCCCGTGACGGGTCTGGTTATCCCGTAGAAGAATGCCGGCGCGCCCGTCCTTAAGAATTGACCGAGAAGGTTGATATATACTTTCGGGAAGACAAAGCCGAATCGTCTTGTGAACAGGATCGTATAAAAAACTGATGACACTGCTATTGATATGACCGAAGCGAGAGCGGCTCCCGAAATTTCAAGTCTCGGGAAGAAATAAATGCCGAAGATGAGAAAAGGGTCAAGTAAAATATTTAGGACTATGGCTATAAATGTTATTTTCATGGGTGTTTTGGAATCTCCTATGCCGAAAAAGGAATTTGTGAAGATTTCAAAAACAAAGAGCAAGGGCAGTGATGCTATCATAATCGAGAAATACCAAACACTCTCTTCGAGGACGGCTCTCTCGGCTCCGAAAAATCCGAGAATCTGTTTTGAAAATATGACCGTTGGAAGCGTTATGACAAGAGAAAGAAATAAAGCGGAAAAAAGAGAGAGCGAGAGAGTTTCTTTGAGCAGTTTTTCGTCTCCTGCTCCGGTCGCTCTGGATACAAAAGCTACTGTTGCCGAAGAAACGAGCATTCCTGAGGACATTATAAGCCAAAAAAATGAACCCACTATGCTGACAGCGGCGACGGAGATATGGCCGAGTTTCCCTATCCAGAACATGTCTGCAGTAGTGAGAAGAGTAAAACCGAGAGAAGAAATCATTACCGGCCAAGAAAGTTTCCAGATATTCTTGTAGGACACTATTTCCGGATTAAAATCTGTGAGAATATTTTTTTTCTGCAAAAAAACCTTTCAGAAATTAGGTCATTATACATTATTGCTCTTTATTGTCCATAGGTTATAATTTATCAAAACATTTTTCGGTGCGCCTATGGAAAAATTTACTGAAGAAGTGATAGAAATCATCGGCATGATCCCTTACGGGAAGGTTATGACATACGGGCAGATAGCGTTCTGCGCGGGATCGCCAAAGGGAGCGAGGCAGGTTTCGAGGATTCTTCACTCATGCAGTTTGAAACACTCTCTTCCCTGGCACAGAGTAGTAAACTCAAAAGGCGAAATATCCTTCACTAAAGAAAAAGCCCGCAGAGAGCAGAAAACGCTTCTCGAAAAAGAGGGGGTAAAATTCAGCCAAAACTGCAAGATCGATCTTGAACAATTTTCTTTCAAACCTTTCAGCAACATGTGATTGAAAAGGAGAGAAAAAATGAGCAGAGAAAAAGGTCTATGGGACTCGAGGACGGCTTTTATTCTGGCGGCTATAGGCTCGGCTATCGGCCTGGGCAACATTTGGCGTTTTCCCTATATCTGCTATAAATACGGAGGCGGGTCGTTTCTGATCGCATATATCGCCGCTCTGTTTATAGCGGGAATACCGCTTCTTTTACTCGAATTCGCTATGGGTTATAAGATGGCGGGGTCCGCTCCGCTCGCTTTTTCAAAACTGAAATTCATCTTCAAGGGCAAAAATGACGAAGAAGAAATCCCCGACAAAAAAGGCGATTTTCAATGGGTCGGTTGGATAGCTCTTTTCATTGGGTTTTTCATAACCTGTTACTATGCGGTGATAATGGGATGGTCTTTCAACTATATCTGGCACTCCGCAAAAATGTCATGGTCTGGAGCAGGTCCTGAGAAATTTTTCTACGAAAATGTCCTCCATTTGACCGAGGGAGTGTTCAGCCTCGGCCGTCTGCAGATACCCATAATCGCCGGACTTGTCATAAGCTGGATATGGATTGTTCTTTCTATATGGAAAGGCGCTAAAACAGTAGGAAAAGTGGTTTTTGTCACGGTCACTCTTCCTTGGCTCCTTCTTCTGGTCTTCGTCGTCAGAGGGCTGTTTCTGCCGGGCGCGATAGAGGGAATAAAATTTTATTTAATTCCGGATTTCACGATGCTCTTGAGTTTTGAGCTCTGGCACGCCGCTTTTTCTCAGGTCTTCTTTTCTCTTTCGATAGGTTTCGGGATAATGATAGCATACGCGAGTTTTCTGCCTCCGAAATCGGATATTGCCAACAACGCTATAATTATAGCTCTTGCGGATGCAGCGACAGCTTTTGTGGGCGGTTTCGCTGTATTTTCCGCTCTCGGGTATTACGCACAGTTGAACGGTGTATCGGTCTGCGACGTCATGCAGTCAGGGCCGCATCTGGCTTTTGTCACATATCCTGAAATAATATCAAAACTTCCGCTTGCTCCTCTTTTCGGAGTCCTTTTCTTTGTAATGCTTCTCACTCTCGCTATAGATTCGGCTTTTTCACTTGTCGAGGGAATAGTGGCCGGTTTGATGGACAAATTCAAAACGAGCAGGACGAAAACCAATCTTGGAGTTGCCGCTGCCGCTTTCATCATAGGACTCCTTTTTACCACCGGAGCAGGGCTTTACTGGCTCGACATAACAGATCATTTTATGAACAACTTCGGACTTTTCACTGTTGGTTTTCTGCAGTCCCTCGTCGTCGGTTACGCGGTTTGCCCGGAAGATATTCGAAAATATATAAATTCTCAGTCAGAGATTAAAATCGGTAAATGGTGGACTATAGCTGTTAAATACGTTATACCGATTGTCTCTCTTGTCTTACTTTCTTTTTCAATAAGATCAATCTTGTTTTCCAATTACGGAGGATACCCGGCGCTTGCTGTTTTTCTCGGCGGCTGGATGCCGCTTTTAATAACGGCGATAGGCGCGTATTACCTGTCGACTAAAAAAATTCCATGGAAAGCGGTTCTTATTACAGGACTGATAGTGAGCGTGATTTGGTTCTTGAAATCATTTGACCTTCTCGGAGCCTTAAACCGCGCGATTCCGGAGGACATTATGGCTGTAGTGATATTCCTTTTTACGGCGATAATCCTCATAGGAGGGATCATTTATTTCCTCGTTCTGGCTAAAAAGAGATAGTCTTGCCTGTTCTTTTATTCATTTCGACGGTTTTAGGCGCTTTGTCATTATCACTGCTGATTATGTTCCTAATCAGATTATCGGGACAATTGACTCGAGAAAATCAGGCAACCGAAAAGCGAATCCTCGACGAGTTGAGCAGGAATAAACAGGAAAACGAAAACAAACTCGAAAATTTCAGATCAGCAATAGGAGAATCTTTCCGGATTATGAGAGAAGAAAACGAAAAAAGTGTCGAGATGATAAGAACCGCCGTAGAAGAAAAACTTCAGGGGACTCTTGAGTCTAAATTAACGGAATCTTTCGGCCTCGTCAGCGAACGCCTCGAACAGGTCTACAGAGGTCTCGGGGAGATGCAGACTATAGCCGCCGGTGTAGGAGATCTGAAAAAAGTCCTCTCCAACGTCAAGACGAGAGGTGTTCTGGGGGAAGTTCAGCTTGAGAAAATTCTTGAACAGGTCATGGCTCCCGATCAGTATGCCCGGAATTTTTCCCCCGGAGGAAGCGGTGAATCCGTCGAGTTCGCCGTCATCCTTCCGGGGAGAGAAGAAAAGGGTGAGGAAAAAGTTTTTCTTCCCATAGACGCGAAATTCCCGATTGCCAATTATGAAAAACTCTTGGATGCGCAGGAAAAAGGGGATAAAGCCGAAATCGAAAAATATTCAAAAGCCCTCGACAATGATATAACTGCAGAGTCGAAGAAAATTCAGATCAAATACATTCTGCCTCCTCTGACTACCGATTTTGCCGTGTTATTTCTGCCCATAGAAGGTCTGTTCGCTGAAGCGGTGAGAAAACCGGGTCTCGTCGATAGAATTCAGAGAGAAAACCGCGTTGTAATAGCAGGACCAACCACCCTATGGGCTATTATGAGCAGTCTCCAGATGGGATTCAGAACTCTGGCGATACAGAAGAGATCTTCAGAGGTTTGGAAAATACTCGGGGCAGTAAAAACAGAGTGGACAAAATACGGCGATTTGCTTTTGAAGATACACAAAAAACTTGACGAAGCGTCAAATGTAGTTTCTGAGGCTCAGAGTAAATCGAGGACTATAGGGCGAAAGCTCAGAGAAGTTCAGGAATTGCCTTCGGCGGATTCGGAAAAAATGCTGGAAAACTAAAAAATTTAGATCCTAAAAATTGGAGGCGGCGGGAATCGAACCCGCGTCCGAGAAAGTAGCCTTCAAAGCTTCTACATGCTTATCCCGGAATTTAATCTCGTCCCGAGAAACTCCGCCGGGAAGGATTTTTTCGGGACCAGCGCTTTTTTATTCCCCCATCCCCGCGCGCGAGGTTCAGTGGGTAGCCTGTCTGCGCGACCCCTGACATTCTCCACGACAGGCGACAGAGAAGCAGAGGAGCTGCTAAATTAAGCGGCTAGTGAATAACTGCTGTTGGCAGTTGGTTTTTTGCCGTTTTTTGACGAGCATCGGCAGCCCGGCATGCGACCCTGAGACATTCAGCCCCGTCGAGACCATTTCGCCCCCTTGACCATAAATATAATCCTAAATCATAAAAAGTCAAGAGCTTACGCGTTCATTGAACTTGACAGTTTAATAAGGTGTGCTAAAATTCTTCATTAAAACGGAGAGATGTCCGAGTGGCCGAAGGAGCACGATTGGAAATCGTGTAGGGGGTTAGTAGCTCCCTCGTGGGTTCGACTCCCACTCTCTCCGCCAATTTATTGGCGGAGAACTTCCTCGAAGAGGAAGCTTTCGAAGAAAGCGAGTGGGATTATT
>CAYNIW010000022.1:8011-40838 GCA_964397545.1 uncultured Desulfuromonadaceae bacterium | reverse complement strand
AGCCGATTTGTACGGTTCTTGATTCTTTGACATATGATGAGGAGTTGACTTTTGATGGACTGTGGACATTGCAGGCCGCTCTTGGATATACGCCAAAGATTATATCTGGTATAGGTGCGCGTGTTACGCGCGAAGTACAGCATGACGGAAACAATCTTGACACGGCTTATGTTTCTTCTACTGGATCTGATTCAACGGGAACGGGAACATGGGCGTTGCCTTATCTTACTATAGGCGCAGCAAATACTAACATTGGAGCAAGAACATATATAAATGTCAAGGATTCATTGCAGTATTCTGAAACAGCGATTAATTTAGCCGTTTCACTTGAACCAATTTATGGAGAAGTTCCAGAATTTCGTGCAAGTGCCACAAGTTCATATGCCGGGATTAGATTGAATTATTTAATTTCTGGATTTTTGTTAAACTTATATTCAGTTGCCACGTCAAACTATGGCGGTATTTCTCCGACGACTAATAATTGCAGCATTTCTGATTGCACAATAAGTAAATATCTTATTTGTTATATGGGTTTTAAAAATTACAATTCCGGAGGATATACAACTGTTTCCGGAGTATCGATTCAAAGGAATGTTTTTCAGAACGTAACTACTGGAATATTTTTCAATAGCGATTGCACGGGGACAATTCAAAAAAATATTTTCAGAAATTGTACGAATGGAATCTATGCAACTCAGGGATGGGCGTGTGATATTACAAATAATTTATTATATTCTAATGCTTATGGGATTAGACTTTATTTGAATGGGAAAACTATTTCTATATCAAATAACACGCTTGCAAAAAATGGATATGGTATTAATATTTCAGGGTCTTCTGCTTCTGGCGCAACGATTACTAAATTAATATCATATAATTCAACGACATATGATCTTTATTCGTCCATTACAATTTCTATTACTTATACTGATTATGGAACGAATTCAGGCTTTACGATTTCCACCGGCTGCATTACCACTGATCCGAATTTTTGTGATTTAACTAATAATGGATATGGTCTTTCCGCTGATTCTGGCGCATTAAAGACAGACGGAGCCGAAGGGGATATGGGGGCCGTTCTGTGTTCGATCCGTATTTCAGCAAGCACGGCGACAATAAACGGATTTTATATAGATGGGAATGAGCAATATTTCAATGCCATAGGAAAAACCGGAGCGACTGATTACACTGGACTAACCGTTAAGTGGTGTTCGATTTATGACTATAACGGGATTGCGATAGATGATTATTCCGGGGCCACCACGACAACAACAATTTCAAACTGCTTAATCCATGACAACGGAAACGGTATTCGGTTTGCGCGAGGCGGGAATACGATTTCGGAAACTGTCATATATGCGAATGATGTTTACGGCGTATGGTCTGATTATTCAGTTCAGAGTTACGATCATTGTATTTTCTCAAAAAATTATTATGGAATTTATTTTGAAAGCAACACTGGCGGAGTGTCGATTACAAATTCCGTATTTGATCTCAATTCTTATTATGATATTTATTCTGAGGTGTCTATTATTTTGACGTATTGTTGTGTAACGGGGTCTGTAAATTCAAACGTAGATATTTCAGATTCTTCTAATACGATAGATAGTCCGTTATTTGTAAGCGTTTCGGATGGCGCAGAGGATTATCGATTAAGACGGATAGAGCTTGGATATAATAATAATTCTCCGCTGATTGACCAGGGCGATGACGGTTACGACATTGGGGCGTATAAATTTACTTACGACACAACTTCATATTCCTGGAAAAAATACGATCTTGAATTTAATCCGCAATCCGTCAAGTGGATTAACCGGGCTAAAAATTTAGTGGAATTTAATTCCGCATCCGGGAGCATTGATCATTTTGTCTCTAATCACAAGCGCGGACTTCTGCTTGATTTCGGATCAAATGTTTCAAGTGCAGAACTCCGGGACAAGGTTGATTATTTCCATACGCTTGTAAAAGGAAGGGAGCTGAATCTCACGGAAGAGCAGACTCATTTCCGGCTGCATCTACAGCCGACATCGTTTGAGGATTACGGGTCTGGGGTTGTAACTGCATCCTCGAAATCTCTTTTTGCTTCCGCGAAAACCTGGACTGAAAACAAATGGAGAGGGTATCATGTAGGAGTGAAGTTCACTTCCGGGACCGGGCTTGTAATTGATTCATCCGCAAAAACAGGAACGAAATCCGGGGCCGGATGGACAGTTAACGCTTGGGCGGGATATTATCTGTACAACAACGGATATTATTATTACATAGCCAGCAACACGGCTACCGCATTGACGCTGCTTGATCCTGATTCCACATTGACAAGCGAGACAGTTTCATACGCAATCGAAAAATATTTCAAAATCAGATACAATACAAGTAATGTTTTATATTTGTCCGATGATGATTCAGAACTTACCTCTGGAACCTATGACTGGTACATAGATTTTATCGAATGCAAGCTGATAAATTTTACAAATTCCTTCCAGCAGACAAGGTTCATGCACACGCGCGAGCATTCAAAAATCGGATACAGTCTTGAGTTCGAGGAGATATGATGGCAGAAAAATTAATTTCCACAGCCAGTAAAATAAAAGGCGATAGGATTTTTTTGTATGCAGTTTGCCCCATACACGGTGAAATTGCAGTTGATAGTTTTGATGATGATAAATGTAAAACAGTATCGCCGTTTATAATTTGTCAAAAGTGCAATAAAGGAAAATATTTGAAGATTTGTTTCAGGAGAGTTAAAAAATGAGTTTGCATACGTGGCACAAACATGAATCCGCGGGAAATTCTGAAATTGGTACTAATCCTACCGCAATAGGAACCGGCGGAACTTTTGCGGCGGCAAAATACAATAATGGCCTTCACATTTCTCCGGCGCTTGAAGCGAATACACTGCAATATCAAAGTCTTGCTTTTACGGCAACAAAATTTTCTTTGGGATTTTGGGCGAAAATGAATCAGGCCTATGCGGATATTAGCGCCGGACTGAAAACGATTAGTTGGTACACCTATGGTGCAACAGTATCGCATCTTGCGATTGCTTGGAACAACGGAAATTTTTATATAAGCCTGACTGATTTTAACGACGGATATTCTTACGGATTTGATTACACCTTTACGAATGCAGTAAATTTTTTGGCAGGGGACAGCCTGCATATCGGGATCGTTTTTGATCAGAGCGCCGCCGCAGGAAGCAAGATTCGCGTTTTCCATAACGGATCTGAATTATCAAAAACTGCATATTCTGATGCCGGAACATTTGATAATTCAGCCTTCTCGTGGTTAATTGGGCGCCCTGGGTCTCCAGGCTGGGCTACAACAATCGACTGCGATATAGACAACCCGAAATTTTATGACAATGAGGCAAAAACAGACTGGTCAGATATTTATTTTGAGGGCGACGGAATACCTACTGGAATGACGGCAAGCGATGGAACGTATACCGGATACGTTGCATTGTCATGTGATGAAGTTATTGGTGATACGATTGAATACCAGCTTTACAGAGCGACAACATCCGGAGGGTCATTCTCCGCAGTTTCCGGATGGCAGTCCGGAAGGACCTATAACGACACGACGGCGGTTCCGGAAACGGTTTATTATTATAAAGCAAAAGCAAGAAGTGCTGTAAATAATTACGAAAGTGCTTATTCCTCTGAGGATTCCGGATACGCGGTAGCGGCCGCAATATCAGCCGTAACGGAAACAATTTTAGAAGCAAAGCCGCGTGTCATAGTTCTGGGGAATGTTGATCTGTACGCGCGAGGATATATAAATAAACTTAATTCAATAAAAATTGAGAAAACATTCAGGGGACAAAAGTTAATTCTGAACGAATTTGATATCCTTGTCAAGAATTTTGGAAATGAATTTTCTATGGATAACTCAAAATCTTTTTTTCATGGAATTAATAATCCGCAAATCGACATATATGACGATGAAAATACGCATATATTTTCAGGAAAAATAATAAACATACCGAGAACCCACAAGGATAAAACAGCATCCTTAAAAATTTCTGATACGATTAGCAAAAAGCAAACACAAATAATTTCATATGTTTCTACTGATTGGGAGACTCCTGCAAATGCCGTGAAAAACATTTTGGATAATTATAGCGTTTTGTATGACGAGAATGCGTTGAATACTTCGATTGCTACATACACGGCAAATTCATGTTATATAAAATGTGTCATAAATACAGATGACAACTTGTCCCTTCAGTCGGCAATCGAAAAAATTGCTGAGATAGGATGCGCTGATGCCTGGATTTATCTTGATAAGATTTATTTCAAGGCATACAAGCCGTTCACTGGCGGAGTAAAAAAACATCTTGTCTTGGATGATCTGAATGAGCCGCCTTCAGTTGACATGATTTTCGATTCGTTGATAAATGACTATTCTATAAAATATTACGGATGTGCGGACACTGCCGTTACCGATGCCGGCGAGAACAATATCGGAGGTGTCAGCAGGACAAAAAACGGGACACGGTCTCTCGTAACGATTGACGGAAAAGAAGACACTCAAATTATGCTGAAGGACGAGACATCGGCTGTTTATATCGGCGAATGTTATATCAAAAAAACTCATAGATTTTTATCGACTTTGGCCCTACCCAGACAAGCATTGTCTTTTACGATGCCGTTGAAAAATCGGGAATGGGTTGACATCAATACTTATTTCAGACTGACCTTCAGTGAAGAGGAATGGACAGATAAATTATTTGAGATTTTTGGCGTTGAGATTAATATGGACGGGAGCATAATCTCCATTTTGGCGTATGACGTGGAGGAATCATGATCGAAGGAACCGAAGACAGATCCGGGGTATTACATAAAGTGAATCGTTTGATTTCTCAGACCTACATATCTGCGACAGATCCTACGGTTGACAATGACGGTGTTGACACCGCCAGTCTTGGACGAAAATTTTATGTAGGCGATATATGGCTTAATACCGTGGCGCAAACCGTAAAATTTTGTTATGACAATACCACAGGCGCAGCGGTGTGGGCGTAAGGAAAAAACATGACAGAAGAACCAGTAACGAGGCGAGAATGCGAAATTACTCATGACGGGGTAAACAAAAGACTTGAAACGGTGGATCAAACTCTGCGTGATAATTTCGCTAAAATTTTTGATAAACTTGATGAAATTGGAAAGATGAAATCCGATATCAAAACCGCAGACGATAAGGCGCATGCAATCGGAGAAAAAATTGACAAGCATACCGCAGGACATGCTTCTTTTATCGGTATCACTTTGGGTATGTTGGCCATTCTTGGAACTCTTATAAGCGTCGTAACTCTTTTGTTGAAAGGGCGCGGAGGATGAATGAAACGATTTTTTACGTTCTTATGTTTGGTCTTTGGCTTGTGTGTTTTTTTACAATGCCGAGAGTATAGGCCGGTTGAACAAAACGACCTTGAATATGCAATAGGACAGTATTGGGATTTCGACATCCCGATGGCATTGGCGATAAGACATGCGGAAAGCCTTGATGGGAAATGGACCTTTAGATATGAAAGCACGAATATTTATCATGCTAAATGGGTTCAGGCTATTCCTGGGTTCAATGAAAAATTTAGGAAGTATGGATGGTACTGCATAAGTTCCTGCGGGGACTGGCAAGTGTTTTTCCCGACTGCGTTATGGATGGGGTACAAAGGAACACCTTATGAACTACAGCACAATATTTACACGAACGCGAAATACTCAGCGAAAATATGGAAACATTATTGCCGGAGATATGAAAAAGTAGAAGATAGGATATCAAGTTATAACCGTGGATATTCTTGGAAACGGTGGGACGGATCATATAGGAACCAGAAATATGTCAATCTTGTCATGACAAATTATGTCAAGTGGAAAAATTATGAATGCGATTGATATTAACCATATCATAGATGTACAGAAGTCAAAGGGATATCCAGTCTTTACCCACGGGGATCATCCATTTAACTTGAATATAGTAGGTGTCCGGGCAAAGGAAAGACAAGCTAATAAATTTGATGATCTCTTCTATGTCTATTGGTTTTATCCAACACTGAAATTTAAAGTTTATACAGGGACGGTTGACCCTGGGACTTACTGGCTTGAAAAACCAATGAATGAAAAAGGATGCGCTATTCTAAAGCCGGGGTACTATACGAAACTTTGGAAGATAGGAATGCACTTGGGACTTTATCCTGCATTGGTCCAGTATGCACCATGTACGGTTTACAGGGATAACGATAAAGATAATATCCTTGATATGGTCAAGGAAGAAACAGGAATGTTCGGGATCAATCTGCATAGAACCGGGATGAACGGTAAAATTGCCGTGGACCAGTCTTCGGCCGGATGCCAGGTTATTCAGGACTATAATAGATACATGAACGAGTTTATGCCGATGGTTTACGAGGCTTCTAAATATTGGGGGCCGTATTTCAGTTATACGCTTTTGCAGGAGGAAGATTTCAATGAAAAACATTAAAGAATTAGAAAAAGAAATTGAAAGGTTAAAGGTTGAAAATGAGATTTTAAAACAACAGACAAAAAATCCAATTATTGTTTATGTTCCTACTTATCCGCATTATCCTCAATATCCAACATATCCCCAGATAACATGGACTACTCATTATCCTGTGTGTTCTAATTTAAAATAGGAGGCCATTCATGGCCCGCAGTAAATCTTCTTGGATTCTTTGGATTTCTGAAGGAATAATTTTCTGTGTCGGATCATGGTTCCGATTTGCCAATAAAATATCTGAATGGGCCTGGCTTGTGATTGTTGTATTGTTAATTCTGGCCTTTACGATGGGGAAGTTGAAAAAACTTTCGATATCCGCTACCGGACTTGATGCTGAAGCACAAGAAAGAAAAGAGGTAAAAACATGAAAATTTCCCTACTTGGATTTATCCTGTCATTACTTGTTTCAATCTTTGTAGGTATGGGAGTCATGTTGGGAATACAGTCAGCACTTCCTGCAAAAACGCAGATTATAAATTCCACGCAAAATCAGAATGTCCATACGGAAAATACCAGTATTCAGCAGAGCGCACAGGCCCAGATCATGACAACGCTGATCACGGACCAAACGAATTATAATTACAGCGTGAATTATAAGGGCGCAACAAACGTAAGCCATTTTTTTCAGTCTAAAACGAACAAAAGCGCAAAGACGAACGCAAGGAAAGAAAAACTGATCCCGTTCCTATAACCAGCCTTCTTGGGTCCGGGGCGATCCCAGGGCCTTTTATTTTTTTGAGAAATGCGCTATCAGTATCTTCCTGATCCGCAGCCCCTTGCTTTCGTAGTTTTCGTCAGCTTCCTTTTTCAATTTTACGTTGATAGACTTCGGAAGTCGGAGCGTGACAAACGCCTCATTTTTTTCCATATGTTTTCTCCTTGTAGTCATTGATATAAAGTTTATTTTCGCAGTCCTCTTTCCATCCTGTACAGTATTTCAGTAGACAGCGTTCCGGCATACCTGATTTACCTGTACTGTTCCCGGCCTGATCCCGGAGAGAACTTCCGCACGCATACCATAGGCAGACTTTTTCAGGTGTTTTCATGGGTTGGTACTCCTTACAGGGCTTCGGACCTGTTCTGCGTTTTAATCCCCCTTTCGGGGGACCCGTCAACGGTTAGAAGTTGAATCCAAATGCGGAAAACACGTGAGGTTCATTTTTCCGAATGTTTTTTTCAACGTATTCAGCCAGTTTCGATCCACAGGATAGACATACTGTCCGTCCCATGAAGTGATAATCAGGCTGTTCTTCTTTGTCTGTAAAGTGTGTTTTGCATTGCGGACAGTTCCATGGTGTCTTTTTTTCATACCCTGAAAACTGTTTGTGTTTTCGTAAAACTGGATTGTTCATCTTCAACCTCCTAAGTTAGATTTTCGATCCTTTGTCCGGCTGGCCTATGACAGCCTACCCCCAGGGGGACCGGACACGGGGAGGGGGCTAACGTGGTTCCCGGACTTGAGACCGGAATTGTGCATTAACCTCCGCATTTTTGACACAATTCCGTGTCATTGTCTATCTCTGTTTCCCTGTGGCAGTTTGCACACGGCTCATCATAACGAGTTCCGTGTTTTCCCCATTCACTTTTATTGACTGGTTTTTTAACGTTTGGCAGATCAATTCCAAAATTGGAGTTTGTTCCTGGTGTCAAATCGCCGTCGTTTTCAAGGTTCATTTTGTCCTCCTGCCTTTCGGCTTTTTTCCTGGTTGATTAACTCACCCTTATAGATACAATATAACACATTGTGATACAAAAGTCAAGTAAAAATGCAGTATTTTTTTATATCATTAATTTTCGTTGATATTTCAAGACTTAAAACGTAACTTTTTTTATGTCTTTTTTGCTCGTACAGAATGCGTTAAAATGACAAATAAAGCACTGTACCTTAAAACAGTGCTATTTTTATACATAGTGCCCTTATGTACAGTATGCCGAATAGGCCAGAAAAAGCGTTTTCGCTCGTGCGCGGAACGATCCGGGAGGGGTAGGATAGCACATCTGGTCATTCGGTGCGGTTTTGTTGTTTTTTTTTAACTTGCGCTTGACTTTTAGAAAAAACAGAGTATATTGTCTATGAGTTTAAAAAAATTCAAGGCGGTTTGTCAAATGGCAAGCAAAGCAAAAGTCCAGCAGACTTCAAAAAAAATAATCACAAAAATTCTTTTTATTTCCCCTCCCTCATAGTCGTCTATGCTTTGCCCCGTCAGGTTTCTTTGCTGGACTCCTGGCGGGGCCGCTTTTTAAGAGGCGAAAAATGAAAACCATAATCGTGTTTTTCAAGAATATTTTCAAAAACTTTAATGAACAAGATGTTATGATCCAGGAGAAGTCAGGGAAGCGGTTCCGCGTGTACCAGGTCAATGGAGAACCGGAGAAAAAAGAATATGTCCCTATGCTGGGTGGCGTGAAACAACCTACCGGACATTACAACAATCGTACCGATGTCAACAGTCACACCGGCGATTACGTCCTTCAGGGACTATGAGGAATACAATGAAAAAAATAAAAAAAGAAAAGAACGTCAAAAACAATGAACTTGCAGTTATGCAGGAAGTGAAACCGCCTGCCGTCAAAGAGCCTACAATTTTAACCTTGATCGATGATGCCATGAAAAAGGGGTTAGGGTTGGATTTCATCAAGGAACTGCGCGATATCCGCGATCAGGAACAGGCGCGTGTCGCCAAAGAAGAATTTATCATAGCCTTAAATCAATTCAAACAAGAAGCGCCTCCGATTATTAACGATAAAACAAACAACCAGTTCGGTTCAAAATACGCTTCAATCAAAGCCGTTGTCGTTCCGTATGTCCCACTGCTTTCAAAGCACGGATTGTCACATCGATGGGATTATCCCGTTCCCAAAAAAGAAGGAATGATATCGGTAACCTGTATTCTGACTCATAAGGTTGGTCATTCTGAAACCGTAAATGTCGAAGGGCCACCAGATTCAATGACCGGGATTTCAAAAACCACGGGGCAATCATCAAAAAATCCAATTCAGCAGATCAAGAGCACCATGACATATCTCAAGATCATTACTTTCGAGGCTGTGACTGGTCTGGTTGCCGTGGATGAAAACGTCAACATTGACGATGATGGAAATTCAATTTCCAGAGTCAACGGAATGGATGAGGGGCTTTTAGGTGATCTTATCCAAAATCTGAACGATGCGACAACCGAAGACGAAGTCAAGGAAAGATTTAGGGATGCATACAACGCGGCCAAAAAAGCTAAAGACGCAGACGCGCTGATGAAATTAAGCATCACTCGTGACAACGTATGGGCTCACGTCAAATCAAAATCCGGGAAAAAATCATGAAGGAAATCAAAGTCATTCAGGGAACAGTGGCATGGTTGCAGGCCCGGAGTGGACACGTTACAGCTTCTGCCATTTCAGACGTTCTGTCAAAAAAGAATACGAAGGGATATCAGAACTATAAATTTCAAATTGCCTCTGAGATCCTGCTTGGAAGACCTCTTCCACGGAAAAAAATAAACTCAGAAGATATCCGCAGGGGACACAAGCTGGAACCGTTGGCGGCAATGGCTTACGAAGTTGAAACGAATCAGATCACCGAAAAAGTAGGATTCGTTTTACATCCATGCATAGAAAAGGCAGGATGCAGTCCGGACAGAATAATTCTGGACGGGAAAGGGCTTGCTGAAATTAAATGCCCGATTCCTGCCGTACACATCCAGACCATTGTCACCGGCGTTGTTCCATCGGAATACAGGGAACAGTGTCTTTGGCAAATGGCTTGCACGGAGCGGGAATACGTTGACTACCTTTCATACTGCGAATTTGTCCCGGAAAACTTACAACTTGTAAAGATCCGCGTTTACAGGGATGACTTGCTAATTAAGGAAATGGAAAAAAAGACAGGTGAATTTTTGGACGAAGTGGATTATGCGATTTCAAAGCTGCGGTCTTTGGCCGACTGGTCATCCGTCTGTTATCCATTGACAATCCCCGATGATGAAGCAATGGACGACATAGGCAACATAAAACAGGAACTACAGGGAGCGTAAAATGATTACGATTAATAATGAAAAACCATCGGTAGAAAAGAATCCTGTCCAGTTCGATTTAGGGAAGGACGGAGAAAAAACGGAAAACAATCAACTGGAAATAATCATCAAGGACAGCGGACTTGATACCACGAAGGCCCGTTATATCCTTGATAAATTCCAAGACTCTTTTGAACTTGCTGATCATTGGACGAAGATCGCCAAAACAATTGTGGTTACAGGTGATGATCAAAAGGAAATGATGCAGAAAGCTCGCGAAGGTCGCCTGGCATTGCGTGACAAGCGCCTTCAGATTGAAAAGTCACGAAAGGAACTCAAAGAACAGGCTCTCCGCGAGGGCAAGGCCATAGACGGGATCGCCAACGTCCTTAAAGCCTTATTTGCCCCGCTCGAAGAATATCTTGATAGCCAGGAACGTTTTACAGAAATCAAGATTGAAAAAGAGGCTGCACGTTTGGTTTCTGAGGCAGAAGCGAAAGCGCAGGCTGATCTTTTAGCGAAACAAGAGGCCGACCGCAAGGAACTCGAACGGCTACGCATCGAAACAGAACGGCAGAAAAAAGAGAACGAAGAAAAAGAAAGGCTTTTAAAAATAGAACGCGACAAGGCCGAAGCTGAACGGAAAAAGCAGGCTGATATCCTGGCTCAACAGAAAGCCGAAGCGGACAGGAAAGCACGCGAAGAAAAAGCGAAACAGGAGGCCGTATTGAAAGCCGAACGCGATAGGGCCGAACAGGAGAAAAAAGAAGTTGAAGAAAAAGCCAGAAAACAAAAAGATGCGTTAAAGGCAAAGGAAGAAGCCGAACGCCTTGAAAAAGAACGGCTGCAAGATATTCTTGAAAAAAAAATAACCTGTCCGCATTGCGGGAAAAAATTCAAACTGGAGCAATAAGATGAACGGAAAAAATGTTTGTGTGTTTTCTGGAATTGTTGGCAAGAATGTAAAGGTTTTAGGCGCAAACCAGAATGTTACAAAGTTTTCAATCGGTATCGGCAGGGATCAAAAAAAGAACGAGGATGGCACGTGGTCTGGTTTCACTGATTGGGTCACGTGTGTTTATTTCGGGACTGACCCGGAAATCAAAGAAAAGGCTTTGATTGAAGTCTACGGCTCATTTCGAAACAACAATTGGGAAAAAGACGGCGTGAAACACTATGACTCTCAGATCGTAGTCAATATGCATAGGGTTTTTATCAAAAAGAATCAGACCCAGCAGCCAAATTCAAAACCTTCCGATGTCCCTCCGGTCCAGGGATTCCCGGATGAAGATGCACCGTCCCCTGAATTTCCAGACGAATGAGACGGGATTCCGTTTTAAATAATAACAAGGCCATCCACGGCAGTGTTCGCCGATTCAGGACGGAAACAATATGGACGGGTGGGAGTTCATTGGGAAGGGACGCATGATGTTTTCACAGAATGTAAAATCGGAACTCATCGACGGCGTGATGATTATAAAGATCCACGCCTTTGAACTTCAAGAACTCTTCAAAAAATATGACGGCATGATCCACGTTGAAATCAAGCGTCCGCAGCAGGCTAAGACAGACGCGCAGAATAGGGCTTTTCATTCACTTCTTACAGAGTATTTTTTAAGCGGGTATCACTCGGCCCCGGATGGAATAAATCATGATTTGGATCGTTTTAAAGTATGGATCAAGGCCCGTTATGGCGTGACCTACACACTGGATGTTGACGGAGAAAAAAAACTTATCATTGAATCGTGGAGCAAATATACAAAGGAACAGGCTGGCGATTGTATAACGCGTACCATATCAGATATAGAGACCGCAGGGGCACTGTCCGGTGACGGTCCGCATTGCGCGAAGATCCGCGAAATCATCAAGACGATGGAGGATAATTCTTTAATTCGTTTAGGAGGAAAGGCATGAAAGACATTCTTTTATATAAACACAAAATCCTTGAAATACTAAAAAAACACATTGAGGAAAATCCTATCTCACGCCGTGAACTCAGGAACTTTGTCCCGGATCTCGGTGACCGCATGATGCGCCGGATCATAAAAAACGAAATCCGGCCATATTATCCAATAGGCTCAACGTCAAACGGATCACCAGGGTATTACATGATATCGACCGTTGATGGTCTTGACAGATACCTGGGGGAGATCATATCCCGTGTCCGCGAGCTGCGGAAAGATTTTAAATACGCACGGCAGGGATTCGCGCGGATATATCAACCGGAACTGACAAAGGCGGTGAATGAATGAACTGCCGGGAGTAACAACATGAGAGAAATAAAATTCCGCGCTGTTTTTGAAGATGATGTAATCATATATTTTGACATGGACGAGGCAATAAAAAATAGAATTGGATTTTCCACGGACGGGATTAAGGTTATCGAACAGTCCACGGGGCTTCTTGATAAGAATGGAAAAGAAATATACGAAGGGGATAGATTAGAATATGACGGAGAAAAATGTCCACACTGCAAAAAACTTATATATAATGACCATAAACTATATACGATAAAATGGAATACCAAAGATGCTACATTTGAATGTATTAATGACGAAAATTTTATGTCTCCTTATATTTGGAGCAGGGACATGAAAATTATCGGAAACATCCACGAAAACCCAGATTTATTACAAGGCACTTGACATCCACGGATTTATTTATTATTATATGGGTAATGAAAGCCTTTTTAAACAGTGTGATTTTCAACCAATTTATCAAGAAAAAAACAGACTCCGACACAGGTCTTTACTTCTTCACGCTGTAAAGGCTTTCATCCTGTGTCGGGTGTCTTTTTTTATTGGATGGGCAATGTCTGAAAATATCATTGAGTTGAGTGGCGCTTTTTCTGAAGGGTACGGGATAATACCTAAAAAATTAATGAAATCACAGGATGTTTCAGCCTATGGTAAACTTGTAATAGCCTATATGTTGTCATATACTGGGGCCGGAAATGAATGTTTCCCAGGTATTGAAACAATAAGCAAGGATCTTCAAACTTCTAAACCTACAATTATTAAGGCAATTAATGAATTATGTGATAAAAAATGGATAATTAAAGAGAGAATGTACCCAGGCAATAGGATGAAACATAACAATAAATACCGTTTAATAGCCATTTCTACCGAAAGTAAACCACGTTTACCATCGAGGTCAACCACGTTTACTCCCGATTGTCAATCTGATTTACCTTCGAAGGTAAATGACGTTTACAAGAATAATAACAATATTAATAATAACATATCTAATAATAACAAAGAAGATACGGCTTCGCCGTCTTCCTTTAATCACCGTCTTATTTCAGATCGATACATAACCCTGCATAAAGAAAAAGTAGGTAGTGATAGACAGGTTTCCTGGGGACGGGTGTGGAAATCTGTAAGCGGGCGGACAGATCTTACAGATGAATCTATGCTTGCAGGTCTTGAATCGTATTTCAATGATGAATGGGTTCGTGATAAAAAAGCGTATGATCCCTATTACTGGATAGCTAACGTTGATACGTTTATATCAAAACAAAAAGTTTCAAAAAAATCAGAACGTATAAATCCAGACAATATATCCTGGGAGTAGAATAGTCGTGTATAAACCAGTACAGAATCCATCCGAATTGAAATGCGTTTGCGGTGTTCCGTATGAGAGAAAAACAACAGAGGGCGGTCTGTTCCTGGGTTATGGTCCTGCGTGCAATTGCGTAGGAGAACTGAATAAGGAAAAAGAAAAACAGAAAATCAAAGATGAAACCGCGCGCGTTGAACGTTTGGAACTTGAACGGGTATCACGAATCCCAGAAATAGATTTGAAACGGCTGCGGGAAGGGAAATTTAACATGGAACATATAGACCCCAAGATTTTAGAGATACAAAAAAAGGCGCAGTACGGATTGAATATTATCGTAATGGGAAAGAGCGATGCAGGGAAGGGGTTTGATTTAAACTATTTGCTTTATTTCTCACCGATAAAAGATTTCTATGTCCTGACCCCGGATCAGATAATCGAAATCATGTACGGACGGAACAGGAAAATAAGCAAGGCCGATATAACAGAATGCAGCGTTTTAAATGTTGATGATATCGACAAGGTTAATAATGAATCTGAGATAGCGGAACTTTTTTGCTGTCTTGATATGCGTTCAAAAAACGATTTACCTGTATGGTGTTCAACTGAACTTACAGAAAATTTATTGCCAAAACAGATACATCAAAACGCATTTAACAGATTGAAACGAAGACCGCATGAGATAATAACAAAGAAAACCGCAATAGAACTTACTTTTTTATGAAACCGCTTGACTTTTACAGGCTTTATGAGTATATTGCATTATGAGGTTTTTAATGACACATAAAAATCAAAAGAAAATTTGGCATGAGACTTCCAATTTGTCATTGGGAACCTCAACTCATGCTGAAAATAACAAGATGGTGAAAAGTCAGGTTACTTCTGCTAAAAGTTACACCTGCCTTGCTTGTTCCTCTTGTTTTATATTTGAAAACAACCGATGGCGAATATAAGAGATACTTCAAATGGCACTGGGTGTCGGTGGTGCAAATCCATCCTATCGTAAGATAGTAGCTCAGTTAGCAGAGCACCAGTTTAAAAAGACTCTTATAGCTTATTCCTCGGTTTTTATTTGATAACATTCCGGTGGTGAAGAAAAGGAATACATCTACCATTATGATAATTTTCCTTTTCGTTTGTTCCCCGGATTATTTTAAATGGAGGTTCCCATGTCAAGACTTAATTCAAAATCTAAAACAGATGCTTACACTCATGAAGGCGCACCTACAGTTACGGTGAACGCAAAAGAACAACTTGCAAGAACAGTAATGTCTTGTATGTTATGGGAATCCACGTTTTATGAAGACGGTGTTTCGATAGCAGACAGGATTAAGGCTCTTATCCCACAAGTAAAAGCAGACGATGTTTATAATATAGCCGTTAAGGCAAGGAACGAAAGCAAGCTACGTCATGTTCCGCTTTTGATCGCCCGTGAAATGGCTCGTATTCAATCTCATAAACATCTTGTGGCGAAACTTTTAACTGAAATCATTCAAAGGCCAGATGAACTTTGTGAATTTCTTGCTATTTATTGGCAAGAGAAAAGGCAGACTCTTTCAGGACAAGTTAAGAAGGGACTTGCAAATGCATTTAAAAAGTTCGATGAATATTCCATTTCAAAATATAATAGAGACAATAAGATAAAACTCCGTGATGTGCTTTTTTTGGTTCATCCGAAACCTGATAATGACAAACAGCAGGATTTATGGAATAGGCTTGTCAAGGATGAACTTAAAATACCTGATACATGGGAAGTCGAGATCAGCAAGAATAAAAGCAATAAGGATTCGTGGGAACGGTTGCTTTCTGAAAATAAACTTGGCGGGTTGGCTTTGATACGGAACCTTCGCAACATGACAGAAGCAAAAGTTTCAGACGAAAAGATAAGGAAGGCTTTGTCAGAAATGAAAACAGATAAGATCATTCCGTATCGTTTTATAGGCTCGGCCAGATATGCACCTACATTTGAACCAGAACTTGAACAGGCTCTTTTTAAGTCAATACAGTCAAAGGAAAAAATAAAAGGAAAGACTGTTTTGCTTGTTGATGTTTCTGGGTCAATGGACAGTCCGATATCTGATAAATCAGATTTGATGCGGATGGATGCAGGATGCGGGATTGCAATGTTGGCACGAGAATTATGCGAAGATGTTAAGATTTTTTCTTTTTCAAGTAACCTTGCCGTAATTCCTGCAAGACGAGGTTTTGCTTTGCGTGATGCTATAGTTACAAGTCAAGGACACGCTTCAACACAAACAGGAGAAGCAATTCAGGCTATCAATAACGGAACTGAATATGACAGGATGATAGTTATTACAGATGAACAGTCACACGATACAGTACCTAATCCTAAAGGAAAGGGATATATTATAAATGTTTCCGTTCATCAGAATGGGATAGGATATGGTCCGTGGACTCATATTCATGGTTGGGCTGAGTCTGTTTTGGATTATATTGCTCAAAGTGAGAAATCCATTAATGAGAACTGAAAAATTGGCAAACTCCCCGCATGGGAACTCACAACAGTCTTCAAGATGTTTGAACTTCGCCTATGCGGGGATAAGGCCATTATGTTATACGGGAGTAAAATGAATTTAATTATGCTTTTTAATGGGCGGTCATTGTCAGGGTTAGGGTCATGGTCATGGTCAGGGAATGGATGAGCCACAGAAAAACACCAAATAAAATAAGCGTTAAAAATTTAATCAAGCTAACTGAAAACGTTTATGGACATGATACGTTTAAGAAGTTTTTCACGGAGGTTAAGTGAGTTTTCCTAAACCATTTCGTAAGTCAAAAAAATCAGAACGGCAGAAGGCGAAAATATAATATGAAACTACGAAAGAACCAAAACGCACATACGTTACTTCGGCAGGCATGGAAGTATATGTCATGGGTTAAAAGGCACGAGAAGTTAAACTCTGGATTTACCAGGTGTTACACTTGCGGACGGTTCATAGATCCGGAGGAAGCGGATTTAGGCCATTACGAACACCACGGTATGAGTTCAAATGGATACGGGACAAATATGATTGACTGGATTGAAAAAGGGTTACGGGTACAGTGCAAACCTTGTAATCATGATCCTCATAGGAAAATAGAAGCTGGAAAAGTATTCACAAGAAAACTGATTCAGGAATACGGAGATTCTATAATTGACGAACTGAAAGCTTATAAAAAAATATTCTGGAAGCCGTCCATAGACGAAGCCCTTGAAAAGCTGAATGAATGGAAGGTGAAATTTCATTCTCCGAACAGGGTAACGAAATGAACCAGGAGGCTCTAACATGGACCTGAAGCAAGTAACGAAGAACGATATTAAGGAATGGTGGCAAGAAGTTAAGCCAGCCGGTTCTTTTTTTGACCATATTGTTAATTTTGCCCGTGACCACGGCTACCTGAAAGAAAAGGTGAGGAAATGGAAATGGGTAATTAAAATAAATGGGGAATGCAAAGTTACATCCGGTTATTATGCAAGCATGAGCGAAATGTCCAGAAATAAAGTAAAAGGACAATGTATCCAGCGTATAGACTTAGAGTGGATCGAGGAATGATAACAGCCGGTGCGGTGGATAACCGTGGCAATTTGCTGTCAGCGGGTGATATATGGCGCAATAACAGAGGCTACCTGCCACCGGCTGAATTTTTGGAGGAATAATGTCAAAGAAAAAATATCTTAAAAAGATGAGATGGGCGAAACAAGTAAAAGATATGTTCCCAGATAGCCATTCTGCGAAAATGGAATTAGATAAGGCTATTCGTAAAAGCAATCGCAGAGGACATTGACCTCGAATAGGAGCCAGCCATGACCCCCGAAATAATCTGTGCCGAAATTGAAGCTATTGTTGACTGTTACGAAGAGGACCGGAGAAGGAATTTTGATCAAGCGGAAGATTTTCTGTTGTTTAATTTCCAGGACTTATACGCGGATTTGACGGCAACTTTACAGGTGGGAGGGTAGGACATGAAACGGATAGAGATTAAGGCTTGGACACTGGAATTTGTAAAAGTTAATGATGAAATTGATTGGGCTGATATTTCATTTCGTAATCATTTAGGTTTCACAAAACCCATTACTGTGATTATCTCTGAAGGCCACGAGCCTGAATACTGCGTGTGGAATGGTCATTATAATTGGATAAGTGGATGTGGTAATGAGTTTTCGTTTGATCCTGACATGGATGATGTTGCAGGCGATTGGAAATTCTGTCCCTATTGCGGAAAGACTATAAAAATCGAGGAGTAGAAATGATTAAAAGATATTATTCCGATGGAGGTTGCCACGAAAAAGAGGATGGAGATTTATGCTTTTACTCCGACCTTCTCCCCATCCTCAAAGAGAACGAGAAGCTGAAAGAAGACCTTAAAGCAATAATTGACCTCAAGCAAGAAATAGCCCTATTGCATGATCAGGAACATTTCAAGGTTATGGCTCTTGAGGAAGAGAATGAACAATTAAAAACAGATAAAAGAAACCTTCAAAGAAGTTTGGAAGAAAAGATTTTTGATCTTATCAAAAGAAACGAGACCTTGAAAAAGGACCGGGAGGAATTGATAAAAGCATTGGATGCCTTTGTTGACTGGCACGGTCCGGAAATTGAAATGGACAGCGACCCGGAAATATCAAGCGGGAAGTTGTTGACGGCTTATCGAAAAGCACGCGACTTGCTTTCCCGTCTTACCCCGTCCATCAAGACAGAGGAGGGAGGATGAAAAAGGTCGAAGATTGTTTAAATTGGAAAGAATGCAATCCTGTTAGAGGAAAACATTGTTATAACTGCGGTATGAGAAATGGATATCCATACAGGGGACAACCAGATAAAAGGTGTAGTAATTTTTCGATATTAGATTTAGATTCCATAATCTCCGAATCAAAGAAGGAGGAACGATGAATGAGAAAGTAAAAATACGAAATGACGAACATCAATGTCACCTTGCGAAGGCTGGAGCCGTTGGTGTTGTTTCTGGATATGTTCGAGGTGGCAATGATTGTCCGCTTGCTGTTATTAATTTTGGCCCCGGAAAAGGTTTTGAACTTGTAAGCATTTATAATATTGTTGAGGTCGATTATTATAATGAATAGCAACACCAACACCCGGCGTGAATTAAGGGAGTGACTATGGCGCATGAATGTCCAGAATGCGGACAGGTCTGTTATTGCAACGGTGATATAGACGACATGGAGATGCACGGAACAGAAGAAGAATTAAATTGCAATCATTGTCTGAATGAGTTAATGGATAGTGACCCGAATGATATTTTTCCTGATCAGGAGTAAACATGGATAAGCTAAAGAAGTTCTGGGAATTTATGGAAGAAAAGGGATATGCGGAATTTTATGATGGAAGTCCATATCTATTGGCAAGCACCGTTCAGGACGGAGATACAGTAATAATTGAATATTCTCATGATCTTATTGTCAGTTACATGATGGAATACCTTGACGAGAAATCCCCCGGCTGGCAGAGGGATTTCTTCTGGATCGACTGTGACAGCACTGAAAAGCGGGTGAAGTGGCTGGAAAATAAGATTGAAAGTTTAAGAAGAAATGACAACCGCTGAGATCCTTACAGAATTTGTTTACATCCTCGACCGGGCCAAAGAGATGAAGAAAGAGAGAAGCAAGAATGACCTTGAAGTTTTGATAATCAGGATGGAAGGATTGAAAGAGAAGATGGAAAGCGAGGCTGAACATGGATGAAAAAGCACTGAAATGGGTAAAAGTTAGGGAAATTAGAAGAGAATTTGATCGTATTGGATATGGGAACAAATTGATTGATGATAGATTGTATCTTCCTGGTGATTATTCTGATGTACTTGAAACCGAACTTATCAAGGCCAGAGAACGCATAGCCGAACTCGAACAGGAAGTAAGCTGGATGGCTGAGGAAATAGAGAAAAAGGAAGGTGTGAAATGAAAGAAATTACATATACTCTTGTACAAAAGTCAAAGGAATACAATGACTATTTTTCTAAGTGTTTGTCAAAGGCAACCCCATTGAAGGTTAAAATATTTTCAATTTTAAATGGATATTGGTCTTTATATCAAAACTTTGAATCGATAAATTCACATGATTTTAATTATTTCAAATTTCGCACTGATAGCCAATTCTATCCGTTTTTTAATGGAAAATTTTACACTAATTTTATCCATATCGCTTATAAGATATTTTTTAAAATGAAGGTCAAGTCATGAAAACAATATTTGTTTCAATCAACGGTCATGACGGAAAAGGTTACGGATCAAAAACAAGGCCGCTGCGGACTATCGGATACGCCATTAAACACTACAAACAATGTTCGTTTACCGTGTGTGATAATGACGGTTACAGATCTATTCCATTTAGTTTGAAATATATAATTGATCAAAAAGAACCAGAATGCAAGACAAAAACAGTATTAATAAAAAAATGTTATTGTCCTTGCATGATTGGTACGTTAGTTACCGAAGACATGATCTATTATCCTACTGGTATATTTGGGGGCTAATTTTATGGATTTTGATAAGATGACCACAAAACAATTAATTGATATGTATGATTTGGCTGTTAAGGAAAACATTGATAACGAAAATATTAATGTGGTTTCATTTATTATGCATTTATTGCATTTACGCGGAGTTTTTCAAGGAAATGATTTCAAGTGGATAAGACTTGATAAATTCCAAACCGGAGTATTTGGAGGATGATATGCAAAGCGATCATCAGGTATTAAAAACATACGAGGAAATGCCAGAAGTTAAGAAAAGACCTGATCTCCTTCAGGAAATAAAATCAATGCGGTACAAAGAAGAGAACGACTGGAAGAAGTGGAAGCACCATGAATGCCTGTTTTACAAGGACCATGAACTATGATTGATAACCCCTGGATAATAGCAATGATGCATATGTACGAGGATCTTGACTTTAAAAAGTCTGTCATAGACTACTGTAAAAGTCAGGACCAGGACAATCACGGAATCATCGTTTGGTCTCTTTTGGGGTATTCTGCCGAAGAAATAGCGAAAGAATGGGAATTATCTGTCCAGTGGGTTCGATTTCTTAGAAACAAGCACCTTAATAAAATTCGCACTTTTTTAAAAATTCTTTAAAAATCACTTTCCAAAACACCAAAAAATTTACGTATAAGGTAGAGGGGCATTATCCGGGAAACCGGAACGCCGAAGACTGTGGCCACAGACCCTTCTATACTGATTTTCAGGGTTTAAAATGGATTCCGTTGCCTTAAAACAACAGATTGAAGAACTCACAAAGCAAGAGCTTGAAATCAGAAGAGAAATGCGTAAGTGCAACATGACGCGAGGATCTTGGAATAAAGACACTGAAAGGGAATATGACAACATGGTTTCTACGCTTTCAAGAATCTACGAAACAAAGGACCGGCTTTCCAGGAATCTTCAAAGGGAACTGGTAACGGCTTAATGGCAAAAAGAAAGAAAAAACTTACAGGCAAGCAGAGGCTTTTTCTGAAAGAGAAAATAAAAAATCCTGCCATAACCAATACAGAAGCTGCGAGAAGGGCCGGATATGGCGAAGGAACCATAAGGTCAGCAAAGGTTGAAAAGGGTGTGTACAAGAATATCAATGATGCCCTTGAGGAAGCAGGGCTTACGGAAGGTCAGTTAGCTAACGGGCTGGCAGAGGGAACACGGGCTCTAAAGATATCCTATTTTCAGAAAGACGGCATAGTTATCCAGGAAAAGGTTGATGTTGATTTTGCTACAAGAAAAGGATATTACGAATTAATTGCAAAGATAAAAGGCTATTTGGTTGATGATGTGAATATTCGGACAACAAAGGACAATCCTTTTTCCGTTGTGATAGAGGAAGTAAGGAGAGAGGATGGAGGAGGATAAGAGGGTATTAAAACTCTCCCCGAAACAACGGGACTTTCTTAAAAATTCAAATGCCAGTTTCAATATTTGTGTAGGCGTAACCAAAAGCGGAAAGACACATCCCCAGGTTTTGCGATGGATCAATCATATTTATTATGGTGTTCCTGAAGGCGGATTGTTGATCATGTCCGGGAGGACATCCGACAGTCTCTATGACAATGTTATCCGGAAAATGATAAATGATTTTGACCCTTATCATGATTTCGTCTATCGCCCAACCCGCGGAAAAATTTACGTCAAGTCAAAAAACATTGAAATCAGTCTAATTGGCTGTGACAATGAACGTACCTGGGGACGCGTGCAGGGTAAGGGTACGTGTGGATGGTTGGCGGATGAGATCGTACAGCACCCCAGGAAAGTTGTTGATATCTGTATAACGGTTTGTACGTGGGATGGTAAGATTTGGCCGAAGTTCTGGACCCTCAACCCTGATTCCGAAACGCATTTTATTAAAACCGATTTCATAGACAACCCGAAAATGAACGATTCCAAAATGAGGCGCGTTTGGAATTTCGGGTTTCCGGATAATCCGGTTATGTCTCAGGCTGTAATTGACGAACTGGACCGGACTCTGGTAGGTACATTTAAAGAGCGGATGTTTTATGGTCGATGGTGTTCTGCCGAGGGCGTTGTCTATGACAAATTCCAAAGATCGGAACAGTGTAAGGGATTTGATGAGATCCCCTGGAACGCGATACAAGATTACGGACTCGGGATTGACTGGGGTTATGGAGATGGTCACGAACTGGCATTGAATTTATACGCAATCGAATCGGATGGAACGGCGTATCAGATTGATGAGATATACATCCTCCGACAGCTCATTGATAATAGCCTCAAGCAGATCATGACTGACAAAGGATGGTTCAATCTGGATCTGAAAGCCTGGGATGGATTAAAATTCCAGACACTAAAAACGAAACCGTCCGAAGCCGTGGCCGATTCTGCGAGACCGGATTTGATTGCCGCCTTTTCGGCTTTGACTGGCATCCCAACACGCGGAGCCGTCAAAGATGATAAGCTGGCAATGATACACGCGGTGCAGAAATTGCATGTAAAGCAGTCCAATGGAAAATACGGGCTGTATTACATTGAGAGCATGTGCCCGAACACGCTAAAAGAAAAAGAAAATTACAGATGGAGAAAGAATGCTGCCGGAAAGGACGAACCAGTGAAGAAAAATGACAATTCAATGGATGCCGAACAGTATTTCTTTTATTTCAAAGAAAAGAAAATGGATTTCTCGAAGCTGGGAGCATTCTCAAGCCAGCAAAAGGCAGACATACCCTGAACGATTCAAATAAAATGTCATCCCCTGAATACAATGTATTTCTCCAGTTCGCGGAACCGGATGGGCTGACAAAAGACATCGTAAAAAAGGAACTTGACTTCAACGCCGGGTTAGACTACCAGGAGCGGAATCCGGACAAGCTCTTGATGGACAAGGGCAAGGACATCCAGCTTTATGATACGATGATGTTTGATGATGTGATATCCGGGACAATTAATATAAAAAAAAGAATCGCTTTGTCTGTGGGCGGAAGTATAAAGCCGGCAAGCGAAGAGCCGCAGGACCAGGAAATCGCGGAATTTGTCTCAAATCAATTTGATGAAATGGAAACAAGATACTGGGATGTTTTTGACAATATGCTTGATGGGATGATATACGGCTATAAAGTCGGGGAGAAAATCTGGAAGATCCATGATAGCGCAGTGTGGCTTGAGAACGTAAGATTCAGGCATCCTATCCTTTTTGATTTTAAGTATGGCGAATATGGGGAACTGACTGATTTGCTTATAGGAAAATATAAAGGCGGAAGCCTTGATCCCGTGAAGCTTCCTAATCTGTGGGATAAGTTCCTGATTTTTGTCTGGCCGTATTGCAAGGACGGAGTTTACTACGGAAGATCGGATCTTATGGAGATTTACCAGCACTGGTACGCAAAGCAATATATTTTTAAATGGCGTAATATATTCATTCAGAATTTCGGGCAGCCGATAACGGAAGTGCAATTCAATTCAAATGAAGTTTCAAGTACAGAAAAATCTGCAATGGAAACCATGCTCGACAATCTCCAGGACAATCAATACTTTTTTAATCCTGCTATCAGAAATCCACAGACCGGCGAACTGATGCCGAAATTCAAGGTTCAATTTCATCTTTTAGCGAAAGAAATGGGAACCGGGACTGGATTGCATCAGTCAACCATTGATCAGCTTGACAAACAGATGCGGAGAAAACTCTTGACTCCTGACAAGATAGGGTTTTCGGAATCCCCGGGCGGATCATACAACCAGGCTGAAACCCAGCTTGACGTTTTTGAGATGGTAATAACCGATATGCATGGACGCATTGAGGACGCTGTCAATAGTCAGATGATCCGGCAGATAGTTGATTACAATTTTGAAAGCCCAGAGAAATACCCCGAATGGAAGTTCGACGCGATATCGTCAAAACTGAAATCTGAAATGTTGCGCGTACTTGTTGATACTGGGATTGTCGATAAACGTGAAAAATGGCTTAGGCCAGAACTCAAGATCCCAATTTTGTCAACAAAAGAACAGGAAGAGATTAATGAGGCAAAGAAAAACGATCCTCCGCCTGTAGCCCCAGGGTTTCCTTCAATGCAATTCCCGAAAAAAGAAGATGAAGCAGAAAAGAAAGAATTTAAGAGACAGACCATCCGGGATGTATTTAATTTTGACGCAATGAAAAAGGATCTTGAGAAAGCAGAAGCGGATTTTATCAGGGATTACACGCGAATATATACCGATATCACGGCTGACTACATAAACCGCATACAGAGAAAACAGATCATTGAAAACAAGGATTATGCCGGGCTCAAGGCCATAGATTTGAAGATAGGGAAATTGAAAGACATTTTTACGCAGTATTATGCAAAACTTTACCTCATGGGAAAAGTTGACGCTATTTGGAACTCGCGCGCGCGCCTAAAGAAAGCCGGTAAAGAACTTGGGCAGTATGTCTCTATGGATGCCGGAATAAAAGGGGATGAAATAGACTGGCTTGATCGGGAATGGATTGACGGATACCTAAAGGAATACGGTGATCTTGGAATCCTTACGAAAACAGACAAACAGTATCTAAGGAATCTGAAAGACAAAGCGTTTTTTATCACCGGGGAAGAGAAATCTCGTATTGAAAAGGTCTTTAACGTCATAGACCAAGGAATAAAATCCCAGTTATCCGCACGCGATATAATCTCAAAAATGGAATCCTATTTATCAGAGAACAGGCAAAAATATGCCTTGACGATAGCCAGGACGAACGAGGCCGAGGCGTACAATACCGGAATGATGAATCAGTACATGGGCGATTCAATGAGACCGCTCATAGAGGCATTTCAATATTCGGCCATCGTTGATGAAAACACGACTGATTTTTGCAGGGAGCATGACGGACAGATAATCAGGAAAGATGATCCGGAATTTAGCAGGATACAGCCTCCGAATCATTATAATGCATTACTTGAAGGGACAGAAGTAACAACAAAATCCGGTACAAAAGCGATTGAAGATATTTTGCCTTCTGATTATGTTTTAACGCATAAAGGTCAATATAAAAAAGTTATTACAGTAATGGGTAGGAAATATTCAGGGTCAATCCGAAGAATAGAGTTTGACTCCGGGAAGATTATTTTTGTTACGAAAGAGCATCCATGCCTTACCTCGTCCGGATGGAAGATAGCTGGTGATTTGAATATCGGGGATAAACTTTTTCAACATATTGAAAACACGAGCAAGTTTAGTGAAGACAAGATAGGAAATCCTAATAATTTTGAATCCCTTTTCGATGAGGATGGAATCCCGTATCAAATCATGGGAGGCTCTCTTGCTGGAAGCATGGTTTTTACCATCGATTTCGATAATCAGCTTTTCCTTATTAAAAACGAAATCGGGGATATAGTTTCCAATTGGAACCTGAAAGGAATATCTCCCGATGAGTCCACAAGAATCAAGGAGTCTCTTGAAAATTATTTCATGTCGAGTGGGATTTGCTCGCATGAATCCAGCATGGGAGATAGTCATCCGTTTGAAAATTTCAGGATTATTGGACGGGTTGTTGGTTCTCATTCTTTTGGAGTGGGAGGCATAAGTGGGATTATTCTCCTTACGGAGACCGAAAGCCCAGTGATCGCGTCCACGCTTATGAAACGATGGGTCAACATTAGTAATTCTGACTTGATCGATTCTGTTTCTGACCTTGATTCCGTGTCTTTTACACCAACTGGAAAGAACGGTTTTCCCGCAACCAAGACTCCTTTCAATAGAACGAATGGAAAGATTTTTCCCAAAATGATCGGAATCGATAAGAGTCTTAATAGCAGAACGGTTACGGAAATCAATCATGATTATCCTCCATTAAAATGGATTACGCCTACAATAATAACAATTGTAGATGAAGAAGTCAAGGAAAAAACGATATGGAATCTTGCTGTCGAAGATGATCAATCATATCACGGGAATGGAATAATTGTACATAATTGCCGTTCTGTTTTAATCCCTATTTTCATCGGCGAGGACGGCATTGATGAATCGTATTTCAGCGGATGGAAGGATTCGAAAAATGACAATTGGAATTACAACGTGAAACCGGCTAAAGGATTCGGAGGATAAATGTCTGAAGAAAACGAACAGCCTGAAGAAAAACAGATTCCAGCTCATATTTTCGAGGTCCATATATTCGGTGATCTCAATACGAAATCGGTAGGATGCAAGATAAACGGAACTGCCGGAAAACTTGAAATCGCAAAGGCTGTCATTACCTGCGGAATGAAAATTCTTTCCGAAGTCGAATCCGCAGAGGACAAGCCCAAAAGCGCAATCATTACGCCGAGGATAATCCATTGAAAGTAAAAGTCGGAAAGGAAGAAATAGAAATCATGCAGTCGGCAAGCGGAAGACTGCTCCAGAAGCAGGGCGGCATATGGGAGCCGATGTTATTTATCGAAATAATGGCAATGTTCAAAGAATCAAAAGAAATAAAAAAAGCGTTTGTAAGTCAGAAGAATTTCCAAAAGGCATATAAGGAAGAGATAGCCTTTTATGATAAGGAGCCAGCTTATGCCTGATATAGACAATATGACCCTCGAAACAAAAGACATGTACGGCCTTGAAATTTTCGACAAGGGGACGTGGAAGGGGCGCGAGTTTAAGGACCAGGACATAGATGAAATGATCCAGAATTTCAGGGACGGCGTTATAGCAGAGCCGTTTTTAAGCATTGATCATGTCCCTGCTGCCACAAGCCAAATGAAGGATGCCCTGAAAGCCGTTTCACTCGGATTCGTTAAAAATCTTTATCGGATGGGAAGTAAGCTCATGGCTGACTTCAAAAAGGTTCCGAAACTGCTTGCCGAAATGATTCAGGCCGGTCCGCTAAAAAACAAGTCAATCGAGGTATGGAGAAAATATCCACATCCGAACGGAAAGATTTTTAAGAACGTTCTGGAGTCCGTTACATTCACAGGAAAAATTCCTGCTGTCAATACTCTTAACGATTTCGTGGCGCTTTTTAAGTGCGAAACCGGGGTCGAAAGGAACGAGACACAGGGAGGCGAAAAAATAAGTCTTTCAGTCGAAAATTTTGAATCACAGGAGGTTACACCAGGAATGGAAAATGTAACCCTGACCAAAGCCGAGTATGAGGCTCTTGTAAAGGACCAGGCTCAGCTCCAGCTTATGAAAGCGGAAGTTGAGAAGGTCACTTTCAAAGCCCAGGAAACGGACAAGGTCATCGACAAGCTCCGCGCGGATCTCGTTGAGTCCGAAAAGGAAAATCAATCCTTGAAGGATAAAATGAAAGCCGTTGAGGAGAAAGAAAAAACCATGCTCACCGCGGAAGCCACGTCATTTATTGACGGGCTCATACAGGCCGGAAAGATACTTCCGAAAAGCAAGGAAATGTACGTTGAGCAGTACATGACCTACAAAGCATCAGGAAAACTGGACATGTTCAAGGAAGACTGCCAGGCGCGGGCGAAAATTATCCCTACTGACAACTTCGAGAACAGCTCCAACGACATGAACCGCATCGATCCGAACCTCGATCCAACAGACCTGTCAAACTATAAGTCTCCAGATTTTGAGTCCATAAACAAAAAAATCGAGGCTTATGCGAAGCAGAATAAATGCTCATTCACCGAGGCGATTGAGAAACTCAATCTCCGTGGGGGTGCAGTATGAGTCTTGCTGTACATCAAGCGAAGATCAACAAAATTTGGTCTGAAGGGTATGAGTGCTACAAGGATCTGACCGGTAACCAATACTGTGCTGTGATCCAATACGGAGCAGCGACAGACGAGGTCAAGATCACAACTCCCGGAAGTGCCGGCGTTATGTGTCAAGGTATCTTGATCACCGATGATGCAGACACATCGCATCGAGCGGAAGTTATGAAACTTGGTGTGTGTCCTGCCAAAGCAGGCGCCGTGTTTAATTCCGGCGTTGAACTCATGGCGGGTGACACGGAAGGGAAGCTGATCACTGCGACAGCCGGTAACTACGTTATCGCTATCGCGCGCGAGGCTTCCACCATCATAGGCCAGATTGTTTCTGTAGAGGTCGTAACCCCCTACCAGAAAAACGCGTAAGGAGGTAAATCAATGTCTGAATCTCGAACTACGAATTACTTCCTTACAAATTTCGCTACAGGATACAAGGAATTTGCGATGGTGGCCGATTTCGTGGCCCCAGGATTCCCGGTCCTGCAAAGCGCAGGGAAGTACGGAACCTACGGTAAGTCCGTGAACCGGATTTACAACGACAAGGTTTCCAAAGGCGAAAAAGCGAAAGAGATCCGGTATGACGTTTCGGAAGCCACATACAACTGCGAGGAGTATGATCTCAAGAAAGCAGTTTACTGGGCTGATCGCAGGCGGTCAAAGTTCCCGATGAACCTTGATCTTGATGCCGCGAAATACCTGAAACGGGCTCATCATCTGTCCAGGGAATACCGCGTGTTCGCAATCGCGGGATCTCACAGCGTCGTAACGAATTACACAGACAAAAACGCTGCCTGGGCGACTGCTGCAAGCGGAACACCTTATGCCGATATTCTCGCCGCGATGTCAGAATGCGAGGATTCAAACGGCGGGTTTACGCCGAACAGAATCCTTATCCCTTCAAAAGTTGCGCTGAAAATGAGCGCTACTGCCGAATGGATGGGCCTGTTCAAATATTCCGATGAAGGTTTCAAGTCCGGTTTGTTCAATGTCGTTTCCGGACTGAGAAAAATCGGTCTTGAGCCGATGATCACGAACCTTCAGGGATCGAGCGGACAGGAAATCAGCGGATCAGATCCCACTACAGAGAATTTCTGGGGTGATACTGTTCTGTTGTTCTATTGCGAGCCGACCCCGTCCCTTGAATCGAGAACGTTCATGTACTCTCCGTACACATTCAAGGACAGGATCGACAGTGAAGAGGTGCGCAGCGAGAGATGCTCAATGCATTACATCAATACGGAAATTGATGAACTACTCGTTGACGCATATTGCGCGTATCTGATCGAAGACACAATTTAACCAATTGAAGAGAAAGGCACACACTTTTTGACCCAATTGGTACGGGAAGGAGCGGAGTAACATCCGCCCTTTCCGGCTTTTTATGAGGTAGTTATGGCATATTCAACGGTTGCGGAATTGAGAGCATGGTTTCCGAAAATTACTACGTCACAGCTATCCGATCTTTCCGTCACTGCAATCATAGGAAACGCAGACAAGACAATAAAAAAAGACTTGTCAAAAATAATTGATTTCTCTCTCGTTCCTGCGTTGTCAAGTGATGTTAATTTTCCTCCGTTTATAGGATTACTTTCTCAATATAAAACCTGCGAGCTTGTTTTAAGGACTCTTTTCAGTTCCGCGCGAAAGGGAAGCGAACAAAACGACATAGATTCATGGAGTAATCTATATAAAAACGATATACAGGAAATCAGAGATGAGAAAATAAAACTTGAACTCGTTGACGGAACATCCATTGATGTCCGTGGATCGTTCTCATGCAATAAGGTTGGGGTTGAACCCGCCCTGGGAGTAGGAGCTTACGGGGAATTTATTGACGAGGATGATCTCGAAGACGAGAGGCCCATAGATTGAAAACTTTTACTCTTGATTCAAATGGCATCAAGGAATTTCGTGATTTCCTTTTGCAATATAAAGGCAGAACACAGGAATATTTCGGGCAACTTGGGCTTATGCTTCACCAGCGAACTATGCTAACGTTCGCAGGCCAGGGCGCGCGCGCGGGACACCCAGCATGGAGGCCGTTTTCTCCGAATACGCTTAATACGCCTTCCGGAACACCGAGAATCAGGCTTGGAACAGATATGAAACCAAAAAGATCAAGACAGGATCTCATAGCGTACCGAGCCGGGCTTATGCGGGCCGGAAAATGGAGATGGGGACAAACAGGAATTATGCCAGGATACACGGGAGTAAGAAGATATTCCGGCGAATCAAAACTTTTACAGGCGAGCGGAGGATTTAAAAGGTCTTTTAAAATTCAGGAAATAAGCAATAACAGAATGAAATATGGAACGCGGTTTCAGGCCGGAAAAGCGACTGCTGAAGACATTATTAAGGACAGAGAAGTAATTTTCCTGATGCCTGTGGATTATATCGCTATCCGGAAACAGTTCATGGTTTTTATGGCAAATATGCTTGGAGCTGCATAAATGGCAAACATGAAAGACTTGATTGACAACATAAAAATTTTTCTTGAAGCCGGAGTTACCGCCGGAAGAATAAGAACTTGTACGGTTGTCAAGGGAATCAAAGAAGATCCGAAACTTATTCCTGCGACAGAATGGCCTTTTATTGCCTTAGACGATGGCGGAGAAAATGTTGAAGGTCAAAATTCTGACTCATCTCAGAACAGGATTTATTCCGTTGTCGTTGACATGGGTGTGTCGTTTATAGGCGACATGGCGCATGCTCTCGATGATATTCTTGATTTCACAAATGAAGTCAAAGCGGAATTTGAGCGCGAGGCAAATAGGCTCCTGGACTCTCATAATTTTGCTATAACCGTACTTCCTTACGGATGGGAAGATCAAGGTAGTTTTTTTCGCGGACGAACCATAACAGTTCAATATTACGATCTTGAAGAAAAATTCCACGATTATTGAGGATGTATGGAAGATGAACCGAAACTCTGGATCGTAAATAAATCCGGAGCAGAACTTGAACAGTGCATAATGGAACTAAAGCAGTTCAAAAAGTTTGAACCGAATCGTCCGGTTGAACTGCCACGAAGCATAGCGCTGCGACTAATAGGAGATTTTCCGAGAAAAATGTATATCTGTGACAATCCGGAAGAGTATTTTCAGGCTTCCGGAAGGATTCAATCGATGCTCATAATCCGGGATAATGGAATAGGGGATCTGCTCCTCCTGGAACCGATCATCAGGAAATTCAAGGAAAAAGAGAAAATAAACATCGATGTGTTGACTATGAATCCGGATATCTACAAGCATAATCCGATTTTTAATTCAATCTTGACATCCAGAAGCAAGGATCAAACGGCAGTAGACAAGACAAAATATGACAGGCTGGAAGACCTGCGGAATTATTCAGAGTATCATGATAAGCGGTCTGAAATGCACAGGAGTTTGATTTATAATTTCAGATTTGGGGAAATGAAGTTCAATGACGAAGAACTTGAACCTAAAATATTCATAGGACCGGAAGAAAAAAACAGGCATTTTGATAAAAACCCTGGAATGACTTATGTCGGTATTGAATGTGATGCCTCTCATTCTTATAGGCGTTATGACCGGGGGCGTGAACTCGTCGAGTATATTTTGTCCCAGAACGATAAAAATATTGTTGTTGTATTCGGGAAAACGGAATATGTGACAGACATAAACAGGGACAGGGTTATAAACTTACAGGGGAAAACTACAGTCCGGGAAATGATTTTGGCTATCCGCGATTTGGATTATCTCATAGCCGTTGACTCAGGGATCATGCATATAGGGCTTTCTTATCACGTACCTACGGTGTGTATGTTTTCGATTATAACTCCTGATTTTCGTGTAAAATATTACACGGGACAGAAAAAGGTAATCGCAAAAACAAACCTGAAATGTTTTGCCTGCGGCGATAAGCATATGACGGAATGCATTCATGGAAATAAGAAAAACAATCAGGCATTTATACCCCCATGTATGGACATTTCCCCGGCTGAAATATATGACAATCTTCTTTCAATGTCCCCGGAACCTATGAAGAGATTTTTCCAGAATGAACAAAAGAAAGTCAATGTAAATACTCTTCCACAGAAAAAACTTGTCATGCCTATAATCGTATTGAACGAGGAAAAGAACCTTCCTCGTTTTGTTGAACTTGTTATGTCGAATCCAGCCATAGGAAAGGTCATAGCGATAGACGGCGGGAGTACGGACAAGACGGTCGATATCCTTAAAAGCGCCGGTGCGTTTGTATACGTGCATCCGTATGATGTTGACTTCCATGACATCCAGGCTATGCAAAGAAATTATTCCTGCGCGTTCGTTAAGGACGGGGAAAAGATAATCATCATGGATATCGACGAATGCTTTTCAAAAGAGCTGTCAGATTATCTGCTTTTTTTGGCTGAATCGAGCATCGAATATGGAGTCATTTCAAGGCGTACGTTTGATTATTTTGCAGACATAAATGATCCCGCAAAGAGGATCAAGGATTATCCAGACTGGCAGCCGCGCTTTTTTACGTGGAATAGAAAATACAAATGGGTAGGGAGCCCCCATCATAACATCTATAATTGTCCTGCTCCGATACGTATACAAAAAGATATTGTTCATTTTGAGAAAGAGGGCAAGGACCGC
>CAYNIW010000022.1:0-7911 GCA_964397545.1 uncultured Desulfuromonadaceae bacterium | reverse complement strand
TCCGATACGTATACAAAAAGATATTGTTCATTTTGAGAAAGAGGGCAAGGACCGCGAAGAATTAGAACGTAAATGGGCGGACATGCAACGACGTACAAAGGAAGTATACTCATGATTATAAATATCCCATTTTACGGAAAACCTGAATATGAATACGAAAAAAATGATACCCTTTGTAAAATTGAAACTGACATACTTGTGCATTATGCCATGATGACAGGGGGGAATATTATTGAAATAGGATGCCGGTCCGGGTTGACATCAAGGCATATAGCTATTAATTGTCCTCAAAAAATAATATATGCGGTTGACTGCATGTCTCCTACAGATCCGCTACAGGGATATAATTCGTCTGAAAATTGGACGAAATGTAATAACATCAGCAACGTGAAATGTGTTAACGCAAATTCTCAATCAATGGATCTCAGCCAGTTCTTAAACGTAACGATGGCTTTTATTGATGGTGATCATTCGTACCGTGGGGTTTCTGCAGATTATGAAAACATGAAAAAATTAATTAAAAAAGGAAGGATATTTTTCCATGACTTCAAGCCCGGATCCGGTGAAAAATGGTTCGGTATAGAAAAACTGATTATAGAGCTTTCTGAAAAAAACGACATCTCTGTTGTCGGTGGAACTCAGTTAGCAATGTTGGAGGTAGGATGATAGACTGGGAAGCGAGATACCAAAAAATGAAATCCGAAGGCCAAGTTGGCGTTATGAAATGGGTCCGTGAGAACGATCTAAACATTACGGCTCTATGGCAAAATATAAAAAACTCAATAAGGCCGGTTATCCAGACAGGAATGAGGGTTTTGGATTTTGGCTGTGGGCCCGGTTATAACGTAAAAGAACTGAAATTTGTTTTTGATTTTTTGGCATACTCGGGGATAGACATATCGGAAACGGCTGTTGCAGAAGCAAGAAAAAGATATCCGGAAAACGAGTTCTATACCTACAAAGGTGATCTTGATGATATAGAGTTTGATTATATGTTTGCTTCCTATGTGTTTCAGCATCTTGAGGATTTTCACATAAAATTAATCATGAATGACATGTATTATTCGTGCCCTCTTTGCAAAACGATATTTTTA
This sequence comes from uncultured Desulfuromonadaceae bacterium, assembly GCA_964397545.1. Classification (GTDB taxonomy): domain Bacteria; phylum SDB-A; class SDB-A; order SDB-A; family SDB-A; genus JAFGIG01. The sequence goes on along the minus strand of CAYNIW010000022.1, from coordinate 6,817 downwards.
CTTGATACTGATTCGTACAGGAACGATGAAAAATCAAGGGAACTTTTTCAGGATACAAAATGGACGAAAATAAACCGTATCGGGTCATTTGATAACGCAGGGACAACATCGCTTTTATGGAGCATTGAGAGATGAGAGTAACCGTATTGATGCCGACATACAACCGCCTGGAATTGTTTAAGCGGGCTCTTGAAAGCGCCCTGTCTCAAAATTATCACGACATGGAAATACTTGTCATGAACAACGGATGCAGGGACGGCACGGCGGAATATCTTAAAACGATATCCGATTCTCGTGTGCGCGTGATAACTTTCCCAGAAAACAGAAAAGACTGGATAAACGTAGGAATACAAAATGCGAAAGGGGATATTCTTTGTCAATTGCATGATGACGATTTGTTTTATGATAATGTTTCTATATCATGCAGAGTTGATATTTTTAATGATCCTGCAATCGAAGTTGTATATGCCTCTGCGCTGAAATTTTTCTCAAACGGAGTAGAAAACCGGATTATTACTGCGGAACCTCCGGACAAGGACAGAATTTGGCGCGATGAATATACTCATTTTTTGACGTATATGTGGAGGAAATCAATACATGAAAAAATAGGATTATTCCCGGCGGAACTTTTATATCAGTTTGATTTGTGGTTTAAAATTGCAACGATGATGGAATGCAAGTGTTTTGCTCTTGACCGTCTTGTTATCAGATATATGGTTTGGCATGGGCAGGATTCGGCCCACGCGAACAGAACCGGGGAGATAAAAGAAGACTCATTGAGATGCATGGCCTTACTTGAGGAGAGATATCACAGATGATTACAACAATTGTTCTGTTTTATAACCGTCCTCAAAATATTAAAAAATGGATGGACGGGATCAGGGCCCAGACCGTCAAATCACAGATAATGGTATGGGACAATTCAAACAATTATCCTGCAGGATCAGGGGAAGATATCCTAATCCGTTCGTCAAGGAACTTTTTTTGCCAGCCCCGTTATCTTATGGCTGGATTTGTGCCGACTCCGTATATTTTTAATCAGGACGACGACTTGGCTATAAACGATAAAAATCTTTTCGAGAAATTTATAGAATTTTCAGGAAGACATCCTGAAACTGTTATCGGATGGAACGGAAGGAAGTTCCATAAAAATATCGATTGGGATAAGGCATATTCGTTCCCGAATATCGGGGAAGGTGGCGGGTGGGTTGACTATAATCCTGAAGAAAACATCCTATGCGATATGATCAATTTCGGAGTAAGTTTTCTGCCCACAAAACTCATCAATCAGATAAAAATAAATCCGTTCCTGAACCAAGACCATCCAGTAACAGAAGAAGAATACAAATACGGTGATGATATGTGGATATCTGTCCAACTAAAAGAAAAACGCGTAATGCCGTTTAATTTGAGACCGTGTTTTGACTGGCTTGATGAGGGAGTGGGATTATCAAAGCATGGACCACATATGATGAATCGCGATAAACTTTGTAAACGATACTGGCAGGAGAAATATAAATGAAAATTGCTTGTGCTGTTTCATTGTCAAATACTCATGTAATATTCTTGGATCATTTCATTAAGTCAATTCTGAAATATAATCCAGGATTTAATAAAGATTTTCTCGTCTTTAATAATGGCGGAGAAACAGACTACAGACACGATTTAAGCGCTCATAATAAAAACCATCTTTTGTCTTTATATCCGTTTAAGTTCATAACAATTCCGCGAGAATATGTTGCAACTGGAAAAAGTGATCCTCGCTTTTGGGGATTGCAGTGTTTCAATACTCCTGGATATGACAGGATTATTTATTTCGGCGCTGACATGATTTGCATGAAATCAATGGAAGAGCTTTTCAGCTTTGCTGAAAAAATCGAAACAATAGCAATGCCACGTGAGAAAAGAAGGCGAGATACATTTAATTCGGGAAGCATGATTGTCGGACCGTCACTGATGAATTGGAGCGTCTGGAAGGAACTTGTTGAATTTGAAATGGAAAGATCTGAACATGCTCACGTTTTCGGTCATGATCAGAAGATCTATAACGCCTATTTCTCCGGTAGGATTCAGGAAGTTCCGCATAAATTCAATGTCCTTGTATCTGAAATGAACTGTATAAATTTTTCCGATATCGTGATTTTGCATTACATCTATAAGCCGACAGTGGCTCCGCATCAGTTAAGCGATGAGCAGAAAAAAATCTGGCATGAATACGACGACCCCGATGGTGTCATGTCAAAGGTAAGGTGCTGAATGGATATAAATAACGCGCGGATTGAGTTTGAAAAGTATTTGAAAAAATGGACTATAAAAGATAACCGTTATATGAACGGAATTGATGTAGGCTGCGGCACGTCTCGGATTGACGATATGATAGTTTCGATTGACCAACAGAGCAATTATAAATATGCTCATGCTCAACTCGTATGGGACTGTCATAATCTTGACTTGTTTTCTGATAATGTACTGGACTTCATTTTTTCGTCTCATGTTCTTGAGGATTTCGAGGATATCCCGAAAGTTTTCCTGGCTTGGTGGCGCAAGCTAAAGAAAGACGGCTTGATGCTGCTTCTTCTTCCTGACATGGAAGGTGGCCGATACCCAAAAGTGGAAGAAGGCGGAAACCCTTCTCACAGGACGAATGTCGGGAAAAACTACGTCGTGGATATGCTCGAAAAATTAAAATCTAACGGAGAGCTGGATTACAAGATTGAACAGATGGACACGGTCCCTCACAACGAATCGTCATCCATTGATTTTGTGATCCGGAAACTTTCGATAGGAGATTAAGTTGGCGATTTTTGATTTTCTCGGTGACCAGCGAGACTACTTCATGAAAAGTTCCTGGCAGGTTTATTCTGCCTTGAACGGCAACAGGCAGTACGTTGGAAAAACATCAAACGAGAAAACCTTTAATCCGAATATCGAGCTTGCTGAATGGTGGGACAATTCCTCTGGAACACAGAGCCTTTTTGTCCTTGATATCGACAAATTCGATTTTTCGGTAAGCTTTTCATTCATGCAGCCTGGAGATCCAAACGTTCTCGCGGCCGCGTGGAATCTTGATCCAGATGATAGCGATGCAGATTACTCGTACCTTTTCGGCGGATCAGAACCTGACGTCTTAAATGAGGCGGAGTGGAGGTTTGTCGGAAGGACGAAAGCGAATCTTGAAATCATGCTCGTTTTGAGGAAAGCCGTATGCGTACCGGCGGGTGAATGGGCGGTCGGGACTCCGGCGCAGTATTCCGGAATCCCCGTAACTGTCCGCGCTTTGCAGGATACGACAATCACCAACAAGAAACGAGACATGTGCTATTTCAGGATCAGGAAGCGGGCTCTCTCGTAAACACTGGCCGGGGCGATCCCCGGCTTTTTAAGGACTATTATGGAATCTGTTTTGATCAATGAAATCGAAGAAGTAAAAAAGTTGAAAAAAAGAATTTCAGAATTTTTACTTGGGAACGCCAACAGCATTGACTCGCTGATGCGGGAAAAGCTTGATGATTTCACGATCATAAAAGAACTTCCGCAATCTATAAGCATAGGCGGAAAACGGATGCTTATAGGAAATTTTACAATTGAGAATGAGCATGAGTTTTTTAATAAATGGGCCCGGTTAATCGGTCTTATGAGCGCGGAAATTTTGAACTGGGAACTGAGCGCTGAAAGACGGAAGGAACTTTGCGAGAAAATGAATTTCCATCTTATCGCAAACGGAAAAGATATGGTTGAGTTCTTGTATCGAAGTAAGCGGTTCATGAAAGACCTGGCAAAAATAATCTTTGGCTTGCTTGTAAAACAACAGGCATATTTCCAACTGCAGACAGGAAACCGCGTAAACGTGGAATGGAAAAACAAGCATTGGAAATTCTTCTGGAAAAACCTTGACAAGGAAACGCTTATTCAAATAGCGTACCTGATTTACTTTTATAATTTCGACGGCGTAAAAAAAAACTTGTCATTGCTCGTGGATCGTCTCAATTGCAGACAACTTACGGAGATGTATATTTATTTTTGGCTTCAGAATATGGATGGACTGACAGGCAAATTCTTACTTGCCCAAGCGCCAAGTATAGACTCTGTATTCAACGACGATCCGAACGAGTGGAAGAAGCCAACAAAGAAGCCAAGCGAGGCGGACGAGGTGGAAGAAGATGAGTGACATAAAATTAATGATCGAGGCAATTTTACGCGATGAAAGTTTTAAAAAAGGCGTGGCGGATATGGGCGTTCAACTTGACAAGGCAAAGAAAAGCGGATCAAATGCGTTCGGAGGATTAAAAGCTGGGTGGCTCGCTGTAACCGCTGCGATTGCCGGGACGATTATCGCGGTAAGAAATCTTACGAATGATTTTATAAATTCTGAAAGATCATTGAATAATTTAAAATCGACAATGAAAATGACCGGAAATTATACAAAAGAAGCATACGAAGGAATGATAAAATTTTCTACATCAATGCAAAGAGCGACAGGAATGTCCGATGAAGTGGCTATGGATCTCGCTTCGATGGCCATGAATTTAGGGGCAACGAATGAAAACGCGCAGGAAGTTGTAAAAACGGCAGTCGGGCTGAATAAGATTTTGGGAACCGGAATGGAGCAGGCAATTAAAGCGGTTGTCGCAGCTCAGGGCGGACATATCGAACTATTACGACGTGAAATTCCGGCATTGAGAGATGTTAAAACGGCATCAGAAGGATTAAATAAAATCATGGAATTGGGAGCCCGTGGATATGCAATATCGCAGGCGGAAATGCAGACGTTTGGAGGGCAGGTAAAATTGCTAAAAGAAAATTTCGGAGATTTGAAAGAAATGCTTGGCGGGGCCTTCGCTTCTGGAATAAAGCCAACAGTAAAAATATTAAATGATTTTTTTGCGAGCCAGCAAGGCGCAGAACAGCTTGGGACAATTATCAAAGGGCTGACTCTGGCTTTTTCCGTGGCAGGGGTTGTTATAGCCGACGCGGTCAAGATTATTATTTCTTTTGTCTCAAAAGGAATGGCGGCTATAAAAGATTTTGCATTATCAGCAAAAGAATTGTTTGCAGGTCATTTTAAGGAAGCCGGAAAGCTCGCTGTGAAAGGACTTGAGGATATGGGCCATGCCGTGATCGATCCTTTGGCATTGATGGTCCAGTCATACAAAGATACGTTTAACGCGATAAAAGAATCTCAGGTACAGCACAATATTGAAATGCAGGATGTTGCTGTGTCAGGAGAAAACAATTTAACCGCAATTGCTCAAGATGGAGAAGATGAACGTAAAAAAAAGAAAGAACAGGCATTAAAAGAACAGGAAAAGCTTGAATCTGAATATTACGAAACCCTACGCGGAATGGTTTCAGATTTTTCGACGACATGGACCCAGGGTCTTCTTGATCAGAAAAAAGGCTCAAAAACAGTATGGGCTGATATGCTCAGGGGATTTGCTAAAATGATATCTGGGATGATCGCAGCGGAAGCGGCTATGGATTGGGCAAAGGTTCTGGCTCCAGGTGGATTTGTTTATCTTCCGAGCGCAATAGCTAAAACCGCCGCGGCTGCTGCAATTCTTGCAGCAGGAAACATCGGGGCGGATGCGATTGAAGGCTACGCGAAAGGAACAGATAGTCTGCCCCAGGACACGGTCGCGCGCGTACACGCAGGAGAAAGAATCGTCCCAGCCGAAATGAATGTTGCGGGTGTTTCGAATGCGGATCTTATGAGCGCGGCTCTCCGTGGATTGATGATGCCTGCAATGGCCGGAGGCGGAGGGGATTACTCAAGAAGTACGTCGTCTACATACCAGACTAATAATAATTGGAGCGTGTCGGTCCCGGGCGGGAATGGTCAGGATATTTTGGCTCTGGGCCGGAGAATGGGAAGTCAGGTGGTGCGAAGATGAACGAACTTTTTCAGGAAAACACAAATCAAATTCAAAATTATTCCGTGTCAAAACAAGAATATTCCCAGGCACAGCAGGCATTAAAACCAATAAAAAGATTTCACGCGCAAAAGGGAACTTACTATGAAATCGAAGGCCTGGCTTTCAAAGATAAAATATTTTTTAAGGCGATTGAGACCGGCTGGGTAACCGTGAAGTATAGACAGATAGCCGGGAAAGATTTTTTTGCATTTTCAGGAAAAGGAAAACTTGAAATCTGCCACGAAATAACCGAAGGCATGAATCAAACAGGAGATAAAGAGAATGGCTGAGTATGCTCGTGTGCATTATAAAAATACCATCGTTTACACCGAAACCGCTATTAATGCACTCGGCGCGACAACCTCAACGACTCTGAGAACAGTTACGGCTCATGATGATGACACGTCAATCTATGTTAGGAAATTCGGAGATCCGTATGAGATAACACAGGTAACAGATATTGAAGATCCGGTTGATACGGATATGACTTTTGCCGTGTATGCGCTTGACGGAACATTGCTTGGTTCCCGTCTTGGTGGTGGTGCGTTTGTAGCCGGCACGACACTCTCGACGGCTCAGGCATCATATTTAAAAATTACGGCTACGGGGAACTGCACTGTTTTAACTGGAATTACAGTTGATACGGATGTCGATCCCGCAGGAATTGATTTTGTTTGTCCTGCCGAAGTTTTGACAAACGGAATGAGCATAAATTTATATCTTAGTTCGACAACTTCGACCTATTATGACTCTGCCCTTATGTACGGCGGAGCCAGGCATACCCCAGACGGTACTTCATCTTTGCCATATTTTAAAATACAGACTGGTCTTGATGCGTGTACTTCTTATAAGCCGATTTGTACGGTTCTTGATTCTTTGACATATGATGAGGAGTTGACTTTTGA
>CAYNIW010000021.1:21042-44322 GCA_964397545.1 uncultured Desulfuromonadaceae bacterium | reverse complement strand
AAAAGAGTATTGATTACGAATCCGATTTTTCATCGAAATGAAAAATCGTTACACAAAAAGAAAAGAAGATTTAATCGCGAATACAATTTTTGTAAACAAAAATTGCTACGCGAATGCGATTTTTCATCGAAATGAAAAATCGTTACACAAAAAGAAAAAGAAAATTAAATTACAAATCAGATTTTTCATTGATATGAAAAATCGCTACGCGAAAATATATAAAGAAATATCCACCACGAAGGAACAGTTGAATACAACAGTTCTTCACGAAGGAGGAAAAGAAAAAATATAGTTTATAAAAAATGTTTTATATCTTTTATAAAACTTAGAAATAAAACATAAAAAGATATCCAGAACTTAGGATAAGAAAGGAATAAAAAAACTTTTTTATAAAATTTGTCCTGCAAATTTTATAACTTCGTGCTAAGGGAATCAGAAATGATTCCCTGCTTCGTGAAGCCTCTTATTTGCAATAGCAAATAAGATTAAATGCATATATTTTTTCCTTCGTGGTAAAAATTTTATTCTTTCTTTAATTGAACTTAGAAAAGAAAAGATAAAAGAAAAGATATCCACCACGAATAATAAATGAATACATTTATTATTCTAGAAGGCTCCAAATAATTGAAGCCCTCATGAAAGACAGTAACTACGATTTAAAACGAATTGATTTTACCGCAAAAGTCTATATTTTTTCCCCTGACCCTGACGAAGAATATGCCGGGTGATTCCGTATCAATATTTAAAGAGCCTGCGCCGGAAACCCTCTGCTCCCTTACTTTTCTGCCGGAAATATCTATGAGTTCAAACACCGAGTTTTCGAGATTCTCAAACATCAGAACATAATAATTGTCCTGCCCTCTGCGCAGGTAGCAGGAAGATCCTACTTTTTCCGCCGGCAGTTCTTCAACGGCAGTAAACTCAGCAAACATATCGGTATAATCAGCTACCGTGAAATAAAGGTTCGTGTCGTTTTCGCAGGAAGTTATATTCACGAGTTCCGGAACATTTTCACTCAACCACGTATAAATTATTGAATGACTAGTGTCTACATAGACAGGGACGCTGTTGAAATACATTGTGCTTATTGTCGTTTCCATCTGTCTGATTCTTAGACATGGATATGAGCCCATCGGGATTACTACAGTCCCATAGGCGTCAACAATAGCCCTTATTCTGGTCTCCATCGTCGTGACCATTGGGCCTGAGTCAAACATCGTGTCGAAATTGTAAAAATTCGTCGAATCGAGGTAGTCTAAAGGTAAGTCAAACTGCATTTGATCTATAGACATCACTATGTGTTCCGTCGGATCTATATATTCAAAACCGAGTGTTCTGAAACTTGAAGGTATTATTTCAAAATATATGAACTCCGAATCCGATGAGTATAATTCATCCTGAATGAACTCGACTTTTGTAGCTGCTGGAAACAGGGAAAAAGAAGGAGCTGAAGAAGGAGTTATCAACCTATGATGTGCCAAATCCATGGTAGCCAGGTAAGTGAAATTCCATGTCTGAGGACCTCCAAGAGTTCCGACGGTCACCGTTGCCGAATCGTCACCGCAAGTAGTCCATGAGAGACCTGGGTTAATGGGAATCTCGGAATAATCAATAGATATTTGTGCCGTAAGAGAAAAGCACACTGCAAAGAACAATACAAAAAACACTGTTGACTTCATGAAAACCTCCTTGTTTTGATAATTTATTTTACTTCCAAACAGGGAGGTTTATCAACACATAAAACATTAATAAATTTTATTGCATTAAAGCCGAAACAAATTTTCCTGTGTCAATTTTTTTTCCTAATCCGCTCATATTCACCTGTTCGGAAAGAGCCTCCACTGGAATCAATCCGCTTTGGAGTAAAAAGAAATACAGCGCAAAGAGCGCGGCGCTTTTAGCCCCAAACGGTGTTCTGAAATCCTTAGTCACTATCTCTGCTTTCGTATCCGGCGCAGTTAGACTCGAGTCTAAATACAAAATTCCTCTTTTCATAATCTCTACAGCCGGTTTCACTTTGGCAAGACCTTCCTTCGAGACCGCAATTACGGCATCAGGAGAAGGTATGCCCGTGAAAAAAATGGGTTCCGGCGATAAAATGATTTCAGAGGTTGAAAACCCCACTCCGACAGTAACCGGATAAGTTCCTTTTTTTGTCGCGGAAAGCCCGCAGGACATTCCTGCTTTGGCGAGAAACTCAGCCGCAGACTGAACTCCTTCACCCGCTGAACCGGAGAGTAAAAGAGAATATTTTTTTTTCAGCTTTGACTTGAAGTTAACCGCAACAGGTTCTTCCTCCTCAAAAAGAGTTTTCTTGTTTTCCTTTTTAGCAAGATATTCATCATGTCTGCCGTTTTTTTCTCTTTTGGCTTCGTAATGCTTTATTTCGAGTCCTGCTTCTTCGGCTATCTCGTGCAGTTTTCTTGTGGGGTTGTATTTCAATCCGTAACTAGGGCATATTTCCATGGCTTCAATAAAAGAAAATCCCTTCACGGCAAGGGCTTCTTCGAGAAATCCGGAAAAATCTCCAATAGCTATCAGCCTTCTGGTGTAAGAGGCGCCGGCTTCATTTACGAGCGCACAAAGATCAAGACCTTTCATGGGCTTTCCGCCGGGCATAATTGGGGTCTTAAAACCGCAGGGTGTCAAACCGGAAGGCTGTCCTCCCGTCATACCGTAGAGCATGTTGTTGTGGACTATTAAAGTCATGTCAATGTTCCTGTGCGCCGCTTCTATTATATGCTGAAGGCCTATTGTCGCGCCGCCGTCGCCGAGCATAACTAAAACTTTTTTCGAGGGGTCGGAAAGTCCCATCGAAATTCCTGCGGCGAGAGCCGTAGAACGACCGTGAAGTCCGTGGACTGTGTGCGTCTTGAACTGCTTGTCTATAATACCTATACAGCCGATATCCGTCACGACGATGAGGTCGAGAGGTTTTAAGGACTCGATTTTTTCAAGAGCTTTTTGAAGATTCGAAGCTACTGTCCCGTGTCCGCATCCTCTGCAGAAAGGCATATTTTCCGTAGAAAGAAATTCTCTGTTCATTTAGACACCTCCGCCGCAATTTCCTTCGGCGAAATCAGTTTTGCGATTTGGTTTACCCCTGTAACCCCTTTTCTTCCCGCTCTGCCCAAAAGAAGTTCCCTGTATTGTCCAGTCAGATTCTCTTCGACAACAACCGTTCTCTTGTGCTTTCCGATGATCTCAATGTATTCTTCAGGAATCGGAAAAAGCGTTTTCGCTATGAGAAGAGAAACCTTTTTCCCTTTTTTTCTCAGCGTCTTGACCGCTTCTCTCGAAGCATTTGAAGATACGTCGAAAGAAAAAACAAGCCTTTCCCTTCCGTTTTCTTCATAATCGAAATGAGTGTATCTTGAGAGATTGTGAATCATTTTTTCTCTCAGTCTCTTTGTATTTTTAACCGCATCCGGTGTAGAATGCTGAAGGGTGGCTCTGTGATCGTGAGTCGAAGCGGTTATTCTGACTTGATGGGCTGAGTTTCCGACTTGGAGGAAATGCGGGACCATATCTTCTTTTGGGAGGTAGGGAACAAAGCTTTCTTTATCTCCGTAAACCGGTTTTTCGGCGAGTTTAATTTCTTCAAGAGATTCCAAAGCGAAGTCCTGCAGGGTCATTATCATTTCCTTAGAGGTCAGCAGAATGACGGGAGTCCTGAGGTTAAGAGCCGTCTTGATGGCTTCAGAGGTGAGTTTCCAGCAATCGTTGAAGTCAGAAACACAAAAAGTCGGAACATGATATCCTCCGGAATTGATCCCGTTTAGAAGGAAAATATCGCCCTGCGCGCCGCAGGTCGCTGACCCGGTCGCCGGGCCCAGCCTCTGAACGAGAATAATGAGCATAGGCAGTTCCATCATGAATGCCATGCCTATGGATTCTATCATTAAGGCAAGGCCGGGATAGGATGTCGCCGTGACAGGCATCTTTCCGGCGGCTGAAAAACCCGCCATCCACTGAAGAGTGGTAATTTCGTCGGGAGCCGGAAGAATTACAGGAAAGCGCCTGCTTGAATAAAGATAGAGAAGATTTGCCGGAGTGATGGGATAGCCGATAAAAACATCCGCTCCGCTTCTGACCGCGGATTCAATAATAATTCTCGATCCATCTGTTAAATATTTTTTCTCTTCAGCCATAAACACCTCATTTGACGGGTTTTTTTCTGCCAGCGAATATTTTATCGCATAGGGTGCAGATGAATATAATTACTATTGTCGTCGCCACAGCCGTGTATGTCTTGTCAACTGTAAACAGGTTTAATTGTTTTGCAAGAAGCGTGAGAAATACAAATATTGTTCCCACTATGAAAGACAACTTGACCCCGAGAGGAGTAATCCAGCCTCGCATGTAAATGCCCATGAGAATAACAATCGCGCCTATAGCTCTTATAGCGTAGGAAATATATGCAGTGTCGAGTATCGCGCCCCGCAGAAGTATGGCAAGTGGGATTGTGACGAGGTTGACGAGGACCACAAGTTTTCTCGCCGTGGATATGATCTTTTTGTCATCAGCATCTTTATTGATTATCCCGTGATATATGTCTTTTGCGGCTATTGTTACTACTGCGAAATTCACCGGACCGACGGTAGAAAGAATCGCCGCGATAACTCCGGCAAGAGCTATACCCCCGAGAACTGGATGAATAAAAGCCGGAGTCTGCAGAAGTCTTGGCAGAATTTCATTGGGTTTCACCCCGCTTGTGTCAAAAAAAGCTCCGGTTTTCGCATAAAGCGCCAGAAAAGCGGACATCAGGCCAAAAGGAGCGACTATTAAGCCCGCCAATACTGAGGACCATCTCGCGATCTTTACATTTCTTGCGGCAAAAATCGGCTGAATACTTGCCTGTGCCGCCATGCCTCCGAGAACACCTCCGAGGAGCAGGGCAAAGGCATCGCTGACTCCGGCGCTGAAAGGGTTATACAAGTGGTTGGGCGCACCGAGCGCAACAAGAGTGTCATGAAGCCTGACAAATCCTCCAACCTTAAAAAGGCCTGTTACAAAAGCCGTCCCCAACCCTATAAACATAGTCAGAAGATAGACTATTCCCGTGACCGCCAGCGCGTGCATCCCGCCGAAATAAGTGTATATAGTAATCACTACCGCTGATATCAAAACGGCCCATATCCAGTTTATTTCGAAAAGAGGAGCCATTACGCTCGAGCAGGTCTGAAGCTGAACGTATGTCAGGATAATGTAAGCTATAAGGAAAGCTATTGCCGATACAGTCCTCGCCTTTGATCCGAAAAGCGAATGAATCATCTCGCTGACGGTGTGAACGCTTTTCCTTCTGTATTGGACAGCGACTGTAAAGCCAATTATCACCATTCCTATTGCCGTGGATATGTTGTAGAAAATCGGCTGGAGAGACAGAGTTTTGTAGGCTTTTTCACTGACTCCAATGGTGCTCATCCCCCCAAGCCATTCCGCTGCGACTACAACAGCGCAGACAATAAGCCCGAGATTCCTTCCCGCGACGAGAAAATCCGCCATTGATTTGCTGGCGACTTTTTTCGTCAAAAGACCTATTAAAACAATCAAAACGAAATACACAAGAATGATTAAGGCGTAAATACTCATTTTTTCTCCTTGCCGTTTAGAAGAGGCTTTCCATGAACAATAGCCCTGGCTATGAGCAGTGAATTAAACCTGTTTTGTTCGTCGTCAGATCTTGAGTTGAGAACACACGGCACTTTCGCGCCGAACACCATTCCGCCCCACGTCGCCTCCCCGTGGAATTTATAACTTTTGCCAAGTGAATTCGCGGTTTCAAGGTTAGGAGCGAGAATATAATCAGGGTCTCCGCAGACCATCGAGCTTTTTAAACCCTTGTGGAGTGCGCATTCTCTGTTTATGGCGGCGTCATATCCCAGAGGACCTTCCACCGTAAATCCTTTCAGCTGACCTCTTTCGGACATCACTGAAAGAGCCGCCGCGTCGAGAGTTGCCTGCATTTTCGGATTCACAGTTTCAACCGCGGCGAGAGCCGCGACTTTGACATCTTTAACGCCTAAAGAATCCCAAAGCCTTCTTGTGTTTTCAATTATTGCTCTTTTTTCCTCAAGAGTAGGATAGATTACTATCGCGTTGTCGCTTACGGCTAAAAACTTATGATAACTCTTCATTTCGAAAAGGCTGAGGTTGGAAAGAACCGGAGAAGCCTTGATTCCTTCTTCTTTGTCGAGAATGGCTCTTAAGTATAATTCAGATTTAAGGCTTCCTTTTACAATTATTTGGGCTCCCTCTTTTTTGACGGTTTTCACCGCGAGTTTTGCAGCTTCCTGATCACTCGACGCCTCGAGTATTTCCACATTTTTAAGAGGAAATCCGGCTCCTTTGACAAGCTTCTCAATTTTTTCTTTATCTCCAGTTAAAAAACATTTTCCAATGAATCTATTCTCTACTGCCAATTTCAAGCTTCCAATGACTTCCTCGTCTTGAGCCGCCGCGACAGAGAGAGGAACGGGAGAAAGTCTTTTGACAGCTTCTCCGAGTTCTCTGAAATTACTGATTCTCAATTAAGCCCTCCTCTTGCTCCCGATTATTGAATTTCGTCAAAGGATTTATTTCTTCATCTTTTCTAACGCATTGTGGCCACTTCATCGCTATTTCTTTGCCCGTCAAAACGAGAAAGACGCTTGTCGCTATAGCTTCGTTTTCATTTTCTCCGGGATAAATATGGACATTGCCAAGTTTTGAGCATTTTCTCCTGATTTCTCCCGTCAGATAGCACTCGTTAGCCACTCCACCGGTTACGATTATCCCGTCCATATCAAAATCGAGAACTGACGCCATCGCGCCAATTTCCTTGCATATTTGATAAATCATCGCGTCGTATATAAACTTAGCGAACTTGTCTCCCTCGTTGATTCGCCTGATAACTTCTCTGATGTCTTTTGTTCCAAGATACGCGTATATGCCGCCTGCTCCGTATAGCTTTTTGTGGAGCTCGTCTCTTGTGTATTTTCCCGAAAAACATGCTTCGAGAAGAGGTATAGGCGGAACTCCGCCCGCCCGTTCCGGAGTAAAAGGAGCGCCTTCCATCCTGTTGTCGCTGTCTATTATGCTCCCGCGGTCGAACGGTGCTATGGAAAATCCGCCTCCGAGATGACAGACAACACATTTCATTTTGCTGAATTCTTTACCGAGCTCACCGGCGAGTTTTCTTATTGTCGCCCTGATATTCAGGGCGTGAACGAAAGAAAACCGGGGCAATTCAGGGCAGCCTGAAATCCTCGCTATCGGCCTTATTTCGTCGACTCCCACTGGATCAACTACAAATGAAGGCGCGCTTAGAGAGACAGACAACCTGTATGCTATAGGCGCCGCAAGATTTGAAGCGTGCTGATAGACAGGAGTGTTTAGGCTGAAATCGGCAAGTTCGGAATTCAACTCTATGACTCCGCTGGGAACCGGCGGAAGCATCCCTCCTATTGCGCCTATGGCCCATATTTTTTCTTTACCGTCAAGAGAACCTTTGATGAAGTTCCGCACGAGTTCTTCCCTGAAATCGACTTGAGCCGATATGCTCTGATATCTGTGTATTAAATCGTCGGAGTGCTCAATTACAGACGCTGTTGATAATTCTATAACATTGCCTTTTTGGCGGAACAGCGAGCATTTCGTCGTCGTAGAACCTGTATTTACAACTAATATAAGGCTTTCTGAATCCATTTTTCCTTCCGTTTTATTTCTTCTTCAGGAATCTGCCGAGCAAAATGATAGTATATAAGAAACACCCTGAGAGGACAACACCTCAGGGAAAATCAACTCCGAGGGGCACTTTTTTTCTTCTTGTCTTTAGCCCTCGATACCGATGCTTTTCTACCCTTTATTTTCACGTTGAATTTTTTTAAGATTTCCTCAGCTGAAGAAAACGGCACCGTCACAAAAGAAAATAAATCGAAAACCTCCACGTCGTTCAAATGTCTGTTTTGTATTTTTGTTACGCTCATTATAAGATGCGTCAGTTTTTTCGGCGTGATGCCGTCTTTTTTCCCGATAGAAATAAAAAGCCTTGTAGTTCCTTTGTCGTCAACTGATACCTCTTTTCCTTTTTTTCCCGCTTTTTCACGTTTGATTTCACCGTAAACACTTGCGTCGAGGTATTTTTCAAAAGAGGACTTCAGCAGAGCCGTAATAACTTTGGACGCCCCGTAATTCAAGGCAAGTTCGTCCGCCCAACCCGAATATTCTTCGTTTCCGCCTTTTTGTATGGCTTTGTCCAGCTCTTTGTCCAGCCTCTTTCGTTTTTCGCGCATTATTTCTTCCACTTCGGGTATTTCTGCCTTTTCTATCTTAGCGTTTGCGGCTTTTTTAATGAAAAGAAGTTTTCTGTATTCGTATGGGGTCACGAAAGTGACAGCTGTGCCGGTTTTTCCCGCTCTGCCCGTCCTTCCGATTCTGTGAACGTAAGATTCCGGATCCTGGGGCAGAGAAAAATTTATTACGTGCGAAAGATTGTAAACATCGAGTCCTCTTGCCGCCACATCAGATGCAATGAGAAGGTTTATTTGCCTTCGTTTGAACCTTGAAAGTATTTTCTCTCTCTGGGCTTGAGTGATGTCGCCGTGAAGCCCGTCTGCATCATATCCTCTGTCGGATAAAAGCTTTGTAAGAGTGTCAACGTCTTTCTTTGTCCTGCAGAAAATTAGACCGTAAAATTCATCTTCGAAGTCGATTATCCTGCAAAGAGCTTCGACTTTATCCCCTTCCCTGACTTCGAAATATATTTGCTCAGTCAAACTTGTCGTCAATTGATCTTTATCAATTTTTATTAATTCATATTCTTTCATGTATGAATTGACTGTGTTCATTATCCTCTTCGGAATCGTCGCTGAAAACATCAGCGTCCTCTTTTCCGGATTCGTATGTTTTAATATTTCTTCCATCTCTTCCATAAAGCCCATGTTGAGCATTTCATCAGCTTCATCGATAACAAGTATATCTATGCCGGAAAGGTCTATAGTTTTTCTGTGCAAATGATCCACTATTCTTCCCGGCGTCCCAACAATTATTTCTGCTCCTTTTCTCAGTCTCCTGAACTGCTCTTCGATGGATTGTCCGCCGTATATGGGAACTATTATTATTTTCTTTTTACCCTTCAAAGAGCTAAGTTCTTCCGATACCTGAAGCGCCAACTCTCTCGTTGGCGTGAGGACGAGAACCTGCACGGTCTTATCGCATCGCATGTTTTGAATGATCGGCAGTCCGAAAGCGGCTGTTTTCCCCGTCCCTGTTTGGGCTTGCCCTACTATATCTTTGCGACTGGCGAACAGTTTAGGTATCAATAAAGTTTGTATTTCAGTCGGTTCTTCAAATCCCTTTAAGGCGACAGCCTCCAATGATTCTTCTGAAAGTCCGAGCCCTCTGAATTTATTCAGCTTATTCATTTTTCCCTCGAGATTAAATTATTTCTTTCGCGTCTAACCTATCGCCTTGAAAATACCGGACGCGACCACAGGGTCTTTGAGATATCCCTTTACGCCGTGGTGATTCGGTTCCCCGTTTCTCACGCCTTCGTAATTGATTATTCCCTCTTCCGGCGGAAAATGCGACTTGTCTAGTTTGTTCAAGGCGATAAAATCCCTTTCGTCAAAAGCATTAAACCATTTTTCCACTGTTTTGGGTATCCTGAGAGGTTTAGAAAGATACATGTTAACAGATGAAAGTCCCAGAGGAGACCCAAGAGTCACGAAAAGACTTATATTATTGCTCCCGCAGTCTGCTTTCGTCAAAGCCTCGTATCCTATCACTGAGCCGAGAGAATGACCTATTACAATTTTGGTGTCGGCGTTTAACTCTTCAACAACAATGCCTTCTACCTTTTCCCGGGCACTTTCCCTTGAAAGATAAATTGCCACATCTTTTGCAAACAACCTAAGAAATGCCGCGCTTACCTCGCTGTTTCTCTCTAAAAGCTTCAAAAGCTTCTGAATGTTTTCGTCAGAAAACAAGTCTAAGCTTTTGCAGGCGGAGGATAGCTCAATCCATGTCTTCTCGTCCAATAGCTCTTTCGCGATTTCAAGCAGTATTTCAGCCTCACAAGACCTCTCTCTTTCCGGATACATGGATTTCTCTTCTGTGAACGATTTAAGGGCGTCGCCGTAATAAGGAAAACGGAATTGAACGTCACCCGTCAGCTTCAAACCATTCAGACTAAGACCTTCCTCGAGAGCTTTAAGCCAGGCATTTTTCAATTCTCCCGGTTCTTTGCCCTCTTGAGATCTTCCGTGTATCAAAAGTATTTCGGAGAAACTTCTATTTTTCATTTCCCCAATTTTTTTCTTTTGCCATAAATTTCATTTTCCAGCTCCTTTACCTCTTCTCTTAAATCTCCTCTTAAACTCTTTTTTTCATACATTTTTGCGGCACGCAGGTGTTCAATGGCTTTTTTCCTATTGCCCATCAGCAATTCTATTTTCGCTTTTTTCAACGAGATTATAGCAAGCAAAGAAGAAGATTTAGATTTCTTCTCCGCATAATCAAAGGTTTTCAATGAATTCTCCAGATCTTTCGCTTCAAGGTAATTCAATCCTTTTGCGATATGACAATATACTATCATCTCTTCATTGCCCGTGGACATAAAATAGTCCATTGCTTTTGAAAGATATTCCCTGGCTTCATCCAATCTGCCGGTTTCTCGGGAGAGCTCTTCCAAGTGACCGTATGCAAGAGCTCTTTGATATAGATTTCCTGTCTCATCGGATATTTTTATGCTCTTAAGAAGCCATTTTTTAGCTCTTGAATATTGTCTCAATTTTTTATACACTGTCGCGAAATTCGACTGAGCAACAGACATTCCGTTTTTATCTCCGATTTTTTTTCTGAATTCATAAATTTTTTTATATTTCGAAAGCGCTTTTTGATTTTCTCCGAAATAAAAATAAATGTTCGCCATATTGTTTGAAAGGATGGAAAAAGCTCTTTTATCTTTTACCGATGCCATCGCCGCGGCGGCCTTTTCATAATATTTCAGCGCTTTGTGAAGCTCATTCAGCCCTTCATAAATCGAGCCTTTCGTAGAGAAGACCTGTCCCTTTTTCATCCTATCCGTATCTCTTTGAATAATTTTTTGTGAGCTTTCCGAAAAAATAAGAGCCTTTTTATAATTGCCTTTTTTTGTAAAATACATTGCTTCGCCGTTATAGTAGAAAAATTTATGCTCGTTTTTTTCCGTTTTTTTAACAATTTTTCCGAGTTCTTTCAGCTCATTTTGCGCGTTATTATAATCTCCCATAATTAAAAATACGTTGAATCTTTTTTGCCTGCATTTGAAAATCAAATCAGCATCTCCGTATTTTTCAGCGATTTCGAGAGCTTCCTTCAATACAGGAATTTGCCCAAGTAAATCACCCGTATTATATATTACCGCTGCTTTGCTCAGGAGAGTCCGGCAGACTTTTACGGCGTATTCACTGCCGCGTTCATTGAGTCCGGCTTTATATTTTTTCTCCGCACAATCAAAATAGTATAGAGCGTTTTTTGTCAAATAATTCTTAGCGGCTTCTTCTCCGGCTTTTTCGCTGTAGATCAAGGCTTTTTCTTTATTTTCTGAGCGGATAAAATGATCTGCTAATTCGAAAAGGTGCTTTTCCCTGTCTTCTCCATAATACTTTTCAAGAGCTAATCCTGCTTTGCCGTGAAGATCCGACAATCTTTGGGTCAAGAGCATTCCGTAGACAGCATCTCTTATCAAACCCTGATCAAAAGACATTTTCGCTGCCGATATTTTTTTCATCAAACCTTCTTTTATCAAATCATCCGTTTCTTTTTGGACAGATGAGGATCTCATCATCATAGAGACAACCGATAAGGGGAATGAATCACCCAGAACGGAAGCATATTTGCATATCTCTCTTTTGTTCTCTTCGAGTCTGTCCACTCGAGCAATTATCGCATTGTTTAAATCAGCAGGGATGTCAGTCAATTTTTTTATGATAGCGTAGTTTTTTCCGAAAAAGCTGTTGTCTCTTAAAAACGCGATAATCTGCGCAGTATAAAAAGGATTGCCTTCGCATTTCTCGTAAATGAACTCTAAAGTCTTGGAATGAACTTTTAGACTATCCAACAAAGACCTGATGTAATCGTCTGAAGTCTTTCTGTCAAAAGGTTTTAAGCGTATCGTAACTTTTTTAATTCCCTCGGTTAAAATCAGAATCCTGTCCTTAGAATTATCTTCATTTTCCTTCTCTATTCTGCAGATAAAAACTATTTGAACAGAATCCGGTAATGCTTTCACGAGAGAAATTAAAATATTTCCGGATTCTTCATCGAGATAATGAGCGTTTTCCACCGCAAAGACGGCTTTTTCCGAGCCGATGAAGAATTTAAAGAAATCTATAATGGATTCAGATCTTCTCGCGTGCTTTTCTTTTGGAGAAAGAGACGCTAAATCAGAGCTTTTATACTCCAAACCGATTATGGTTCCTACAAAATATTTCATTCTCTGAATTTGATCTGAAGACGGCTTTTTTCTCTTTTCTCGAGTCAAAGAATTGATTTTTTCTTCGAAAAAGCGTTTATCAATGGCATTAATTTCTCTCATAAAAAGACTTGATAAAAATGTTCCTATCAATTGAAAAGGTTTTTTTTCAAAAGAGTCGCAAGTAAGGATAAATGTTTTTTTCCCAAACCTTTCCGCATGCGATAAAGAATTTTTTAATAATTCGCTTTTTCCAATACCTGCCGCGCCGGTAATCAGTGCAACCGGATATAGTTTATTCTCATCATCAAAAAATTTTATTAGTTCTTCTTTTTCATTTTTTCTGCCTACAAAATCCAGTTTTCGATCAGTGAAAAGCTTCTTAGCTGTTTTTTCAATGGAATACGCCTTTTTATCTTCTGTGAATCCCTTTAGTTTGTGTTTTCCCTCGTATTTAAAAAGAAATCCGTCTTCCGTTTCATCATAAAAAATGTCATCTGAAAGAATTTGACCTGCGGTTGTCAGCCCCATAAGCCTTGCCGCAAGGTTGACTTTCGTCCCTTGAGCAGTATATTCAGCTCTTTCCTTGCTTCCTACAAATCCGCAAAATGCCTTTCCGTAAGTTATGCCGGCGCTTAAAGCAGAACCATGGCTGGCTTTTAAATCGCAAATAAAAGTGCATGCCCTTCTTGCTGTATCTTCGGATGAAACAGGCGCTCCGAAAAGGACAAGGGCAAATACTCCCTTGTCGCCGAATGTAAGTCTGTTGAAATATCCTCCGTATTTTTTAGTTTTGTTCAATATCTCCAAAGAGATGATGTCGGTATTGTCTTTATCGTGAATTTTAATAAAACAGCTGACGACATCCCTGAATTCTCCTGCTTCTTTTCTGGAAAAAAGCAGTTCAGGATAGAAATTTTTCTGAAAAGTCAAGTTAGAAAATCCATGTCTGAAAATATAAAAATTCTTCTCAACCTTTTTTTTCAAAACATATTTCCCTTCCTCCGGCATTTTGTAATATTCTTGACCGAGTTTTTCTTTTATTATGGACAGAAAATTTTTATCGAAAACGATTTCTTCTTCTCCGCATTTTTTTTCTGATTTAGAACAGCCTTCTATTGCTTCTCCGCGGAAATAATAAAGCTTATTCTCTTCATCACCAAGTATCTTCCATTCAATCTTCCCGTATGATATTCCAATTTTTGATTTAATTGAATGCATTCCTTCCAGTTTCAACCCTTTGAAATGGTTTCTAATCCTCCAGCATGCAGACAAAACTCCTTGCGGGTCTTCTGATGCATTTTCAAAAACTGCACAAAAAGCATCACCGGCGAAGTTGGTTATAAACCCTCCGTAGCCATGAACGCTTTGCACAGCAGGAGAAAATATTTTATTTATCGCCTCCGCCATTTTTTCCGCTCCGGCCTTTCCAAGATGCGAAAGCTCATCCGTGAGAGAAGTAAAACCCTTGGCGTCAACAAAAACAGCTGCTGCTTTTATCGTCCCGGTTTTTTTTCCAGCTCCGGCTTTTTCTGTGATAAACAATGGGATAAGGTTCATCATTTCAACTTATTCCGTTTGATCATATTCGTTAAAACATTGTAGGCGTTTTTTGATTTCCTTTGACTCTCTTGCGCATTTTTCTCCGTCTTCAGTTCTTGATACGGATATCAAATAATCACTGTAATTTGCCAAAGCTTCGGCGTATTCTATCGTGTCGAATTTTCTTTTCATGTTGCTCAACGCGTATTTAAAATACTCATCTGGGCATTCTCCCATTCCAGCTAAAGACGCCAGTTCTTTTTTTATCTTAGCGTCATCTCCTATTTTATATAGGCATATTCCCGTGATAAGATAAATTGAATACTCCTTTACACCCATATCTTTTTCGAGATTTAACGCTTCTATAATTTTTTTCGCGGCTAATTCGAATTCCTTTTTTTCTTTCAGCACAAACGCGATCCCGGCAAGCCCGTTTAACATCCCTATTTTATGTCCGGTTTCAGCACATAACTCGACATTTTTTTCGTAGCATTCAAGAGCTTTATCCCATTTTTTGAGCATTCGGAAGAGGTCGCCCTTGAACGCATTGGCGTAACTCAGCCCTTTTCTATCCTTCAGTTCCCGGCATATTCTCTGCTTTTGATCGAAACAATCCATCGCTTTTTCATATTGCCCTTTTTCAGCGTAAATAACACCCATATTCCCCAGAGCTAAACCTAAACCCGCTTTTTCCCCGAGCTCAATTGACATCTTTTCTTTTGTTTTGAAGCATTCAAATGCTTTGTCTATTTCGCCTTTTTCTTTGTAAATTGCGCCCATGTTCCCGACCACCGCGCTCAGCGCTCTTTTCAAACCTGTTTTTTCGCATAAGGTTCTCGCTTTGTTATAGTAATAATAAGCTTCGTCAATATTATTTTTGTGAAAGAGAACTGATCCCATGTTCAAATATGCAATGCTGAGATACGAAATTTCTTTTTCTCTTTCGAATATCTCAATCTGTTTAGCGTAGCATTCAATTGCTTCGTCAAATTCACCCTTGTTCCACCTGACAAGGCCAATATTACCCAAAATAACAGCTTTCGACTTAGCGTCGTTGCTCCTAATCTTATCTATTTGATCATTATAAAATTTCATGGCTTTGTCGTATTCACCTTTATGATAATAAATCTGACCGAATATCCCGATAAATAGCTCTTCTTTGTCTTCCAATCCTTTTTCCCTGCAGAAAGAAAGACCTTTTTCGGCTGTTTTCATCGAATTTTCAATTTTCCCCGTGTAGAGGTAAATCTGCGAAGTAAGATATAGGGAATGTTCATATATTTCAGGGGTCGTTTTGTCCAGCACTTCCTCTGTCAAATAATGAAGCTCTTTGAGCGAATCATCCCAGTTGCCCAGATGAAAATCGGCTTCTGTTTTATTTGAAATAGCGAGAATTTTTTCTTCTTCATTTTCGCTTATCTCAATAATTTTTGTAAGGCAATCAATAGCCTCTCTGTTTCTGTATGATTTTGCGAGATATTTGGCGGCGGTTTTATAATCTTTTACGGCTTTTTCTTTTTCACCCGCGTAGTAATAATGCCTGGCTATTTCATGACTGTATTCGGGATTTTTCCTGAAATACATCTCCATGGTTTCAGCTGCTTTTCTGTGAACGGCTTTCAGTTTTGAAGTTACCTGCATTTCATAGACCGATTCTCTCAGAAAATTGCTCCTGAAATAGTATCTTTCTCCCTGAGTAAACTCAATAATGCCTTCTCCTGTCATTTTGTCAATCAAATCGTCAAAATCCGGATCTTTGAGAGCTCCTAAATCACGGGCGACAGAATATAGGATGCGTTTTTCAAACTCTCTGCCGAAAACACTCGCAATCTGAACCAGTTCTTTGATTTTTGGGGGAAGTTTGTCTATCCTCGCGACAATGACGGAAAAAATGTTTTCAGGGACGATAAAATCATCTGTTTTTAAGTCGTATCCCGTTTTTCCCTCTTTCAGGTATCCGTTTTCTCTGAGAAAAAGACATATTTGTTCTACATAAAAAGAATTTCCCTGTGTTTTTTCATAAATAAATCTCTTCAGATTTTCAGTCACATCTCCTTCTAAACTTAACTTTGCAAGTTTTCCGGTTTCCTCGGGGCCTAATCCTTTTAAATTTATTATCTCCGATGGAAAATTTTCTTTTTCTATGAGGGCAGGAATTGAACCGTCGTCGTTGGTTCTGCTCGCTGTCACAAGACAAATCGGATAATCTTCAACTCCCCTCAGAAATACTTCAAAAAAATACAATGTTTCCCTGTCTATCCACTGACAATCATCTATAAAGATTACAGCAGGTTTTATGAGGCTCAATGCCGAGAAAAAATCTTTAAGGGCAAAAACCGTGTTTTCCTGTTTCTGTTTATCATCGAGGCTATCAAAAACACTGACTGAGAAAGAATGATTCAGAAGAGCTCCTATATACTGTCTTCCTTTTTTTAATCCGTGTAAGTGCTTTTCACCTTCTTCGAGATCACCAACTCTTTTTTCTATTGAACTGTATATTTGTTCAAAAGCTTCCTTTTTTTCTTTTTCACTCTGTGTCTCCCACTGCTTGAAGTGGTTTTTAAGAAAATAAATAATCGGGTTGAATGCCTTTTTTAGTATCGGATCGCAATTGAAAACGAATAAATCCTTAAAATCTCCGGATGACGCGGCAAGTTTCTTGACCAAAGAAGTCTTCCCTGTTCCCGTCTCGCCGACTATATGAATAATTCCTCCGAATTCACTTTCTTGGATTAAACGGAAAGCGTTCCTAAGTATCCTGGATTCACTTTCCCTTCCCACGATTTCCCGTTGAATATTCGTTTCTGATTCCTTGAAAATTTTATTTTTGAGTTTAAAAGCCGGGATGGGAAGGGATTTTCCTTTAAGTTCCAGCATACCTATATATTCACTGCTGAACTCGTCTTTCAGCATATTCTGAAGTTCTTTTGATATTATTATAGAATCCTTTAGGGCTTTTCCCATGAGCCTTGAAGCTATTGTCACCGCTTCTCCAATGAAAGAATAATTACATCTGAACTCGTCCCCGATCAAGCCGGCGTAGACAATACCTTTGTTGATTCCGATTTTCATGCCGCCTTTTCTGACCGCCAAAGAAAATTCCAATGCTCTTTTCGCGTCATCACCCAGCGACTTTGGGGCTCCGAAAATGACGAGAAAATTTCCCCCTTTGTCTCCGAAATCGAGGGCGCTGAAATACCCTCCGTATTCTTTTGTTTTGCTCAGAACTTCCTGGGTCAAATCCCTTATTTTTTCATAGGTCTCACAGACGCCGAAAGAGATAAATACAGCGACAATATCTCTGAACTCTCCCTCATAAAGAGTTTCAAAAAACTCTTCAGACATAAAACTTTCATAGATTTCTTTTTCAGCTCTGATTTCCCATAGTTTATATTCTTCTTCTCTATCACTTGGTTTATTTTCACCTGTAAAATCCAAAACGTAAAAACCTTCACAAAGTTTGACCGGTTTTTCTAATCCTGCAAAAACTTGGAACTTCTCGTCAATTACAACTTCCGTTTTTCTGCATTTCTTTTCAGACATGACACAGCTGTCTATTGCTTCTCCTCTGAAAAAATACGCTCTTTCGGAAAGCTCTCCGATTGCCCCCCATTCGACTTTACCGTGTGAAATTCCTATTTTCATTGAAATCTCGAATGTGCCGAATTTCCCCTCTCGCTTCGAGTTCAGCTCGATGAAATTTGTTATAATGTGAGCACAGGTCAGAACATCGCGCGCAGGGCATTTATCTTCCGGAAAAACGGCGGTTATACCATCACCCGCAAAACCTGTTACAATACCCCCTTTTCTGTATATTGCCCGGGTCACAGGCTTGAAAATCCCCTCGAGAATATATGAAAGTTCTTCCGCTCCCTCTTTGCCTGACATCATCAGTCTTTCAGATATTGAAGTGAAGCCTTTTATGTCTAAAAACATCGCGCTTGCAGTGAATTGGCCTGAAAACACGCCTTTTTTGTTTTGCTGAACAATAAAGCTTGGTATCAAATTTTTCATTTAGGCAATGGCTTTCAAGGCGGGGGTTTCAGATGTCTTTTTCTTTCTAAGCTTCGAGTCTTTGAAAGAATAACTTCGGAGAATTCCACGCGCAGGCTCCGTTCATAATATTATTTAAAATAATATATTCACAAATTACTAAACCGCAAAGATATTCTATATTAAATCAATCATCTATGTGCATCAATATTTCTGCAAAGCTTGATATTCTCCTTTTAATGTGATACATATTGCGGTAGATTTTAATTTCCCGAAAATCAAAGATTTTTCATCAAACACGGAAAGGCGTTTTATATGAACAGCATAACGGCACTTGATAAAGTCAGAAACATAGGCATAATGGCGCACATCGACGCGGGTAAAACAACCCTAACAGAAAGAATTCTCTATTACACCGGAAGATCACATAGGATGGGGGAGGTCCACAACGGTGAAGCACTGATGGACTGGATGGCTCAGGAGCAGGAGAGAGGCATAACAATAACATCCGCCTCAACTCACTGTCATTGGAAAGATCACTGGATAAACATCATAGACACTCCCGGCCATGTGGATTTCACGGTTGAGGTTGAAAGAAGCCTCAGAGTTCTCGACGGAGCGATAGCGGTCTTCTGCGCAGTCGGCGGTGTGGAACCGCAATCCGAAGCAGTATGGCATCAGTCCCAGAAGCACAATGTTCCGAAACTTGCTTTCATAAACAAGATGGACAGAATAGGAGCAAATTTTTTTAAGGTTCTCGAAAACATTCAGGAACAGCTCGGAGCCAACACAATACCCCTTCAGATCCCCATAGGCTCCGAATCGGATTTCAAGGGCGTAGTGGATCTTGTAGAAATGAAAGCTTATTACTACACCGACGAAAAAGACGCCAAGAGATACGAAGTTGAAATCATCCCTTCCGATATTTGTCACTTGGCTGAAAAATACAGAAAAATAATGATAGAAAAATCCGTGGAATGTGATGAAAGTCTCCTTGACAAATACTTCAGTGACGAAAGCTCACTGACTAATGAAGAAATATTATCCTCCATACGCAAAGCGACCGTTCAAAACAAAATTGTTCCTGTTCTATGCGGTTCCGCGTTCAAAAATAAAGGAGTCAGAAAACTTCTCGACGCCGTCACTCTTTTTCTGCCGTCTCCCAAGGATATGCCGCCTCTGAAAGGCATTGACCCCGAGGGAAACGAAGTTTTCAGAGACAACAGCGACGAAGAATCTTTTTCTGCGCTTGCTTTTAAGATACAGATCGATAAACATGTGGGCAAACTTGTATATTTCAGAGTTTATTCCGGTTCAGTAGGTGCCGGTTCATATATATACAACGCAACAAGAAAAAAACGCGAAAGATTGAGCAGAATTCTTCAGATGCACGCCAATCAGAGAGAAAGTGTTGAGCGTTTATACGCTGGAGATATAGCGGCGGCGGTCGGTTTAGCTCATACTTTTACCGGCGACACTCTTTGTGATGCTGAAAATCCGATAATACTCGAATCAATAGAATTTCCTTCTCCTGTAATGTCGATTTCAATTAAGAACGATAAACCGGATACTTTGACAAAATCCCTCGTCAAACTCGCCGAAGAAGATCCCTCTTTCATGTTTAAAACCGAAGAAGAGACAAAAGATGTCGTCATATCAGGCATGGGAGAACTTCATCTTGAAATCCTGATTGACAGGATGAAACGGGAATTCGGCCTTTCTGTCGAAACAGGCGAACCGAAAGTAGCTTACAGAGAGACCATCATAGGTTCCTTCACCGAAGAATACAGGCATTCAAAACAGACCGGAGGGCGGGGACAATACGCACACGTTAAAATGAAAGTTTCTCCGACCGGTCCAGGCCGCGGATTTGAGTTCATAAACAAAATTTCAGAGGGACGAATCCCTAAAGAATTTATTCCAGCCGTGGAAAAAGGCGTTATAGAAGCTCTCCAGAACGGCGTTTTCGCTGGATATCCTATTGTGGACGTGAAAACAGAGCTTATTGACGGATCATATCATTCTGTTGACTCGAGCGATTTGGCTTTCAAGACCGCCGGCAGGGACTGCTTTAAGAGTGCTTTCAGAAAATGCAATCCAATTCTTCTTGAGCCGTTAATGTTTCTTGAAATAAACACTCCGGAAGAATATGTCGGGTCTATTCTCGGGCTAATCGGATCAAAAAGAGGAAAGATAATCGGGATAGACACGCAGGGAAGCCTGAACATTATTTCTTCAGAGGCTCCGCTTTCAGAATTATTCGGATTTTCGACGGTTTTGAGAAATCAGACAAGCGGAAGGGCGAGCTACTCCATGATATTTCAGAACTATTCAGCGGCAACCGAAGAAGTGACGGAGAAAGTATTGAAAATAAAGAAAAGCGCCTGAATCATTTAGATTCAGGCCTTTTGAATTTTTCTGCCCAGTTGAAATGATTTTTCAAGAAATTTATTTTTTGCTTTTTCATTATCTTCCATCCCCCCCGCTTTCAACGAAAAAACCTTGCCGCATCCCCATAGCTTGCATATCCATTTGATTATCTTGACGGAATGTCCCGTAACCCCGAAAAACAAATTTATCGGATACGGCGCTCCGGAAGACAGAATTATCACTCCTTTTTTGTCTTTTCTTTTAGGCGGACGTCCTTTAGGCCACCCTTTGCCGGGTTTCAAAACCGCGTAATTTCTCTCCAAAAATCTCTTCAGCAGAGCGGTAGGGCTCATTTCATATACTGGAGTCGCAAAAACAAGCGTATCCGAATCTAACATATCCCCAAGAATTCCTCTGACGTCGTCCTCGATGACGCAGGTCCCTATCAAGCCCTCGGTTTTCATGCATGAACCGCAACCCTTGCAGAATTCAACATGGGTGTCGAGCAGATCAACGGTTTTTATTTCTACATTTTCGTCAGCGCTTTTCATGCCTTTTATGAAGTTTTCAACAAGCGCCGACGTCATTCCGTCTTTCTTGTAAGTTCCTTTTATTATAATCGCTTTGCTCATATTTCATCCCCGTTTCAGAATTAAAACGCCAATTATTTCCGTCTGTTTTACCTGCAGAGTATTATTTCCCCGGAAGTGAAATGTTTTCCGTTAAGCTTTATTCTGTAAAAGTAAACGCCGTTTCCCTCCATTTCTAAATCTTCCGTTTTTCCGTCCCAGATAAACGAATGAAGCCCAGTCTCAAGCCGGCCGTCATATACCCTTTTCACGAGTTGTCCGGTCACGTTGAATATCTCTACTATTGCGTGCGTTCCTGAGCTTGTCGCAAAAGATATCTCCGTCCTTTCGGAAAACGGATTCGGAACAGCCCTGCTCTCACATGTTATACCAGCCGAAGGAGTTTGTTCTTCTACAACTGTGGAAGGGGGCCAACCGCTCAACACGGCGAACATATACCAAACAGCGTAAGCTTTCTGCTGACAGCTCAAGTAAGTTGTATGTCCTCCGTAGTTGCCGTTAAAAACCGGATGCTCTAAGGGCACGGCCTCGCTGTTGTAAATATATATGTTTTGCTCCCAATAACCGGTCGTGTCGTTGAACCACCAGCAGTCCAGATCAGCGAAGTCGAAAAGGACTTTGTCGTTGTCCATGCAATACTGCCGGATCTGATTGTTCCTCAAATATCTGTTGTATCCGCCCGACCCAGCCGTTTGAGCGTTTCCTGTCATATAAATAAATGTAACGCCGGGAAATTCGGTTTCGAGAAGGCTTATTGAATCGAGATACTCTTGTATCTGACTCTCGCTGTAAGAATTTACCTGAGTGCACCATGACCACCCGGAATAATTTATTGCCGGGTTGCCGCTTAGCACCGCCCTGGTCAGGTTCATGCCGTTTGAAGTCTGCCAGTATAAATCGGGGGTAATATACGTCTGACTTACCTGACCGTCGTGGACGCACAAAGCGCCAGCTATGCTTGGCAGATAACAAGAACCTACAGCGACATCAAAGAAGGGATTCTGTGTTTCGTAATCGTTCATTCCTATAGTCAACTGGCTCCCGTGGGAAGTATGAGCATAATGCCATTTACAATTGGTTTTAACAGAGTCTATCCAGTTCTGCGGAATGCTTTCGGGATGGACATAATTGTGGTCCACTATCAGCTCCTGCGAAAAAAGAACTCCAGAGCACGACACGAGGAGAAATAAGGTAAAAATTTTCATAATGCCTCCTTGTGGTTGTTTGTCTTAATGATATTACAAACCTGGAAAAAAACCACTCGGCTTTTTAACGAGGTATAATACTTTTATAAGTTATAAAACACAAAGGGGTTGTTATGTCGTGGCTCGAAGAAAAAATCCAAAAATGGAGAAAGAATCTTATTACCCATTCCGACTGCCGAACAGCGGACACTGTAATGCGAGAAAGCGAAACACTATTTTCGAGCGACGAAGACGGTCGTGCAAAATGGGTGGAAAACGCCTTGAAAAAAATGGCGGAGTTGATTCCGGAGATATCAATCAGGGAAAAAATCATGTCCTCTTGTTCATGCGTTTTCACAGAAGAATTCGGAGACAGCATCATCCTTGAACTCAGAGAAACCTATCGAAAAAACAAAAGCATAGATGAAGTAATAAGAAAGATGAAAAGCTATCCCAGCAAATTTGCATTTACATCCTACGAACACGGCGTAATAAAGGAAAAAAGACAGCCCAGAGATCCACAGACATGGGCATCGGCAAAATCTTTTGAAGAGAAAAAACTGGCGGCGTGTTTCTGCCCTCTCGCCAGAGCCGGCAGTTTCCCTTTCCCGAAACCATTCTGCAGCTGCAGCGCTGGTTGGTATGCCGGAATCTGGGAAGGTATCCTCGAAAAACCCGTTGAAGTAAAAGTTGTTAAATCCCTTTTGTATGGCGACGAAACATGCGAATTTGAAATAAAGCCCTGATTGTTCAAGACATCATTCTGACTTTTATTATATTTTCAATAATCTGAACCTTTACCTAAGCTTTCCGCAACAACTCCTTCGAAAAGCCTTTCCGGGAGAGAATCATGACATCAATTATTGCTGAAAGAAGGAGCAGTTATTTTTTCTTAAAAACATTGTCTTGTTCGAATTAAATGCTTCGACGGTGCAAAAGACGGATTAAAAGCTTTCAATATGCTCATTTACATATTGACCAATAATGTTAAAATAATCATAAAACAGAATATTTGCCAAAAGGAGTGTGACGATATACACTCGTCGTAATTTATGTATAAGAATGTGCCTTCATTTATTATAGAAAATTTCAAAAAAGCTCAATACTCCGGAAAATTTCAGGGTTCCGTCCTACTGATTAACCTTTCAGGTTTTACAGGAATTGT
>CAYNIW010000021.1:3403-20942 GCA_964397545.1 uncultured Desulfuromonadaceae bacterium | reverse complement strand
GAAAATTTCAGGGTTCCGTCCTACTGATTAACCTTTCAGGTTTTACAGGAATTGTTGAAAAGCTGAAAACTCGGGGCGCTGAAGGTTATTCTGAATTGAGAAGATTTATATCCGGCATTTATTCACCTATCACAGAGGCTGTTTTCAAACACGGCGGATTTGTTTCAAAATTTTTCAGTGACCAGATTTTTGCTGCATTTCCTGATGATGATACAGGTCTCTCAGCTAAAAAATCCCTGTTGTGTGCGTCGCAAATTTTAAAAAGCATGAAAGACCTCGCAAGATTGAAATCCCCTATGGGCGAATTTTATATTTTCTGCAGAATAGGCATCGGAACAGGCGCAGTTGAATGGGGGATTTTCGGCAAGAAAGAAATGAACTATTACTTCAAAGGAGAAGCTTTCAAAAGAGCATATGACGCAAATCTCCATGGAACCTTAAACCGTGTGACTTTAGACGACTGGACTGTAAACAATATAACCGACGAAAACCTAAAAGCCTTTGTTTTCAAGCAGAAAGATTTACATTTCGTTGACAATATCGACATTGACATGACCTCTCAGGAAAATACAACTCCGGCGTTCTATTCTGAATATGCAGCAGAATTTTACTCTGCCCAAAACTTTATCAAGGAAATTGGCAATTTCTCACGCACATCGACATTGCTCGTTTCATTCGACGAAAGAGCTTTTGACAGTGAAGAAGAATTAAAGGATTTTCTTTCCTTTGCCCCCCAGAGCGCTGGACAGTCACAGGCTGTTTTCGGGGGACTTGTTCAGTTTTCCGCAAACCCCTACTTGGCTTTTTATTTCGATGAAACAGACGAAGAGTGTTTCATGAAAGCAATGAAAATATGCACCCAATTTTCTGATGATTTCAGAATTTCTACAAAAGCAGTAATGACAAAAGGACCATCCTTCTGTGGAGCGCCAGAAACAGGTTACTATTCGGAATTTGTTTGTTTTAGCAGGGCTATAAACACCGCTGAGATGCTTCTTTCGCAGATGAACGAGCGAGGTTTTCTGATAACCGACGAACTGAACGATTTCGCGAAAAAAAATGTAAAAACAGAGCTCCACTCTTCATACATAGAAAAAGGGTCCGTGAAAGAAACCAAGATATACAGAGTAGTTCCGAGTAAAACATCCGAACCAGCTAAAGGACTTTTTAAGGAGAGAATCCCTTTCGGACAAAAATGCCTTCATTTTGTCAATCCATTTTTCGAAAAAAAATTTCCCGGAGTCGTTTTAATTCGCGGGGAGCAGGGCATAGGCAAAAGCTATTTCGCCGCAGAACTCGCCAAAAGACTTAAATCAAATTGCTATTACCTTCACTGCGGGCAAGGACTTAATGAATCCCTAAAACCCTTTAAGGATTTTTTTGACCATTTCTTCTTCAAGGACATCGTTTATCAGGATAAAAAAGAAGTTTTCATTCAAAAGTATGAATCTTTTCTGAGAAAATGCCAGTCCTCGACATCAGAGGGGAACGTCGTCCTGACAGAGGAATTGATAAGAACACCTACCATTATAGCGAGCCTTCTCGGGCTTGAATGGGAAAATTCAGTCTATAACAGCATAGACCAGAAAAACAGATTCGAAAATTTGGTTTTCGCGGTAAAAAATTTCATACTTTCAGCGGCTTTTTTAAGTCCCGTAGTCCTCATTTTTGAAGACATTGAAAGCATTGACAAAGATTCGATGAAAATTATTCAGGCACTGACCCGAGACATCCAAAATCGCCAGATTCTCATCATAGCAACCGCCTTAAAAGAAGACAAAAATATAAAACTCCCTTTAGATGAAGATGTCCCGGTCCTCGAAATAGACTTAACAAAAACTTCTCTTCAGGCGCAGGAAGAAATTATTTTTTCTCTTCTGGGTGAAGACTGTTCAGACAAAGACATCAATAGGATTACTGCCGTATCAGCCGGAAATCCCTTTATAACCGAGCAATACTGCCTCTACTTGAATGAGTCTATAGGAGAATCTCAAAAAGCTTCATTTCCTTCCGATTTAAGAGAGATTATATCTCTTAGATCGCAATCATGGAACGATGCCTTCAGGGAAACGGTTTTTCTCTGCGCTGTCCTGGGAAATCACTTTGAAAAAAATGTACTCATAAGAGCCAACCCTATGAACATACCCCAAGCCGATTCAGAAAAATATTATGACGCTGTTGTCGAAGATGGTGTAAAAATGAGGATATTCAATTATTCCTCGTCCAACCACATCTACTTTAGAAATGAAGAATTTCGAAGACAGATTATCTGCCTTATCGAAACAGACAAAAAAGAGAGCTTGTTTTTATCAGCGGCTAAAACGCTCGAGTCTTTATTCGAAAATGACAAAACCAGATATACACAAATAGCATATTGCTACCAACAAGCGGGTGACGACCAAAAAGCATGTCAATACCTGACATACTCAGCCGAATGGTGTTTTTACAATTTAAGGCTCGAAGAATCCTCCGTCCTTATCATTAAGGCTTTTGAGCTTGAGAACGATCCACAGCTCAAATTCGACCTCGCTCTAAAAATGTTCTCGGTTCAAAAAGAGTCGGATAATTTCCGAATGGACGATGCTTTATTCGAACTTTGCAAGGAGAGTTTTACTTCGAATTCAGACTATTCTTCTCTGATAAAACTCCTTTATTACAGGTCATATTCCTACTTCAGGGGAGGAGAAAAAGAGAACGCCTTGAAATCAATTCGTGAAGCTGTCCAGACAGCCGTCCAAAACGGCAAGGAGGACATGCTTCCCGAGTTATACAAATTTTACGCGAATATGTCCTCCGAATACCGCGACTTCGACGGAGCTCTCGCGGTAGCAGAAAAAGCCGAAGAACTTACCTATGAGATTATTGAGCCTCACCTCGGGAATATATACGCCCTCAAAGGAACCGTTTTTCTAAATAAAGGAGACATTGACAAGTCGCTCAAATTTTATGAAAAAGCAGTCAAAATTTTTGAAGAAACTAAAAATCCCTCCGACCTCGCTCCTGTTCTGGACAACATAGCAAAGATCTATTTCAAAAAAGGAAAAGCGGGTAAAGGACTCGAATACAGTATAAAAGCTCTAAATGTCGGAAAAGAGATAGGTTCATATAAAACAATGGTTGTCAACCTGCACAATATCGGCGGAGTCTTCATGAAAGCGAGAGACTTCAACAAAGCCGTTAAATTTCTTGAACAGTCACAGAGGCTATCCCGCGAGATTCAGAATTACAAGCTTGAATCTTATATTCTCGACAAGCTCGGTGACATAGAAAGAGCAAGAGGCTACATCGCTGAAGCCATGTCTTTTTACGAGAGGTCGCTTGAAAACAGGAAAAAATCCGGAGACTTTTACGCCGCCGGCAGATCTTACAAGTTCATAGCTGATGTTTTAAGGGGACAGCATAATTACGAAAAAGCGAAAGAATATTATGTCCAGAGCATGTCATATTTCAAAAAGGCAAATGATATAAAATCTCTTGCCGGTTCGATAGAAAACTACGGAATAAACGAGTTTAAAAAAGACAAACAGAACAAATTCAAAGCCTTAAAATGCCTCGAGCACGCATGGAACATATATGAGAACCTCAATGACTATGACAGGCTGACCAACCTCGAAAAACTGATAAACCAGGTCACTTGGGAAGGTATTGACATCTAGGTTTTCACCCACTTTTGACTTTTATTAAACGCTAATACTTTAATTTTATGATTCAGTAATTTTGTGACATCCTCTAAATTAAATAAATACCCTAAAATAAAAGAGAAGATAAAGGCTTGGTTTTGTTAGAAATAAATATATTGACGAAAAAAATCTGCCTTTTTAGGGCAGATTTCAGACGGAAAAATGTTTTAATTTATTTATTATCTTCTTTTTCACAGCATCCTTTTTTCTCGCAGGGATGGTCTCCTTTTTCGCCGTGGCATTCTTTTATCTGTTCTTTCGAGCATTCTTCGGGTTTTACTTCTTTTCCGCTGCAGGGTTTCTTGCACATTTGTGGCTCCTTTTTTTGTTGTTTAAAAGATAATCTTTGAATTGAGACAAAAATTTTTGTAGTTCATTATGGTCGGCGCTGTAGTGCGAGAAATATCCTATTTTCTCCGCCCTGACAAACCCCGCTTCCCTTAAAATTTTAAGATGCTGAGATATCGCCGACTCGGATATTCCTACCTCATGCGAAATATTCTTCACGCAGGCGGGGCAGGCAGAAATCAGAGATATAATTTCCAGCCTAGTCTCGTCGAGTAAAGCTTTCATCTTTTCCTTATTTATCTTAGCCATAACTAAATTAGTTTAGCAGATACTTTATTAAAACATTTAAATTCTGTCAAGGGCTATTTATTGTTTTTTAACATTTTTTGTGTAATTCTCTTGAAAAGGAGAAATAATGGAAAAAATTAAAGTTCTTTTCGTATGCGTTCACAATTCCGCAAGAAGCCAGATAGCAGAAGAGCTTATAAAAAAATTTGCTCCTGACATTTTTTTGACCGAAAGCGCCGGTCTTGAACCCGGCAATATAAACCCTTACGTCGTCGAGATACTCAAAGAAGAGGGGATAGATATTTCCGAAAAAAAGACAAACAGCGTATTCGACTTTTTCAGACAGGGAAAGAAATATAATTACGTCATTTCTGTCTGCAGTGAAAGCGAAGGGTCGAAATGTCCTGTTTTCCCCGGCGTCACAAAGAGAATTCACTGGAGTTTTGAAGACCCGTCAGTCTTCAAAGGAACCCAAGAGGAGATCCTGAATTTAGTAAGAAGTCTTAAAGACAGAATAAAAGAATCTGTTCTGCAATTTATTAAAGAGCACGGGGACGGAGCCTGACATTTCCAAAGACCGACACTGTCCCGTTTATCGGATCAAGCATTCAAAAAGACGCTCCATCAAAGTTTACAACGGTTTTTCTCCTTGTTGTCGTCATACTTTCTGATTTCTTTCTCTCAAAGAACGGATTTTACAACGACACCCCGCGGGTTCTTCTCTGCCTTTTTTCTGTTTTAGCTGTTTTCATACTTTCAAAGAGAAATTTCCGGTCCATGGGTTTTACAGTAAAACTTTTCCCTACCTATAAATTCTGGATTTTTTTATCTGCCGCGCTTTTAACCTTTTCTATTTTAAGCCTCTGGGCATACAGGTTGTTTTTGAACTACTCCGGCAGAGCGCCAGATCAGATTCCGCTACCCTCTGAATTCCTTTTTCGGCAGTTGAGGTATTACTCCTTGGAGATACCGCTCCTCGAAGAGTCAATTTACAGAGGCGTTCTCTGCGTCTGCCTGCGTTCTGTTGCAGGTTTCAGGACTACAATACTTATTTCAGGGACTTTGTTCGCTTTACTGCATTTTATATACGGAAATCCCGGTATTGACAACTTTTTAGGCGGTTATTTTCTGTCCTGGGCTTTTCTTCTGAGCAAGTCTATTTTAGTCCCTCTTCTTTTCCACTCCGTCGGAAACAGTCTCTATATATTTTTCACGGCTCTTAATTAAAATCATTATCATAATTATTTGCGGTTGTAACATTTTATTGATATATTTACTATTAAATTTTCAAAAGGAGAGATTATGTTTTCACTGATTTTCCTCCTGCTGTTTTCTTCATCAGCCCAGATAAACCAAAGACAGATGCTCGTAAGAGTTTATGTCGAAGACTACAGCCTCTTAAAACTCATCGACGACAAATCCCTGGACATCGCCGGAAGAAAATACGGCGAATACTGGGACATAGTCGTCACCCCTCAGGATTTCGGCTCAGTCGTCTCATCCGGTCTTCCATACGAAGTCGTCGCCGAAAATATTGAAGACCTGAAAGATCAGGTCAGAGGTCAGTATCACAGCTACGATGAGGTCGTCACAATAATGCGCAATTACGCATCCACGTATTCTTCAATATGCAAACTCGACTCGATAGGCAGGAGCTACCAGAACCGCTGGATTTACGCCCTTAAAATTTCAGACAATCCTTCATACGAGGACCCCGATGAACCCGGAATCCTCTACGACGCACTCCACCATTCGAGGGAGTGGGCGACTATTGAAGTCGTCCTCTTCTACGCCGACACACTCTGCAGGGGATACAACAACGACACTGCGATAACAAATTTAATAAACAACAACGAGATATGGCTGATCCCCATAGTCAACCCGGATGGTTACGTATATGACTACCCGGTTAAGAGAAGCTGGAGAAAGACAAGAAAACCTTTCGGAGGCTCCACAGGAACAGACGCAAACAGGAACTACGGCGGTTACTGCATGAGCGATCCTTTCGGAGACTGGGGCTCGGTTCCTGAGGACGCCTCTATAACCCACGACCCCGGCTATGAGACATTCTGCGGAGCTTACAGCGGCTGGTCTGAAGAAGTTGCCGCAATGATGAATTTTCACAGGACTCACGAGATTAACGCCAACATAACCTATCACAGCTACGCTGAAGAAATTCTCTGGCCCTGGGGACACTCGGGCACTATCCTACCGCCCGACAATACGGCAATTGTCGCAATGGCAAACCAGATAGCCTCGAGAATGCAGAGGGTCAACGGCGGGAATTACGTCGCCGGAGGAAGCCTATATCCCACGACCGGCTCGACGGACGACTGGGTTTACGGACATCATCATTTCATACAGGGATATCCCTGTTTTTCATACACAGTGGAAGTCGGAACCGCCTTCTATCAGAATGCTGTAAATCTCGACCAGATAGCCAGGGAAAACTGGAAAGGAGCTCTCTATTTCGCACAGCAGGCGGCGACAATCCGTCAGAATTACCCCTCGAGAGTCCCGTCGTCAGCACTTTCTTCTCCGGACACAGCTACTTCTTCATCGTGCAATTTCGTATGGGCGCCATCTTATTCCGTATGGAACGCTCCCGACAAATGGCTCCTTGAAATTCTTTCCGGTTACTCATTCGCTCAAGACGGAATTGAATCCGGAACAGCAAACTGGATTTTATCGGGTTTCACTCAGAGCACGGCGAGAAAACACACGGGGACATACAGCCTCTATTCCGGTTCGCAGAACAACATAGCCAACACCGCACAGACGAGATACCCATATATCGTCCAGCCCAACGACACTTTTTCTTTCTGGTGCTGGAATTACTCAGAGAACAATTACGATGTCACTATTGTGGAAATCTCGGAAGACGGACTGGCCTGGAATCAGCTCGACACGAGGTATACTGGAAGCCAGCAGACATGGACTCAGAAAAAATACTCTCTCGCTCCCTGGGTTGGGAAAGCAGTCTATTTCAGGTTCAGGACCGTAACAGACGACAACACTCTCAACGAGAATTTCTATGTTGACGACATATCGCCTGTCGCCCACTTCAGTCAAATCGAAGTCATTGACAGCGTCATCTGCGACACTTCTTATGTCGCCTCAGGTCTGCCTCTTGGCGAAAACTATTTCCGGGTCAGAGGACACAACACGAGAGGATGGGGAAATTACTCCAACATAGCAAAAACTGTTATAGTTCAGGGTTCTTCGGTTGAAGAGCCTATTCATGGATATTCCGGCAATGTCTCGGTGTTCAGCAATTCCAGAAACATTGAAATAAAATACAGCTTCCCGTCAGCTCAGGATTTAAGCGTCATGATTTTTGATATCACCGGAAGACAAGTCGGCGACTATAGCTACCGGAATCTTTCCGGCGACGACAGAATTCAGATATCACCCGCTTCTGAAGGTGTTTTGTTTGTTCACGTCAATTCAGGCGGGGCGAGAATTAAAGAAAAAGTTCTCATAATCAGGTAAATATTTCTCTGTCAGGAGAAAAGGGCTGTCATATAAAGACAGCCCTTTTTGTCATAAACTAATAAAACTCACAGGATATTTTTTAAGCGCCAATTACAAGTTTGGCTTTTATCCAATCGGTAAAATCGGCTTTACCGGCTTTATATAGAAGTTCGTTGAGGGAGGCTCTATTCAAAATATGCCTGAACACATAAGCATATTTCTTGTAACTGCCCCTTTCCGGACTGTCTATTATGTCAATGATTTCCTTTTCTGACAAATTCAAATCATTTATCCTAAATTGATACGCGGCAAAGACAGCAAATCCTTCAAAAAACCAGACAGGACCCATGGCGTCTTCGTCTCCATCCAAAATTCTAATATGCAGTCTGTGCGCGATCTCATGAGCCAATAGCTTTTCGTAACTATCTTCTTCAACACCGTCGGGGTAAACTTTGGCGTAATACTCCGGTGAAACCGCTATCAAAACCTCTTTTTCAAGAGCCGCGCAATATGTATCCGGTAATTCGGTTTCCGGTTCTATCTCCGCCAATGAGGCAAGTTGGGAATCGAACTTTTTCTTGTCGTCGAAAATCATGGCTTTTTTCATAAAAGGTTCATGAATATATTTTTCCCAACCATGCTCAGCCGCAAAACCTTTAATTATTTTCTGAGCTTTAACCAAATAGTTTTCAAATTCAATTCTTCTGTTTTCCAAAGAGATTGGCAAATAAAGGCGGACTTCATCTTTCATCCGAAATTTCCTCCGATTCTGTTCCAGATTTTTTCAGGATGCCAAGAAAATTCTTTTCCAAAAATCATTCTCTTGGCTCTTTTGGTTTCAGCAAATCCCGACCTGACAAGCAATTGTATTCCTTCTTTGTTCTCTCTGGGAAGAGACGTCATTTTCCTTAAATGCATTCTCTCTTTTATAAGTTTCATTCCGGTCTCCGGGTCATCTGCGAGAATCAAACCCTCTCCGAGCCCGGGAAGATAAAAACCTCTCAATGAATTTCCTTGTTTTAGAACGAATCCTCCACCGAGTTTGTCCAAAAGAAGCTCTCTTCTTTTTTCTCCGGTTATTCTCTCGTCCATTTTCAAAATGTCTTTGACGTCTTCCCGAGTCAACTGCCTGATAGAAGAATCAGAATTCTGAATTTCCACCTGCTTTTCGGCTTCGAAGAACACATATTCCGTCTGTTCCCGGAATCCGGCTTTTTCATAGAGGGGAAAACCCAGTTCTGTCGCTATGAGAGAGACGCTTTCACAACCGGATGTAATTTCGAGAAGGTCATCCACTATCTTTCTTCCCAAGCCCATATTTCTTTTGTCATTTCTGACAATAATATGCGCGAGCCAAGATGTGTTTTCAAAAATTATCGCGGCGCCTACTGCGACTATCCCGGAATCATCAATTATTTTTACCGGCAGGCAAAATTCTTTCAAGGCATAGAACATAAAGACAGGGACAATGTCGCCCCATCCTTCCGGCTGCATGAGCCGGAGAGATCTTTCGTCGCTTTCAGAAATATTCTCAATTATCAGAGAATTCATGCAAAAAATCTTTCAGAATCACTCTTCCCCTGTGGTCAAAACCGACGCCCTCCAGCTCAAGAAGAGCGCGTTTCATATCCGCTCCACCCTGATATCCTCCAAGTGCTCCGTCGGAGCGGACCGCCCTGTGACATGGAATGGCAAGGGGAAAAGGATTTTTTGAAAGGGCGCCGCCGACAATTCTCGCTCCTTTTGGAGAGTTTAATTGTATTGCAATCTCTTTATAAGAGCAGACTTTCCCTCTCGGGATCTCGCGTATCACCCTTAAGACTCTTTTTTGAAAAGAGCCGCACTCGCCAAAGTCGAGAATACCCGGATCAAATTCAATTTCCCATCCTTTAAGCAACGCCGCCAGATTATACATAAAATCTTCAATTTCTTTTTTCCCCAAAACATCTTTATGCAAATCTTTCATGTATTTTGAAGCTCCGGCCCCTTCACCTATGCCAATGGATTTTATTTTCGGAAATCCGCTCTTTATCGTCCAAAAGATTTGGATTTTTCCGAATTTAGAGTTTATAAAAGACTCTAACAAAATCTGTTTATCCTCTTCGTCAGCTTTCTTTTCTCGGATTGTCAACACAAAGACCGACGATATCTTCTATCCATGCCTCTCCTGCACAGACAACCGTGTCTGCCCCTCCCCAGTATATCTTGAGAGATCCGTCTTTTTCGGGGACAGCTCCGCATGTGAAAACCACATTGTGAACATACCCCGTCACTTCCCACGGGTCTTCGGGCTGTAAAATCCAGTCATCGGATATCCCGATGATTTTTGACGGATCCACGAGGTCGTGAAGAGCTGCGCCGAGTCTGTATATCGCGCCGTCCATTGTCTTAAAAACGCCGTGATAAATGTTAAGCCAGCCCTTGTCAGTTTTTATAGGAGGCGCGCCGGGACCGATTTTCATTTCGTCCCATCTATAAAGTCCGGGTTTCATTACTACTTTTGAATCACCCCAGTGAACGAGGTCGGGGGAATAAGATATCCAAATAGACCATGGCGATATCTCCGAATGAGGTCTGTCGAGTCTCGCGTATCTTCCGTCTATTTTTTCCGGAAAAATGACGACGTTTCTGCAGTCGGACTGCGTCACAAGCGCGACTTTTTCAAGTGTAAGAAAATCTTTTGTTTTCGCAAGCGCGACTCGGACACCGTGCCTGGAATATGCGCTATATGTCAGAATGAAATCACCTTCTATTTCACTTATCCTGCAGTCTTCTACTCCGTATTCTTCGTATTCCGAAAAAATTCCTGTTTTAGAAGGAAGTATAAACGGTTTTTCTCTTACAACAAAATGATATCCGTCCGAACTGTCGGCTATTCCGATTATTGACCTGCCGTTTCTCCTGTGCGAACGGAAAAGCATGACATAGCCGTCTTCGTATTTTACGACTCCGGCGTTGTGAACCGTTTCAGCTTCATAGGGAACATCCTCTTTCGTCAAAATGGGATTTCCTACAAATCTTCTAATTATTTCTTTTTTCACAGCTTTTTCCTTTTATCGAGGATTTGTCTATAGACTTCAATATAATTAAGAGCCATTCGGCTTTTTGAAAATCTCTCTTGCGAAACTTTTCTGCATTCGCTTCTTTTTATTTTATCAAGCTTGAAAACGCTATCCGAAGCCTGCCGGACATCTGATACAAGAAAACCTGTTCTTCCGTCCTCAATGATTTCAGGCATGCTTCCTCTTTTGAAAGCTATTACGGGTGTTCCGCATGCCATCGCTTCCACGACTGAAAGTCCGAAAGGTTCGTCAAAGTTTATCGGGTGGACAAGAGCGTCGGCGTTTCCGAGAAGTTCATCTCTTTTTTCGGGACCGACGCTTCCCATATATTCTACTTTGCCTTTACACAAAAAAGGTCTGACACAGCGTTCGAAATAATCACTGTCCTGAACAATTCCAGCCATCAAAAGCTTTTTACCAGTCATTTTAGATATCTCCACTGCTTCTTTGGCGCCTTTATCCTTGTGAAACCTGCCGAAAAAAAGAAGGTATCCTCCTTTTGGATTTTCTCTGTATGTGAAATTTTCAAGATCTATTCCGTGATGTATGGTCTTTTCGTAAGACAGAACAGGCGACCTGTCCGAATCGCTGATGGAGACATAAAATGCCGACTCATCGTATTTTTTATAGACCTCTATAATTTTTTCGGATGAAAATCCGTGTATTGTAGTCAAAACTGGCGTCCTGACAAGTTTTGAATACGTCAAGGGCAAGAAATCAAAATTATTGTGGATTATATCAAAATCAGAAGCCCTTTCAAAACAATTGGCGACGTGCAGGCTCTCCCAAACCTTCGGATCCATACTCCTGTCCTCTTCATATCCTCTCGGACAGACAGAAAAAAGCTTAGCCCTGGTTTCTGAGTCTCCTGTGGCGAATAAAGCTACATCTAAACCCAAACGGACGAGCTCTTCCGTCAAAAGAGAGCAGACTCTTTCCCACGGGCCGTAATGACGGGGAGGAGTCCTCCATGCTATGGGAGCGAGAACAGCGACTTTCATCTAATCAAATACATCAGTCTAAGGTCATAGCTCTGATGAGCTTTTCGACATCTACAGCGGCGAAACTTGTCGCATAATCCGACATCGCGTAAGGAATTATAAGGCTTTTTCCGTGGATAATCGCTCCGCAGGTGTAAACGACGTTAGGAACATACCCCTCCCTCTCGTTTTGAGCGGGTTCTATGAGAGGATATTTCAGCCTTCCAATAACTTTTTCCGGATGTTCCTTGTCGAGCAAAAAAGCCCCTATAC
Organism: uncultured Desulfuromonadaceae bacterium; assembly: GCA_964397545.1. Classification (GTDB taxonomy): domain Bacteria; phylum SDB-A; class SDB-A; order SDB-A; family SDB-A; genus JAFGIG01. The sequence goes on along the minus strand of CAYNIW010000021.1, from coordinate 8,897 downwards.
AGTATTTTCTCATCGGACCTACCCCGTGACTGAGAACAATCCAGCCTTCATCGGTCTCTATCGGTGATCCGCAATTTCCGAGCTGGACAAATTCCCATGAATACGTGGGCCGCATTAAAATTTTAGGATCATACCAGAAATGGATGTTTTCCGAATACATCAAGAAAAGATTTTCATTGTCCTGTCGGGAGAGCATCGCGTAAAGTCCGTTAATCCTCTTTGGGAAAAGCGCCAAACCTTTGTTTTTCGCCGCCGGTCCGTTTAAGGTGATAAATTTGAAAGACACGAAATCTTCCGTTTCGATGAGTTGAGGGAGAATAGTCTTGCCGTCAAAAGCAGTGTATGTGGCGTAATAAACACATCTGTCGTCTTCTTCGGAAAACATGACAAAGCGAGCGTCTTCAATTCCGTTGCTATGACTTGGGGAAAATGGAAAAATTGCCTTTTCAGATGTTTTTTGGTTTTTTTCAAAAGTGACTTCATAATTTGAATAAGCCAAGACGAGCAGATTTTTTGAGGTCATCTCAATGTCGCCGCCGGGACGTTGAAAATCATATTTTGCCCTCTCTATTTTTTCATACAGTTCCGAGATAGTGAAATTTTCAGGCAGTTGAGAGAGAACATGTCTGCTGAAGTCGTTAAAAAAATTAAGCTCTGTCAGTTTTCTTGAAAATAAATCTTTCTGGTAGAGTTGATTTGGTATTCTCTCGGGTTCATCTACATAGGGCGTCGGTTCTTTTATTGTTATTTCACCTTCTTCCGAGATTGTTCCCTCTCTGAAGACTATCGAGGAAATGTGCCCTTCTCCTGTCGCCCTCAGGCTGAGAATAAACCTCAGACATCCCCTGGGCAGATTCTTCTGGTTCGGGTGAGGGACAATTGAAGGATTGAAAAGCGCCGCTGATTCAAGAGAATATTCCTGTGTGAAATAAGCTCCTATAAGCAGTTTTCTCTCTTCAGAAAACGGCGTATCTGTAATTGTCCACCTTCGCACGTTTTCAAAATTTCTGCTGAAAACGCTTTTTATGTCCTGATGTCTCGTTTTGAAATCCGACATGACTTTCTTCAGCGACTCAGCGGCCTGCTTGTCCGAAAGACTCATCACTCTGCCGATTATTTTTTCTCTTCTTCCAGAATCTTCCGGTATAAAAGGCCTTATCAAAACCCTGCTGTGGGAGGGTTTTAGAATAATATCTTTTCTTTCGACCTCGATTTTTTTCACGGAATCCCTTTATTCCACAATTGGAACCGTATATTGCATTTTGTTCTGTTCTGAACTGAAGCCGTGCATTGCCAGAAGCGATAACAGCCAGGCAAGGGTGGATTCCGCTCCCTGATTCATATTAGGCCCATCTGGGGTAAGGCCGTCACGGCATCCTCCGGTTGCGAAATCGTAAAGAGGCTCATTGAGAATATTCTGTCCGAGAAACCAGTTAAAAACAAGATAAGCCGTATTGCTGTAATACTCGTTTCCCGTCATGTTGTATGCCAAAAGACAGGTTTCTAGCATAGACTGAGCTTCTATTGGTTGTTGGTCAAAATTTGCTTTACCTTTTCCCTTTCTAAGCCAATCCCTGTTGCCTATCGGTGAAAAATAATTATTCTCTTTCTGTATTTCAATCAGCCAGTTCAGCAATTCAAAACCCATCTTTATCATATCATTGCGCTGCATCCATTGACCCGAAAGCAGAAGAGCCTGAGGAATTTTCGCGTTGGCGTAGAAAAGCTCGTCGTCGAACCACAGCCATTGTTTGTCGGGTCTGTTTTTGAATTTTTCAAAGAGAAGATTCGCAAGTTTTTCTCGCATTCTCCTGATTTCGCTGTCGCCTGAAAACCTCGCCAGATAAGCGTGAATCCCGACTAAAGCGAAAGAAACAGCTCTCGGATGAGCGATTTTTTCCATAGCAGAGACGGCTTTATGGAAAAGAGTGGTGCTCAAGGCGACACAGCTTTTATCCCTCGAAAGGGCAGCGCAAACGCCAAGACTCCATATTGCCCTTCCCTGGCTGTCTTCAGAACCTTTCTCTTCGAGCCATTTTCTGTCGAAAGACATGAAATTTCTAAAACAGCTTTCTATGTCGTTATATGAATATTTAATAAACGCGAGATATTTCTTCTGAAGATTCAAAATTTTCGGATCTTCCGGCATCAAACTCTGAGCCATAACTGTTGCAATAAGCGCCCTCGCGTTGTCGTCCGTGCAGTAACCGTGGTCATAATCCGGAATCGAATACGATGCGTGCTGCAGAACCCCCGTCTCATCAGTCATCAAGAAAACATGCCTGAACTCGATTTCCGGCAGGCTTGTCTTGTCCTGAGCCAGAGTTTTAGTGCTGAAAAATAGTTCGGTTTTCTTCGCTCTCTCGTCTTTCACCTCATTGAGAGCAGAAAGATAATCAACGGCGACCTGACTCCAGACCGCCCTTCTGAGAAAAGTGTATGCTCTTTTCCTCATGGCGTTTCTTTTGACGTCATCCTCGAGGAGTTCCGTTACCGATTTTGCCATCGCCTCAGAATCACGGAAGTTTACAAGGACGCCTCTGTCCGTCGAAATCATCTCCTTAGCATACCAGTATGGAGTTGAAACAGTAGCTTTTCCCACTCCCATTGCGTATGCGAGGGTTCCGGAGACAATCTGAGACTCGGATAAATATGGAGTGACGTAGACGTCGCAGGCTCCGAGGAATTCACAGAGTTCATTTCTCTCAACGAACCTGTTGAAAAACATTATATTCTTATCAACACCCGCGGCTTTTGCCCGTCTGACAAGGTTCTGTCTGTATTCTTCTCCCTGTGTTTTTTTTATATTCGGATGAGTCGCCCCTACGATTATATAGACCGCATCGCTGTGTTTTTCTATGATTTTAGGCAAAGCGTCTATCATGTATTCAATTCCCTTGTTCGGGGAAAGGAGTCCGAAAGTCAGGATTACTTTTCTGCCTTCAACGCCGAATTGGTCCTTGTAGAAATTAGGATCGACAAAAGGCATGTCGGGAATGCCGTGGTGAATTAAAACTATTTTTTCTTCGGGGACACCGTAAATGTCTTTTAGAAATCCGCAGGCGGTCTCAGACATGACTATGAGTTTTGCTGAAAGAGAGGCGATCTCAGAAAGAGTTTTTTTCTGACCCTCGGTAGGTTCTTTAAGAACTGTGTGCAGTGTCGTGACTACAGGCATTCTCAGCCCACGGATTAAAGTGACTATGTATGAGCCGTTTTCCCCTCCGAAAATGCCGTATTCGTGCTGAAGAGATACGGCATCTATCTGGCTTATGTTGAGATAATCCGAAGCGAGAGCGTATTCACTCGATTTGTTCTGGTTAATTTCAAATCGGACTTCTTTAGGATACTTATATCCTTCAGGTCTGTCATTCATCGCCACAGCCCAGCATTCAATCCCTTTGCCGGCGTTTGAGACTGCATTCACCAGGTCCGTAGTGAAAGTCGCAATGCCGCACATCCTTGGCAGATAATTTCCTATAACAGCTACCGATCGCACTCTTTCCATTTATTTTCTCTTTTCAGTAATTATATTTGCGGAACAAAATTTTTACTATTCGAATTTCTTTTCAATGAATTTTGAATTCATCGTCCTGAGGACGCCGAGGTAGTCCAATGAAAATTCGAGGATATCTCCCGTTTTCAGATTTTTTAAATTCTCCCCGAGGTCTATGACAAACATATCAGAACTTGCACCAATGATAGTATAAGACTTTTCCATGGGAAAAATATGATTTTTGTCTACATCGAGGATGCCTATGTCAATTATCGCCCTGTGGGATTTCTTTCCGCTGTTTTTTTCCTTATAATCAGGGGACTTTCCTTCAAGATTTGTCCCCATCTCACCTATCGGTATGCCCGGTTTCTTTTTGAGTTCTATTATTTCGCATTGAAGCTTAAAAACGTCAGAATAAAAACCTTTCATTTTCTTATCATTATAGACATCCGTTCCGATAAAAAGAGTCTCGCCCACCCTGAAATGGTTTATACCCTTGGGTAAAAGGTTTTGAAAAATCAGGGGTATAGTAACCGAAGAGCCCCCTGAGACCAGAGGGATATTTTTACCGAACTTCGCCTCAATCAGCTGTTTGTAAAGACTAAGCTGTATAAGTTTGTCGTGGTTCGGCAAAATACCGTTAAGACAAGCCAGATTAGTCCCTATGCCGACTACATCAATATTAGGCAGGTTAAATATCTTTTCATAAAAATCGATGAGCCTTTCTCTCATCACCCCTTCCCTCAACTCGCCCATCTCGATCATAATTATTACTTTATGTTTTTTTCCCTGTTTATTAGCCTCTAAAGACAGCATCTCGACTGTCTTCAGCTCTGTGTTAAGGCTTATATCCGCGTATTTTACGACACTTGGAATTGATTTCTGAGGTGGGGGTTTTATGTAAATGGTCTCAACGCCGGGAGCTATGCTTTTAACTGTCTTCAAGCTCGAAAGTCTCGAATCACAGACCTGACGGACGTTTAATTTCAGCACTTCTTCGAGAAAATCCCTGTTTCCGCAGAGTAATTTTGTCACAACCGCCCATTTGATTTCGTGTTTTTTGAAAAGACTGTCAAGATATTTATAATTTGAGCTAAGTTTTGACTTGTTTAATGTTATCTTAGCCATATAACTACTTGACAAGTCTCATTTCAAGATACTTGTTCTTGAAACCGGACTTTTCGTAGAGGAATTTCGCCGGATTGTCGGGTTCGACATGAAGTTTTATGCTTCCGTCCGCTTTTTCAATTGTTTTATTCAAAAGTTCTTTGCCTATCCCTCTTCCCCTGTTCTCTCTCTTGGTGGCAATATAGACGAGAATATTTTCAGGAATATAGTCTTTCATTCCAGTCTTGTTTACGACAACCGCGCCGAGAATTTTATCTTCGGAATTGTAAGTCATGACAAATCCACCGAATGATTCTGTATTTTTTAGGGCGTAATCGACTGCTTTTTCAATTGCCGGTTTCGGATCCCCGTATTTGTCCAGGTTTTCAAAAAGAAAATCGACAATTTTGCTTTTTGCAGTGGAATCTGGTCTGTTATCTGGTTCGTAAATTTTTATCTCTGCCATGATAAAACTCCTTTCTAATACATCAGGATTGAGATATAGCTTTCAAAATCGCAACATGAATCCTGTCGTCAGGGCTTTGAAACGTGAATTTTCTCTGCGAAAGCCAAAACATGACCATCTGGATCCGAAAAATAGCATGCTCTGTCGCCCCATTTTCTATCCTCTATCGGGCTAATCTCGACAGCACCCGCTTTTTTGGCGTTTTCGTATTCAAATTCAATATCTTCGACATATAGGTATAATTCGCACCTCGGAATGCCGTCTCCTCTTGATGGATGAAGCGTTTTATCTTTCAATATAGACGCAATACCGTCATTTGGCATAAGTCCTAATCCCAAGTTTTCAAAGACATCGAATTCGGTCATTCCAGGAACGTCAAGGTCCGGTTCCTTTCTGAAAATATTTTTGTAAAATTCAGCGCTCTT
>CAYNIW010000021.1:0-3303 GCA_964397545.1 uncultured Desulfuromonadaceae bacterium | reverse complement strand
AATATATATTGTATCATAACATCCATGAAAAAAATTGTCAAGGGCAAGGGGAAAATGAATCAGTTTCTGTAAAAAATGAACTGTGCTTCTCCTTTTCCGAGTTTTTTTGAAGAAATTTTAACATTGAAAATATGCTCATTATTCAATTTTAATTTTAAAGCTCCACTTAGAATATATGCAGGTAAAAACGCATTTTTACTTTTTCCCTCAACAAAAACCTTATGCGGCGTAAACACATTAATTTCTTGAACTCTTCCGTCTATGCAGACTTTGATTTCTTCTTTTTTCAATTTTGGATAAAAAGGTTTATCAATGGAGGCTGGAATAAAGAATATGTTCCAAATGTTTAGTATAACCCACGCTTTTAGCTCGTATAATTCAAGTTTTCCTCTTATTCTGGGATTAAATATAAAGTCATTCTTTATCTTTTCACCCATTAACCAACACTCGAGAGATTTATTGCCATAAAACTCATCTGCGACAAATATCCTCAAAGGTTTGTTATCTGGATAAAACAAGGAAAATCTTCCATTTTCATCTGATTTTACAAATATTTCGTTTTCAATTTTATAATCTCCATAATCTTTTTTTGTCGCCCATAAATATCCTGGCCTTATTTTTCCGCTGAAATCTTTTATTTGACCTGAAATCCTGTGTGTTTTTAATGATAATTGATAATGTTTTGTAATTTTCCCTTTTTTAATACAAATTTTTGATAATGATAGTGCTGAATCTGCAAATTTTTCATTTACAAAATAAACCCTTTCGAATGATGATTCTACTTTGACGTTTTTTTTCATTTTAACGGGATAATCAACATGGATATTATAAAGACCTTTTGAAAAATTGATCATCTCAATTTCAAGAAAAGGCTCATTCTTTACGCTTAATACAACTCCCCACGAGTTTATCAGATTGACGGGTTCTGTTCTGGGATTTGGATTTATATATGCTTTGATTTCTTGCATTTTATTTTTTTAATCCGACAATACCAATATACGCACCTTTTTCTAACTCAGAATGCTCTATCGTCTCAAAAACAACCTTAAATCCGGCTTGTTCTAGTAATTTTTGCCATGTCTTTTGAGAAAAAATCCCGTTTACTGAGAGGTCGTATTCAATTCTGATTGGACCATTTCCATCTTTAAGTAAATAAGCGAAATAAGTTTCTGTCAGATTATCGTCCGGGTCGTCATCTCTCATCCATTCCAAATATCTCATACTTCTTTCTTTTCTGTCGTGTCCTCCATGACTCGTTTGAGGTTTGAAAGTTTCCTTGAAGTAATCAGGCGCGATAAACAAAATTCCGTCGTTTTTCAGGTGTTCCATGGCCGTAATGAAAGTTTTGAAAAGATCTTCTTCCGTTGTCATATACATTATTGCGTCGTGAATGAAAACGAGGTCGAATTTTTCTTTGAGCCTAACTGACCTCATGTCGCCTTCAAAGTGCCTGCATTCGGGATTTAATTTTTTGCTGACCTCAAGCATTTTTAGCGAAAGGTCTGTTAAAGTCATGTTGTAATGTTTCTTAAAGAACGATGCGTTACTGCCCCCTCCGCATCCAAGTTCAAGAGCGCATTTTATATTTTTTTTGTATTTTTCAATTATTTTTATGTAAAGTCCTGATTCTTCCTCGTAATCCTCCGGAGCGGAAAGAATCGGCCACCACGAAGAAAGCTCATTATAAAGTTTCATTTCAAACCTTCTTTCCTGTATTTCTCATTTTGGTCCCGATATTTTTAAGTATATTCTTATACCTCGTCAGGGATACATATCTGTCAGCTAAAAGTTTTCCGTCATAAATCAGGTTAAATGTGCCGTATAAGGACGGAGCTTTCTGAGCTTCCGAAGCAGTTTTAATTTCATATATTTTCACGTCTTTATCCAGTCCTGAAGCCCGTATCTCCTCAATAAGCCTGGCGACCCAGGGGCATTGTCTTGAATAGACGATATTCAAGCCCTTGTATTTCTTCAGTTGTTTTTTCCAATCGTTGAATCTCGGCAATAATCCTTTTTTAAATTTTTTGACCAAAAGATCCATCCCGACAAGTTCGTCTTTATCGGCTTCTACAAATCCGTTTTTCACAAACAACCTTTTGTCCGCCATAAAAGGACCAGAGCTCGTGACGACCGCTGCGCCTAAAAAACCGGATTTTTTTGCGTCCTTTAAGCACTCTTCGACCAATTTTGTTCCCACTCCTTCGTTCTTGAACTTGTTCGGAGTAACGTAAATGCAATGAATGAACATGTAATCCTTTGCCGATACAGCCCTCCACGCGTATTTACCCGGGACATATTCAATATAACCGGCCGCTCTTTTCTGCCCCTCCAAATATGCGGTTCTTATTTTCAACCCTTCTTTGAATCTCTTTTTCAACCATTCAATCTTGAGAGGATAAGAAGCGTGTTTGGGATTGATGAAGCATATTATTTCCGGATAGTCCATATAGTTTTCACCGTCTACGGTGACGATGACAGGTTCTCCCATTTATCTCACCTCCTGCTTAAAGTCAAATTTTCAATCGGGTCATTGCATAAAACCGTTTTTCTCTTTTAATCCTCTATTGAATCGCTTGACACAGATCTGTTGACTATGAGTTCCTTAAAAACATCTTCGAGTATTTCTTTGATCTTTTCAAAATCCCTGATTTTTAATATCATCTCTCTTATGCCTCTTTTTGACATAGTTTTTGCTATAAAAGAGAGAATTTGTATCTGAAGATCCGCATCATCATGAGGCGTCAATATGAGGAATATAAGCTGTGAAGGTTTGCCGTCAGGTGAGTTCCAGTCTACACCGGTTGAACTCTTGCCAAAAACAAGGACAGGCTTTTTCAGCTCTTTCATCCTCGCGTGAGGGACGGCAATTCCTTCTTCGAGGGCTGTGCTTATAAGTTCTTCACGCAAAAACACTTCTTCCAATATTTTCTCTTTTTTTAATCCGCTTATTTTCGAAGCCGTCAGGCAGAGAGTTTCCAGAGCTTTTGTTCTGTCTTTTGTTCCGAGATCTTCTATTACGCCGTCAACTGGGACATGAAGGACCTGCGTCCCTTTTCCTCTTCTCTTGACTGCAAGAGAAAGCCATGGTCCTAGCGTTATAGATGAGATTATTGCTCCAGCTATTATCGCTACATATACGGTCTGTGTTATCAGCCCGAGTTCGACGGCGAGAGTGCTTATCACAATATGCATCTCTCCTCCGGGAGTGTGGAGAATAGCTATTGCCGCTCTGTTTTTTTTCGGGGTTCTCGCGATCAAAGACCCTATATACGCGGCAGCCAATCTCGCCATAACGCCGATTAC
>CAYNIW010000020.1:0-49765 GCA_964397545.1 uncultured Desulfuromonadaceae bacterium | reverse complement strand
CTGAGGGAATCTTCGTAAAAACATATTGAGTCTATAATTATATTGAAGTTTCCGAAATATTCTTTTTGGATGCTTTTTGTATCCTCAAATACTTCATACCAGAAATATGAATATATGGGATATTCGAAAAAAGAGAACATATCCTCAAAATCCGAATCGGTGAGCCTGAGGGGAAATGACAGATGATCCGTCAAGAATTCGTATTTGTAGTTTTCCAGCCTGTTGTATATTACATAAAACTTCTCGTTGAAAAGAAGCTTCATTTTCAGGCTGATTTTTCGGTTGTCCTCGTCAACACCTGAGAAATTAAGCTCGAGCGATCCGTATGAACCACGTGAAAGATAAGCTGTTTTGCATAAAAGGAGATGCGTCCCATGAAAAGGATTTTCGGAATCTTTGCTTTCTATGGTAAAAAAAACAGTGTTGTTCATCTGAAATCTATCCGCCTGGAACGCAGGGGACATTAGGGATAGTATAAAATAAAGACATAGAAAAAACATATATTCCTCCCCGGTAATTTACTTTTTATTATCATACTTCAGGGAAATTAGATATATTCCAATAAATTTTACGTTTATTGTTTCTAATTGACCGATTATTTATTATAATAGCGGGGTGAAAGAAAGGATTTTTAAGATCGAAGACCTCAAAAGAGAGTTATTAACCCTTGCCCAGCAGGAAGACGAAAAATCTTTGCTGAGAAAAAGCCATGAGCATTACAAGGCGATTTTTAGAAACCTTCCGTTTATTGCTTTTACTCTCGACAGAAAAGGCAGGTTCCTCGAAAGCAACCGTTACACGGAGGAACTTTTCGGAATTAAGACCGAAGATGCAAAGGGCAAAGGTTTTTTTGAACTCGGCATACTCGACAAAAAAAATATTTTTAAGGGACTGCGGGAGTTTAAGAAAAATTTGTCGGGAAGAGTTACGGGAAAGACGGTGTATGAGGTAAAGATAAGGGGTAAAAAACTTTTTATAGAGCTCGTAGGCATACCTCTGATGAAAGAAGGTGTCGTTACAGAGGTCTTTGACGTAGGAGCTGATATTACGGCTCAAACCCAGATTTTAGGGGAAAAAGAAAAGCTCATCGCCGAACTAAAAAAAACACTCAACAGCATTGAAACGCTAAAAGGACTTCTGCCGATATGCGCCCAATGCAAAAAAATAAGGGATGATGAAGGATATTGGCACCAGGTGGAAGATTTTCTCGAAAAACATTCGGATATCGAATTCAGCCACTCGCTCTGCCCGGACTGCATAAAAAAACTCTATCCCGACATAAAGGGATAAAATTTTCAATAGAAAAGTTTTATGTAGGGTTTGATTTCAGAGTATCTCTTCTATCTTCGACGAAAGAGTCTCTTTGTTGAACGGTTTTTGCAGAAAATGTATGCCTTCTTTTAGGACTCCATGGTCGTCTATGATGTCGGCTGTATAACCTGAAATGAAAAGACATTGAGTCTCGGGCCTGATCTCAGACAGCTCGCGCCAGAGTTCCTGTCCGCTCATCTCCGGCATTACGACGTCTGTAATCAGAAGGTCAATTTTTCCGTCGTGAGTTTTTGCTATTTTGAGGGCTTCGAGAGGGTTTTGCGCCGACAGCGTGTTGTAACCGCAAAGTTCGAGGATTCTTAGATTAAGTTTCAGCAGAGATTCTTCGTCTTCGACGAGTAAGACCGTTTTTCCCGCCAAACTCTCTTTCGGTGTTTTGGAAATTTTTTCTTTTTGGACAGAAGAGTTTTTGTTTCTGGGGAAATATATTTTAGCCACAGTGCCTTTTCCGGGTTCGCTGTATAGATTTATATAACCTCCATTTTGTTTCACAATGCCGTAGATGGTCGAGAGGCCGAGACCTGTCCCTTTCCCTTTGGGTTTTGTCGTGTAAAAAGGTTCGAACAGGTGGTCTTTTGTCTCTTTATCCATGCCGCAGCCGTCGTCGCTGATAGACAGGACTACCATGTCACCCGCGGGAAACCCCGGAAGAGAGCTTGTTTTGTCATCCGTTGATTCCCTGTTTGCGGTTTCGATTTTTATCTTTCCCGTCCCTTTTATCGCGTCTCTTGAATTTACAACAAGATTGGCGACTATCTGGTCTATCTGAGCGGGATCTATGAAAACATGCCATAGGTCTTCAGCGGGCTGCCAAACAAGTTCGATGTTCTCTCCAATAAGTCTTTCGAGCATGTTGAGCATTTCCGAAATGATTTTGTTTAAGTTGATTTCGGCGGGTTCGACGGTCTGTTTTCTGGCAAAAGCCAATAACTGTCTGACGAGGTTTGTGGAATGCTCGCTCGCTTTTATTATTTCACTGAGCCCTTCTCTGTCAGGTTCTGAGATTGAACTTTTGGAGAGAAGAAGCTCGGCGTTGCCGGTTATCACTGAAAGCATGTTGTTAAAGTCGTGTGCTATTCCGCCGGCAAGTCTGCCTACGGCTTCCATTTTCTGAGCTTGAAGGTATTTGGCTTCTGTTTCTTTGGTTTTTTCGATAGCCTCGTGCAGTTCCGTTATGTCTATTGCCATCTCATAACGGACTGTTCTGCCGTCGAACCATTCTATGGCTTTATCCGTGCATGTATACCATCTGCCGTTTTTTTCATTTCTGAATTCCCAGATATAAGATTTTCCTAAAAACTCACCGAATATCTTTTCGTTGGTGCAGTAAGGGCAAGGATTATCTCTGCCCTGAAAATATTCATAGCATTTCAGGCTTAAGTCTTTGCCGAAAATATTTGTTGTCGCTCTGTTGGCAAAGAGGAGCTCGTATGTCGCAGGGTCGCTGACGTAAATCGGCTGGTCTATGCCGTCGAATATAGAGAGAACCTGAAAATAGGCTTTTTCGAGCTCTTTTTCAGCTTTTTTCCTTTCGGTTATGTCGAGCATGGTGGAAAGGGAACCAATCGTTCTACCCTGTGCGTCGTTTATAGGCGCGGCGTTGACCAAAAAAACGGCTTTTTCGCCGTTTTTCTTGACAAGTTCTATCTCGTATTGTTCGGATTCTCCCTTAATTCTCTTTTGGGTGCGGGATCTGACGAATAGTCTGTCTTTCTCGCTCAGAAGAATGTCGAGGCCGTATTTGCCTGTGAGATCCTCCTGAGAGTAGCCGAGTTTTTCGCAAAGAGTCGGGTTTATGAACTGAATAATGTCGCTGTTGTCGGCGAACAACAGCCCTTCCTGCATGTTTTCAATGAGCATTTTGTATTTAGATTCGCTCTCGATTAGTTCTTTTCCGATTTTTTTCCGCTCTGTTATGTCAAGGCAGGTCGAAAGAGAGCCGGTGACTGACCCTTTAGAATCTTTTATCGGGGCGGCGTTCATCAAAAAAGTTATCTCTTCTCCTGTTTTTTTTATCATGTCCAGTTCGTATCTTTCGGATTTGCCTTCCTGCCTTTCCCTGTTGTAGCGGAGGATTCGCTCGACGTCGCCTTCTTTGACAAGAAATCTACAGCTTGTTTTTCCGAGAAGTTCTTCTCTTTCGTATTCCAGCATTTCGCAGAATCTGAGGTTTACGAAACGGATGACGTCGTCGTTGTCCACCACAATAAGCCCTTCCTGAAGGCTCTCGATAATTGACTTGAAATGCTCTTCCTGAACAAAAAGCCTTGAGTTGGCGTCGATAACTTTTTTAAGAAGGGTTGTCTGTTTTGTCCTGTATATATATGAGGTTAACGCTCCCGCGAGGGTTATGCACACCAACGAGAATAAGGCGAGAAATACCGTCTTCACCTTGAGCCCCTCAAAGACTTCCCGAGTGTCAGTTTTTGCCACTATAAACCATGGAGAATCGCCTATGGGCCGGAGATCTGCCAAAACCTCTCTGCCGCTGTAGTCTTTTCCCATGAAAGCGCCTTTTCTGCCGAGAGCCGCCTGAACTGACGGTATTTGTGCCGAATCGAGAGGTAGTTTAAGTTTAAGAGGACCTGTGAAGTCGCGTCTCAAATGGTTGAGAAAGACCATCTCGCCGTTTTCCTTTCTGACGAGAAGGACTTCTCCCGTTCTGCTCGGAGTGGGCCAGTCGTGTATAACAGGATAAAGATAATCTTCCGCGTTGTTCCTCAGTATCAAGACGGCGAAAGGAGAGCCCTCGGAATTCTCAATCGGGTGAACGGCATCGAGGTGTATGGTCTCGTTCACGCAGAGGAATAAATCCGAAAGAACAGGACCTTTTTGAAAAAGGGCTTTTTCAATTGTCTTTTTAGATTCTTCGTTGAGGCTGTAATAGGTTTCCCGCATGGATAAAAGAATATTGCCGAAAGTGTCGGTGACGATGACATCAGTATATCTGAAAACTTCTTTTGCGACTTTCAGTCTGTTGTAAAGGTCGTCTCTGAATACAGATGAATCTCCTTGGGCGATAAAATCCGCTACCGCTTTTTGGACAAAAGGGCTTCTTGCAATGATTTCCACGTTTGAAAGCTGATCTTCCCGCCAGTGCATTATCTGGGAGGATTTGAGTTCCGCTATAGCCGATATCTCTTCATATTTTTCTCCCAACATCCTTTCGCGTTCTTTGGAGTAAATGAAAAAGGCGAAAACAAGAACGAGAACTGAAGAAAGAGAAAAAAAGAAAACTGCCGTTAAGAGGGGTTTTTTGGGACGGGTGCTAATTTCATTTCCACGGTCAGGGCTCATGTCCATAAAAGACCTTCGCCTGAACTTACATACCCTTCCCTTGCAAGAGCGGACATAGCCGTTTCTCCTGTTGCTTTATTATGTTAATTACAGCATTTATTCCCTGTCAGAGTCAATATCTCTAAAAATCACTTCCTGTATTCTGGTTCCCATAAAAGTTTGGGCTCTTCAAAAGTGGACTGCCAGATGTATTTTTCTATTTTTTCTTTCAGTGATTTGTCTATTGCTTTTTTTACGGGATACAACGGGGAATTGAGCGTTCTTTCGAGGAGGTTCAGCGAAGCATCCAACGTAACCTGAAGACCTCTGCCTGAAACGTGTTTAACATTGTCTTTCGGAGTGTGTATGTGGAAAGATGAGACTCCTCCTGATCTTGCAATGTTGACGGAAGGGATTTCATATATAGAAAAAGGCATGCAGTCACTGCTGTAGATTTCGAGTGAAGACTTGAAGAGGTGGCCTTTCTCCCTCGTCACTCCGTCCACATACCCCAGCAGTTCCTTGGTTCCGAGGACAAAATAGTAGTTATTGCCCAGGTCGTCTCCGGTGACGTCTATGTTGACGACGAGAGAAGCCTTATTTTTTATTTCCTCCTCGTGAGATTTGACATAGTTGTAACTGCCGAGAAGACCGAGTTCTTCTCCGGAAAACCATATTATTTTCAGGTCTCTGCCCGGTTGTGATTTTGAAAAGTGTTCCGCGATTTTCAGCAATGTCACAGTTCCCCCTCCATTGTCAGTCGCTCCCGGAGAGCGGGAGACTGTGTCGTAATGACCCACGGCGTATGTCAGATTGTCGTCAATGCCTTTTCCCTTTATTTGAGCGATAATATTTTTCGCTTTTTTTGCCGAAACCTGCTGATCTATTGATATTTTTACCTTTTCTCCGGAGAGTTTCGACAATTTTGTTCCGGTTTCAAAATCTACCGTGAGACCGGGAATGCACCCTTCACTGTAATTTTTTTGTCTATGGCTGAGGCTTCCGGCTTCTCTCAAACAGGCGCCTATCAGTATAAAAGCTTTTACGCCTCCTTTTTTTAGTTCTTCAGACAGAGATCTTGAGTAGGTGTTGGAGATGATGATTTTATCTCTGAAAGCGTTTTTTTTGACTCTGACAGCTTCCGCGTTTTCAACAAAAACCATCTCGCCTTCCAGAGAGCAGGATTCGCTGAGACCGAAGGGATGGGCATTGAAGGCAGAGCTTTCAGTTTTAATTTCAGCTTTTCCTGTTTCAAATGAAGTCAGGTCGAATTCCTCCAGCTCGTAGGGAACATCGAGAGAATCGAGATACCCGCAGATTATTTTCCGGGCTTTTTCTTCTCCTTCTGATCCGGCAAGTCTTTCAAAATCGAGTTCTTTGAGGACTTTTATCGGATTGATCATATCACCTTCCTTTTGAAGCCTGCTATAAGATAAAATGTCAATTAAATGAATTTTACTCTAAATTCGGGATATAAAAAACACTAATATCAGAAAAAGAAGAGGAAATTACTGAAGAGCAAAAAAAAACAAAGAATACTCCATGTCAGTATGTCCGTCGTCAGGAGAAACCCGAGAGTCTTAAACGCGATAAAGGCTTCGGCAGAATGCGGGTATGAGGTTGACTGTATTTCTCTTAGAGACAAAAGAGAGACATTCAAAACAGGAGTAGGGAATGTCCGGCATTATTTCTGTCCGGCATGTTCGGGGACAGGTGTTTTTGAGATTTTAAGGTATCTGTCTTTTTTCACGCGGTGTTTTTTTTTCATCTGCTCCAGAAGAAATTTTTATGACGTTGTCTTTGTTCACACGATGCCGGATTTTCTCGTCTTTTCGTCTCTGGCTGCGAAATTTTCGGGGAAAAAAATAGTATTGAATTTTTCGGATATGTTCCCGGAAGTATTTTCCGAACGCAGATTCGGAAATCTATTTTTCAAACCTTTTGTTTTCGTTGAAAAAGTTTCCGCTTCGTTCTCCGATAAAATATTCTGCGTTCACGAAGATCATAAAAAACTTCTTGAGAAGAGGAGTGTTCTGACCAAAAAAGCCCAATTTGTCCTAAACATCCCCGACCCCCAAGTATTTTTGAAGCAAAAAAAAGACCTTATTGAGAAAGAAGGTAAAAAGATTTTTTACGCTGGAAGCGCTTCAAAAAGGTTCGGCCTCGATTTGGCGTTAAAAGCTTTTTTCGAGGTTGCGGAAAAAATTCCCGGCGTCAAGCTCGTCATCTTGACAGGCGGCAGAGGCTCAAAGAGGTTAAAAAAGGAGATTGAAAAAAATTTCTGCGGGGAAAAAATAATTTTCAGCAAGTCTTTTAAAGACCACGAAACAGCTGTCGAAAAGCTCATGTCTGCCGACCTCGCCGTAGCGCCTTACAGGCGGACCCGGTTCACGGATATGGTGGATTCGCTTAAAGTTCTCGAATACGCCGGGGCGGGAATCCCTTTTGTCTGTTCTGATTTGAAAAGGCTGAGAAATTATTTTTCCGAAACCGAGTGTTATTTTTCCGAACCGGGAGATCATAAATCTCTCGCCCAAAACATTGTTTACGCCCTCAAAAATTACAGTGAATCTCTCGAAAAAGCCGAAAGAGCGAAATCTGCGCTGGGAAAATACTCTTTTTGCGAGCAGATGGATAAATACAAAGAATATTTAATCCGGATCCGACATTGATTCGGTTTAGCTTTTTAAGTTGTGCTTGTCCCTAAATCCTTGAATGAGCTAAATCTGCCGATAGAGAAATTCAGTATTCTCGCCGAAAGAGGGGACAGAAGAATCCAGAAGGCGAACAGTTCGTATGCTATTTTTGAAAGAAAAAATGATACAAAAAAGAAAGCCGCGATCTGAATCAGACTGAAAATCCGGATTTTTTTTATCCCGAACTGTTCGTCGCCGAATGATTTTTCAGCCCATTGGACAAGAACTTTCCTTGTATCAGGCGAGAAAAGCGAATAGATAAAGCTGTAATACAAAACTCCGAAATTCAAAAGAACCTGAACGGCTATCATGCCAAGGAGAACCATTTTAGGGGCAGAGATGTTTTTTGCGGCGACGGCGGATGGGAGTTCGTGAAAGCCCGTGCCCAAATAATAAAAATAACTTACCGCGAAAAAGCCGTTCACGAGGAAATACCAGGCGTAAAAAAGGGTTTTCTGCAGTCCTCCGAGTTTCTTTTTAGATATGACAAGATAGAGCGAAAGAATCACGAAAAAAATTCCCAGAGCGGAGGCTGTTATGAGCAAAGCCGGCTGAAGGAAAAGGCGGGATTCAAACACGAGGAAAATATAGCCGATAGTCATAGAAATTATGACGGATTCATTTATAGCTCTTAATATGTCTTTGAGAAAGAAGGCGATGAACAAAAACGCGAAGACAAAACCGTATGTCATGCCCTGATCCAGGAGTATTTTTTCGGTAGTTTCCTGAGGGAGCCCCTTTGCGGATCCTGAAATTGACCAGACCATCATAAAGATAACGTATAAAAGCATTGCCGAAAAAATCAGCACCGTCCATTTCCGGGGTTTTTTTGTCAGAAGCGCAAGGCACTGAAAGACGACTCCCGACAGATAAGCCAGGAGCGGATTCAATGATCCGCCCCGGAGTATTTCAATGAGGATGTGAAAATTCAAAGGTTTTGTCAGAGGAGCTTTTTAAGCGGATTTTCTTCTCCTATCAGATCTTCTATTTGCGAGTAGGGGATTTCCACTTCGGACGGACCAGCCACGTATGGAGCTATTTCATAGGGATTGAATATGAAAAGAAGCGATTTTTTCTGAACGAGAAAATTTGTGTTGAGGCTGAATTTATCGTTGTCGAACCAGTAACCGGCTTCGTCAAGTGAAACATCGGGGTCTAAATCGTAAGACTCTCTGAATATCTTTTCGGCTCTTTCGTTGAGCTCCCTTATTTCGCTCCTCGTGAAAATCTCTTCAAGTCTCAACGGCTTGCCCGTCTCGAGGTCGAAATTCAAAAACTGAGTCCAGCTGTTAGGATGAGCGCCCCCGGTAAACTCATAAAAATGCAAAGAAACGCTGAATATGCCTGATTCGTTCAGAGAAACATTCATATTCATCTCGAATTCCCAGGACGCGAACATATCCGGATATTCTTCGTAGGCATGTTCGTATTGAGAGATAAAAGTGTCTATAAAAGCTTCGTATCCGCCGGTTTCAAAAGATGCCGCCTGTTTCGAATAGTAGTTAATCGAGTCGGCTGAAGTTCCGGGTCCTTCGGATACGAACAGGCTGTCTATTTGGATTGAAGCTCCGGGGCCTCCGTCTATCGCCCTTACAATTGTGAGAATCTTGTATTCGACGCTGTCGGCATGAAGGGACGACTGGACGCTGTCCAATTTAAGGCAGGAAGAAGATGAAAGTCCGAGAAAAACCGCTAATATTGACGGTAAGAGATTTCTGCCTTTTTTCACTTTTCCCCCTTGGTTAGGTTTTTTTCAAGCATTGCCTGCGCGTCTTCGCAGATTCTCACTATGTCGAGAGCGAATTGACCTGAACTTTTAGGCTGTTTTCTTTCTCTGACTGAGTCGAAAAAATCTTTCATCTCTATCATGAGAGGTTCTTCTCCCGAAATGAAAGGAGAACAGATGTCGCCTGTCCTGTAGCTCATCTGGTATTCTCCGTAACTCTCAGGATCTTTGAAACTGACCCCGTGGTCGTATATTTTAACTTTTTCGACATTCACCAGATCGTTGTAGGAGAGCATTTTTTTAGATCCGATTACGACAGTATTCCTCAGTTTGGACGGTGAGAGCCATCCGATTTCGAGGTTCACGCATATCCTTTCCGGATACCTCAGATGAAGAAATGCCACGTCAGCTATTCCCTGTATTATGTATGAGTTGCCGAAAGCTCCGAGGACTTGGGGGGATTTTCCGAGCCAGAATGAAAAAATGGAAAGGTCGTGAGGGGCGAGGTCCCAGATTACACTCGTGTCTTTCTGGTGTTTGCCGAGGTTGACCCTCTGGGAAGAGATAAAGTAAATCTCTCCGAGTTCGCCTGATTGAATTATTTCCTTAATCTTGAGAATGGGCGGACTGTATAGAAAAGTGTGACCGACCATTATTATTCTGGAGTTTTTCTCGGCGAGAGAAACGAGTTCTTTTGCCTGTGAATACGAAGAGGTCAAAGGTTTTTCGACAAAGACGTCTTTGCCGGATTCGAGGGCTTTTTTGGCGATTTCGAAGTGGGAGGAGACAGGAGTGGCAATTATGACCGACTGTATTTCATCGTCGTCGAATATCACACGGGGGTCGTCGGTGGTTTTGACGCCTGAAATTTTAGATGAAGCGTCAGAGAGCCTTGAAGGTTCTTTGTCGCAGACGTATTCAAGTGTGACTCCCTTCAGGGCAAAAGCGCTTCTGGCGAGGTTCGGACCCCAGTATCCGTATCCAATTAGAGCTGTTTTCATAAGCCGCCTTTCAAAGCGTTTTATTCTATTTAAGCTTTTTATCGTTGTTTGACTCGGCGCTTGATTAGATAATATAATATTCTTCCGTTAGTTTGGCAACAATCAACATGTTTTTTTGAAAGGGTGGTATATGAAGAACTTCGCTATTACGGGTGTCGCCGGATATATAGCACCGAGGCATTTGGAGGCGATAAAAAACACGGGCAACAATCTCATCGCCGCAGTTGATCCCCACGATTCGGTGGGCATACTCGACAGGTATTTTCCCGATGCGAGTTTTTTCACTGAAATTGAAAGGTTTGACAGGCATCTTGAAAAGCTGAGAAGAAAGTCCCAAGAAGAAAGAGCTCATTACATATCAATCTGCTCTCCCAACCATCTTCACGACTCACACATCCGTCTCGCGTTAAGGCTCGAAGCACACGCCGTGTGCGAAAAGCCTCTGGTCTTAAAACCTTCGAACCTCGACGCCCTCTCCGGTTTGGAAGAAGAGACCGGGAAAAAAGTATTCTGTGTCCTTCAGCTCAGGGTTCACGGCGCTCTGACGGAGTTAAAGAAAAAAATCAGAAAAGGCAAAAAGAAAAAGGAAGTCATACTCACTTACATAACCTCGAGAGGCCCCTGGTATAACTATTCATGGAAAGGAGACGCTGAAAAATCAGGAGGAATAGTCTGCAACATAGGGATACATTTTTTCGACCTTCTGCTTTGGTATTTCGGTAAAGCTGTCAGAAATGAAGTCTATCTCAGAGATAAAAACAGGATGTCGGGTTTCACGGAACTCGAGGATGCGAATGTCCGGTGGTTTCTCTCCATTGAAAGAAAAGACTTGCCCGAAGCCTGCATTCTCGAAGGAAAAACAACTTACAGGTCCATAAACATAGACGGTGAAGAAATAGAGTTCACCAAGGGATTTACGGACCTTCACACGAAAGTATATGAAGACATACTCGCGGGGGGCGGTTTCGGCATTGATATAGTCAGGCCCTCGATAGAGTTAGCCTACTCTATGAGGGTTTCTGAAAAGACCTCGAAAAAACAATATCCGCACCCGTTTTTAAGATAGTTTGTGTCCAAATAAATTTAGGAGGTGTTATGCAGTCTCAGGGTAATAAAACCGCCGTTGAAGAGATTTTAAGGAGAATCAAGGAAGAGGACATCAAATTCGTCGATCTGAAGTTTTCTGACATGATAGGGAAGTGGCACCACCTTACATTGCCCGTCTCTAACGTCAAGGAATCGCTTTTCGAAAAAGGAGTCGGTTTTGACGGGTCAAATTTTCCGGGTTTCACTTCACTTGAAGCCGGAGACCTGAATGTTCTCCCGGATCCCGACACTGGATTCCTGGATGAGTTCTACGAAATACCTGCGCTCTCTTTTATATGCGATATAGTCGAAGCCGACACGCTCAAAGCTTTCAAGAGAGACCCCAGAGGAGTAGCAAAGAGAGCTGAAGAATACATAAAAGAGTCAAAAGTCGCCGACGAAAGCCACTGGATGCCTGAACTTGAGTTCTACGCTTTCGATTCAGTCCGTTTTTCATCTGAGCCCTATGATTTTGGTTTCGGCGTCGATTCCGACGAGGCGCATTGGAACTCTCAGGAAGAAAGAACAGAACCCTGCATAAAACACAAAGGCGGATACCACGCGATTTATCCTGCGGATTCCCTCCATGACCTCAGAGCTGAAATTTGTCTCTCGCTCGAGAAAGCGGGAGTCCCGGTGAGATACCATCATCACGAAGTCGGAGGAGCAGGACAGGCTGAAATTGAACTCTCGCTTTCGCCCGGGCTTGTCAAATGCGCAGACAAAGTTATGATAGCGAAATACATAATAAGAAATGTGTGCCACAAAAGAGGAAAATCAGCGACTTTCATGCCCAAGCCGATTTTCGGAGAACCGGGCAACGGACTTCATTTTCACCAGAAGCTCCAGAAAGACGGAAAAAATCTTTTTTATTCCCAAGGCGGGTATTTCGACCTGAGCGGCGAAGCCCTTAATTACATAGCCGGTCTCGGAACGCACGGACAGTCGGTGATGGCCTTTACAAATCCTTCTACTAATTCCTACAGAAGGCTCGTGGAAGGATATGAAGCGCCGACGAGATTTTTCTTTTCAGTGGCAAACAGAAGTTCGGCGATAAGAATTCCTAAATCAGCCGTCTCACAGGATCAAAAGAGAATCGAGTTCCGCATGCCCGATGCCACATGCAACCCCTACCTCGCTGTTTCTGCCATGCTGATGGCGGGTCTTGACGGCATCAACAAAAAGATTTCATCCCAAAAATTCGGACCTCTTGACAAAAATCTTTTCGAACTTCCTCCTCGGGAGCAGAGAAGGTTTCTTTCAATACCTTCATCTTTTGAAAAATCTCTCGAATTTCTTCAGCAAGACAACGAATATTTGAAAGAGGGAGGCGTGTTCGACGAAGAACTAATCGAAGTATGGGTGAAAATCAAGACGGAGAACGAAATAATACCGTTAAAAATAAGAACTCACCCCTACGAAATCGAGCTCTATTACGACATCTGAGCGCCTAAAAAAAACAAAGACAGGCCTTTTCATATACGATTCGGTCTGGATAGCGGCAGGTTCATTGCTGGCAGGAGCTGGGATATCGCTTTATCTTATCCCCCACAGGATAGCTCCAGGAGGAATAAGCGGACTCGCTCAGGTCATGCATATCCTTTTCGGGTTTCAAACCGGAATTGTCATGCTCGTTTTTAATATACCGCTTTTTATCCTCGGCGTTATATTCATCGGAAAAACGTTCGGCGTAAAGACGGCATGGGGAATAATAACACTTTCATTTTTTGTCGATCTTTTTGGACCGGGAAACGCTTTCACCACGAAAACGCTTGGAGCATTCCTGGTCAGCATTCCGCAATACAAGGGCTACCTTGCCCTGACGGATCAGACTCTTCTGGCGTGCCTTGCCGGCAATGTCCTTCTTGGTATTGGACTGGGAGTGATTTTCAGGCACAGGGGTTCCACAGCGGGAACGGATATACCTGTCGCTCTCATAAAAAAATACACAGGACTGCCCATGGGCATGGGATTCATGTTTGTTGATACAATTATAATCCTTTTCGCGTGTCTCGCTTTCAAGGATCTCAACCTGCTCGTCTGGGCTATGTTGGGCCTTTTCATATCCGCAAAAACATGTGATCTGGTCATGCAGGGACTGTCCATAGCAAAGACCGCCTATATAATTTCAGACAAATACGAAGAGATAAACGAAAAAATCATGTCCTCACTCGGAAGAGGCACCACCTTGATGAGGTCGGAAGGCGGTTTCACGGGCGCGGAAAGGCCTGTTATATTCTGCGTAATTTCGAGAAATCAGGTATTTCAGCTCATAGACATTGTCAAAGAGGTTGACAAAAACGCTTTCATAGTTCTCTATGACGCCTTCGACGTCCTGGGTTCGGGTTTCAGAAGAATTGACAGGACGACTTTGTAAAAAAAAAGGGGGCTTGCGCCCCCTTTTTTATCCTTTCGCGTATGCGACAATGATGTCGGCGACTTCTCCTCCTACTCTTTTCTGAGCTTCGGCTGTCAGAGCGCCTATGTGAGGCGTCAGTGAGACGTTGTCGAGCTCAAGAAGAGGATTGCCGGGTTTTACGGGCTCATCGGCATAGACGTCGAGTCCTGCTCCGAAAAGATGCCCGCTCTTGAGGGCTTCAGCAAGAGCCGCCTCGTCTATTATTCCTCCCCGGGCGCAGTTTATGAGAAGGGCGCCTTTTTTCATTTTGGCGATGAGATTTTTATCGAACAGGTTTTTCGTCTTTTCAGTCTTTGGCATATGGAGACAGACGATATCGGCAGTGGAAACAGCTTCTCCAAGGTCCTTTAGGACTTTCATTTCGGGGAAGGGAGGTTTTATCTCGGTGACGTGCTGGAAGACCTGGACATTCATTCCCAGGGCGTGGGCTCTTTTAGCCAGTTCTGAGCCTATTCTTCCGTAGCCGATTATTGAAATTGTCTTTCCGGAAAGTTCTTTTCCTTTAAGGTCTTTTTTCTCCCATTTGCCGTTTTTTATACCGTATGTAGCTCTCGGAATGTATCTGTAAAGGGCGAATATATGCGCTAAAGCAAGTTCGGCAACTGAAGCGGAGCTCGCCGCTGGTGTGTTTTTTACTTCCATCCCTGCCGCTTTTGCCGCTTCGACGTCTATGTTGTCAACGCCGACTCCGCCTCTGACGATTAACTTTAGAGAGGACTTCGCCGCTTCTATTACGTCTTTGGTTATCTTCGTCGCCGAGCGGACAACGCAGGCGTCGTATCCGGGGATGGTTTTTATCAGTTCGTCGGGTTTCATTTCTGTTTTGACGTCAACGGTTACTCCGGCTGATTTCATCTTTTCAACTGCTTTTTCGTCCAAAGGGTCGCAGACTAAAACTTTCATGGCGCCTCCTTAAAGTCCGAGAATTTCATTGACGGCGGTTATCAGTTCTTTCATGTCTTTCATCGTCAGATCGCCCATATGGGCTATCCTGAAAGTCTTTTCCTTCAGATCGCCGTATCCGTTGGAGAGAGTCATGTCTTTTTCAGCGAGTTTTTTGTTCAGGTCGGCTACGCTTATGCCTTTCGTGTTCGTTATACAAGTCAGGGTTACGGATTCAAGTCCGGGTTCGGGGAAGAGAGCGAAATTCTTTTTTGCCCATTCCCTGATATAATTTGCCATTTCGAGGTGTCTTGCAAATCTGTTGTCGAGTCCTTCGGCGAAGAATTTGTCGAGCTGTTTGTTGATGGCGAATATATGCGAAATTGCAGGTGTTGTCGGCGTCTGGTTTTTTTCCTGATATTTCTGGAACTCGACGAAATCGAAGTAATACCCTTTGTTTTCAGCTTTAGCCGATTTTTCAAGCGCTTTTTTGCTCACAGCCGCGACCGCAAGTCCGGGCGGCAGAGCGAAGGCTTTCTGAACACCGGCGAGACAGACGTCAAGGCCGAGTTTGTCCACTTCTATTTTCACACCTGTCATGGATGAGACAGAATCCACGCAGAAGATTACATCGGGGTATTTTTTAAGGACGTCGGATATCTCTTGAAGCCTGTTCATGACGCCTGTTGAGGTTTCGTTGTGGACGACGAGAAAACAGTCATATTTCCCGGTAGAAAGCAGTTTGTCTATTTCTTTCGGGTCGTGGCCTTTACCCCATTCTACTTCGTATTTGTCCGCTTCGACTTTATTCGGCGCCGCTATCTGATACCATCTTTTTGAAAAAGCGCCGTTTACGCAGGCGAGGATTCTTTTGTGTCCGCAGTTCCTTATGGCGGCTTCCATCCAACCTGTCGAAGAATGAGTGCCGAGGTAAACTTCGTTTTCAGTGAACAGGAGCTTTTTAAGTTTCGGCACGACTTCTCCATGAAGCTCCGAATATTCTTTGCTCCTGTGGCCGACCATGAAATGCCCCATTTCCTGCAAGATGTCCTCTGACACTTCCACAGGACCCGGGATGAACAGCTTTTTGTGTTTCATGAAAACCTCCTTTAGGATTAAAAAAGTTTCAAAGTCTCGTATACGGCTCGAACAGCCGCGAATATTCGTCTAAAGCGTATCTGTCGGTCATTCCCGCGATGTAATCGCATATAACCCTTTTCTCTCCTTCGTTTTGAATTCTCGACTGGTGAAACGGAGGCAGCTGCCGGGGTTCTCTGAGGTATGACTCAAAAAGTCTTGTGACGAACCTTTTGGCTTTGTCCTGCATTTTCACCACTTTGTAGTGCTGATACAGATTGTGATAGAGAAATTCCTTCAAAAGGCGGTTGTCTTTTTTCATCTTCCGGGAAAAGTCAATGAGCGGGGGATTTTCTCTGACATCTTCGACGCTTTTAACTCCGCTTTTTTCTATGTTTTCTTCCGATGTCATGATGACATCTTCTATTTGCCTTCCTATAAGTTCTCTCACCGCCTTGATTCTGAGGAGTTTTTCGTTTTTTTCATCAGAATCGGAAACCGAATCCATGGTTTCTCTCCAAAGAGGTATTTCGTTCAGTTGAGAGAGAGATAAGAAACCGGATTTCAGTCCGTCGTCTATGTCGTGATTGTTGTAAGCTACTTCATCGGCGACATTTACTATCTGAGCTTCGAGAAAAGGACTTTTTCCGGGGAGAAAGGCTTTGCTGAATTCAACACCGGGGCTGTCGTATTCGCTCCTGTGTTTGGCTATCCCTTCTCTTGTCTCGACAGTGAGATTCAAGCCGTTGTATTTGTCTGTTCTGAATTCAAGTTTTTCGACTACTCTGAGACCCTGGCGGTTGTGCTCGAATCCGCCGTCTTCCGCCATGAGTTCTCTGAGGGCTTCCTCACCGGCGTGGCCGAACGGGGTGTGTCCTATGTCGTGGGCGAGTGAAATTGCTTCTGTCAAATCTTCATTGAGCATCAATGTCTTCGCGACCGATTTGGCTATCTGAGCCACTTCGAGAGTGTGGGTGAGTCTTGTCCTGTAGTAATCTCCGACGTGGTTGACGAAGACCTGAGTTTTGTATTCCATGTGTCTGAAAGCTCTGGAGTGGATAATTCTGTCTCTGTCGCGCTGAAAGACGGTTCTGAACTCGCTTTCAGGTTCGGAGAAATCCCTTCCGGAGCTTTTTTTCGAAGAAAAGGCGCAATGAGCCAGAAATTTCTCTTCGAAATCTTCCAAATCTTTTCGGTGTCTCAACATTTTCTAATGGTAAAAGTGCCTTCTTTTGCTGTGTATCATAATCATACCACACTTTTCGGCGCATTCAAGAACTTTATCGTCCATCTTTGAACCTCCGGGTTGAACGACTGCACAAACCCCTTTTTCTCTCGCGTATTCTATACTGTCCGGGAAAGGGAAGAAAGCGTCCGATGCCATCACCGACCCTTTCGATTTTTCTCCCGCTTTAGAGCAAGCCATTATAACTGAATCTATCCTGCTGACATTTCCGCCTCCAATGCCGACCGTTTTGGTGGATTGAGCCAGGACGATGGCGTTGGATTTGACGGACATCACGGCTTTCTGAGCAAAAACAAGAGACCTTAAAGTCTCATCGCTGGGTTTTTTAGACGTGACTGTCTCCCATTGGGAAACATCTTCGAAAGCATCGTTTGTCTGAACAAGAAATCCTCCAGTTACAGACCTTACGGTGAGATAATTTTCTGAGGAAAAAAGGGCTTCGCTGAGAACGATTATCCTCTTTTTCTTTTTAGAGAGGATTTTAGAGGCGTTTTCTTCGGCTCCCGGAGCTATTATCATGGTCAGAAACGGCGTTTTGTCTATTATTTCCGCCAGATCTGAGTCAATTTTCCTGTTGACGGCGAATATGCCGCCGAAAGCAGAGTCAGGGTCGGTATCATAAGCGTTTTTAAAAGCGCTTTGGACGTCTTGGTCTTCTGCGAGGCCGCAGATGCTCTGGTGCTTGACTACGGCGACGGCAGGTCTTTCGAAAAGTTTTACCGCCCTGAGGGCTGATTCGGCGTCGAGGATGTTGTTATAGGAGATGCCTTCCCGAAATCCGGCGAAAGAAACCTCGCATATCGGATTTTTAAGAAAAAAAGCTTTTTGGTG
The DNA here is from genome assembly GCA_964397545.1 of uncultured Desulfuromonadaceae bacterium. Classification (GTDB taxonomy): domain Bacteria; phylum SDB-A; class SDB-A; order SDB-A; family SDB-A; genus JAFGIG01. The sequence continues at coordinate 32,193 of CAYNIW010000020.1, read as the reverse complement.
AGGATTTTCGCCGTAGGTCAGAGAGGCTGAGGGGATAAAAGGAAAACTCGACTCTTCTTCAAAAGGTTCTTTTTCGAGCGATGCTGCCACGACGGCGTCGTAGTGAGATGTCAGGCGAAACACTTTTGCCGCGCACTTTTTTCTGAAATCATATGTTGTGTCTCCGTTGTTTTTTTCTATCTGTTCGACAAATTCCCCGTATTGGGAATTCGATGTCAGAACAGTCACCCAGCGGTGGTTTTTCGCCGCTGAACGGACGAGAGAAGGTCCTCCTATGTCTATAAATTCGACTGCCTCATCGGTTGTCCCGGATTTCAAGCCCTTTTCGGCATAGGGATAGAAATTCACTACGACAAGGTCAATCGGGCTGAAACCAGCGTCTTTAAGCTGTTCCATGTCTTTTGGGTTGTCCCGCCGCGCCAGTATTCCGGCAAACAGAGAAGGGTGAAGAGTTTTTACCCTCCCGCCGAGAATCTCTTTCTGACCTGTGACGGAGTCCGCTTCCACAACTGGAATTCCATTGTCTTTTATGAATTTAGCTGTTCCAAGGGTCGCGATTATTTTTACTTTTCTTTCGGTAAGGACTTCAATAATTTTTAGGGCGTCTTTTTTGTCGGACAGGGATACAAGGGCGGTTTTTATCATTAACTACCTCTCATTTATCGGCAGAGCCGGTTATCATTATGAAAAGAGTATTGAGAACAAGCTGAATATCGAGCCATGGGCTTACGCTGTGGCAATAAATCATGTCCAGAAGAATCGTATCTGAAAAACTTAATCCTTTGGATTTTGTGACCTGCCATATTCCCGTGCATCCCGGTTTTATTCTGTATCTTTTTTTATGCCACTCGTCGTATGAGTCGTATTCCGACTCAAGGCACGGCCTCGGACCCACGAGGCTCATGTCGTTTTTAAGGACGTTGAAAAACTGCGGTATTTCGTCCAGAGCGGTCGCGCGGAGAATTTTTCCTATCCATGTAACTCTCTTTTTGTCGACGATTTTTTTCATTACGGAATTCTCTTGAGTAATTGAATCTATGTAAGCGCTGTCTCTCGCTTTTATTTCGTTACCGAGGGGCAGTTTCATGGTTCTGAATTTGTAAAAACTGAATCTTTTCCCGTTTAAGCCTACTCTCGGCTGTGAGATTATTCCCGGTCCCCGCGACGATATTTTGACGAGAATCCATATAGTCAAGGTGAGCGGCAGAGAGAGAAAAAGAAACAGGAAGGAGAATAAGACGTCGGCGGATCTTTTTAGAAATTTATACCAGAAAAAATAAGGCGAAACACCGAGCGAAAACACCGGAATGTCTCCGTATCTTTCGGTGTCGATGAACTCGGAGAGTCTTTCATACTGATATGAAGTGAACTCTACGTTAACTATGCTCCCTGCAAGACCGGATATGACAGATATCGCTTTCTTTACTGGCGTTCCGCTGACGGCGACGAGAAGATCGGTCGGAGAGAACCTGTCTATAAGATCTTGAGCTCTTTCAAATGAAAATTCGCGGATTTTTTCTTGCCTGCCTTTCTCTCCGTCGAGGCTGAAAAAACCGACGACTTCGCACCCGTATTCTCCGTGTTTTTTAAGTTCAAAAGCGCATATTTCAGAGATTTCAGTGTCGCCGACAATGAGAAGTCTTCTTTTGTTGAAAGGAGCTCTTGTAATGAATCTGTGAAGATAAGGATACAGAATCACTCTTAAGGCAATAGACGAAAAAAAGGCTATCAGCGGCCAGTATAGGAGGACGAGCCTGCTGTCGGTGAAATAATGGTTTAATTTGGTAATATAATTCATGAACGCGTATATGACAGCGCAGGAAACGAGGGATTTGACAAGGCTAATTATGTGTTCCATCCTGTTTGTAAGGACCTGGATTTTGTATAGTCCGAAGAGATGAAAAACGAAAATTGATAAAAAAGAGAAAACAAAAAACACCGTGAAACTCGCCGGGATTTTCAGAATGCCGAAAAAACTAAAAGACAGAAGAGGGTATTTTGAAAACCTTATTGCCTGCGCCAAGACGAATGAAGAATTCAGAACGATAACATCAAGAAGAAATAGATTGTATTTGAAAAAAACGGCTCTTTGTCTTAACATGTTTAACGTCAATTCCTTTGATTCTAAGTTTGAAATATTATCAGTATTATATCACCGGAGGAAAAATGAAAAAAATCCCTTTTCTTGATTTAAGGTCTCAATACTCTTCAATAAAAGATGAGATTGACTCGGCGATTTTTTCTGTAATCGAGGATTCGGCATTTATCGGAGGAAAATTCGTGGAGGATTTTGAAAAAAAATTCGCACTTTATACCTGCAGGAAACACTCCGTAGGAGCAGCAAACGGCACCGCGGCGCTTTTTCTCTCCTTAAAAGCTCTCGGAATAGGCGAAAAAGACACTGTCGTCGTCCCTTCGATGACTTTCATGGCCACAGCCGAAGCTGTAAGCTGGTGCGGTGCAAAAGTGCTTTTCGCGGACGTCAGGGAAGATGATCTTCTGATAGATACGGAAAAAATAAACATAAAAGACGGCGTGAAGGCAATCATACCCGTCGACCTCTACGGAAAAATGGTCGCGCCCGGTGAAATACTTAAGATCGCTGAGGACAGAAACCTTCATGTAGTATGGGACTGCTGTCAGAGCCACGGCGCTCAAATATCCCGCGGGGGGGAAGTTTTCAAGGCGGGCCGTTTCGGCGATGCCGCATGCTTTAGCTTTTACCCGGGGAAAAATCTCGGCGCTTACGGAGACGGCGGAGCAGTGGTGACTGATTCGGAAAACATTTCAAACGCCGTGAGACTTTTTTCCAACCACGGCAGAGAAGGCAAACACGAACATGCAGTTGAGGGTTTCAACGAAAGGCTCGACGGAATACAGGCCGCAGTTCTCGAAGTGAAGTTAAAGTATCTCGATTCGTGGAATAATAAAAGAAGAATAGCCGCTAAAATCTACAGAGAAAGGCTCGCTCCGAAAGGATTGTGGATGCAGAAAATCGAAGATAACGATTCTCCGTCTTTTCATCTTTTCGTAATACAGCATTCAAAGAGGGACGAACTCTTGGATTTTCTGGGCCGAAAGGGGATACAGACCGGGATACATTATCCTTCAGCGGTTCATCTTCTGAAGGCTTATTCGCGTTTAGGGCATAAGATAGGTGATTTCCCCGTTTCCGAAAAAGCCGCCTCAAGGATTTTATCATTGCCCATTTATCCTGAAATTAAAAAAGAGCAAATCCATTTCGTGTGTGATTCACTCGAGGAATTCATAGCGGAAAAAGGGTTGTGACAGGCTCTTAAATATTTTTGTTAAAAACGGGTATATTTTGTTGTAAAATCTGACTGTGAGAATATTTTCCTTTTTACTGCCGATCTTTGCATTCGCGAATCTGAATTCCGCCGGATTTCAGATATACAGAGAACCACTGTCGGATAAAACCGCGTTCCTCGCTTTTTTCAGAGTGAGCGCCGCAGACCTTATATTCGTAAGGGACGATTCGCTTTATAAATCATCATATAGGCTGATACTCGAAGTATTCGACGAAAATAACGACGTGATACACGGCGAGATATTGCAGAGAAAGTGGACGCTCAATGAATATGTCAAAACTCTGATGCGGTCAGTCACCGATGAATACGCCTTTTCTTTTTATGTGGAAAATTTCACGAAAGGCAGAATTGTCATGACCCTATCCGATAAAAATTCTTCAGCGGTTCAGCAACTGTCCGTGTCTTTAGAAAAACCGGTTAAGACAGCGGGGGAGATAATCCTGATGAAAAACGACACCGTTGTTCTCGGTGACGTAGCAGGTATAGGCGAGATCGTGAGCGTCTTCGCTTCTTCCTCTCTTTTTCCGGGAGGTTTTGTCCTCAAAAAAAACGGAATAAGAATCGCCGAATATGAACAGGAAACCGTTGATTTTCTCGGGATACAAATGCTTTCATTCACTTTTGAAATCCCTCAAGATACCGGAGTTTATGTAATCGCTCTCGAAAATCCGACTGACACCACAGAAAGGGTTTTGATGGTGATTGACAGACTTCACGTCGATTCTTTAAGAGTCGAGAAAATGGTTGAGGAACTCGTTTTCGCCGTTCCGCCCGAGGAATACAGAGCTCTGAGGGCGAGAAATATACAGAGGAAAAGCGAGTTTTTAAGTAATTTCTGGTCTTCAAAAGATCCGACTCCAAGCACGGAAAGAAACGAAGTCATGGAAACCTACTACAGGAGAATAAGTTTTGCTGAAGAAAGATTTGTCGAAGGTGAGAAAGGATGGAGGACAGACAGGGGCAGAGTGTATGTTCTGCTGGGTCTTCCGGATGAAATAGAGGATTATTCTTTTCAAATGGACAGAGGACCTTATCAGATTTGGTATTATTATTCCAGAGGAATCAAATTCACATTCGTCGACGAGCATTTGATAGGAGTTTACAAATTAACAGAACCCAGGGGGTGGCTTGATGTTTGGCGCAATTATTTTGACTATAATTAGCAGTCTTTTCGTTTCGGAAGGAGATGTCAGATTTTACGTGTCCACTTCGAGGTATCTCGACAATATAGGCGTGACATGGCTTGAAATGTATATAAATATTCCTTCGAATATATCCTACAGTTCATTGGATCTCGACTTTAAGGTATTTAACAACAGTGACAGCCAAATGTTGTCGACAAACTGGTCTATAGATATTCCCAGGACCGAAGCCAGATATTCTGTGGTAGATAATTTTTCTTTTGACGTCGCTGATGAATACACCATCAGGATAACTCTCGCCGAACCTGTCAGCGGAAAGGAAGGTTGGATTTCTTTCCGCGCATCACCGCTCGAGAGCGAGGTTATGCTCTCTGACGTATTGTTTTCAAACAGCATTTCGCCGACAGAAGACACGGGGTCTCTTGTGAAGAACGGGCTTTTGATATATCCCCTTTTCGACAGAGAGATGACTCTGACAAACCCCAAACTAATAGCATATTACGAAATATACCCCGGAGGTCAAGAAGATACAGTGAGCGTGATATCGTCAGTGTTTGACAGCAAAGGAAATGAAATATGGCGTTATGTGTCCTTTGTTAACAGAGTTGAAGCAGGTTCTTTCGTCGGAAAAGTCATAAACATACCCATAGGCGATTTTGAGGACGGTGAATATTCTTTTAAGGTCAGTTCAGGAACAACTGAAAGAACAGAAAAATTTACCGTTTTATGGGAACCCGTGGAGACCTCTTTCGCGCCAGGCGAGATGGAGATGTCTGAACTTGCTAAATTATATTACATGCAGATAGAAGCCGTCCTCAATGTTTCACAGCTTCAGGTGTATCAAGCTCTCGACGCTAACGGAAGGGATAATTTCGCCAGAGTTTTCTGGTATTCAAGGGATCCTAACCCGATGACTCCCGAAAACGAAGAACTCGAACTTTTCGCCCAGAGAATGGATTACGCCGATAAGAATTTTTCAAGCGGCTTTGAAAAGGGGACCTCTTCCGACAGAGGAAGGATTTACATCAAAAACGGCAAGCCTGAGGAAATTATTTTTGTCCCCGCCGACGACAGATACGTTCCAAACGAAATATGGATTTATTGGAGATACAGCAGGAAATATATTTTCGCGGATATTTCAGGACACGGATTGTTCAAACTTGTGTATTCGAACGATCCAAATGAAACAAACTACCCTAATTGGGAAAGATACACGAATGAGAATCTCGGAGAGGTTTGGTGAGAAAAAAGATAATAGTTGTCGGCTCTGGACTTGCCGGACTATTTTTCGCCCTCGAGATCAGTAAGAAATTCGATGTACTCATTCTGACGAAAAAAGAAGGCATAGACGCGAACACGAATTACGCTCAGGGCGGAATAGCCGCCGTCCACGGGAAAGACGATTCTTTCAATATTCACTACGAAGACACTCTTAGGACGGGAGAAGGGCTTTGCCATGAAGAAGCTCTTAAAATAATGGTCGAAGAGGGTCCTGAACTTGTCAGAAGACTTTTCTCACTCGGTGTAGAATTTTCACTTAAAGGCGATTCACCGGACCTATGGCTTGAAGGAGGGCATTCGAGAAGAAGGATATGGCATTCGAAGGACAGCACCGGAAACGCAATCGAGAAAACACTCATAGACCTTGTCAAGAATAACAGCCATATTGAACTCAGAGAAAAGACAATGGTAATAGATCTGATTTGCGATGACGGAATGTGCAGTGGAGTAGAAGCTATAAGCTTCGACGGAAAGAGTTTGACCTCTGAGAGATCTGACGGCGTCATGATGGCGTCAGGCGGTATAGGACAGGTGTATGAATTTACGACGAATCCGAAGATCGCTACTGGAGACGGAATTGCTATTGCCTACAGAGCCGGCGCCGACATTTGCAATATGGAGTTCATCCAGTTTCATCCCACAAGCCTGTATGAGGAAAACAAACCCGAAGATATGAAATCATTCCTCATATCCGAGGCAGTTCGGGGAGAAGGAGCGGTCATTAGATCCTTGTCGGGTGTCGATATAATGAAAAATGTCCATCCTCTCGGCTCGCTAGCCCCCAGGGATATCGTCGCGAGAGCTATTCAAGCTTACCTCTTCGAAACAAAAGAAAAATATGTCGTCCTCGACGCGTCAAATATACCTCAAGAACATTTTAAAAATAAATTTCCTCACATCTACAGCGAATGTATAAGGAGGAAAGTGAACCTCAAAGAGATGAGGATCCCTGTCGTCCCGGCGGCTCATTATATATGCGGAGGAATTAAAATAGATATGGACGGCAGGACTCACTTGCCGGGATTGTTCGCATCCGGAGAAGCAGCTTTTTCAGGTGTTCACGGCGCAAACAGACTCGCGTCCAATTCTTTGCTTGAAGCTCTCGTTTTTTCCAACAGAGCCGCCAAGATACTGCTGGACGGAAGCATTTTAGAATGGGCACCGGCGCCTGTCGCGCGCGGTGAAAAAACAGGATTTATCCCCGATGAAAGAAAAGCTGAAAAAGCAAAATCAAGTCTGCAGAAAATAATGTGGGATAAATGCGGCATAGTGCGGGATCAGGAAAAACTCGAAGAAGCTCTAAAAGAGATAAGGGAAATAAAAAAAACCTGCTCAAAAGAAAGCGGAGATGTAAATACCGCCGGAGCTGAACTTGTAAACATGTTGGCTGTTTCCGAAGTGATAGTTCTTTCAGCAATTTCCAGAAAAGAATCGAGAGGTTTGCATTTTAGAAGAGACATGCCCCGGATGAGTGAAGAATTCACCCGGGATACGGTTCTGTCAATCAGAAAGGAGGAATGATGGATGTCTCCGTAACAATCAGGAACGATGAGTTGAAAACCGAATACGCGAAGAACAAGGAAAAAATTGACCTGAAAATCGGAAAACTGAATCAATTCGCGGAGGAAATCCACAACGTAAAATTAGTGCTGGATAAAAGCGGCGTTGACACCATAGCGGAATTATCTCTTCATTCAAGAGGAAAAGATTTTTTTTCTAAGGCGAAAACAAAAAGCTTAAAAGAGAGTTTCAATTCAGCCGTAAGTAAAATGCAGACTCAAATGAAAAAGGAATACGGCAAATACACTGCCAGAAGACATAAAGAATCTCAATAAGCCATAACGCCGGCGTCAGAAATCGTAAGTGACGTCGGCGTAAAAAACCGCCTCTTTATAGCTTGTCATTCTTGCGTTGCCGGCAAGGTAAGCTTTTATGGAGGATATATCAGTGCCTGCTGAAAAGCCGGCACCGAAGCTGTATTCATTTTTTATTCCATCTACCGCGTTTTCGTAGCTGAGAAAGTCGAAAAATACAAAGACATTGCTGTTTCTGCCTGTGAGAAGGCGGGGTTCTATGAGAAAGAGAAAGCCTTTTTCCGCCGGAATGGATTCTTTCAGGTATCCCTTGGGACCCTTTTCGCCGCCGTATAATATTTTCAAATCTTCAATTTCGGCGTCTGTCAGGCAAGCCTGAATTTCTGAAAACAATCTTAGAGCAAAAGGTCTCTTTGGAATAAAGAAGTCCGCTGAAACAACTCCGTAAAAATCGTAATAATCCCTGTCGAGATAGTTCAGTTTCCCGTTTTTAACTTCGATATAGGATAAAATTCCCGAAGAAGGATTTCTCGGATAGTCCAGCAAGTTTAAGACGACACCTGTAATGTTCCTGTAAGTTTTGTAAAAATTGGTTCTTGAAGAAAAGTCAATGTATTCGGCCCCGGTGAATATGTCAAAATCCCCGATAGAGTAGAAAAGCCTGAAAAAGCCGGAAAACCTGTCTGAAAATTCCTCTGTTCTCACAGAGGCGCTGATTTCTGAATGAAGAGGTCTGGAAAAAAGCCATCGTGCCCTGAAAATGAAAGACCAGTGAGTTTTTTTCGTGTCAGGTTTATCCCAATTGACTGATAGACTATGACCTCTGCCCGCGATGTTTTTAATGACTCCGAATATCCTGCCGCCTGTTGTATTTGTTTGGGCTAAATAAAAAAAAGATCCCGAGACCGAATTTGATCTTCTCGTCCTGACGGGTATGATTAAACTCGCGTAGTCGTCTCTTCCTCTGGTTTGGAGAAAAGTGCTGCCGCTGGCTTCCACAAAATCGAGTCTGTTGAGTTTTCTGACGGCTTTTTGGATTTTTTCGTAGTCGAAGAGAAATTCTCTCAGGGGAAGACCTGATTCGAGAAGAAGAAATTTTCCTGAAGTTGAACCCCCTCCCTGAAAATCCACCCCTGTTATTTTAACATAGGGCCCCTCTTCGACGGTAAAAGAGACGGAGATTCCTCCTTCCTCCAAAACTGCTTCTTCAACTCTTACGGACGCGAAGGGCTTTCCTATGGAAAGGTAGTATTGAATGATTTCCTGCGCCGCCGATGGGACGTCGTTCATTTCCTGTATTTTTTGTCTTGAGCTGTCAGGAAAAGAGAAAGCGCCTTCGATACTGAGATTTACGAAGGCGCAACCGGAAAAAAAAAGAGGTTAATGACGCAGAGGAGCATCTTGTTTTATATTTTTCAATTCAATATCGTGCTGAAAGACGAAATACCTGTTGAAGGGCATGTCAAGAGCGTCGCCGAGGAGACGACAGCTGTCTTTGTAGCTGAATTTTATGGCAACACTGTCGCCTATTTCGCCTTTACCCTTGCGTCTTATGAATATGCTGTCGGGAGAGATAACTATGCCTTTTTCTTTAAGATACTGGACTAATTTAGTTTTTATTACGTCATTTTCGTCAAATCTTATCTTTTCATCAGCTTTTTTCTTAATTTCGTATTCACGTATTGGAATTCCGAGAAATTGAAATCCTATATATCCCAATATTAAAAATACGCAGAATGCTATGAGGGTCCATTTTTTAGCCGCCCCTCTTCTGAAATAATACTGTGTTTTTTGCACGTTGATCAGTAAATCTTTTTAAGTCTTGCCGCTTCTCTCAACTGCTGGACATTTGCCAGTTTTTGCTGAGCTTGAGTGACGTAAGAGCCTGAAGTGGCGTTTGAAAAGTATCCTATTGCTATGTCGCAGTTTGCTATGCAGTCGTCCCAATTCTGATTGTTCCAAGCTTCTACGGCAGCCGCCTGATACCTCGTGCCGACGAGGACGTTGAGATAGCTGTCCGTGGAATAAGAAGAGAGAGCTTCCTGTGCGAACTGCATCGCAAGAGAAGTCTGTCCTGAACTGTTGAGAAGTCCAATTACCTGTTTGTAAGCAGAAAGGCCTCCGCCTTTGCTTATGGCTTCCCTGAACCTCGATATGGCTTCACTTGTCCTGCCTGCGGCCGCGAGGAGAGAGCCGAACTCCATCAGCCTCTGGAGTGACGAATCCGTCTCTATGAGAATTTCCATGTGCTCTATGGCTTTGTTGTATTCCCGCATGCCCTTATAGGCGTCGGCGAGCCAAGCGTGTATTTCTATTCTGTCGGGATAAGCCAAAAGAATTTCTTCGAGCAAATCGGCCGCATTTTCCGGACAACCCGTCCCGACAAAGCATTTTGCCATTCTCTGCTTTAGAGCTATTATGACGGCAGGGTCTTCGGTGAAAGCGAGAGCTGTTTCGAGATAGGGCAGGGCTTCGGAAAATTTGTCCTGCTTGGTTAGAATATCCGCCAACCCGAGTATGACAGTCGAGTTTGTCGAGTCAATACCGTATGCCGTTATATACATGTATTCCGCTCTTTCAAGAGAGTCGTTTTTAGATAGAAATGACGCGTATTCAAGGTATGTCTCAATTTTATCAGGGAATTTAGTCATCATCGTCTGCCATATTGAAAGAGCCGCATCCATGGAATCAAGTTCTTCGTAGAGATTGCCGAGGCCGACGTATGCTTCGCTGTAGTCAGTCGAGCAGGATATTGCTTTTTCGTAAAATTCTATTGCCTCTGTCCACAATCTGCTTCTCTGGTAGTTTATAGCGAGATTGTAGAATTTTTTGCATCCGTATTCATCGTCCGCGATGGAGCCTTCAGATCCGTTGAGAAGCTGGCCTGTCGTCTGGCAGGTCATGATAAAAAACAGGACAAAAGGCAAAAATCCGGATTTTTTAAGAAACTTAAACATCACCCCTCCGAATTCGATAAGTTTTTTTTGCATCATTTTTATTCAATATGTCAAAAGGCCTGATAGACTGAAGGATCTATCGCCTGTATGTTTTCAGGAGAGTAGTCGTATGAGGCTTTGGTTATTTTTCTTGTCGTCACTGGAGTTCTGTTATTGTCCGGTGCGTTGGCTGAGATGAAGTATCTTCTGTAGGGGTCGGATGTAATGTAAGTGAATCCTTCCAGAGATATCGCTTCTTTTATCGCGTTTAGGGAGGCAGTGTCTTCTATGGCTCCGAGAGAGTCGAAAAGCCAGAGTGAATTTTCGCCGGAAGTCTCCTGAGCGGTGTAGGAAGTGAAAATGAGCTCGTATTCTCCGGGGACGAAAACCATCAATCCGCTGTCTTTGACAGCGAGGAGATTTTTGGGATTGATATCGTAAATATGATAAGGCTTGTCCGTCCCGCCGTCTCGGATTGCGATTATAAAGTTAGTGTCCTTGACCCGGAGTATAGCGTTAAGATTTTCGGATTGGGTAAAAGGAATGGAAGCGTCGAGAGTGTCAATTATCAGATGCCTGTCGGAAGATCTGATGAAATATACCCATCTTCTCATCAGAAATTCATTGTTTTTAATTAATATGCTGTCCGTGGATTCGTTGAAAATTATTGTGTCTTTTGTGAACGAAAGAGAAGCGCTCCTGTCTTCACAATATAGAAAAATTCCGCTGTCGTTTACGGTCATTCGAGCGCTGTATTCATTTGGAATCAGACCCGATGAAAGGACAGGATAATGTCCTCTGACTTGGTAGAATTTGTCCATTGACTGTCTGAGGTTCTTTAGAGCGAGATCAGCTCTGAGAATTTTGCCTGAAGCATCAGCTTCAGATTCAGAGACGCAGGAAAAAGAGCTCAGAAGTATAGCGACCGAAAAACAGCATATAAGACATTTCTTCATGCTACCTCCAAAAATTATTACCGATTATTTGGTGGAGCTGACGGGATTCGAACCCGTGGCCTATTGACTGCCAGTCAATCGCGCTAGCCAACTGCGCCACAGCCCCACTTAAAGACTTATTTTATATACATCCTGCTTTGTGTCAAGGTTTTTTAGAGATACAAAAATAGCGTAAGCCGCCGTTCCCGTTAATAATCCGGAGAAAATACTGAACAGAAATATGAAAGGGAACAAAGATGAGAAAATGCCTTTAATGACAAGTTCAGCTGATATTAAAATAATTGTATTGTGGGCGCAGCTGGCGGGGATGCTCGCTCCTATAGGGCCGGTTTGAAACACTTTGACGAAAACAACCATTACACCGAAACTGCTTATTGAAGCGGCGGATATCGCCAAGAAAACAGGAGATGCTATAGATCCTGTAATGAATCCTGAAGCCGCAATCTTGAGAAGAACCGTCAAAAAAGCAGAGGATACCTCTTTTTTTAACAAAAGATACAGTATCAGGGCGTTTCCGAGACCCAGCCTGAAAAAGGTCGGATTTATGAGGCTCTCTATCGCGTAAAGAGCTATGATCATTGTCGAGAAAAGCGACAATTCTATTATCTTTTTCAGTCCTATTTTCATTTTCAGAATGTCACTGCGTCAATGCCGTTTTTTTCGCCCGTTACATACAGCCAGACTCCGTTGGGCAGGCAGGCTGAAGATTCCCACGAAGCCGAAATCCATCCGCGTCTTTCGCATAACTTTCGCCGGCAGGGGGATGCCAGTATTCTCGCTTTGCCCCGAAGAATTTCCACTTTGGTGATGCCGATTTTTCCACGGACCTCCAGAATTGTGTCTGAAAATAAATCTATTACGTGCTTTTCACCCGAAAAAGTCTCAATCACTGCGAACGATGCCGGAGAGGAATTTTTAAACCTTTTCGCGAAAAAAAACACTGACAGGGAAATAAAAACTGCTATGACAATGTAATCTGAGGGATAAGGGTATTTTTTAATGATTTTTCGCATGGTCTTTACGGCTTTAGGAGATAAATCCCGTGACTCTTTTACATTTTGAACATTTTCCTTCTTCTATACCTGGTATCGTCACTCTGAAAGAGCTTCTGTCTATCCATAGATTACCGCAGTCCGGGCAGTATGTATTCGCTTTTTCCGGATCGTATAAATTCCCGAGAAAGACGAATTTGAGATATTTTTTCGCTTCTTCATAAAATGCCATGAGTTTTTTTTCGTCAGTTGGCGGGGCGTTATACTTGTAGTTTGGGAAATACCTCGAAAGATGATAAGGTATTTCATCGTCAACCGAAGAGATGAATTTGGCGGTATTTCTTATTTCTTCCGCCGAGTCGTTGAAACCGGTGACTACGAGAGTCGTCACCTCTACATGAACGGAGTTTTTTTTAAGATATCTTATTGTTCGCAAAACAGATTCCAGATCGCCTCCGAGTATTTTTCTGTATTTTTCGGCGGAAAAGCACTTCAAATCAATATTGGCGGCGTCTATGAGGGGGGTGACTCGGGCGAGAGGCTCGGGATTTATAACGCCGTTTGAAACGAGCACGTTATATCCTCCGTTCTTTCTGACTTCTCTGCCGGCGTCCATGAGATACTCGAACCACACGAAAGGTTCGGTGTATGTGTATGATATGCCTATAGATCCTTTTTGCCTTGAAAGTATTCCCGCTTCCTCAGGAGATAAGGTCACGGTCGACGAGAGAGACTGGGAAATGGAATGATTTTGGCAGAAAGGACAGTCGAGGTTACAGCCGTTAGGCGCTGTTGAAAGAATGCGGGATCCCGGCTTGAAATGGTAGAGAGGCTTTTTTTCTATGGGATCCAGCGAGACGGATACGGTTTCGGCATACCCGAGGCTGAATAAATCGCCGTCTATGTTGCCCCTTATGCCGCAAAATCCATTTTTTCCAGGGGCGATTACGCAATTGCGGAAGCAGAGGAGACATTTTACGGAGCCGTTTCCGAGTTTTTCATAATATTCCGCTTTTTTTTTCATTCTATTTCCATGTATTGAATTTTCCACTCAGAGACATTATCTGAAAATCCGGGTGAGGCGTAAAAATGAATTACACTGTCTTTTTCGAACGCCACGAGGAATTCAGCTCCAAAAAATTTTGCCGCTTTTTTGCTCTCCTCGAGATTCAGTATCATAAAAGCCGTCGAGAGCGCGTCTGCGTCTTCTGCTCTTTCGCAGATAACTGTCGAGCTTATCGCGCCCCTTGAAGGGCTTAAATCAGAGGGGTCAATTACATGATGATACCTTGTCCCCTGAACAAAACTGAAACGCTGATAGTCTCCTGATGTGCAGATAGCTTTATTTTTCAAGTTTATGACGGCGACGATTTCTCCCGGCTCCCGCGGATGCTGAATCCCGATTTTCCAGAGATTTCCGTCTTCGCGGAAGCCCCTGACTGAAATGTCGCCCCCTGCTTCGACGAGAACTCCGTAAATCCCCATTGAATCGGCTATCTCCGCGGCTCTCTGAACAGCGAAACCTTTGGCTATGCCGCCTAAATTCGGGGTTTTCCATGGGAAAAGAACGAAATGCCCGTTTTGGATCAAGGTCTCGCCGCTCTTTCTTATTAGGGCGATGGAATCGAGAAACTCGGGATCCGGGACGCATATATCTCCGGCGGAAAAATTTCCCCAAAGGCTTATGACGTCTCCGAGAGAAGGATCAAAAGCGCCTGCCGTCAGCTTGGAAATCTCGTTTGATCTTTCCCAGAGATAAACTGAATATGGGTGAAGCGGAGTATCTGAGAGAAACAGATTTTCCGGTCCGAATAGGGAATCGAAAAATTTGAAATTTTCCGATGCAAGTTGTAAGTATTCGAGAAGAAGCTCTCTGTCGCACCCCACCGCAGAAATCGAGATTTTCGTGTCCATGCAGACAAAGGCCGTCTCTTCCCTGCAGACAAAGGACGTCTCTGCCCTTGACAAATGTGAAGATTTTTGTGAACAGGAAAAAGATGTGAAGACGGCTGTCAAAGAGAAAAATAGAATAAATATCTTCACGCAAAACCGCTTATTTTAGCGAGAAAATTCCTGTGCTCGACATACAGTTCCCTGATTTTGTCGGCATCAATGACTTTGCCTTTGCCAATACCGGGACAGGTGAGAGATGCAAAGGAATCTTCACTTTTAAGATATGTTGACCAGAAGGGAAAAGTCCTGCATTGGGCAGGTCTGACCGGATATATTTGACAGGATTTTTGGTCTAAAAACCTGCATCTTGAGGGATGATTGTCTTTTATTACGAGATTTTTATCTTCGTCCTCAGTCACATATTCTTCCATGAAGGGTGAGGGAGGAATTCCCAGAAAAGAAGAAATGGCCTTCAGGTCGCTTTCCAGGAGATAAACCATGCCTCCCTCGACATCACAGCATGCGCCGCATTTCTGACATTCGAATCTGATTCCGTTTTCAAAAAAACACTTTGACATATTTTCCTTTCCCTCTTAAATTCTCCGTCTGCGGTAATTATATGACAGAAAAAGAGATTAAAGCCATATTTTTTGATTTTGACGGGACGCTTGCCGACACTATATGGATTTGGGAATCCATAGACGAACGGTTTCTCGGCGCTCACGGCATAAAAGTCCCCGATGACCTGAAGTCGAAAATTGAGGGGATGTCTTTTGAAAACACTGCGGTGTATTTCAAGGAAAAATTCCTCATAGAAAAAACTCCCGAAGAGATAGTTGATGAGTGGTTTGAACTGGCTAAAAAGCCTTATGAAGAAGAAGTCATGCTGATGAAGGGCGCGGCGGAATCTCTTGAAAAACTAAAAGAATCAGGCCTCAGAATTTTTCTGCAGACATCAAACAAGGAAAGTCTCGTGGTCCCTGTTCTCGAGAAATTCAGAATCAGCGGTTATTTCGAAAAGATGTTTTTCTGCCAGCACAAAGATAGAATCGAAACATACTGTGATATGCTGAGAAAGACTTTTTGTTTTGCTGAAAACTCAATGATGGTTGACGACGCTCCCGCGGCGCTCGAAGCGGCTGAGAAAGCCGGATTGACGACCGTGGACGTTCTAATCTATAAATCTGAAAAAGAAAAAGATGAAGAAAAAAAACTGAGTTTCGTCAACTATTTTATATACCAAAGCCTTGAAGAAATCCTGTCTCTGATATGATTGCATGGGCTGAATAAAAAAAGAGCGGCCACACAGCCGCTCTTTTGAGCTTTTACGTTTACCGAAAAACCTTATCCGAACAGACCCTGGTCGAACATGGCCTTTGCCACTTTTTCGAAACCGGCAATGTTGGCGCCGTTGACGTAATTTCCGGGAGTCCCGTATGACTCGGCGGCTTTTTTTGTGGTCTCGTGGATATTGATCATTATGTTGTGCAGTTTTTTATCCACTTCTTCAAAAGACCATGAAGTGAACGCGGCGTTCTGGCTCATTTCAAGGCCTGATGTAGCGACTCCTCCGGCGTTGGCGGCTTTTGCCGGCCCGAAGAGGATTTTTTTGTCGAGGAATACTTTTACAGCTTCAGGAGTCGAAGGCATATTAGCCCCTTCTCCGACTGCTTTACAGCCGTTCGAAACGAGTGCTTCAGCACTCGCTTTGTCGATTTCGTTCTGTGTAGCGCTCGGGAAAGCGACGTCGCACTTTATCTTCCATATATTTGTCCAGTTGTCTTCGTATTTCGCGTTTTTGTGGATTTCGAGATATTCTTTGATTCTTCCTCTTTTAACCTCTTTTATCTGTCTGACGGTGTCGAGATTTATACCGTCCGGATCGTAAATGTATCCGTTTGAATCGCTCATCGCGACGGGTTTTGCTCCGAGCTGATAAAGTTTTTGGACTGTGTAAATAGCGACGTTGCCCGAGCCGGAGACAACCGCAGTTTTATCTTTGTAGTTTTCTCCTATTGTCTTGAGCATTTCCTGCACGAAATACACACAGCCATAACCCGTGGCCTGCGTCCTGGCTAGACTGCCGCCCCATGTAAGCCCCTTGCCTGTGAGAACGCCTTCAAAACGGTTTGTTATCTTCTTGAAAGTGCCGAACATGTAGCCGATTTCCCTTCCGCCGACTCCAATGTCGCCGGCAGGGACATCTGTATTCGCACCGAGGTATCTGAAAAGTTCAGTCATGAAGCTCGTGCAGAAACGCATCACTTCATGTTCCGATTTGCCTTTGGGATCGAAGTCCGATCCGCCTTTGCCGCCACCCATGGGAATTCCTGTCAAAGCGTTTTTGAATATCTGTTCGAAACCGAGGAATTTAATTATGCCGAGATAAACAGAAGGGTGAAAACGGATTCCGCCTTTGTAAGGGCCTATCGCCGAATTGAATTCGACTCTAAATCCTCTGTTGACTCTTATTTTTCCGGTGTCGTCTTCCCAGGGTATTCTGAAAATTATCTGTCTTTCCGGTTCGACCAATCTTTCGACTATTCCGGCGTCCTTGTATTCCGGGTGCCTTTCAAGGACAGGCTCTATAGATTCCAGGACCTCCTTTACGGCTTGAATGAATTCAGGTTCGGTGGAGTTTCTTTTTTCTACCGCTGCCATGAGATCAGAAACATAGGACATCCTGTTTCCTCCTTTTGGTTTATGATTTGCAAGATGGGCAAGCAAAAAAGATAAAATATACTCCGGTTCTTTAAGTGTCAAGAAAAATGTATTTATGCGCGGATATAATTGGTGGTAATATAAATTTCGCGGATTTTACGGACAAAATTAAAGCTGTTTTTTAACACGCGGAGGCATAAATGAGCATGATAAGCGGTATATTCGCCAGAGAGATTCTCGATTCGAGGGGAAACCCGACGATCCAGACTGAATGTTTTTTGGAGACGGGAGAAATTGGAGTGTCGAGTGTTCCGTCGGGAGCTTCAACGGGTTCTCACGAGGCAGTTGAACTAAGAGACAACGATAAATCGAGATACAACGGGAAAGGAGTGCTCGAAGCGGTTAAGAATGTCAATGATGAAATTGCTCACGAGTTGATAGGAATGGACGCTGTATATCAGGGAGAAATTGATTCATTGCTCATTCAACTGGACGGCACTTCGAATAAATCGAGACTCGGAGCGAACGCGATTCTCTCTGTTTCTCTCGCTGCCGCGAAAGCAGCAGCGCAGTTCTGCGACCTGCCTTTATACAGATATTTAGGAGGTGTTTTCGCCAGAACTATACCCGTTCCTCTGTGCAATGTGCTCAATGGGGGCAAGCACGCCGTAGGCGGTGTGGATTTTCAGGAATTCATGATTGTCCCCGTGGGGGCTCCGAGCTTCTCCGAAGCGATAAGGCAAGTGTCAGAAACGTATCACGCTCTTCTAAGGCTTGTTCTCGACAAAGGCTACTCTGCCGGTCTCGGAGACGAAGGAGGGGCGGCTCCGTCTCTGAAACGGAACGAAGAGGCAATGGAAATGATAATAGAGGCAATAGAAAAAGCAGGATATGTCCCGGGCGCTGATATATCCATCGCTATCGATCCGGCTGTTTCCGAAATATACGAAAACGGATATTACAACCTCGCCAAGGAAAACAAAAAACTTTCGACCGACGATATGATATCGCTGTGGATGTCCTGGATTGAAAAATATCCTCTGGTATCAATAGAGGACGGACTCGCTGAAGATGACTGGGAGGGCTGGAAGAAATTCAAAAAGGAGGCGAAAGACAAAGTTCAGTTGGTGGGGGACGATATTTTTGTCACCAACCCGGAAAGGCTGAGCAAGGGAATTATGCAGGACTGCGCCAATTCAGTCCTGATAAAACTCAACCAGATAGGGACTCTCACTGAAACACTCGAGTGCGTCGAAATGGCGAAGACAAACGGATGGACCACTGTTATCAGTCACAGGAGCGGAGAAACATCGGACACGACTATCGCCGACCTTTCAGTGGCAGTCAACTCGGGTCAGATAAAAACCGGCGCTCCGGCGAGAAGCGAAAGAGTTGAAAAATACAACAGGCTCTTACTTATAGAAGAAGAACTCGGACAAAACTCTTATTATCCGGGTCTGAGGGCTTTTGCGTAGAACCTTGAAGTTTAAAGTATACATATTTATATTCGTGTTTCTTGCCGCAGCGCTGTCTGTTAAAACAGTGTTTATAGGTCAGGAAAGCTTCATGAACCTTTCGAGAATGAAAAAAAGAAACGACTCTCTGAAAAACAAACTCATCGAGCTGGAAATGAAAAGAGTGCTGTTGAGATACAATCTTCAAAGACTCGAGAGAGACACTTTATACTGGGAAAGGGTTTTCAGGCTTTCCGGCATGGGCAGGAAAGGGGAGGCCTTCTTCCTGATAAGAAACGACAGTTTGATACTCGTCTATGATTTGCTCGAAAAATCGGAGGATATTTCACCTTGAAAAGCACAGTCATATTTTCCGAGATAAAAAATAGGGATATCGGCAAGGCTCTCGAAAAAATCACATCCAGGATAGACGGAATATTTTCTAAAAAAGATGTCGTCGCTGTCAAGACTCATTTCGGTGAAAGAGGAAATAATACTTTTATTCCGTCTTTTTATCTTAAAACAGTTGTCGCGTCGCTAAAAAAAACAGCTGGACCCCTTTTCGTCACGGATACGAACGTTCTCTACAGAAGCGAAAGAAGCGAAACAGTTTTACACCTCAATCTCGCTTTTGACCACGGCTTTACCCACGAAAAGATAGGGGCGCCGGTAATAATAGCCGACGGATTCAACGGAGGTGATGTCGTCAGAATTAAAACCGACGGAAAACACTTCAGAGATTTCCCCGTGGCCGGAGCTATTCACAGAGCCGACGGACTCGCCGTGTTTTCGCACTTCAAGGGCCACCTGCTCGCCGGAGCGGGAGGAGCCATAAAAAATTTGGCGATGGGAGGAGCTTCGAGGGCGGGAAAACAGATGATGCACGCTGATGTCGTGCCAGAAAAAAGGCAGGGCAAGATTTGTCTGATGTGCGGCAATTGCAGTGAAAAATGTCCGGAATCCGCGGTAAGTTTTGATGAGGAAGGCCCTGTTTTCGATCTCGGAAGATGCATGGGCTGCGGTGAATGCATTACCGCGTGTCCTGAAGGCGTCATAAAAATACTCTGGAACGCGGAACCTGAAAATTTTTCACAGAAACTCGCCGAAGGCGCCAAAGCCGTTTTAACGGGGAAAGAAAATTCTTCTATTTTCATTAACGGGCTTATTTCGATAACACCGGAATGCGATTGCATTGCCGACGCGGGGAAGCCCCTTGTCGAAGACATGGGTTGGCTGTTTTCGACCGATCCGGTAGCGATAGATTCGGCAAGCTACGATCTTGTCCTTAAAAAAAGCGGAGGGGAAGATTTGTTTCTCAGGTCTCATCCGTCCACTTGTTTCCAAAAATGTCTCGAATACGCCGAGTATATAGGACTCGGCAGCAGAGACTACATGCTGGAGCAAATCCAGTGAAGGTAATAAGGGACGCCGTCTGGGGAGATATAGAGCTTACGGATCTCGAAAAGGAGATAATTGACACTCCGGCATTTCAGAGATTGAGAAAAATCCGCCAGCTCGGCTGTGCGCATCTTGTATATCCTACAGCCCTTCATACGAGATTTGACCACAGCCTCGGTTGTCTTCACTGCGCGAATCTCATAATTCAGAATGTTGTGAAAAAAGGATTTTCTTTTGAACCGGAGGATGAGCTTAAGATAAGATTAGCGGCATTGCTTCACGACATTACACACATTCCTTTCGGACACACGCTCGAAGACGAACGAAGAATATTCCCGAGGCACGACATGACCCGCGGAAGATGGAAAAAAATCGTCTCTGAAAAAAGTATAGGTTCCATACTCCGGAGGGAAGGAGTAGATGAAAAAGTGGAATCTATTCTTTTCGGAGAAAGCGGCAGTTATCCGGAGGCAATAGTAAAAGGAGTTCTTTCAGCGGATCTTCTCGATTACCTCTCGAGAGATTCATACTTCTGCGGTCTGAATGTCGGCTACGATATGAGAGTTTTCAGGTATTTCGGGATAGAAAGCAATAAGCTTTTCATAGAACTCTTCAAAGACGGTATTTTCAGGCATGACGCCTTTTCAGAGACGGTTAACCTTCTCAGAGCAAGGTATTTCATGACGGAAAGGGTCTATTATCATCATTCGAAAATCGCATCTTCGGTCATGATTTCAAAGGCAGTAGAAGAAGCGCTGACTTCGGGTTTCGATCCGGAAAAATTCCTTTCCATGGGAGACGATGAAATAATTTTCGAAATAAAAAATAATCCGCAGGATAACAAAGACGCCGCGAGAATTCTCTATTTGTATAACCGCAGAAGTCTCTACAAAAGATGTTTCATTCATCAAACCAGAGATCTGGATGACGAAAGAGCGCGTGATCTTTATTTCGACAGCAGATCTGTCAGAAAAAAAGCCGAGAAAAAAATAGCGAGAAGGCTTGGGATAAAATCTTCAGAGATAGCGCTATACTGTCCTCCGCCTGATATGTATTTGAAAGAAATCGACATCCCCGTCCGCGTAAGGGATAAAAAGCTGATGAAGCTGAGTGAAATGGATAACCCCGACATAAAAACGCTGGAATTCAAACACAGACAGCTCTGGAAAATCTGTCTTTTCATATCCCCTGACTCGGAAGATCTCGCGCAAAAAGCCGGAGAAATTTGCGCAGAAGAAATCGGCTTGAAAAATGAACTGCCGAATGAAAAAACAGGACAACTTTCTCTGTGGACGAGCTGAAGACCGGACTTGTTAAATTCGTTTTTGAAAAAGACAGGGAACTCTTTGTCCAGAAGAGGTTTGTCACGGAAGAGGAGTATTCAATTTTCAAACCCCCAAAAAAGGATTTATATTCATCCCAATCAGACAAAGGCGGCAAAGGTTTCGCCTTCGATGTCAGTTTCGTCGAGGCGGCGAATTATTGTAATTTTTTAAGTGAATTGGATGGTTACAGCCACGCTTACGATATTTCCAGCAATCCTGTGAATCCTGTTAATCTTGATTCAGAAGGATACAGACTTTTCACTTTGGGCGAGTGGGAGGAACTGCTTCAAGTTCAAATCCTGCCGGGAAGAGAAGAAGTCGAATTTCTCAAAGGTGTTTATTGGCAGCTTACTGAGACGGAAATTTCTCTTCCTCATAAGCCCGACGGTTCAAGCGACCCTGAACATCCGGAATTTATCTGGTCATACAGAGTTGCCGTAAGCGGTTCGTCGGATTCTTCAGAAAAACTTCTCTCAGGAAAGCCTGTATCGCTTGTTTTGGGATATGAAGGAAATTACAGAACCTGTTTCAGAATCGTGCGCGGCAACGCGGCGCAAAACGCGTGGTCGAGAAATATTTTCTCTTTCTGAGTAATTTCATCTTACCCTGCTTTTTATTTGAATGCCTGTTTGTTTTTCCCATGCTTCGGGGTTATCGAAATATAGGCTGAAAAGATTTTCTTCGCGTGAATTTTTCGGCATCCCGTCGCCCGTTCCGTGGCATTCCTTGTATTTTTTTCCGCTGCCGCAGGGGCAAGTGTCGTTTCTGCCGGGTTTTTTGAACTTCAAGACGATTGTCTGGTGTTTGGAAGAAGGTTTGGGCTGTCTAACGGAGGTTCCGGAGGGTTGAGCGTCCATGGCGAAATCCTTTTTGACGGTTTGAATTGACTGAGGGCTTCTCCTCTGCTGAGGCTGGATTCTCGGATGATAAAGCCTTTTCACTATTTCTCTGTCAATTTCGAATATCATTTCGGTGAAAAGGGTCTGAGCTTCAATCGTGTATTCGACGAGCGGATCTCTCTGGGCATATCCCCGGAGCCCAATGCCCTCCCTCAGCGCCTCCATTTCATAAAGATGATTTCTCCAGTATTCGTCTATTATCATAAGGCTTATGAATCTCTCTATTTCGCGCATCTTCTCTTCGGTGACGGTTTTTTCGAGATAGAGATAGATTTTTTCAGCTGAATCGACGAGTTCGCTTAAAACACTTTCATAAGTCGATTCCTTATTGAATTGAGAGATCTGAACGGGTCCGAAATGCCTCGCTGTTTCCACGCGGAAACCCTCGTAATCCCATGAGGAAGCATCACCTAAAAGGTAATTTTCGACTAAAAAAGAGGCGATTTTTTCTCTCTTTTCCCTGATGAAACCTTTAAGGTCCCAGCCTTCAAGGACGATGTTTCTCATTTCGTAGATAGTGTTTCTCTGCTCGTTTAACACGTCGTCGTATTTGAGCACCCGCTGTCTGATGTCGAAGTGAAAAGTTTCGACTCTCTTTTGAGAGTTTTCGACTGTTTTGTTCACAAAAGGATGCTCAATCACTTCTCCTTCTTTAGCTCCCCATCTGTCCATTATTCTCGCTATTCTATCCGAGCCGAAAAGCCTCATGAGATCGTCCTCGAGAGAAAGATAAAATCTCGATGAACCAGGGTCACCCTGCCTTCCGGATCTCCCGCGGAGCTGTCTGTCAATTCTTCTCGATTCATGCCTTGAAGTTCCTATTATGTGGAGTCCGCAGGGCATTTCCTCCGAACATTTTTTCGCGCTTTTGGACGCGGTGCATTTTTCCTCGCCTTTGTGCTGAATCAGACAGCCTTTAGGGCTTTTAAGAACTCCTTCGCCGAGTTTTATGTCGGTTCCTCTTCCTGCCATGTTCGTAGCTATCGTCACTTTGCCTTTTTGTCCGGCGAAAGCTACTATTTCTGCTTCTCTCTGGTGCTGTTTGGCGTTGAGGACTTCATGATTGATGCCTACTCTTTTAAGCATTCTCGATAAAGTTTCCGAAGTTTCCACTGAAGTTGTCCCGACGAGAATAGGTCTTCCGTTTTCATGAATTTTCTGTATTTCGCTCAAAACAGCGTTGAATTTCTCGCTTCTCGTCTTGTAGATTTTGTCGTTGTAGTCTATTCTGCGGATTGGTTCGTTAGTGGGTATAACCACAACGTCAAGCCCGTAAATCTTGTGAAATTCCCTCGCTTCCGTTTCGGCGGTTCCCGTCATACCGGAAAGTTTTGTATACATTCTGAAATAATTCTGAATCGTTATCGTAGCTATCACCTGAGTTTCAGCTTCAACAGGAACTTTTTCCTTCGCCTGCAGAGCTTGGTGAAGCCCGTCTGAAAACCTTCTGCCGGGGAGAATTCTGCCAGTAAACTCATCGACGATCATGACTTTCTTTTCTACGACGACGTATTCGTCGTCTTTGCTGAAAAGCGAATAAGCCTTCAACAGCTGATTTACAGCATGGATTTTTTCGCTTTTTTCGGCATAATTCCGGTGTATTTCGTCTTCTCTTTTCACTTTTTCATCAAGAGACAGGCTTTCGTCGGACTGAACTTTTTTAAGAAGAACGCTGATGTCGGGCAGAGTGAAAAAATCCGGATCATTCGGAGAAATAGCTTTTCTGCCTTTTTCAGATATGTTTATTGTCTGTCCTTTTTCATCCAGAGTGTAATAAAGTTCCTCAAGGAGAACGGGCAGTTTTTTAGATTTGCTCATTCCGTCTTCAGCCATGATTTTCTTTTCCGTATCGTCTATTAGAGAAGTTATGCCTGTTTTCTGCTGGAGTTTCATCAGTCTCTTGAACTTTGGATTGCCGTTTTTGGCTATCAGCAGTTTTATTCCCGCTTTTTCTCTGTCGCCTTGTTCGATGAGATTTTCTCCATCCGTTATCAGCTGATTCAGGAGAGAATTCTGAAGTCTGACGATTCTTTCAACAAAGGGGTTGAGATCCTGATAAAGAGTTTCTTTTTTGTCCGATTCAACCAGTCCGGATATGATAAGAGGAGTTCTCGCTTCATCAATTAGAACGGAATCGACTTCGTCAACTATGCAGAAGTAATGGCCTCTCTGAACTCTGTTATCCGGATGTATTGCGATGTTGTCCCTGAGGTAGTCGAAGCCAAACTCGTTGTTTGTCCCGTATGTGATATCCGCGTCATATTGGATTTTTCTCTCTTCGAAAGACATATTGCTCTGTATACAGCCCACGGTCATGCCGAGTTCCCTGTAAATGTAACCCATCCATTCGCTGTCTCTTTTAGCGAGATAATCGTTGACTGTGACAAGATGAACTCCGTGGCCGGGAATTGCGTTCAGGTATACAGGCATCGTCGCAACAAGCGTTTTGCCTTCGCCTGTAGCCATTTCGGCTATTTTGCCTTTGTGCAGGACAGCAGCTCCGATTAGCTGAACGTCATAGGGGATCATTTCCCATGTTGTTTTCTGTCCCATTACAGTGACTTCTCGGCCTTTAAGCCTTCTGCAGGCTTCTTTTGCCATCGCGAAAGCGGTTGGCATTATCTCTTCGAGAAATTTCATTTCAATTTCGAATCTCTGTCTCTCGACACGCTTAAGGTCTTCTTTCAATTCGGCGCGTTCCAGAGTGTTTTGAGAATTTTTTATCTTTAACCTGATGCTGTCCACCGATGAGGATGAAGATTCGGTTCTCTTTTTAATTTCTGTTTTGAAACTTTCTGTCATAGCGACAAGATCGCTGTCTTTAAGAGAACTGAAAATTTCGTTTATCTCAGGAACGAGATGGAAAATTTTCGAAACTTCTCTTTCATTTTTGGTTTTTATAATTTTTCTCAAAAACTTAAATGACGGGTTCATCTAATCTCTCCGTTTATTTCAGGAAACTCCGATTCCTGTATTATGCCGCTGACGGAATTCAGGAGCTTGCCGAGTTTTTTTCTGTCAAGACATTCCGGGGCTGAAAGAGTAATCCAGCACCACCATCTGCGAGTTTCTTTTTCGTTTTCAAAATCAGTCCAAAGGGGAACAGCCGAACCGATGCCGAAGCTCAGGGAAGAATAACCGTCCTCGAAACAGAAGTCAACACCGCTTCTGCCTGGAAATGAAACTGACATAGTGCCGTGTTTACGGGCGGCTGTCGAAGGCTTGAAAAGGAGATTGAGTTTGTCGAAAAAAGATGGTTTTTCAGGTTTTTTCGCGGACTCTTCATACCATTGATACAGCGCGAATATGCCGGATTTCTCCGGATATTCTATTAAGCCTTTGTCTTCGACTGACAAAATTGGGACCGGCACATTCCTGAAAACGAGGTAATGCGTTCCGAGAAAGTCTTCATAGCCTTCAACGGAAAGAGATATTGCTCTTAAAATAAAAACAGGCAAGGGAACTACGATGTCCTTTTTCAGAGCTATTTCATTCTTCAGTGAGATTAGCCCTGAAACATCGACAAACTTCGCCAAAAAAATCTTCTTGCATGGAAACATAATAATCATTATATTCTAATTTTTTTACGGCGATATAAAAAGCCCTTTTTTATTGTCAATGAAAACCAACTTTTATAAAAGGAGAAACAAGTGCAATTCATCGAAAAAAATGCTCTCGAGCAGATCCAGATCGAAATGAAAGAATACAGGAAAAAGAAATATCTCGACATAAGAACCTACTACCAATCGGACGGAGAATGGAAGCCTTCAAAAAAAGGCGTTACGATACATCCGGAAAACCTCGACAAGCTGATTGAAATTATTTCAAATGTTAAAGAGGAATACGACAAAGAAGAACATTCTGAGTGAAAAAATTAAATTTTATCCAGAGCTTTCAGCCTTTTGATTACGGGAGGATGAGAGTAGTTTAACAGGACATCGAAAGAGTGGGGGTTCATGTCGCCGAAGCTCGTGACGTAAATTTTTTTAAGAGCTTCGGCGAACTCTTTTTTTAAACCAGTGGATTTTACGGCGAATCTGTCGGCTTCGTGTTCGGTTTTTCTAGAAAAGAAATTAACTCCTATACTGAGTAAAAATGAAATAGGAGTGAAAAGGAACGCGAAAGCGGCCATTCCCGCGTATAGCGAAAATATTTCTATTTTGAGGGCTTTTACAATGTCCTGATTACTGATGAAAAAAGAGAGAAGAAAGAAGATAAAACCGCTTTGAAGAATCATTAGAATAATATTTTTCAGAATATGTTTCTTTTTGTAATGTCCCATTTCGTGGGCTACAATGCCTGTTATTTCGTCAGAAGAAAGTTTCTCCATCAACGTGTCGTAAAGGACTATTCTCTTTGTTTTTCCGAAACCTGTGAAAAAAGCGTTGGGTTTTGAAGTCCTTTTGGAGCCGTCCATCTGATAGACTCCTTTTATTCTGAAATTTTCTTTTTCGGCGTAATGGTGGATTTTTTTCTTAAGTTCACCGTCTTCAAGGGGTGAAAATTTGTTGAAAAGAGGGAAAATCAGAACAGGGGAGATTTCAGAGAAGATAACAAAAAAAACCGATACAGCGCCCCATGCAAGCAGCCATGCGTATGAACCGAAACTGTAGAAAAACCATAAAATTAAGAAAAAAAGAGGAACTCCGATGAGGGAATAGAGGATGAAAGATTTGAAGATGTCTATATAAAATGTTCTGCGGGAAGTTCTGTTGAAGCCGAACTCATTCTCGATATTAAATGTGAAGTAGTATGAAAAAGGAATTTTTAGTGCTGAAGAGGCAAAAAACAGGAGAGAGAAAAAAACAATGCCTGTGAATATTTCGTTTAAGCCGAAGCTTCTCGCGAAAGAGTCTGCAATGTTGAAAAAACCAGTTGATAGGAATATAAGAATCAAAGCCGTGAAAAACGTGTTTTGGATAATCGAAAACAGAGATTTTCTTTTTCTGTATCGGGTGTATGCAGAATGCTGTTTATCGTCAAAATGCCCTACGAGTTCTTTGGGGACAGGTTTTCCCGATAAGCGAATTCTGAGAATGTCAACTGCAGTTTCGGCAGAATAAGATAAAAGTATTATGGCTATGAAAGTTAAAAGGTATGCCGAAGAGGCTGTCAAGGGATAATCCTCACTCCTTTTGCTCTCGGCGAATTGTCGAAGACTTCAAGGACGTGGAATACGAGAGCGAAGGATTTTCGGGGTGACGATCCGTGGATGAAATCATGGACTGTGTTTATGTATTCAACCGCCTTTCTGTCTTTTTCGGAAATTGAGGGATCTTCAGGATATATGAGCTGTGCCGCGGCTTTTACTTCATAAGACGGTATATCTAAAAATACTATCGAAACAAGGGGATAAGCCATGATGTTTAGAAACGTGTGAGTTCTAAATTCCTCAGTGGTGTAAAGTTCAAGGCTTATTTGTTTTGTTTTGTCGAATATCTCAGGGTTTTGATAGAGAGAATCTAAAATGAAGAGTTTTCTTATAAAAGAAGAATCATAATTTTGGAGTAATAGTTCTGTAACCTGTCCGATGAATTCTTCCTTGGGCAGAAAACCCATACCTTTGACAGCGTTGTTTATGCTTATCTCAGTGTCCTCTCTTATGCCTCCATAAGAGGCGACCATGCCTGAGTGAGGGCCTGACAAAGGCGGCATCTCTCCCCGTTTCCACATATCGAGGGCTTCTCTTCTTGCGGACAAGTTCCATTCCATGAAATCGTCGGGAAGGTCTGTTGTGGAATACTCAATCCAAACTCCTTCGACGAGGGCTTTTATCTTTCCGTCATCTATGTCTGTGAGGTCGAGATTGGTCTGTTTGTAATAGAGGCTGAAATCCGAGGAGTTTTCTTCAGCGAACAGGGAAATCCCGAGTATTCCGCCGCCTGTGAGGTTTATAAGGCAATAAAAGGCAAATACAGCAAATAAGAACAGTAATTTTTTCACTTAACCCTCCATTTTATCTATTTTATTATTCTAACACGATCATTGGACTAATTCATCCGGTAAAACTCCCAAGACGGCGGAGGCACCTAAAAAAATACATGCTGATCAGATAAAAGCAGTTTGACAAAAAAATAAATAAATCTTATATGTTATTTACGTTTTTTTCTCAGGAATCTTTTAACGGAGCGTGTTTTTGGCAGAACTGTATTCAGAAGACTTCGGGTCAGCGGTTTTTATAACAGATTCGGAGCTTTTTGTCATTAAAGCATCGGAAGAACTGGATAAATTCACCGGTTTTCAAACTGAAGGAAAAAATCTGACAAAGATTTTCGGCGCTGAAAATGAAACTCTCTTAAAGACCGAGCTGGAAAACGCTCTTTCAAATTTTACCCCAAAAAAAATAGAATTGGAATTTTCCGACGGATGCCTTAAAAGGCATCTTTTCCTCAAAGCTCTCCCTTTCAAGAAGAAAGAAAATTTTTCTGGAGTTGTTTGCGCGTTATTTGACTATACCTTGCTTGAGGAGAAATTGTCTGAAAATCTCGAAAAGTTAAAAAGCAACTTAAAAGATAAAGTTGAGAGAAGGACATCCAATCTCGCAAAGACAAATAAAATACTCCTCGAAGAGCTGAAGAGAAAAATGGATATAGAAGAGGAGCTCAGGTATTTTGCTTCGACGGACGCCTTGACCGGCATATACAACCGGAGAGCCGGTTTGCTTTTTCTCGAGCACAGAATAAATGAATCTCTTCGGGATAAAACGCCGTTTCTTATATGTTTTGTCGATGTCAACGGCCTGAAAAAGATAAACGACAGCTTCGGACATAACGAAGGTGATTATCTTCTCGTTAAATTGACCGAAATATTGAACCGCTCCATAAGGGAATCCGATGTAGTTTTCAGACTCGGAGGAGACGAATTCATAATAATATTTCAATCGCTCACGATAGAGAATACCGATTTAATCTGGAAAAGGATCATGAATAGCCTCGATGAATACAACAGAAATACCGAAAAGAACTATACCATCAGCCTAAGCTACGGTTTTGCAATATTCGATCCTTCAAAGCCGAAAAGCATAGAAGAACTTATATCATTCGCCGATCTCGAGATGTACAGAAAAAAAGAAGATTTCTATAAAAATCACAGCGAAAGAACCGGTTAATCTATCTCGTCTTGACAGGTATTATGAATGCCGCCGAAGAATATACACCTTCAGTAGTGTGAAGAGCCGAGTATCGTATGACATCAAATGCGAAATTCATTTTTGGAGGTGTTGAATCCGGAAGCCTGAGACCTCTTGAAAAGATTCCGTTTGTCTGACCTGGGAGCATGAGAAATCTTGCGTGGGTGCCTGTCCATCCAAAGTGAAAATAGGCGTCTGCTGAGTCTCCCGAGACGTAATAAGTAATGGTTATTGAATCTCCCGAAGAAATGCTCGGTAAACCCGAAAAACTGTCGTCAATGGGCCAGATGCTTCTGAGTTTCTGATAGGAATAATCAAAAACTGTGTCGGAACACTCTATAGAGACGCTGTCTATGGAAAAATTAGAACCCGGTGTTTTAACTATGGCCGGAGAAAGACCCCTTAGCCGCCAGCCTCTGTAAACATCGTTCTCATTTCCGACTCTGACAAAAACAGCATTTCTCGTGAAATCGTCCGAAAAATCCTTGAATAAAGAATCGATGTTGTAACCTTTCAGAAAATACAGGCGCAGGTCGCCGGAAATGTTAAATGTAATGGTAACGTAAGCAGTGTCGTTTGAAATATTTATGAAAAAATCTTTTGCCGCGGCGGTCGTCGGCTGTCTGAACCAGTATATAAGATTCAATGGGTCTAAAGGTTTGTCTTTTATGCCTGTAGTGTCTTCTACTCCGTAATAAGAAGCTTCGGCGAGAAGAGTTGAATGCTGTGAAGTGATAAGATTTCTTACAGCGTCTCTATCCATTGCGGCCGGGTCTGTGGGGTCTGTCGGAGACTCTTTTTTCCCGCAGGACGCGAGAAATAAAAACGCCAGCACTAAGAAAGCCGGGAATCTTTTCATTGTAACCTCCCTTTAGGACTTAGACGCGCACAAAATCCTGAAGGTTTAATCTTTTTTTACGCTACAGATACATCATCGCAGAGATAGACATCCTGAATTGAGTTGAGAATTTTTACGCCGTCTGCAAAAGGTTTTTGAAAAGCTTTCCGCCCGGAAATCAAACCCATACCGCCGGCTCTTTTGTTTATCACCGCTGTCCGGACGGCTTGGTTTATATCGTCGGTACCGGACGCCCCCCCGGAATTTATAAGGCCTATCCTTCCCATGTAGCAGTTGGCGACCTGATACCTCGTCAGATCTATGGGATGATTCACGGAAAGTATGTCGTAAACTTCACTGCGGGTTTTGCCGAATCCGATATCCCTGAATCCGCCGTTGTTCTGAGGCTGTTTTTGTTTGACTATGTCGGCTTCTATAGTTACTGCGAGATGGTTCGCCTGGCCGGTGAGGTCGGCCGAGACGTGGTAGTCCGCCGATTGGGTTTTGAAATTCGGATTTCTGAGATAAGCCCAGAGAATAGTGACGAGGCCAAGTTCGTGAGCTCTTTGAAAAGCTTCCGATATTTCGCTTATCTGTCTTCTCGATTCGGGGGATCCGAAATAGATTGTCGCGCCGACGGCGAGAGCTCCGGAGTCGAAAGCCGTTTCGACTGAAGAGAAGAGAGTCTGATCGTAAATGTTAGGATACGTAAGCAGTTCATTATGATTGATTTTTACTATGAAAGGTATCTTGTGAGCGTATTTTCTGGCGACTGAACCGAGCGCGCCCATTGTCGAGGCGACAGCGTTGCATCCTCCTTCGATAGCGAGCCGGACAATGTTTTCGGGGTCGAAGTATTCCGGATTCGGAGCGAACGAAGCCCCGGCGGAATGCTCCACTCCCTGGTCAACAGGCAATATGGACACATAACCGGTCCCGGAAAGTCTTCCTGTGTTCAATATCTGCTGAAAATTTCTCGCTACGCTCAAAGGACGGTCATTGCTTAAAAAAACTCTGTCAATAAAATCTTTTCCCGGAAGATGCAGGCTTTCTTTTGTTATGCCCGAACATGTGCGGTTGAGAAGGTCCTCGGCGTCTCTGCCGAGAAGACGGATGATTTTTTCGATCATTCAGCCCCCTTATCTAAATTACATTAAAATTTTAATACTCTTTCTGCTACAATTCAAATGGTAATAAAAAAGGATACTAGATGTGCGGCAGATTCGCGGTTAAAAGTTCTCTTGAGCAACTAAAAAAGGACTTCGGAGCCGTGGCTGATGAGAATGCAGACCTTTCATCGGTCAAACTCCCTTCCTTCAACATAGCTCCGGGCAGTGAAATACTTATTTTAACTTTTGACGGGTTGAGAAGATTTAAAAAAGCGAAATGGGGACTCGTCCCCTCATGGTCAAAAGAACCAAAAACCTCTTACAGCATGATAAACGCGAGAGCGGAATCTCTTGCGGAAAAACCTTCTTTCTCTCTGCCTTTCAGAAAAAGGCGATGCGCTGTTATCGCGGACGGTTATTTTGAATGGAAAAGAGAAGGAAAAGAAAAAATTCCTTTTTACATTTATCCTCAAAACGGTGAAAGGTCAGCCTTTGCGGGTATTTTCGATATATGGTCCTCAGAAGAAGAAAAGACTTTTATGTCGGTCGCTATAATAACACTTGAGGCGCAAAACGAAACACGGTTTATTCACAACAGAATGCCTGCCTTTCTCGGGCAAAATGATATTGATTTATGGATGGACAATTCTGCTTTCAGAGGAGAAAAACTCGAGAAATTGCTCAGAAAAGGCATTGAATCCCGGTTGGCTTTCCACAGGGTCACAAAAAAAGTAAACTCGCCCGTCTTCAATACCCCGGAATGCATCGAACCTTTGAACCCTGACAACTGATTTGATACTGATAAGAAAAAAAATGGGTAAATTTTTACCACGAAGGCATTCTTATTTACCAAAGTAAATATCTTATTTACCAAAGTAAATAAGAGGACTCCACCCGCCTTTCGTGGTTTATATCTCTTCTTTTTTCTTTTCGTGTTAATTCGCGTTAATTCGCGGTTAAACCTCTTTCTTTTCTTTACTTCTATTTGTGTGACGATATTTTTAATCTTCGATTAAAAAAATCGGATTCGCGGTTAA
>CAYNIW010000019.1:0-50124 GCA_964397545.1 uncultured Desulfuromonadaceae bacterium | reverse complement strand
GCTCTATTAAATGATTTGGAAAGACTGGTAAAATATAAATCAGCGGTTTGAGCAAACGAAATTGTATTAAATGTGTCTGCTATAAATCCATTTGACCTAATTAAATGCGATAGTTCATTTTCCCCAGGGGCTTTATATAAAAACGATTCCTGGTTGTATTTTTTGCACCACTCCATCCCCAAACCTTTTAACAACATAGGATCATCTATTAATTTGCTATTATCCATTTTATGATTTACCACTATAAAGGAACGTTCATATACCGCCCGTTCAGTGGGTTTACCTTCGTTTTCTATAAATTTACCCCAAACTGGAGCATAAGCCAGTCCTGCCTTTTTGATATCTGCTTTTAGTCTTTCTGTAGCTTCCTTATTAGCAGTGACTTCATTGTCCCCGCGGCAAGCAGATATAATTATAAATCCCCTTTCATTATGGTAAGTTAACATTCTGGTCAAATTAATTTCATTAAGAGGAACTTTTACAAGTTTATAATTTTGATAATCACTCATATATCCTCCTTTTTACTAATTTGTAAAATTTACTCAGAAAATGTCAGTGCAAAATTGTATATAGTTACCAAACACTTTTTCATTTTTCATCTCTTTTCTGCTTTCTCATTTTATATAGCTTTTCCGTGAAACCGCCTTCGTTGAGAAATCTTTTTTCGAGCTGTCTCAACAGTTTGTCGAGAAGGAAATTGGTCTGATGGATGAGGCAGATTATTGTTTCCCCTTCTTGTGGCTTGAACCATTTGATCATGCGTTCGTGATCTTTTTTCAATGAATCTGTCGCAAAATTTTATCGTCGCGTCATAGACGATTTCAGACATCTGATAAGACACAAGGTTTCTGTATCCGCCGTGAGATTCGATGATTTGATATTCTACTACAGAAAATATGACATTGGCCTGGCTCAAATTCCCTCTAATCATTTTTGTATTGAAAATAACTGATAGAGTAACTACTCGGATAATAATAGACCGTGAAATTGGAAAAAAAGTCTGAGCCAATTATTCCTGAAATTCCATTTTTAAAAAAATAACTCTCTATCTCATCGGGCAGAACACCAAAGTTCGCCGTGAATTTACTTTCTCCCAATTTAACAGTCATCTCTCTGACAGGAGTTGTAAATTTTTTAAAAGGATGACCTATAAAATATTCCTCTTCTTCTCCTTTCATAGGTTTTTCTGACAATTCCCCTTTTGGCAGATAAGAAAACCTCGAAGCGCTGTTGATGAGCATCTGATATTTTCTGTTTTTGACCTTGAATTTAGCAGTATAAAGATTGGCAAAACAAAAATCGCCTATTGATTTAAGATAAGTATAGGGCGTAAAAACAGAACCGTCTGAAACAGCATGGCTAAAAGCTGCTTTAGATTTTTTATAATCAAAAACAGTCCTGTATTCTTCAAAAAAATCATTACCGGCTATCACGGTTATCTCAGTCCCTAAAAATTCAGAGGCGTTTTTTATAAGTTGCAAATTTTCTTCAGAATCTTCTGTAGAAAAATAACCTCCTTCAACAAAATCAAAACTGCCTTCTCTGCTGATTGAATTTTTCAAACCAGTGTTCAGCAAAATGATCTCTTCGTATTCTGGAGGGCAGTATTCGTCAAGAGTTTTTGTTTTTTCTTTATTTTTAACAGATTCAAACCACATATCCCAAGCTTTTCGCTCCCTTTCATACTTAGCTTTCGGGTTTTCGTATAAAAGAATGGGAATATTTTTAGCTACTTTTATATTCATCTCGTATATAGAAGCTTCTTCAAAATACATAACTCCTCCTTTATGACAGGGCTAAAAGTTTTCTTCCAGGAAAATAACCAAGTTTCCTTTCTCTGATTATTTCGTTGCCTATAATCC
The DNA here is from genome assembly GCA_964397545.1 of uncultured Desulfuromonadaceae bacterium. Classification (GTDB taxonomy): domain Bacteria; phylum SDB-A; class SDB-A; order SDB-A; family SDB-A; genus JAFGIG01. Next base: position 48,262 of record CAYNIW010000019.1, on the reverse strand, counting down.
CGGTAATTCCCGACATTTTTAGCAAAGCGGTTAAAGCCATTGCCGTCAGTGATTTTTCTTCTAACTTTCCAGCGACGATTTCTATATCCTCACTGCCTAACTTCACAGGAAGTCTGTATGTTCTCGTGTTAAATCTGCCTATGCCGGGGTAAAAGTCGTTTACCTCGCCAATATATTCGCAGTGTTCAAGCACGGGGCTTTGAAAATAAGAGATCTGGGCTCCTGTGTCGAAAAAGAATTTTCGTTCTTCTCCAAAAACATCTACTGCCACAACCGGAATTCCCGTATAAAATTCAAATGGATGTTTTTCACCATCAAGAGAAAGATTTTCCCCGCAGACTAAATTTCCTTCTTTAATATCCCATATACTGTCAAAGGAATTGAGGATGTCAGTTCCGATTAGACCTTTTGTTTCAACTCCAAGAAATTCGCTGAGCGTTTTTGGGTTCAGACCTAACATCTCTGGGCTGACATCTCTTTTTGGACCTGCAAGTTCAAAAGGTCCTTCCCCAAAACTGTTTGGAGATCCGGTGTCGAGCAAGTATTTTTCCTTTTCGAGAACTGCAAATATATGCCCTTTTTCATACAAAAGCTGATATGCACTCATTGTTCCTCCTTTTCAACAATATACCAATCCCCCAGCGGATTACTCCCTAACTTCAGTAAATTGATGTTCTCTTCTTTTACCTTTTTCAAAAAAGGGTAAAGTCTATAAGCTTTTAAATCGCCATCTCGTTCTTCTTGGGCTCTGAAATCGTCAATAAAAACCTCAGTCCCAAGACGCCCCAAAACATTTTTCAGCCAGTATCCTGCTGATTGGGCAAACATTCCCCAATGCTTACAGATTAAATGCGTGAAACGGCCTTCATTAGGTAAAACGAGTTCTGAACAGAAAGCGGCGTTTTCGACAAAGCCGTAAATTATGCGAGAAAGAAAATCACCGGCTGTCAAAGACGTGACTTCCGCTTCGATGTAATAAAACTTGCCGCTTGTATAAAGAGGATAGCTATTCAATAAAAAGAAACCAGAATCAACAGGCAATCTGAAGGTTTCGAGCTCCTCTATTGACCTTATAATGCTCAAAGTCCTGTCGCTTTTGTGTAGAACATTTTTTCCTTCCGTTAAATATTTTTTTATGACTTCGTCGTAAAATATTGATGAAAAATCAGTATGCAGAAATATATCGGGAGGTCCAGGCATAGTTATTTCAATATCGGGAGGATTTTGACGTATGTATTCTTTTTGTAAAAAAAGAATTTCAGTTAAATCAAGACAACTTGCAGGATACCAGGAAATTTTTGGATCGCTTTCTGAGGTGTTTAAAAATCTCCTGAGTGCGCCTTTTTTCTTGCCGCAGAGTTTTTCAAGCAGTTTCCTTGACATATTTTCTCCTAAGTAATTACAGATTTATGAATATTTTTTTAAGGCTACTATATACATTAAGACACCAATTTGGTAACTTCAACACCATCTTTTCATTATTATCTTTAATTTTCCATTATTGTAATCCAACGTGCCCTTGCAAATTCATTTAATCTCTGTTTGTGTAAAACCTCTGATAGTGTAGGAATGTGAAGTTCTGCAATGTAAGAAAATTTTACACGATGATTTCTATTTGCTTTTATTAATTGGGAATATGCATTTTCAACATCATAAGTAGAAAGAGAAAAGTTGTTTTCTTCGTTTTTGAATGTTAAGTCTATTTCGCCCGAATCACAAAAATATAAAGCAAATATTTTATTATCTTTGTGTATTATAGTTTCTTGGTTAAACAAACGACCAAGATACAAAGTTTCTTCTAAGGTTATACAAGGAATAAAATAGCTCTTTTCTTCTATTATTCCCGATGTTTCATCCTCTATATAAGAATATCCAGCTTTTTGTTCTATAAAACCATAACCCATTTTTCTAATTTCTTTACGTAACTCTAAATGATTTTGAAAATTTATTTTGTCTGCTTCCTTTTCTTGATATGCAGATACAACACCAAAAGAACGATATGGGTCTTTGAGGTGTTGCAAAACTCTGATTAAGCTTGATTCATTTATTACATTCATTTTTCCTCCGTGCTGTAATGTATATAGTTACCTTTTTTAAATTTCATTTATTCTTTCCGTTTGGATTTTTAGGAAAAGCGTTATGAAAAATCGGCAAAACAATCTTATTTTTTAGCATCATTGACGCGCGGTGGAGCTTTTCTTTAGTCATCAAGATACCAGACTCCTTTAAATTTGATTGAATCAATCAAAGAATCCATGTAGTAATACTCGTTTGTAAAAACCGCATATATATCAGCTCCAGTCGTCAATTCTGCTTTTTTGAAAATACCGTCTGTGATTATCAGGGCTTTTTGGAAATTGTTTTTATTGATATGCGCTATTACAGGGTTTATGTCAGTTCCGCCGGTTATAAAAATGTTCTTCTTAACGTCGGAAAGCGTAATTTTGACGACTTCAGTCGCAAACACAAAATAAGGTCCTTTGAAAGTATCGGCAATTTTCCTCAAAAGTATGTATATCAATTTTTTGTAAGGATCCATGGACCCTGATTGGTCTATGTAAACAGCGGAAAATTCATTTGTTTTTGCTTTTGTCGAAATCTTGCTCTGGTAGAAATTTGGAATTACTCCGCAGTTTATGAGAGCGATCTGCTGCCTTGAAAAATTCGGGATGACACTTTGTTGATCCAACCAAATATTTTTACGTTCTGTTGAGTGGCTGTTTTTTATCACTGTTTTCCGGATTAACTTCCTCAACAATTCAGCTTTTTTACCTACCTTTTCTTTATTAATTTCTCCGCTGTGCCATAGCTTTGTCTCTTCATTGCCGGACCCGACATTTTCTTCTATGTATCTCGAAAGCTTTGAAGCGATCTCTCTATATAGAGCAGGGTTTTTAACCATGTTTTGGATGATATCCGCGTATAAAAAATACGCCGGATCATAGACGAACTCTCTGAGTCTATGAATCAGCTTTTCAACGGGCATCATCTCCCCGAAATAGTTGTCAAACCACAATGATATGAGTTTTTGTTTTTGTTCCTCTGAAAGATTTTTGATTTTACTAAAATCTTTTTCAACATATTCCCTGCTCTTGTGGGGAGGGAAAAGAAGAAAACAAAGACGGCTCTCTCTGAAAAGCCCTTCTTCTATCATTTTTATGTAATTATTTTTGTAAAACCTTTCCAAAACAGGCAGTCTTTTTTTGGCGTTTAAGTTGAACATGAGGCTGTTGCAGTTTATGTCAGCACACAAATTTATAAAACATCTGTTTTCTTCTCCTTCAAAGCTTAAATGGTTTAATACAATATGGTTTAGTTCGTGGATAAGTATCCAAAAGAGGTCGTATTTGCCCGTAAGTTTTGTTTCATAAAAATCTTTGTTTACTCTTATCAAAAATTTATTTGGACCCGCGGTTTGGACGCACGCAGTTTCTACGGCGGAAGAATTTTTTTCCAGGATTACGTCTTTTACAGATTCTTTAAAAATGTCAAAAAGCGGCATGAGGTTGCTTTTCTTTTCAAAAACAGTCCTGACAAAAGCTGTTTTAATATCTTCCATTTTACACCTGTGAGCAGAAAATATTTTTGTCTAAGATACCGAGAGTTATCATATTGCCTTCTTTCCAATCCCATTTTATGGAAGCATTTTTAGGAGAATATATATTTGCTTCAATTTTACTCATTATCTTTTCGGCAGTATTTTTGTCTGATATGACTTTCGGAGGTTCGTCGTAAAATATTATCGGAGGATTATCAAGCGCGTAATAAACGCCTTCATTAAAATGAGAAGGAATAACCGAATCTTTTTTGACTAAAATGTATTTTGTCTTTATAAAGCAATTAGCACTGGCGTTTTTTTCTCTGTAACGCACAAGTTTAAGATTGCTGTTCTCGCCAAAATAAGCTATGTCCTCTTCATTGGGTATTTTAAGTTTTCCGTCTATGACAGAAATATAACAGCTCTCCATCTTGTCATAAAACCTTCTCGGTTTTCTATTCTCAACTTTGAAAAGGACATCCTGTATTTCCGCTTCGCCAATTTTTCTCTTTTTAGCCAGAATTATTTTGCTGTCGTAGTGGTTAATTATATTTGAGCTTCTGAAAAAATAGTGCTCTCCTTCTCTCATCAAAAAATTTTCGACCAATTTACTGCTGAGAAATCCGCTCCTTGAATTTTTGAGATACATACTCGGCATCGCATGATCCCAATGGACTTTATCTTCAGAATCCATGATTTCCTTTATCAAAAGGTTTAAAAACGCCGTAAATTCAACACTGCTTTTTAATGATGTCCCTCTTTTTAAATTGCTGAACAGCTTTAATATGACTCCGTCTGCTGTAAGATTTTGCCAGAGATACTTAGCGCTTTCGTAAATTCTGTCTCTTTCCACTGAAAAAAAACCGGTGGTTCTTTCGCCGTTTAATTTAAAATGTTTTTTTATTGACCTGTAAAAAGTCCCGGCGTTGGTTTCTTCGTCGGGTATAAGCCATTTTGTTTTTTTCGGTGAAAATATCATGCTCTCTTCTAATTCCTTATCGTTTCTGAAATTTTTTTCAAAAACACCGGGAGTAAATAATGAAAGCCCTCTATGCAGTTTTTTTTTCTTGTAAACATCTATTTTCATTTTTTTCCTCCTTTTGATGCACTTCTGACAATAACTCTATAAATTTCGCGTCATCCTTTTCAAAATAAGTGTCTATTAAACCTGTCATCCTGAAGCTTTGAATATCCAAACCTTTAACCCTTCTGTTCAGCCATGGCGAGTCAACACTTGAAATTATCTCGCCGGCTTTTTTTATCACATCCATTTCACCATCTTTGGGAAAAGCTTCTTTTTCCTGATAATCAGCGGCTTTTTTTAGAATGGTGAGCGCGTTTTTGAGCCTTTTTTCCCCTTCAACAGAGTTCTTGAACTGATCAATTATTCGCTGTGTGTAATCAATACCCTCTTCGTCCATTTCTGACAGACCGATGTCGGTCATAGTTCTGGCCATTATTTCCGTCTCGTAATTTCTTCCATCTGTTTCTTCTATAGCTGGAACTATCCAGGAAAATTTTGAAACTTCCGTCAAATTTTCAGTTAAATTTTTCTTTGTCATTCTTATTTTCTTTTCTATATCAATCGAGAACATCACACCTAGATTTCTGAACATCATGCCGACACGCCTTTCGCTGACAGGTTTGAATTCTTTTTCAGAACACACAAAATGAGAGTTCCGGTAATAGGCGACACAGAAATCTTTTGCCAAAGTTTCCAAACTTTTTGGAAGTTTTTTATAGATGCCGGTTATTTTCTCAACAAGATTGTTCAATTCACCGTTGAACTCAAGATTTTCATTTTCTTTCAAAAGAGATGAACTTTCATTGTTGACAGAGACAATTTTTTTGACGTCTTCTTCTTTTAAGCTGTCCTCGAGCTGGACAATAATTGAAAATCTGTCGGCAAGAGCGGGGTCCAGAGGATTTGCTCCAGGATAATTCATAGGGTTCATTGCAGAAAATACATATTTCAATTCCGGAATCTTTTGACCCATCAAAGAACGATTTTTAATTACCTCGAGCCACTTGCTCTGCATAGAAGGGTTTGCTCTTGAAATTTCGTCTATCAGTATGAACTTTTTGTCCCACAGCGTAATGGGTGATCTCAAATAATCTATTAATCCTTTTTTCATCATTTGGGGGTTCGGGAAACCGATTATGTCTTCAAACACAGATTTTGAAGCATCGTAAGCATTGAATTCTTTGTCATTTCCATCTGTTTTATACCCCATGGCATGGGCAAGTCTTTCAGCCAAAAGGGTTTTTCCCGAACCGTGCCTGCCGATAAAAAGAATCGGCTCTCCGGTGACAAGCGCCGTCAGGATTGCTTTTGAATATTTCTCGTATCCAAAAATTTGAAGTTTTTGTAAAATTTCATCCATTTTAACCTCCAATTAAATATTATTAGATACTTGCTAATATTTATTACATATATATACATCTTTTATCTTTTTGTCAAGCATTATTTATTAGTTGCTTGTAAATATTTCCGCCTTTATTGCTTTGAATTTTTTCTCTTTTATGCTATCATATGTCATGAGCATTAAAACTTATCGTCTGTCTGAACTCTGCGATATAAAAACCGGATTTCTTCCCAGAAAAAAAATTGAAAGTGATATTAATGGAAACGTGTATGTAATTCAGCTCTCAGATGCGGATCCTTCTCTTGATCTGGCAAAAACCAATCTTGTCAAAATCAAAAGTTCAAGATATTTAGAAAAGCATTTTTTAGAAAAGGGCGACATCCTTTTTAAAGCAAAATCCACCAATCATATAGCAGTTGTTTTTAATGGGGATTTTCAAGCTGTTGCAACACATCATTTTTTTGTTCTGAGAATAAAACAGCAGAGTGATAATTCAGGGACACATCCTCCTTATATAGCCCTTTTCATAAACCTTCCGGTATCACAGGCTCATTTTTTCTCCAATAAAGCAAATACTCACATCATAAACAAAAACACACTTGAATCTCTTGAAATTGTTGTCCCTGTCATTAGAATACAGAAAAAAGCAGTGCAGATTCAGGAAAATCTGACAAAACAGATGGAAAACCACGAAAAAATAATCAAACATAAAAAGGAATTACTGGACTTGACGCTTAACAATTTACTGGGAATATCAAATGCTGTTAAGGTCTGACAGGATATTTTCCAATAAAGCAAGAGAATACATGCGGATTTACCAGAATTTCTGCGATGGTCTGCAGTCTTGGAATAGTTTCTCCTTATTTTTCGGGGCTGTTCTTTTGAAGTTTTGCGAGGAATCAACGGACTCTTCAAACCCTTTTGCAATAAACAAAGAACATTATATTTCGAGCCTTTGCACAGAAGAAAACGCTTATGAAAACCTGATATCTTTGTTTCAAGATTTTTATAAAAATAATTCCATTGAATTTCAGGACATTACAAATCAAAGCTTTTTTGAAAGCAATTTAAATGAAGAAGAGAAAAACAGAAAAATAAAAATACTGGCTCTGGAACTGTCAGACAAGAATAAATCTTTAACAGATGAAAACTGCAGTTTTTTCAATACCCTTTTCAAATTTTTCCAGCACGGAAGCATATTTTCCAGCCCTGAACAGAGAGCTCAAGCCAATGCCAAAGAGCTGATGTTTACTATGGCTGAAAAAAACGGATGTAAAAATATTGTTTTTTCAGGCATAGAAAACGGTGTTTATTTTGATTATCAGAGGAGTATTAAGTGTAAAATATTTATCAGAACTCAATCAATCCATTCCTGTCTGATACAGACAATTTTGAAAATATTTTCAAAAACGGAAAACATCAAAATTCTCGGACCTGATGAAAAATCTGCTTTCGCAGATAAATCCACCGTAATTCATTTTCCAAAATCATACGTATCAATGAGAAGAGTCTTTTTCAGAACTGAAAGAGAATCCAGGAACTATCAGAGAGCCGATGAATTATATAAAGAATATCTTCTTGCTGAAATTGATTCAGCATTCGCTGATAAAGAAACGGTGTACCTGTACATTGACGCCCAAACACTGACCGATGAATACCTGAAAAAAGAATTTCTAAGTTCGATTTCAAAGAGACCTTTTGAATTCGCCGTAAGACTGCCGAACCTTTATTTTCTTGGAAATTACCGGCAGTCATTTGTGTTTGGTTTCAGCAATAAAAAGCCGATAAAAGGAATTTTGCTCGTCGATGCGTCTTATTTCACCGAAAAAAGATCGAGGAACGAACTCACTCCGGATATTGTTGAAAAAATCACAGACATTATCAATAATAGAATTGAAGAAACAGGATATTCAAAAATATTCTCTGAAATCGAAGAATTTCAAAAATACCTTTTCAAATCTCTTCAACCGGAATCCTCCGGCTCAGAGGGTTTTATAGAAAGACTTCAGAGCCTCAAAAATGAAATTGCCCTGTTGGACGAGAATATCAAAAACTTAGAACATGAATTCGATGGCTTGACAGACTTAATGAATAGTTGAGAACAGACTCTCGCTGACTTTGACCTATTCCACGACAATCTTTACTGAATACTCACCCGTCCCGGAATTTGTCGAATAGACCCTCGCCTCATATTCGCCCTTGGAGGCGATGACGTATATAAGCGCATCGCCCATGGGATACTCGCTGTCCCATTCGGCGAGGACGGCTCCCGTGGAGACCTCGACGAGTTTAAGAAGAGCCGTAAAAGTTTCGGTTGTAACTTCGACCCTCACTTTGTCTCCCGTCGCGGCTTCAAAAGTGTAGGCATCATAGGGAAAGTTCATGTGGTTGGGATCTGTCTGGTCTCCTTCTTCGATTGATCCGCTTTTCTCGATTACCTGTTCTGTAATTTCAACGACCGCATTAGTTTCGGTTTGCTCCCGAATTTCCTGGTCTGTATCATTTTTTGAACAACACAAAGAAAGCATTGTCACTGCCGTAAAAAGTAAAACAATTTTCAACAGTTCTGCATTTTTGTAAAAGTTTCTCATTTTAACCTCCGTATATTTAAAATTTAAAAAAATACCCAAGAATTTTTTTGATACTGCATTGTGTTTATAATATATTTTTATAGTTAATAAGAATCATGGCAATTTAGTTTTTTTTACAGCACCAACCAGTAAACCGCCGGTCATAGCCGCCGCCGCACCTACAAATGTCCATAAATTCAAACCGCCGATTAAGCCAAATATAAAACCTGTAATAGCGACAACTAAACCAATCAGAATACATAATAAAAAAATATTGGATTTCGCTTTTATCGTCGCTATCAGACCGCCCAAAAAAGTGCCGACTCCCATGAACACTGCAGTTATCCATTCGACGGATTTTTCAGCAAACTCATTTATGACAGCCTGATCCGGAGCTCCTCTGGCCTGAAAGCCCTTGTATGTCGCATATCCTGTCACACCGCAGACCGAACTGAGAAACGCTATTATTATCGCGAGAACCGAACCTAAAAGGATTCGCATAAAATCTTTGCCTTGTAAATGACAAATCATGATATATCCTTTATAAAAAGTTTAATCTCCCTCAAAGAATTATCAAGATAATTTTATCTGGTAAATACCAGCGTGACTACTTCACAATTTAAACAGCACATATTGGCCTAAACCCGGAAACAATTTAACTGATATTTTACTTGTATTTTGCTCTCAAGTGGAGCATGCCAGGAAAAAAGATGCGATTAGTATTTAATTGGGATTAATTTAATTTAAATTTAATGTATTTTTAACGTTTAAGGTTTATATTTAGTTATCAACAAAGGAGGACAAATGAAGAAAATGCTCGTTCTAATCGGAATGCTCGCCTGCGTCTCTATTTTCGCAAGCGGGTATGGACCTTCCGGAACCATCTTCACAGAAGCTGTTACTATTAGCTCCAGCGAAGGCATGGATCCTGAAGAAGGATTGCTCCCAGAGACTAATCCTATTCCAGTCCAGACTCAATCCGATGAAATAACTTCCGGATCCGAACCATCGAGATACGCTCCGCTTTGGGGCCCCGACATTTTGGTCACGGACCAGTGCGTAATTTCCCCCCGTTACGGCATCGCCCTCGATTACGACGCCAACGGCTACATTTATGCCGGAGTTCAGTCCTGCCACACCGGAGGGACAGACAGCCTTTTTATTTTTCGGTCGATGGACAACGGTTATACATGGGTAAGTATTTTTTCGTCTTGGGTCGGTTCTGGCGGAAAGCTTCTCGACTTCGACATGAAACTCGAGCCCTACACAACATCCGATCCTGAGATTTACATTATTTGGGCAGATTCACAGGATGCCGAAGGATTCAGGCTTTACTTCGGAGCTGTTAGGGCAAGCGGGACAGAGAGATGGTTTGGGTTCACAGATCCTGAATATGACAGCACATTCCAAGTTGCCCTCGATGTTGAACCGGATTCAAACCCTTTTATTGTATTTTCTTACATACGATATGCCAGCACAGCAGGTGAGACGGAATGGTATACATGTTTTTCAGCCGACACTGGATTGACATGGGCTTCATTCTCACACGTTACAACGACAGGTCCAAATGAAGTTACAGTTTCCTGCAATGATTCTGCGGTCTATTACGCCGGAACAATATACACACAGTCTAGCAACAGATTCAGGATGGTAAGACACACCCTTGGAACCTGGGATTTTGACAACGTATCTTCGGCAAATGACACCGTTAGGTTCACTCCTCAGTTGGCAACACAAAAATATCATTCATCCCCGTCAAATTACGTATACGGACTCTTCACACAAGGAACAGATCCGAGAGTTTACTACAACTTAAGTTCAGACGGAGGAGCGACTTGGCAGACACCCGAGATATGGTCTATTTCAGGAGATGTGTATTCAAGATATCCCAACATGAGAATCGGATGGGATATGACATCAGACAGACCTGTAGCTTGCTGTAATGTTGACGGAGGATCCTTCGACACGCTCGTATGCGCTATGATGGAAAGTAACTTCCAGACATGGTATCTAAGAGCGGCTGTAAATGATTACAACCTGACGGGGAATATGACTTCATTGATAACATACGGAACGACACCACCGATACAAGGAAGAATAATTATCTACAGGGAATACGGCGAGAATGATATCTGGTTCGACAGGTGGGATTACACAAGCCATGTCGAAGAAACTCCCAACAATGCGCCTCAGTCATACGGATTAAACTTATTCAGAAGCGGTGATTGCTTCAGGATCAATTTCTCGACACCGATGGATCAAAAATTCCGGATAGAAGTTTTTGACATACTCGGAAGAACCGTCAGCACGGTGGCCGATCAGATTTTTGCCGCAGGCGAACATAACCTCGAATGGAATATGAAAAACTTGGAAGGCGAGACAGTAGTCGCAGGGACTTACTTCGTCAATTTAGTCACGGACACGCAGAAAGAGACAAAAACAGTCCAGATTTTTTAATTCGGGGATTTCGGAAGTAAAACAGCGGAGGGAGCATTCCCTCCGCTGTGATAATGGTTTCAGTAACATCAGATTAAATATCCAATTTTATCCCGCATGAAAAAAGATACATGGGTTCATACCCTTTGCTGAAATAGACGTTCAGCTCCGGGATAATTTTTACAGAAGAACCTATTCCTCCTCCGAAAACTACACCAAATGAATTTTTCGGAATATAAGCATCATTTTCCTCATTCAATATTGGTTGAGTAGAATTGGGCTGTTCATGGATAAACACAGCTTTCAAACCTGTGTATATGTTGTCGTTCCCGGCGAGAGCCATTAAATACAACCCGTTCGTCCTGAAACTTATCAATGTTCCAACATCACCGGATATCATAAAGGGTCTTTCCAGAAACCTGTATTTTGCGTCAGCGAATAAATTGAAAGATCCGCCCTCGTAAATAGTCGCCTTGAAACCCGCATCCATGTTGTGCATCATCCCCGCTCTGGCAAAAACGTCAAAACTGCCTGATCCCAGTTTTTGTCCTCCGGAATCAGAAAAGGCGAACTTGCTCCCTGCAATTCCTACGGAATAATCGCCTCTTTCAAGTGTTTTGGGGGACTGGAGAGTTGAAAAGGTCATGCAACCGGACAAAAATAATAATACAAAGGAAAAAAGGTTAAATTTTTTTAATAAATTATTTTTGAATCCCATTTTTATTATTAAATATCATGAATTATTAGTTTTTGATAGATTAAAAAATTTTCTATCAATAAATTTAATACAGTCATGGTAGTATATACTTGATAAAAAGAACAAAGAAAAACCCGTTAACAAAGGAGGATTGATGAAGAAAATGCTCGTTCTAATAGGCTTACTGTCCTGTATTTCGATTTTCGCAAGCGGGTATGGGCCTTCCGGGACAATCTTCACGGAAGCGGTGACAATACACACCGGTGAAGGAATAGACCCGGAGGAAGGTATTCTCCCCGAGACAACTCCTCATCAGGTAGTCATTCACGAAGATGTGAAGATCAGCACAGAACCTTCAAGATACGCTCCGTTGTGGGGACCGGACCTGCTTGTCACGGACCAGTGCGCGATTCCTTACAGATACGGTCTCGCACTCGATTACGACGCCAACGGCTACATTTATGCCGGAGTTCAGTCCTGCCATGCATCAGGAACGGACACTCTTTTCATCTACAGATCAACCGACAACGGATATACATGGAACGTATTTTATCACATGAACCCGGGCGCCAACGGCCAATTGCTTGATTTCGATATGAAGCTGGAACCATACGTTACCGACAACCCGAATATATATTTGATATGGGCTGACTCAGTCCCCTCTTCCGGGTACAGGCTTTTTTTCGGAGCTGTTCAACCCGGATTCGGTGAAAGATGGCTGCAGTTTTTCGACCCGGCTTACGACAGCGTGTTTCAGGTCGCAATGGATGTCGAACCTGATTCAAATCCCTTCATTGTGATTTCCCTAATAAGACTTTACAGCACACCAGGAGAAACTTCTTGGTTGACTGCTTCTTCTGCGGACACAGGAGTTACATGGGACATGTATGGACCGCATACTTCCTCAATGGGCCCAAAGGAAGTGACCGTCGCCTGCAATGATTCTAATGTTTTTTATGTCGGAACAATTTACGATCAGTCTTCAAGCAGATTCAGAATGTGGGGCAACCAATCTGGCTTTGACAATGTATCTTCGGCAAACGACACTGTGAGGTCCGCGCCACAGTTAGCTTCGCAGAAATACCATACGTATCCAACCAATTACGTCTATGGTATGTATACTCAGGGAACAGATCCGAGAGTTTATTACAACTACAGTTCAGATGGTGGACAAAACTGGCAGACACCAGGAATCTGGACGATATCCGGTGATGTCTATTCAAACAATCCAAACATGAGACTCGGTTGGGACATGGTTGTAGACAGGCCTGCCGCTTGCTGTTTTGTCGAAAGCGGTTCGTTCGATTCCCTTGTGGCTGCTTTGATAACAACTGATTTTTACACCTGGGACGGGAGGATTGTTGCGAATGATTACTCGCTTACAACAACAATGCCTGCTCAAATTAATGCATCGATGGTTCACAACGGCAGATTTCTTATATACAGGGAATACAATGTCAACAATATTTGGTTCGACAGGTGGGATCATTACAACTGGATAGATGAAATTCCAAACGGAAATCCTCTCTATAACAATATAAATATCTTCAGAGACGGAAACAGGGTCAGAATATATTTCTCAACCCTTTCAGACCAGAATGTCAGGGTAGAAGTGTTCGATGTATTGGGAAGAAGTGTCTATACGGTGGCCGATCAGAATTTTGCCGCCGGCGAACATAACCTCGAATGGAATATGAAAAACTTGGAAGGCGAGACAGTAGTCGCAGGGACTTACTTCGTCAATTTAGTCACGGACACGCAGAAAGAGACAAAAACAGTCCAGATTTTTTAGCGCTTCGAAATATAATAGTACCTTGCGGGAAGAGTAAATTCTCTTCCCGCTTTTTTATTTTATAAACTTAAATCCGCATGTAAACCCCGACAAAATACAGGACAACTTTTATTTCCATCGATATCTTTTATCAACTGAAAATTATTAATACTTGACATAATGTATAAAATATTATACTAATTGTAATTAATAATAATCAGCAAGTATATTTCAACCAAGGAGATAACATGCCGGCAAAAACATTGTGTATTTTGATTTTGAGTTCGCTGATTTTCTCAGTTTCTTTAAAATCTCAGAAATACTTCTTCGAACACACGGTAAAAGACAATTTCACTCAAACCATGACTGTCGTCTCAGGGGATATTGACGGGGATTCACTGCTGGACATCATCGGAGGGGCATACAGCAATGACACGATTTTCTGGTGGGAAAACACCGGCAACTTCAGTTTTATCGAACATGTCATAGACAATGATTTCGGAAGATGCCGCGTCGTCGATCTAAACGACATTGACGGAGACGGCGATCTCGACGCAGTTGCGACTCCGGGTTCTGCAAACAACTTGATTACCTGGTGGGAAAATGACGGGACAGGCGATTTTTCCGAACACCTGGTGACAAATTCATATCAGGGCGGACATACTGTCCACTGCAACGACTTGGATCAAGACGGCGACACCGACATATTAGCATCCGCATGGAACGGTGCATGTTCATTCGCATGGTTCGAAAACGACGGCAATGAAAATTTTACATTTCATCCCCTGGATTCCTCTTACACAAACTGCTCATGTATTTACGCCGGGGATATTAACGGAGACGGAAACAAAGACATCATCGGATGTTCGTATGCCTCGAACACCATTCTCTGGTGGGAAAACGACGGCTACGAAAATTTTGCAAAACATATTTTGACGTCCACTTTCCTTCTTGCACACTGGGTATATTCCTGCGACATAGATTCCGACGGCGATACAGACATTCTCGGCGCGGCAAACGGCTCCGGTATTATTGCCTGGTTTGAAAACGACGGCAACGAAAATTTCACTTATCACCCGCTATCGCCTGTTTTTTCAGGTGTGACTTGCGTTTACGCGTCTTTTATCGACGACGACGCTCACATTGACATTTTAGCCGCGGCTGAAAACGCAAATTCCGTAATATGGTGGAAAAACAACGGAAACAGCACTTTTACAAATCATTTGATTACAAACTCGCTCGGAGGGGCGAGTCACGTCACTACTTGCGACATCGACTTGGACCAAGACATCGACGTTCTCAGCGCCGGTGGATTTGAGAACATGATAGTTCTCTATGAGAACAAAGATGCATCGGAAATCACCGACCTTCAACTCATTGGATTTAAAGTTCGCGGCCCCGGAAACAGTCACCATGTTTTACCCGGAGAGCAGGGAAACCTTGAATTCAGTCTTCTCTGCGACACTCTTTACAATACGGCAGAAAACGTCTATGTTAAAACATCGGTGGAAAATTCAACCATTCATTTCATCCAAGACAGTTGTTTTTTAGGAAATGTCGATCCCGGAGATACTATTGATAATTCATCGCAACCCCTTGTTTTTGAAGTTGACGATACGGTTCAAACATCCTGGGTGGATGTGACTCTGAACGTTTTCAGTGAACCCCAGAGCTTGACGGATTCGATCGAAATAAGATTTCTCGTCGGGGAAATACCCGATATCTGCATCATCAACGCAGACCCCTCAGGAAATTACCTTGACAAATTTTTGGATCCGATTGAAAACCTCGGCTTGATCAGCGATGTATACAACAGATTTTCCGAAGGTCCTATAGGGGGTCTGATACTCGATTACGATGCGGTGATCTGGTTTACAGGCGATGCCGATTCTAACGTCATCACTTCCGAGGACATCTCCGACATTTCAATGTTTCTGGATTCGGGGAAAAAGCTTTTTCTTACAGGTCAAAACATCGCGGAAAATCTTCAGGGGCAGCAATTTTTGTCCGAATACCTTCGCTGTTCCTGGAACGGCAATATTAACTCACAGGCGTGCGACGGGGTATCCGGCGGTATTTTCGATGGACTTCAGATAAAAACTTCCGGTGGGCAGCCCTCCAATCAAAATTCCAGGGATGACCTGAATCCCCTCAACGGCGGTACAGGTGTTTTTCAATATTGGAATTCTTCTTCAATTGCAGCTGTCGGTTACAGCGGAAATTATGAATTGATTTTCTTCGGTTTCGGATTTGAAGCAATATATGGAACGACTCTTTTCGCCCCCCCTGATACGGTTATGAGAAGGATTATGGATTACTTTTCAGTAGGAGTTGAAGAAACCGGACAATTTCCGGATGAATTTCAAATAATGCTGAGCGCTCCTTCGATTTTCATTGATTGTCTGGATATCAGGTTTGAAATTCCGAAGGGTATAACCGGCAATGTTAATATTTTCGATTTGACTGGCAGAGAAATTCTTTCTATAGGCGAAAACCTTCCTGAAGGAGAATACCATTTTCCCTGGAACGGCAGGGACGTTCAGGGACAAAAAATATCTTGCGGAAGCTACATAATAAGAATGGATTGCGGAACATCAACCCTGGCTAAAAAAGTGTTTTTAATAAGCAATTAGGAAAAAGCATATTTGAACATTCAATTCAATTTATACAAGAAATAATTCAAAACTGAAGCGAAAGAGACCCAGAGTAAGTAGGGAATCAGGAGAATTGAGGCTGTCTTTGATATTCTAAAAAACAGTATGATGGTTATGAGAATGGCCGCCCATAAAATCAATATCTCAATGAATCCCGCCAGAGGATTTTTTAGACCGAAGAAAAGAAATGACCATAGCAGATTCAAGACAAGCTGTATCAGGAAGATGATTACAGCCGGTCTGTAAACTGAACTGTTTGAGTGATATGCCCAGACGATATAAAAAGAAATTCCCATCATGAGATAGAGAATTGTCCAGACCGGACCGAACACCCAATTCGGCGGGTTAAAAGACGGTTTTACAAGCCCGGCATACCACAGAGGTATATTTTTGGCTGTAAAGATTGAACCAATAATTCCTGCGAGTTGGCAAAAAATGATCGAAAAGACAAATTTAGAGATGTTGATTTTTGTCATTTTTTTCTCTCCTAATTTCAGTTAGAAGCTTTAAGGCTTTTAAGGCGCTTTTCTCCTTGTCCTTTATCTCGAGCATCAGGTCAAAATCATAACCTGACACTTTTGTTATAAATTTCATAAAATGTCTTTCGTCCAGCCTTTCAGTGTGTGAGCCTTTTCTTGCGTCTTTTTTTTGAGAGCTGTAATCTACCATCGGAATTCCGTCTTTTTTTCTCCATGTCTTTCCTGCTGTTTCGAAAGCTTTTTTTAAGTTCTCGCCGTTGTTGAAACATTCATGATGAAAAACATCAAAGAGGATGGGAATTCCGGTTTTATCAAATATTTCAACACAGTCTTTCAGTCCATAGCTTTTGTCGTCGTTTTCCAAAACAAGCCTTTTTTTTATATTTGGGGAAAGAAGGGAGTAATTTCGGGCAAACCTTTCTTTAGAAGATTTTTTATCACCATAAACTCCTCCCAGATGAATTTGAATTTTCGCGCTTTTGTCGAGATCTAAAGAATCGAGGATTTGACAATGATATTCGAGTTCTCTGACGCTGTTTCTGACAATTTTTTTATCCAACGCGTTTAATAATGTGAATTGGTCGGGATGCATGGAAATCCTCATTGAATTTTTTTTTATATATTTTGCTATTCCTGTCAAATCCTGTTTGAAATAGCTTTGCCAGTCAAATTTCATTATAGAATGAGAACCAAAAGGTATAAGATCCGAACTTATCCTAAAAAACATCAAACCGTTGTCTTTGTTGAACTCTAATGTTTTTTTTAGACATATAAGATTCGATGTAATTTTTTTTATCAATTCGTGTTCTGCGTAATTCTTGAGCCTGAACGTCGAACTTGAAGTGCAATTTATGCTTCTGTTAATGCAAGGATATCCTATTTTCATATTTATGATAAAGATAACCATATTGAGGAAAGGGTCAACCCGCTTATTAAAATTTCTTATAACTATTTTTAATTCGTCAAATACAAAAATTTACCTATACTATTAAAAAATAAATGGTAAATATTGAGCACTTTTTAAGCCAAAAATCTTTTAGTTTTCCACATTTTTATCAACACATCGAAGTTAATATTTTGTTTTTCAAAACATACTGCAGGGCTTCAACTCTCTTGAGATATAGTTCGTAGTTACGCGGCATAAACAAGTTTTTCATGATTTTTTCCAAATCGTTGTCTTTTAGATGAAAAAAATTTGCAAAACACGGAATCAGATATCAACACAAAAAAAGCTCCGGTTTTTAAGGGGTATAATTACAACGCTGTCAAAAATATAACAATTTATTTGACTTTTTCTGTATGGGTTACAAATTTTCTTTCCATGGGAAATTTGACTCCGAGAAAAAACATAAACAACCCGGGAATCTGAACCAAGTGATAAATTCCGTTGTGGTCAAATTCCCATAAAAAACTAAATGATAGATTGCCGGAGTATTGAATAAGCGAAGCAATCATGGTTATCAGAATTCCGAGAATCATGAATATTGATTTTAAGGATTTCCGCTTAATGGAAAGGTAGAGATAGACAGCTCCAGAAAACATCAAAGCCGCGAGTTCAAATGACACTAAAATAAAATATCTTGAATCTCTATAAAGGTCTATTGTGTAAAAACATACTGCCGTCAAAATAAATAAAACAGCCAAAGATCCCTTCAGCCTGCAATTTCTCATATCGCAGTATGAGGTGCTCGCGAACAGCGAAATAGAAATAGCGATAAATAGTTTTATAGGAATCCATATCAAATTTTTAATATCTCCGCTCAAAAAGAAGCCATGAAGCACCGCGCCGAAAAAGGACGCGGCAAAAAGAAGAACGAATATAAGAGACCAAAAGAAATATAAACTGTTTTTCGTTTTGTAAAATTGGACAAAGAATAAGATAAAAAATACTATACAGACAAGTGCGAGGAATAAATCAGTAACAGAAGTCGTCTGTTCTGTCGGTATCGTTGTTATTTTCATAAAAATCATACAGGCGGGTTTTTCCCCCGCCTGATTGTGCAATTTAGTCAGATCTTCAAATCTTTATCTTGTCAAAAGCATCTTTCCGGTGAATGAACGTCCCTGAGCCTGGACACTTATAAAATAGACTCCGGAAGACAGCATTCTGCCATTTTCATCTTCGCCTTTCCAGGGCAGACTGTAAGCTCCGGCAGGTCTGAAACCGTCGGTAATGACAGAGACAATTCTTCCTGAAACATCATAGACTGATACAGTTACAACACCTTCCGAAGGAAGGACGAAATATATTTCAGTCTCGCTTCCGAGATTTTTCGAAATCCGGAAAGAAAAACCTTCGATTTCGCCGGGCAGAGGTTCTTCTTCAACGTAAGTTTCGTTTATGCCGAGTATTTCGATGTCATCTATGTTCCAACCGCAATAGACCCATCCGCCATCTGTCGTCCCCATAACCCACCTTATATATACTTCGTTCTGGTTGTCCGCGTAATTAGAGATGTCATAAGAATACTGCGTCCATGAATTGTCAGCAGTCTCAGAATCCGGATTGCTCCAGATTGTCATCCAGCTTCCATTGCCTGCTTTTACTTGTATGGAAGCATGGTCGTATGATGATTGTTCTACACCCAGCCATCTGTAAAATTTCAATTCCGTGTTGTAAAGGCCTGAAAGATCTATGGCTCCAGTCGTCAGATACTTTTCAGCCATATTGTTTGTGTAATCTCCGTTGAGATTGTAGCCAAAGACATTTGAACCCGTGTTTCCTGAAGCCGGATCAGGGTTTCCGTGCTCTCCCCCTTGTCCTGCAGGAACTCCAAATGCCCATTGAGGATCACAAGACCATCCTGGGTTTGTGTCGAGGCTCCAAAAATAGACGGTCTGGTTTGAACCCACCAGCAGAATAATGTCTCTTTCCGTCGTCCCGAGCTGGTTTGTCGTGTTTTGAAACTGAACGGTGGCACTGTAGGCTCCCAAGCCGAGAGAGTTTGCGTTTGAGTTTATTGAAAATGTTATTTCAACCGTGTCCGAACTCGACAGTGAGCCCGTCAAAGGGCCTGAAAGCGTGAGCCACGGCGCTGAGTTGACGAGTGAAACCGAATAGTCCACTTGGTCTGAACCTCTATAGGTGATTTCGTATTCGAATTGATCGGGGTTGAAAGGTCCTCCTTGCTGTCCTTGCGATCTGCCGTCGCCTTCAGGCGACACTTTAAGTCCGGCGTCGACCGCGCAGGCTTTTATGCAGAAATTTCCAGTCTGTGGATAGGGGTTTCCAGACCAGTTATACAAATCGTTCCACAGCGAGCCTTCTTTATAATAGCTCTCACCGGGGTGTGCTGTCGACTGAACAATGGTCCTGTAGCTCGCGCCGAGAAGGACAGGAACGTCTGAAGTCCTGTCGTAGGGTTGTCCTCCTTGGGACAAGTAAAGATACAAATAAAAAGTGTCTCCCGCGTTGAATGAAGGGGCAGAATCAAAATCAACTGTGTAAAAACCTTTTCTCTCGCAAACACCGGTTTCTTCATCCAACATTCCGGTCAGTTGTGATCCGTTAAATCCGCTGTAAATCCTGACCGTATATTGAGCGCTGTCCTCAGCGGCGAAAAAACTCGCAGACTGAATCATCTGGTCACCTTTGGCGACAAACACGTTGAAAGCTTCAGAACAGTCGGTCTTAGTGTCTCTCCACCCATGATAGTCATGATAGTATATAGTGTCGTATCTCATCATTTCAACCTGCTGAAAAGATACGGCTCCCATCTGAGGTTCCTGACAGCTGAATTTATCGTAATATGATATCCAGAAATATCCGCTGAGACCCCAGCTGGAGCCCCAGCTGTTCTTGCATAACCACGCTCCCGGAAGAGGGGCTTGAGTGGCTTTGCTGTCGTCCCAGCCGACAATTGCTACGGCGTGATTCGGCAGATCGGTGCTGGTGGGCGGCTGGTAATGGATGTAATTTGACATATAGGAAGAGCTGTAGCTCATGCAGGTTCCCATGACACCGTAAGTCATCACGGCTTCTTTTATGGCATTTATATTTTCGAGGTTTTCACCCGCGGTGAGCCACCAGACCTGCCTCGGGTAATAATACCTGTATGTGGAGAGCCTTCTCGGAGGGGCTGAAGAATATGACTGCCCGTCAATGTCACGGACTGCCCCTTCCCCCCTGCTCAGATAAGCGGTTGTCACCATGTAATCCCCGCCTTCATGAACCGTCAACCCCGATCCTGTCGGCGGATCGAGATCGTCGTTGTTCCACTGGTTGAAACCGTTCCACCAGTCGAGGTGATACTCCGCGAGGTTGGGTTCGCCGGTGTCTCCCGCGGCAGTCCAAATTCCTGTTATCATAAGATTGCCCTCAATTGAAGCCATCGCTCCGTGAGTCCAGCACGTTCCTCCCTGCTGGTTTTTAACTGAAGTTACATAGCTGACTCCGCCGACATTTCTCAAATCATAATAAGACGGCGGATCTGCGTTCAAAAGGGCAAAAGACAAAAGCAAAAGGAAAAAGCAGTATTTCATCTTAACCTCCATGCCTATTTTGTTACTACTGTATATTTTAACTTTCTTTATTTCTAAACAGAGCTCTCGCGCCGTAAATCAACAAACTGACGACCGCCATAATGAAAAACACCCTTCCCATTCCAAGCAAAAGAATTTTCAGAGCCATTTGAAGGCTGTTTCCGGAAAAATCCCCTGCGGGAGCGTATTTCATGACAAGGTCAATCAGCACTCCGCCTGCAATAACTGAGGCGAGCTGTCCGGAGACGTTCGCTGATGCGGCGTGCATCAGAAGATAGTTTGTCTTATCGGCTTCCTGGCCAATCTGATGAACGAGGCGTGCGGACATCGGAAACGATGACAATCCAGCGGCGCCTATCAGGGGATTAATTCTGACCTTGAAAAGAAGCATTATTTTACCGAGGAAAACCCCGAAAGCCGTAGAAAAAGCGAATGCGAAAAGTCCGAGGAAAAAAATAACGAGCGTATCTACTCTGAGAAACGACTGGGCGGTCATGGAAGATCCGACTGCAATGCCTAAAAAAAGCGTTACGAGACCCGAAAGATAATCTTTGGCGGCTTTAGCCAGCATGTCGGTTACTCCCGACGTGTTCAGGATGTTGCCAAACATCAGAAAACCTATAAGAGGCACGCTCATCGGACAGAAAATACCCGACACAATCAAAATTATGTATGGAAAAAGTTTTTCCAGTGTTCTGCTCACGACGAAAGTGCTGACAGGCATCTTTACCCTTCTTTCACCTTTCGTCGTCAGAGCTTTCATTATAGGCGGCTGAATCAGAGGCACGAGAGCCATGTAGGAATACGCGGCAAGTGTAATCAGCCCCAGAAGCTCGGGAGCGAGTTTCGACGACACGAATATTGAAGTCGGGCCGTCGGCGCTGCCGATTATGCCGATGGACGCGGCTTGACGGATGCTGTATCCGAAGACAACAGCCAATATAGTAGTGGCGAATATGCCTATTTGGCCCGCGGCGCCAAAGACAACAAGCCAAGGCCTTTGAACGAGGGGTTTGAAATCCATCATAGCGCCGATGGAAATGAAAATGAGAAGCGGGAAAATATCGTTTTTTACTCCCTTTTCAAACATCAGAGCTAAAATAGAATCTTCAGCTCTCAGAGGTGAAGAAGGCAGATTCACAAGAACTATTCCTATGCCTATAGGAAGAAGAAGAAGCGGTTCGTAATTCTTTCTGACGCAGACCCATATTAAAAAGAAGCCTATCAATATCATCACGGCCTCTTTATAACCCGGTATGAAAACTAAGTTTTCCACTTCTTTCCTCTTTTGAGTTTTTCTTTTTTATACTAATAAGCCGGTCTAAGGTCGGTTTAATCTTTCAGATATCATATCATTAAACATCTTTTTTGTCATATAAAGTCTGACGGCTCCTGCAGAGGGCTGTTCGGAAGAAACGCGAAATCTTCCATCGCTTAAAAATTTTTGCGCCAGATCATTGTCTTCTCCCACGTCGTCCACCATAACCTCTCCGCCCCATTCTTCAAAAAAAATCCTTAGAATCTCGCGAAGCGCTGCTCGCGCGTATCCTTTGCCTCTATAAGAATGCTCGATCTTTATGTTCAGATGAGCTGTTTTTTCCGAAGGGTCAAATCTGTGAAAGCTTACTTCCCCGACAAATTTTTTTTCTGATGCGGCTATTAGCCTGTATAAATCTGTTTTTGCTCTCGATTCCATTTTTTTGTGCCAGTCCAAAATCATTTTTTCGTCCATGAATATCGGCCCGCCTACTTCCTTCATAGTGGTATCGTCAGCCCAGAGCTTTCTGACATATTCCAAATCTTTTTCTTCAGGTTTTTTCAAAAACATTTTATATGTCAAATCTTCCTTTTTTTTCGTAAATAACCTCCGGAGATGCAACTTCTTTCTGTCAAAAAACACTCATCTTTGAACCTTGTATCAGAAATAGCTATTTACACTTCACCCCTTGATTTCAGAAGTGCAGTTCGGACAGCGCGTCGCCTTAACAGCTATCTTCGAAAAACAGAAAGGACATTCTTTACTGTCGGGTTCCACTGCCGCTTTCTCCTGTTTTTTCAGCCTGTTTATGTTTTTGACAAGCAAAAATACGACGAATGATACTATCAAAAACCTTATGAAGATGTTTATAAAATTCCCGTAGTTGATTGTAACGGCTCCGGCAGTTTGGGCGTTTGCGAGCGACGAATAAGGTCCCGTCGGAATTCCCTCGCTGAGAAGAACAAACAAATTCGAGAAATCCACCTTGCCTATCAAAAGACCCAGAGGAGGCATGATGATATCGGCGACAATCGATTGGACTATCGCGCCGAAAGCGGCTCCAATAATTATACCGACCGCCATGTCAACGGCATTCCCTTTCACAGCAAATTCTTTGAATTCTTTGAGCATACTTTGCCTTCTTTCTTTTGCGAATAACGCTGTTAAGAAATAAAACTTGATTCTTTCAGTCTTTCAGATATTTCTCAATTCTGTTTTCACTGAATTCCTCAGCCAGTATATCCATCATTATTTCACCGTATTTTTTTCCGGCGACAATGCTGGCTTCCCTCCTGATCCCTATTTTTTTGAATCCGCATTTTTCGTAGCATTTAATTCCTCTTTTGTTGAATTCTTTCACTACGAGCATAACGCTGTTCAGATTTAAAGCGTTGAACGCGAAATCGAGAAGAAGGCTTATTGCCTCAGCTCCGAAACCTCTGTTCCGGTAATCTTTGTCGCCTATGAAAATTCCGAGAACCGCCTTCCTGTTGATAAAATCGACGTTGTGAAGTCCGCAGTTGCCGATTAGTTTTCCGCTGTTTTTGTCCACTATTGCGAAAACATTTTGATCTCTTGCTAATTTTTCGAGAAGCTCGCGTTCTTTCAGAAGGGATATGTTCTGGAAAAAGCAGTCGAGAAATACTGCCGTTTCGGGGTCGTTGAGCCATTCTGTATATTGTTCGCAGTCCTCGACATTTATCGGCGACAAAAATACTCTTTTTCCTTCGGCTTTTTTGAAATATTTCATTTTCTCTCCCTGAATTTGACAAGAACCAAGACGGCGATATATTTACCGTCATCTGTTGCGGCAACTCCGACACCGAAAAGGTCGAAATTTTCTTCCAAACGCGAACGATACTGACCGTCGCTCAGCCAGTATTCGAAAATCTCCTCATCTGGTTTCTGCAGACCGCTGTTTGTAGATGTAATCTGAACAATTTTTTCAAAATCAAAATAATTTTCGATGCTGTCGTTGAGCTCTGAAAAAATTTTTCCGCTTTCTTGGGGATTCTCCCCGAGATTACGACAGGTCAGACCAGCTAAAAAGTCGAGTGTGTCGTTCCTGGTGAAAAGTTCTTTCCCCATAGAAATTCTGTATTCTTTGAATAAAACTTCAATCCCGTCTTCAATTTCCTGTGTGTCGAAAATCTCATCTGAAAATTCATCCCTCAATAGAACAAATATCTGCGTGAAGTAAAATTTCCCTTCAGGAGAGACAGAAATACCGATTGCGGATACATCCCATTCTTTAGTCATGTTTTCCCTGTGATGGGGGCTGTTAATCCAGCCCGTAACCGCAGTCGAGCAGGGATCAGGAGTATTCATATTGCTCGCAACATTCTCTCCGGCGGAAAGAAGAGAAATGTGTTTTTGTAAATTTTTTACTCTTGTCTCAAAGCCTTCGTGGCTAAGCTCAGACGAAAGAGCCGCCATTGACCGGCTGTGCTCTCTGCACTGCTCCAAAATCCTTTCGTCGAATTCAAGAGTTTTTAATCCCTGAGATTCCCGGTAACTGTTTACTAAAAAAAATGTCCTGTTTTCGAGATCTTCAAGAGGAGAAAACGAGCTACACAGAGCAAAACCTCCTGAAGACAAAAAGAAAAAAATAAAAACAGCTTTTCTCAAGTTATTCAAACCCCAAAAGATATTTCTTTGCGGTCAGTAGTAGCCATGCAATCTTGTAAATGCGATCATCAATCCTTCTGCGGCTTTCAAAACATCAGCGGCTTCTTTTTTCTGCTGTTCGTCGGGACTGTCATATACCGTCCCTTCTGCGATCAGCCTCAAAAGCCTGCCGCCGGAAAAATAATACCTTCTTTGGATTTCGTCGTATCCTCCATCTTTATAGCAGAAAATAAGATTTCCTTCTTCATCAAAAAGGTATTCGTCGTAATACTCCGCGGCTGAAATCTCCGACTTCACATGTATTTTTATTATCCCATAGGCTGTTTCAGCCCATGGACGGCTTTCCCAAAACATTGTTATCTGCCTGTTGAATATCCCGACTGCAGGAAATGAAAGGTTGCTGCTGTTGACGGAAATCTCCGTTCTGTAATACTCGTCGTTTTGAATCATTTTGTTCACTTCGTTATAAGCTTCCCTTATATCCTCAATTCTTCCTCCAAATAAAACGCAAGCGGCGAGAGCTAAAATCATAAAGATAGTAATTTTCTTCAAAATCGCCTCCTCTTTTGATAAATTTCAGTTGTTTTTCCCGGCATTAAAAATCATACCCTATGTTCAAAAAGAAGTTTATATTTTCAATATTTTTTCCAGCAAGCGAAACATAAACAGGACCTATCGGGGTGTTCAAACCGAAAGTCATTCCCGCGCCGTATAAAATTTTCTCCTTTTCGAAAAGATCTTCAGGATCCTCCGCGGTTTTGGCCGCGTTTATCTGAAATTCAAAAAACCTGTTGTCAAGGGGTTCAATTCTCAATCCCGCTCTCAATGCAGCCATCTGCATTCCCGTCAATTCCATGTTTTCGTATCCGAGAAAAGTGTTGAGGCAGGCAGTAGATTTGTGACCTCCGGTATAGAACATGTTTTGAAGAGACAGAGAGTCAGCTTGAGAGACCCCGCCCCACACCCCCCAGAAAAGGACAACTCTTTCGGCGGCGGGAACGAAAAAAGCCATATCCGCTTCGAGTTTCACAAAATTTTCATTTGAGCCGAATCCCCTGTCTGAAACAGACGCCTCCAATACTGTCTTTACACCGGACTTCGGGAAACAAATCCTGTCAAGATTGTCGATGTCGATTCTTCCCGTAAAAACCAAACCGCTGTAAACCGTGTTCTTAAAATCAATCGGAGCCACGGAAGGTTTTATTGACGAAAAATCAAATTTCACACCGGTGCTGATTTGATATTTTCCGGAAAAAGTCCATCCCAGTGAAAACGAACTGTAAAGGGATTTCCCGTCGAGTTTCGCATAACGAACTCCTTCATGATATAGATAATAATATTTCTGTAAAAGACCTGCGGATAACACTATTCCCACTTTATTCCTAGGATAGCCGAGAGCCGTAAAAACATAGTAATCTGCTCCGAAAGAGTAATTTTCTCCGAGCTTCAAGTCGCAGATTAATTTTGAACTGTGAACGGCTAAGTTCCTCATGGTCAAATTCAACAGCATTTGGGCATTTTCATAGGAATCGTAGCGAAGTCCGAGGTTCAACCTGTCATTTTTATTTTCTTCGACGACTATGACCAGAACATAGGCTTCGTCCGTTTTTTTGAGCCTGTAATTGACCTTTTTAAAAAACATCGTGTTGTAAATTCTCTCTATGCCTTTCTCAATTTTTTCAGAGTCAAGCCAGCCCGGAGTCTGATGCTCGAAAGTCGAGACCACAAAACTCCTCGTCACTTCGTTAAGTCCCATGACATATATATCAACGACAAAAACTGAATCCGGAGTAAAAACAGGATTTCTTTCTTCTTCGGTTCTGCTTTTATTCAAACCTTCCGCGAGAATAATCAGACTGTCCAGCGCTTCCCTCGCTGTAGATTCCCCCGCCTCTATAATCATTTCAGGGCTTGAAAAATCGTAACTTGAAAACCCATCAAGATCCGGTGTTATGAGAAAATCACAAAGAGATCTCTGCTCGGGATTCGTTTCTGTGTTTCTGAAGCCGATGACTTGATTTATAATATCGACGGCAGACCGCAGTTCGGATTTTTCCTTGGTCGGAGTCCCTACATCGACTCCGAGAATAAAATCTGCGCCGAGATCTTTCATATCCTCAACGGGAAAATTACGTATGGCTCCGCCGTCCACAAGCAGTATGCCGTCTATTGTCACCGGCGTAAAAACAGTAGGAATAGCCATACTCGCTCTCATGGATTCTGCGAGGTTTCCCCTGTTCAGTATTACCGCCTGAGCTTTTTCAACATCTGATGCGACGCAGATAAAAGGGATGGGCAGATCTGAAAAATCCTCTGTGGTGTTGGTCCTCCAAATCAGCGAAGACAAACAGGCTTCGATTTTCTGTCCTTCTATCAAACCGAGCGGAAAAACAGGCTTAAAACCTTCAAAATTCAGCCCTCCGATATATTTTTCTGCATATGGTTTTCCGTCAAAAGGCATATCTCTCCGCCTGACCTCATCCTTGAAAAGGCTTGTCCAGTCAACTGTCGTTGTAAGGCTTTCTATTTGCTGCGCGGTGAAACCCGAAGCGTATAGTCCTCCGACTATAGACCCCATGCTCGTCCCGGCTATATAATCGAATTTCAACCCCGCTTCTTCGAGAACTTTTAATACTCCTATGTGGGCAAAACCTCTCGACCCCCCTCCACTGAGGACCAGCCCCACTCTCGGCGGTTCCGTGACATCATTCTGCATGGTCACACCCGTGAACACCGTCATTATGAGAAACAACATGATCATCTGAAAATTATACATAATATCCTATTTGATATCCACAACAGGGAAATTCTGACGTTTTGTCTATAAAATTATTAAACCACTGGAGTATTTTATGATACTATTTCATAAAATGAAAACAATAAAACTCCTTATTCTGTCTTCAATCCTGCTTTTGGCATCTTTTTCTGAAATTAATACATATTCATGGCAGTCACTCGGGCAAGGCTTCAACAACACCGTGTGGGCTCTTCATATTTCCGGCGGCGATATTTACGCGGGGGGGATGTTCACAAACGCCGGAGGCGACCCTAAAGCGAATTTCATAGCCAGATGGGACGGTGCGTGCTGGAGATCTCTCGGGAACGGCCTGAACGGATATGTCAGAACTATAACTTCATACAACGATGAAATCTACGCGGGGGGGCATTTTACCGACGCTGGAGGGAATCCGCACGGCGATTACATAGCAAGATGGAACGGTTCAAGCTGGGAAACCATCGGGCAGGGGCTCAACGGATATGTCTATTCGATAAGGATAATTGACGGAGATGTTTTCGCCGGCGGGGCTTTTACAGACGCCGGCGGCCATCCTGATGCCGATTATCTCGCCAAATGGAACGGCTCTTCATGGGAGCCAGTCGGAAACGGTCTGAACGGAAGCGTTTACGTTATTGAACCTTATCTCGACAGACTATACATCGGCGGAGATTTTACAGACGCAGGGGGAGAACCTTGTGCTGACAGGATATCCTTTCTTGAAAACTCTCAATGGCATTCCATGGGCGAAGGGCTGAACGACAGAGTCCTGACGATAGCGGCAACCGACAGTGCGGTTTACGCCGGGGGGAAGTTCACAGGTTTAGGCGGAAATTACGGAAATTATGTTGGAAAATTCAAAGATTCAATGTGGGAGCCTATGCCAAGCGGTATTAACGGCTATGTTTATAAACTACTTCTCAACAACGGCATTATTGTTGCGGGAGGACATTTTATTCTGGGTTCGAAAGATGCCCCATGTCAATTTAATTATCTGGCATTTTATGACGGCTATAATTGGAGTCCATTGGATTGTCTTCTGGATGATTTCGTTGCTACTTTAGAAATAATCGATAAAACGATCTACATTGCAGGAAATTTTCAGAATGCGGGAGGAAATCCTCATGCTGACAGAATAGCAAAAAGAGAAGATATCTACACTTGGCGTCCTGTTGGAAACGGTCTCAATAATACTGTTTTCTCTATTGAATTTCATAACAACATGTTACTTGCTGCTGGGAAATTTACCTCATCATATTTTGACACTTCAATATATTATTTCGCACAATTCAACGGTTTTTCCTGGGATAAAGTAGGCCAAGGGCTGACTATCCTTCCATATTCTTATGTCCGTTCAATTGCTACTGCCGGCGAAAACATTTACATTGGCGGTAATTTTCCTTCTGTAATAGATGTTCCCAAAACAAGTAATATTGCAAAATGGAACGGCGTTTCATGGGAACCTCTCAATAACGGAATTTTATGGCCTGTTTTTGCACTAACGGAATCAGGAAATGATTTATTTGTCGGCGGACAATTTATTCATATAGACAACAACTACAATCTATCTAAGATAGCAAAATGGAACGGGTCTTCATGGATCCCTCTTGGAAACGGTATTACAGATACGCTCGGCAGTGTATATGTCATCGCAAAAACAGATCAAGGTGTTTACGCCGGTGGATCATTTTCTTCCGCGGGTAATGTAACCAGGACAAAAAATATAGCAAAATGGAACGGTTCAAACTGGGAGGCTCTGGGTGAAGGATTGAACTCAGCGGTATATGCTTTCTGCGCTTCAGGAACAGACATTTATGTAGGAGGATCTTTCACTGATGCTGGAGGAAATCCCAAAGCAGACTATATCGCGAGATGGGACGGTTCTTCTTGGAAAAGCATAGGGAACGGATTAAACGGCACAGTTTTTACGTTAGTTATGAGAAATAATCATGTTTATGCGGGAGGAAATTTCACAGATGCCGGTGGAGATCCATATGCCGATAATATTGCAAAATGGAACGGAACTCAATGGGAAAATGTGGGCTATGGAGTCAACAAAACAGTATTTGCAATAGCAATTAAAGAAGATACCATATTCATTGGAGGAGATTTTACCAGTGCGGGTGGATTTTATTTTACAAACAGAATAGCCATTTACTGCAATTTATTTACCAGCATCGAAGAGAACCTCGAAGAACCCATCAAAACTAATACATTTTTTTCCTTTTACCCAAACCCTTTCAGGCATTCCGCTTGCATAAGATATTCTTTAGACAATAATTGCGAGGTTCATTTGCGGGTTTACAACATCCTCGGCCAGCAAATAACCACTATATATGAGGGTTTTCAACCTCCCGGTAATTACGAATTCACATGGGACGGCAGAGACAAAGGCGGATTTTATCTGCCCAAAGGGGTGTATTTCACTTATTTCAGAGCTGGAGACGAGATTTTCACAGGTAAAGTCGTATTGATTAGATAGGTGTTGTCGAAGTTGCGTCAATATTTTAACATCGCCGGCAGTAATTGAGAGTTATCGGTAAAGGGATAATCCGGGATGCTGTTTTCGATCTCTGCGTAAAAGCTTCGACTTCGCTGAGTCCGGATGTTCTCGATTATTACAGAGAACTAAAAAAAAACACTGACCTTTCCTCGGAAGTCATAGCTCTTATTCTGCAGAACTCCCAAACAGCCGCAGAAGAAAAAAGACCTGTCTGCCAGGACACCGGAATTGTGTGTGTTTTTGCCGGAGTCGGATCCGGAGTTTTTTTATCAGAGAAAAATCTTAAAGAGGAAATCGACGACGGAGTCAGGCTCGCCGGAGAAAGAGCTTTTTTGAGAGACTCTATGCTTTCTGATTATTTTTCGGAAAATCTCCCAAAAAGATCCTCCCATCCGGCAGAAGTTTACACCGAACTAGTCGAAGGAGAAAATGTTTCCTTGACTCTCCTCTTAAAAGGCGGCGGTTCTGAAAACTCGGGCCGGACAAATTTGTTCCTTCCACAAACCGGAGAAGAAGAGATATTTAATTTCGTCGAAAAAACAGTTCTCGAATGCGGTATAAACGCATGCCCTCCGCTTATTATAGGAATCGGAACCGGCGGAACGACAACACGAGCCTCTTTTCTGTCCTTAAAAGCCCTGACAAGAGACCTCAGCGAGCGAAACAGGGATTCCTTTATCGCCGATCTTGAAAACAGCTGGCTCAACCGGATAAATGCTCTCGGAATCGGCCCCGGCGGTTTCGGCGGTTTTCCAACAGCGTTAGAATTGTTCATAGAAACATCTCCAAGGCACATTTCCACATTTCCGGTCTCTGTTTCCTTCCAGTGCTGTGCCGCAAGGAAAGCCAAAGTTCTGATATGAAAAGCCTGTTTTTCCCTCTTGATGACCTCCATAAATTAACGCGCCTCTCCTGCGGAGAAAAAGTTTTAATTGAAGGCAGGATATTATCTTTGAGAGATTCGACTTTGTCGCTTTTAACATCCGATTCCGAGGGAGGAGATTTAAGAAAAATTATTGAACCGGGATCTGCGGTTTTTTTAAGCTCAGTCTCCTCATATGAAAATAAAATAACTGTGGGTCCAACTTCGACATACAGGATGGAAAAAAAGCTTTCGTCTCTCATTCCTTTGGGAATAAAAGCCGTAATAGGCAAAGGATCAGTCTCTGAAACTTTTCTTGCGGTTTTGTTTCAAAACAACTGCGTTTATTTGGGTTTTCCCGGAGGCTTGTCGGCTCTTCTTTCAAAAAATGTCCAAAAAGCGGAAATCATTAAATTCAGCCATCTCGGAAGTGAGGCTCTATGGGAACTTCAAGTCAGCAGAATGCCGTTTTTTGTTTTCTCAGATCTTTCGGGAAATTATTTCTTCCGCGAGACCTGATTTTTTTTTACGCTTTCTTCAATCCACCTCAAAAAATTCTCATTCCCGCCGGAGATTTCAAAAGAGGTGACGCAGGGGCACTCGTAACTGTGAATTTTCAACGTCTCGCTCGTGAGTTCTTCTAGCAATTCGGATGTCGTCTTCACTATGACGACGGATTCTTCTGATTTTTCGATTTTCCCTTTCCAGTGATAAACGGAATTTACACCATTTAAAATATTCGCGCACGCGGCAAGTTTTTTCGACACCAGTGTTTCGGCAATTTTAACGGCTTCGTCTCTATCCGGAGCTGTTATATAGACGAGAATAGTTTTCATTCCGCCGCTTTTAAGTCTTTACAAGCTTTCTCATGTAGTAGGTGCATTCTTCATTACCTCCTTTCTTGTATTCTGACCTGAATGATTTTAATGCTTTTTTTCGAAAAACATCTTCGTCTATTCCGGAATTTTTTACGCGTGAAAATTTCAATGCCGACCAAGTGAGGAAAAAAAGTTTTGATCTGGCGGTTTTATCTTTTTCTTTTTCCGCGATTATTAAGATTTTTTTTAGAAACTCTTCTTTTCTTTTTCTGTTATCTGCAAGAGCCAGCCCGCAGGCGAATTCCGTCATTTTTGCCACGGACGCTATATCTTTTATTCTCAAAGCCTCCGCTTCATAAGTTGTTTCACCGAGAGCGTTCAGAGCGCGTTTGAATTTTTTGAGCTCTGCGAGCAGAAAAGCCTTTTCAGCCCTGAAATAGCATGCATAATACCTGACTTTCATTTTATCGAGCTTTGCCACTGCTTGAGTATATAATCTCAGCGCTTGCCCTGTATCACCCCGCCTCCATTCCATCTTTGCCCTAACTCCCATGCAAACAGCGTAACTTCTCTTGTCGCGCGATCTCAAAGAGTATTCCCTGAATTCATCTAAATTTTTTTCCGCTTCTTCGAATTTGCCTTTTGTGATGTAAATTGACGCAATATTGATTAGGGGGAAATAAACGCCCGTGTCATCGGAGATTTCGCGCGATAAATTGGTCTGCTTTCTGTAATACTCAAGCGCTTTTTCGAATTTTCCGAGAGCGAAATAAACTCCTGCGAGATTTCCGTAAGTATTCGCTTCTGTGTGCCTGAAACCTGTTTTCTTTGATATTTTAATGACCTGAGAGTATATCGAAACAGCTCTGCCGTATTCACCGGTGTCATCATACACAAGCCCAAGATTTCCCATCCCTCTCAATTGCTGATACACATTTTTGCTTTTTTTCGCCTCTTCAATGTGCTTTTTTATGAATTTTTCAGCTCTGTCGTATTGCCCCTGATAATAACACACAAGACCAATGTTGCCTGAGACTTTTGTCGCCTCTTCCGTCTTTTTCAGCCGCGAGTAAACTTTCTGGCTTGAGCGGTAATGTTCAAGGGCTTCATCGTATTTACCTCTCTCGCAGAGATATGCTCCCAGATGATTTTCAATTTTAGCCCACATCTCTGCTGATTCTGATTTTTTCCCAAGTCGTTTAGCTTTTTTCAGGTAATCGTATGCTTTCATAATATCTCCGGCTTTCAGAAAAGAATCGCTCAGTTTCAAAAGGATGCTGATTTTAAGACTGAGATCTTTTATTGCGCCGGACAACTCGAGAGCTTCTTGCCATGTCTCCACGCTTTCTTTCCATGCTCCGGACGAATACTGAATCCGGGCTTTTTTCAGCAAATAAGTAATTTTTTCTTTTATTGGTTCTCTTTTGTTTGATGCAAGAGATATTCTTTTCTCCAGCAACTCAAGTAAATTTCCTAAACTGCTTACAGCCTCAGCGCTTCTGAAATACCTGACTGCGTGTTCGACCGCGAGTTTGTAAAAGTTGAAAGATTTTATTTCATCTCCCGCTTTCTCATAATGATAAGCTATCTCGAGGGAATGGTTTTTAACGGCTCTTTTATGTGTTTTTTCTATTGACTTCGCCGCCAGATAATGAAGGGTTTTCAGCTCTTTTTTCATCTGCATTCCGTAAAGGGCTTCTCTTATCATAGCGTGTCTGAAAAGATATCCTGTGTCGGATTTCTTGATCCAGATATACTGTCTCTCTCCTTCCGAAAGATATTCGTCAATTTCACTGCTTTTCATCATTTCACTGAGGATTTCAGGCGAAAATTCAGCGCCGAGAACTGACGCGGTTTTCACAGTATTTTTAAGGCCAGACGGCATTTTATCAATTCGCGAAATAATGAGGTTGTTTACATCCGGCGGGATTTCAAATTTGAGTTTTTTCTCGTCAAAATTTTCCGTATCAATACCTCTTTCGGACACGTAAGCTATTATCTGTTCGATGAAAAAAGGATTCCCTCCGCTCAATTTTTCAACAAAATCGAGAAAAGAGCTCCCGATTATCATTTCCGGCTTGACGGTTCTCATCAGTAGAGCTGTATCCGTCAGGCAGAAATTCCGCAGAACTATGCGTTTTTTTAAGTATTTTTGGTCAAAAAGACATTTTTCCTGATATCGCTCCGGCAGTCTTTTTTCCGCGATTAAAACAAAGGGGTATCCCCGTGAATCCGTAAAGAGTTTTCTCAATAACGCGATCGTATCCTCGTCTATCCACTGAATGTCGTCTATTTCGACGACGAGGGGTTTTATCGTCGACAATCCTTTAATGAAATTTTCCAAAGAAGAGACAACCGTTTCAAACATTTCGTTTTCGGGAAGCATGTCAAAATACTTTCTTTTCATCTTTATACCGCAAATATCGGCAAAGATGTGCTTTTGTTTTCTCAATTCCTCTTTCAGAAGGGGGTTTTTTACATTTTCGAGAAATTCCGAAAATTTCTTATCAAAATCAGCTCTATCAAAGTCCGATGTTTTATTCCCATCCCTATTAAGAGCTCTTCGGATAATATTGCCGGCAGGGCCGAAACTTTTTCTGAAAAGTTCGTCGCACTGAACGTAAATCCATGTCAAGTTATTCTTCAAAACGCTATTTGACAATAGTTCTTTTTTAACTTCAGAAACGAGACGGGTTTTGCCGACCCCCGGTTCTCCTTCAATAAGAACTGCTCCGGCGCTTTCTGTGGTCTCTATATTTTTTATAATATTCATCAGCTGTGCTTTTTCTTCTTCCCTTCCTATCATCTTCCCGTAAAATGACTCCTGTGCCTCTTTAACCGCGCCGGTTAAGGAATATGTAGAAGTTTTGAACTTTTTCCCTTTGAAAAAATATTCTCCTACCCATTCAAATCTAAAAGCTTTGGATCGGGCAATTTTATCATCGACATATATGCTTCCCGGAGGCGCGGCATTCATGATACGCGAAGCTATGTTAGTAGCATCTCCGAGGCATGTGAACTCTCTCCGACGAGAACCTCCGTTGAAACCGCAGTAGCATGTTCCTTTTGTGGCTCCGCACTTTACGCTGAAGTTTTTCTCTTTAAGGGCTAATAAAAAATTTAACGCTCTTGATTCCATGTGTTCATAAGACGTCGGCGCGCCGAAAAAGACTAAAATCACGGGTCCTTCAGGCCCGTAATCTACGTGAGGATGAGAAAAACCGTATTCTTTTTTTAATGAAAGCATTGATACTACAACTTCTTCGGTTTCTTCTTCATTTTCGCATGAAACAAAAACAGGAATGACTTCTCTGAATTCCGGCGATTGAAATTTCAATTCGGCTTTACCGACAAAACTTTCCGTCAAATGTTCTGAAAACACGGAAATTTCTGAGCTTGCTGTTTTCACCGAAAATTTTTCGTTTGTTCCGTCTAAAAAATAATATTCGCCTGCTCCGGACCAAAGAGCTTTGTCTTGAGTTCCCGAAATACTGAAAAATTTCTTTTCCGCGCTGATGACCCCCGGAGAGGATGTCTTCTGCGCGCTTACAGAGTCTTTAAGGGCTTTTCCGCGGAAAATTAAAACTCTTTCACCTCCGTGCTCTGCTACGCTCCAAAAAACATCTCCGTAGGACAGACCTATCCTCGAAGTAAAAGTAAAATTTCCGACTCTCGTTATGAAAGTGTTGTCAATCTTGAATATTTTCTGGATTTCAAACGCCGCTTCTAAACAGTTTCGGGAATTGACAGTTTCAGATTTTTCGGAGCTGAATACTGCAGTTAAAGAATCTCCGGCGAAATATGAGACAAACCCTCTTCGGGGATAAATGACATCAAGCGCTCTGTCGAATAACTGCGTCGTCATCTCAGAGATCATCTCCGTCCCTTCTTTCCCAAGTTCAATAAGCTTGCTCATCATTTCCGTGAAGCCTATTATATCCACCGACATGACCGCGCCTTTGATAAGTCCCTTTGTTTTTCCCTCCAAAAATTCTTTCAGGATTAGTTCAGGGACAAAAACGCTCAAAGAAGCCTTCCTTTACTTCCGCTTATATGATTTGTTTTTTTATTTCTGTGGAAAGTTAACTTACAATAATTCACTTCATCGCAAATCAGACAAAGGCACTTGAATATTTCCGCATTCAGTCTCGTCCATTGACATAAAAATGACGTTTAAAACGCCTGAATCCGTGTTGTATGATTCTACAGAACCGTGTTCGTATCTTTTTATTATCTCGCGAGTTCCGCAATTTAATATTACCACTTCGTTGTCAAAAGCTGTCGCTCCGCTTATGAGCTCTATTACGGCGAGGTCTGTTTGTTCTTCGCTGTCATGCCAAAAGGAAACTGTAATCATTCTTCCGTCAATCAGGATTACGGATTCTTCAAGCGTCGGGATTTTTAGCAGTAAAAGATTTTCTCCCTCTCCTTCGTAACCAGTTCCGTTTGAGTAAACCAGCGCCGCGAATCTTTCCCTGTCCGAAACATACGATCTTTCACTCATCCAAAAGATCTCTCCGGGTTCGTAGATTTCAACCCAATGATTCTGTCCGAGAAGTATCCGGTCTTTTTCAACCGATGAGCTTAGCCACAATTCACAAGAAGCGCCGATTATTTTTTTTGCGAAGCCGGGAACTCCTCTCAACCTCAGTCTGTAAGCGGTTTCGGAGGCTTTTTCATAATCACTGAAAACACCCGCGCACAATCTGTAAACCCGTTCGTTTTCATGGACGCCCTGAACGGTAAAAAAACGAGCATAAGAACCTGTGGCGGAAATATTCAGTTCTTCGAGAATTTCATTGATTTCATCAATTCTTTCGTTGCCGTAAACCGGATCTTTGAAAGACATCAACTGAACTGTCCACTGGAAATCTGCGCCGGGCAAAAAATTGACTGTCGAAAGAAAACAGAACACTGCCAAAGAAAAACCAAACATGATAGCGCTCCCTTAATTCAGTTTTTATATCGGTCTTCTATGCTATATTATCAGATTTTTTGTCAATGTTTCGAATATTTCTTCGCTGTCCTGTGATTTTTCTATCCTGTTTCTATTCATGTCTTCTTTGAGGACTGAACTCAGTTTTGAGATCAGCGTCAGATACTCCGTTCTTTTCTTAGAAGGATAAACGATTAATATGACTATCTTGACGGGCTTTTCGTCTATTGAACCCCACTCCACCCCGTTTTTCAGTATGCCGACGCTTACGGACATTTTATCTACATTCACGGATCCAATGTGTGGGAAAGCTATTCCGAGCCCGATGCCGGTTGACATCAGCTCTTCTCTTTTTACAAGTTCATTTTTGACTTCCTCAAAATTTTTGAAATTTTCTTTTGGGATTTTGGAGAGAAGTTCCTCAATAATTTCACTCTTTTCTCTTCCTTCAAGAAAATATATATTCTGACTTTCAACAAAATATGTTGCGAATTCTTTGTTTTCTTTCATCTTTTATCTCCTCTATTTCCTCTTGCCGAAAAGGTTTTGCCTCTCCTTTATGTAACCCCTGTGCAGAGACACCATATCTTCCACCGTAACAAAACTTCCGGGTTCTGTGGAATTGACTGTCTCAATGACGTTTTGGACGTCTTTTCTCTCGACTACGGCATATATGATTTTGACGTCTCCTTTCGCTCCTTTGCCGTTTACCGTCGTCACGCCGTAGCCCTCGTCTCTCAATAGCATAGGCAGAACATCAAGTTTATTTGCAGTAACAATCGTTATCATCTGAAGGCCGAATGCAATTTTTTTCTCTATCTTAATTCCCAGAATATTCCCTATTGCAAAACCGAGGCCGTAACCCAAGTAACAAGAAAAATTAGTCAGGTTCGCAAGAACCTGTGATATTGCGATAATCCATATCACTACCTCGAAAAAACCGAGGACTGCGGCTATCGTGGCTCTGCCTCTGGCGACAAAAATAATCCTGACCGTTCCTATTGAAACGTCAATTATTCTGGCGATCATGATTAACAAAGGTATGATAATCCATGTGACAATATGGTTGTGCATTCAATCCTCGACAAAAATATACGACAGGAATTTATAGATAAGTTTGGCCGCCGTAAATTCAGAATGTCTGTTGCAGTCGGGTTTAAGTTCGACGACATCGAATCCTCTGACTTTTTTCACAGCGCTAACTGCCTTTAATAAATCGAGGACATCATACCAGAGCAGACCTCCTGGTTCCGGGGTTCCGGTCGAGGGAATGACTGAAGGGTCGAAAACGTCAAGATCAATAGTGACATATACGTTTTCGTCCAATTTTGAGACTGCTTTCTCTATCCAATCCGTGTCTTTTCTCATCTCTTCGGCAAGAAATACATTCTCATCGTCAAGAATTCTCCTTTCCGAGATATCAAGGCTTCTTATGCCTGCCGAGACGACTTTCAGCCCTTCTTCCTCCGCTCTCGCTATTACGCAGGCGTGATTAAATTTGTCGCCTTCATAGACGTCTCTTCTGTCGGAATGAGCGTCGAGATGAAGAACGCTTAACCCTTCGTATAATTCCCTGAATGCCTTGAACACACCGATGGAAACCGAATGTTCTCCTCCTACGGTCACGGGAAATCTGCCTTCAGACAGATGTTCGGATATCTTATTCCTGACAAGTTCGACCATCTGATTCGTGTTTTTGGCATAAATGGATTTTTCAGTGTAAATGCCTTTTCTGTAAACTTCAAAACGCGTTTCCGCGTCAAAAAGCTCCATATTCGCTGAAGCTTCGATGATCGCTTCAGGCCCCTTATCAGAGCCTTTGAGCCATGAGCTGGTCAAGTCAAAAGGGACCGGAACTACTACTATTCCGGAACCTCCTCTTTCAGAATACTTGGGCTCGAGGCTTCCGAAATTATTGTCCTTGATACCATACTCCTAATCGAGAAGAAAAACAGCCGCGGCGATAACCGTCGTCCACAAGCCGGCTTTATTTCCTCTGGCAGACTGAGCAATTGGTCTGGTGACGAAAACGTGGCCGCTGGCTTTATAAACCTGTTTTCTTTCGTCCCACGCGAGATTGGGGTCGAACTGTATTCCGAGCGTAGTTGCAAGCATCGAAGCCGCCAAGTCTTCAGCGTATTCACCTGCCGCCTTTTCAGTCTGTCCGAACGCGTGGTGCTCGGAGAGATACCCATACTGTTCATAGCCTTTAGTCATAGCCATGCCGACAGCGGCAGAAAGGAGTCTGTTCGGCTCGTTGGTCTGGTTTTTTGCCATTACGCAGTATGTCAGCTGACCTTCTTTTAACTGCATAAGCCCTTTATTGCGTGAGACTATTTTACATTTCGGAGGAAGAATACTCGAAACATAAACAAGATTGCACTTCTCGATTCCCGCGTCTCTCAGAGCCAATTCGAAAGAAGCGAGCATGTCTTTGTGAACTCCGACACCGTTTGTCAGAAAAACTTTCTTCGGGACCATTGCTTCTCTATTCATTTTCATCCAAGACCTCGTTGTATTTTTTTGGTTTTCTCTTCTGCCAGTTTTTTCTGTGATAAACATAGCTTGCTATCAGAGGCAGAGCTACCGTGGCTTCTGAAAAAACCATCTGTTCCGCCCCTTGATCCACCTTTCCCCAGGAATGAGCTTCTTTGAGCGTGGATCCGGAAAGTCCTCCGTCCCTTTCGTCGGCAACTGTTATCTGAACTGCGTATTTGTGCATATTTACTTCTTTTCCTAAAATTTCAGCGGAAACCGTGATATCTTGCGCGAAATTTTTCGGCACTCCGCCGCCTATCATGAAAAGACCCGTTTCGCCGGAAAATATTTTAACTTTTGTCAATTCGAGAAAATCCTTGACCGAATCTATCGAGACTTTCTGAGATTTTCCTTTGATGCTCTGATGATGGACAAGACCGAACCCTGCAGAAGAATCCGAGAAAGCCGGGACGAATACCGGCACTTTTTTTTCGTAAGCTTTCCTGACTACTGATTCTTTTCCGAGATCATTCTCCTGAAGATATTTTCCCATGAGCATTATGAACTCTCTTGAAGAATACGGTTTCGGCTGAATTGAGTCCGCTATCTTGCGTATGGTGTCGTCGCAAATCCTCAATTCGTCTTCGTCAATGTAAGTGTCATATATTCTGTCAATAGCGTTATTCATCAGCTCGTCGTCGTCTGCCGCGGGAGTCCCTTGATAATGTCTAAAACCGAGCGCTTCGAAAAAATCCTGATCTACTATTATTGCGCCGGTGGAAACTATTGCATCGGCAATGTTGCAGTCTATGAGGTCAATGACAATTTTCTTCAGACCCGCGCTGAAAATTGATCCGGCAAGACAAAGAATCACCGCGCAATCAGTGTCTTTTATCATCTGGTCCAAAATAAGGGATGCTCTCGAAATATTTCTCGCTTGAAAAGCCATTTTTCCGAACTGGTCAAGAATTGGTTTTGAATCGAAAGTTTTTATGTCTATATGGTTGACACATTCTTTAAGAAAATCTTTGTTTTCCATTTCGCTCCTTTTCTAATTTTGCTTTTTCATACTTCAAAACGGATATAAATTCAAGTTTTTTCTGCTTTTTATCCTTTGACATGAAGAGCGACATAAAATATCATTTTTGCAGATTATGCCCAAATCAAAAAAAAAATGTGACAACAAAGTATTAATCTGCACGAAAGATTCGGTTTTTTTTAGAAAACTGTCCAAAATCCTCTGCAAACAGTCAATTCAAGCGGTTCTTTCCGTAAGCTTTCCGAGATTTATCAAAAGGAATGATCCTAAAGTTTTTTCCGCGTCTTTGGTGGATGCTGAATCCGGCGTTCTCGATGGACCGGAAAAAACCGAACTCTATAAAATATTTTCCGGCAGTGTTCCTGTCCTTTTTTTAACAGGCAGAAAAAACAGAAAAAAAATACAGGATTATATTTCTGCAGGATGTTTCCTCTGCCTTGAAAAAGACCAATTTTCACTCGAAAACGTAGCCCGTTCAGTAATAATCGCCACAAAACTTTCATGCCCTCAAAGCGTTGTTCCTGCCGGTTCTTCCGGAAAAAAAGATTTTTTCGGCATGATCATAGACAGGATACCGATTCCCGTTATTGTTTCTTTCGCTCCCGGCTTTAAGATATCGCAAATCAACAGACATGCCGAAATTCTCGCTTCGGATAAAATTTTAGACATAAACAAAGTAAAAACACAGGATCTTGTCAGGTTATGGCCCTTTCGCTTTCCGGACGGCTCTTTGTGCGGCGAAAATTATTATCCCCATTACAAAGCAGTGAATTCCGGAGTTTGGATCGAAAACGAACTTATGCTTATTAAAAACAACGATAAGGAATTCTGGGTTTCTGTAAGCTCATCAGGATTATTTGACAGTGACGGAAAGCTGATTGCCGTCATGACATTGTTTCCTGACATAACTCTTCTGAAAAAAACAGAGCTGTCTCTTCTAAGAGAAAAAGCATTCCATACCCATCTGATAGAAAACGCCCCTGAAGCGGTCATAATGACAAGCAACGAAGGCAAAGTTCTTATGATTAACGAAGAGTTTACAAATCTTTTCGGTTACGAGAGAGATGAAATTCTCGGTAAATATGTTGATGATTTTATTGCGCCTTCAGACCTCAGGGAAGAAGCCGTTACCGTTACAAAAAATATTGAAAAAGGCTCGAGAATTTCTCTTGAAACAGTCAGAAAAAGAAAAGACGGATCGCTTATCAACGTCTCTATAGTCGGCGCACCGATAGTATTCGAGGGAAGACAGGAAGCGGTTTACGGTATTTACAGGGATATTACAGAGAGAGTCAAAGCTGTTTCAAATCTCAAATCACGGATAAAAGAACTGAACTGTCTTTTCAGAACAGCCGAAATTCTTCTCGAGGAAGAATTCGAGGAATCGGACGCTGTGTTTTCGAAAATTGCGAGGGAAATACCGGGAGCTCTGACGTTTCCGGAACACGCTTTTTCGAAAATCAGTATTTTCGGAAAAGACTACTATTCAAAACCTTTTAATGATTTCTCTCATAGGCATTCTGCTGAAATAAAAATTAAAGAAAATACGGTTGGAGCTGTCAGCGTCTTCTACGATGAAGAAATCTCACCTGAAGAGCAAAATATTTTTCTCGAAGA
Source organism: uncultured Desulfuromonadaceae bacterium (assembly GCA_964397545.1). Taxonomy (GTDB): domain Bacteria; phylum SDB-A; class SDB-A; order SDB-A; family SDB-A; genus JAFGIG01. The sequence continues at coordinate 6,354 of CAYNIW010000019.1, read as the reverse complement.
AGAAAAAGCGATGCTCAAGGACATAGCATCGAGAATATCTTCATTTCTCGTTCAGAAAAAAACTCTCGAAGAACTCCACGAAAGCGAAGAAAAAATGAGCCTCGCCGTGGACGCCGCTGAAATAGGCCTTTGGGACTGGTCCTTTCAGACAGGAAAACTCGATGTTTCAGAAAGATGGGCTCAAATGCTCGGATATGACATCAAATCCGTTAAAACAGACATTAAGTTTTTACTCGGCATAATTCACCCTGAAGATAAGGAAAAAGTAGTCGGGCTTCTCGAAAAGCAAAGATCGAATCCCGAAAAATATTTCCGCTCTGATTTCAGACTGAAGTGCGCTTCCGGAAACTGGAAATGGGTATTGAGCTGCGGAAAAATCCCAAGAGACAACCCCCATCACATGGTGGGAATTTCTATAGACATAAACGAACATAAGCGCCTTGAAGAACAGCTTATGCAGGCTCAGAAGATTGAAGCCGTAGGAAAATTAGCGGGCGGCGTGGCTCATGATTTCAACAATATACTTCAGGCTATTCTCGGATACGCCGAATTCGCTTCAGAAATGCAGGCGGCGTCGCATGACTGCTCCAAAGAACTTATTGAAATTCAAAACGCTTCGGCAAAAGCCATTGAACTCACCTCGCGTCTTCTCGCCTTCGGCAGAAGACAGGTCCTTAAACCTGTTTCTCTCGATATAAACGAAAAGATAAGAGACCTTTTGATAATGATAAGAAGAATCATAGGAGAGAACAACAGACTCGAATTCATTCCAGGTCATAAACTGGGATCAATTTGGGCAGACCCTGTCCAGATTGACCAGGTCCTTCTGAACCTCTGCATAAACGCAAGAGACGCGATGCCCTCAGGCGGAGAAATTCTGATTGAAACAGAGAACGTGTATTTTGACGACGAATACTGCAGAACTCACCTATGGGCGACACAGGGCAAATATGTCCTTCTCAGCGTTTCTGACACTGGCATCGGGATGGACGAGGAAACTTCACGACACGCTTTTGATCCTTTTTTCACTACAAAAGAACCCGGAAAAGGGATGGGGCTCGGCCTTTCAACGGTTCACGGAATAATAAAACAGCACAACGCGATGATAAACCTTTACAGCGAAACCGGAAAAGGAACGACTTTTAAGATGTATTTTCCGATCGTGGAACAAAAAGCTTCGGAAGTCGAAAGAATTCTCGACGGCCCTATAGAAGGAGGAAACGAAAGAATATTGATAGCCGAAGACGACGAAACGCTCAGAACAATGTTGAAAAGAATGCTCGAATCGGTGGGATACACAGTTTACGCGGTCGAAGACGGCGCTCAGGCGATCTCTCACATCAAGGAAAATTGGCCGAGGACAGATCTTGCTCTTCTCGATGTTGTGATGCCCAATATGGGCGGAAAGGAAGTTTACAACTTCATCAGGGACAACCATCCCCACATAAAAATAATCTTTTCCAGCGGTTACACACCGAACGCGATTCACACCGATTTTGTCCTGCACGAGGGATTCACTCTCGTTCAAAAACCTTATAAGAGAGAACAGCTTCTCAAAGCCATAAGAAGCGTTCTCGACAAAAGATCGGATCAGAACCCAGATTTGAAGAATTCAGTTTCTATGGAGTGACAGAAACACTGAATTTCAATATCTCTTTTTTCAGGATCTTTTGCGTAGAAATGGTATATGTTGTAATCTTTGTTAAAAACGGGTTCGCATACAGCAAATTTTTTTAGTTTTTCATAGATTTCGTCAATTTCTTTTCTGCCCTTATAAAAAAAGGTTATCAGGGACTCTCCGCATGGTTTTTCTCCTCTGCAGAAACCTATAAGCATGTTTTCATGCCTCAAAATAACGCAATTTATCTGCTCGAGCCAGATTTTCATTTCCATGGTTTGAATATAAAATTCTTTTATCTTTTCCATGTTTTCAGTTTTAAAAAAAACTATTCCTGCCATAAAACTTCCTTTTTCTTCACCGAAATCCTCTTGGCAATTCCGAGAATCATTCCCAGCACTATCGCGAGTAAAGCCGCGGTTATCAGCCTGAATTCCGGGGGCAGTAGAAAATTAGCGGTGTGAACCGGCAGCCAAAACCATATAATCGCCGCCCCGACGATTTTAAACATGTTTTCCCAGTCAATGTTTTTATATACGTCTATCAATTTCCATTTTTTGAATAATTCGCCTCTGTCAATAAGTGTGTCGGTGATGCGGTGGAATATCATAAAAGGAAAAGCAAAAATAGCCTGCATGAAAAATGATTTCCAGAAAGCAGTGATAAACGGGTTTCCTCCGCCGATAAGCAGTCCGGTTTTCATCAGTCCTTCCACTCCGAAAGAAAAAAGTGGGAAGACGGCCACAAATATAAAACCGAGAAAAGCCCAGACAAGAACTCTCTGCCAAATTCTAATATTTCTTAATCTCCATTTTCCGGTAACTATTTTCCAGCTTATCATTTCACCCATTGTTCCCAAAAGAGCGAATTTCAGCATCCCCATGGGGTAAGGATAGTTTTGAGTCAGGCTCACAAAATCGCCTCTCGGCCCGGGAAACAGCAAGACCGAAAGCACTGCAATGAGAATCAGGCTCCAAATAAGGGTTCCCACAAAATCCATTTATTCCCTCCGTTTTATTTATCAGTGATATTATCTATATCTATCATTATAATCTGCTTTGTCCCATGTAATTTTGCTCTAAAAATCTCTTATGCCTTTTAAAAGGACATTATCTGATTTCTCAAAATTATCTTAATATTTAGCGGAAGCTTGATAAATTTTGCATAGGATTTTGGGAACTGAATTCCAGCCTTTTATGGATGAGCTGTTTTTATAGCCATACGGTTTTCAAGATATTTCAGAGTTTTCCTTTCAAAGGATGGTCCGTCACCCAGCCTACCTGGCTTTCGTAGGGCACAAACATTATTTTAATCTCCGCGACACTCTCATTATCCGTCCATAAAAGTTTGCTTGTAGCGATGTTTTCATTGTCGACGTAAATCCAGAGGCAATCACCTTCAGCCACGCTTTCGGTATCGCTGAGATAGACCATTATGTCCGCTTGGGATTCATAATCCACCTTAATGGCAATATAATCGGCTTGACTTTCATAATTTACCTGCATAATCTTCGCCAAAACTCCTCCTTTTCGATATTAAAGAACCGCTATTTCGAAAATGAAAAAATATTTTGATTAAAAAGTTTTTTATACTGTTCGATTTCCATGACGACTGAATCGGTTTTCGAAGCGGCATTGAACGCGATTTTTTCATTTTCGTGAACTGAATGATCAACAAAAATGTCAAGGTCTATCAATGGTCTTCCAAACGGCGGGACGCAGTTAGGTTCAAGACCGGTCAATTCAAGAAGCTCTTTTTCAGTCGCGAATCTTATCCTCTTGGCGTTAAATCTCTTTCTCAAAGCCGCGGAATCTATTTTTTTCGAGGCGCTGAGGATGAAAATGTAAAAATTTTCGTCGAGTTTCATTACAATGGCTTTTCCGCCTATTGAAACGTCTTCTCCCCTCGCTTCGGCAGATTCCTGCGAGTTAAGAGTTGCAACATGCGTTATCTTTTTATAGACCGCTCCGCTCTTGTCGAGGTATTCAAATAATTCTTCTTTTGTCACCATGGCAGTGAATTATAACTTAAAACCGAATTCATATAAACACATTAGAGGTTTTTCTTTCGAATGAGTTCATTACGGCTAAACGGATTTTTTCCGCGTCAAATGAGTTCATGCATAAATTATCTTCGCATTGCCGGTTAAAACTGCAAGGAGAACATTCAATATCAGATCTGATAATTTCCGTCTTTTCCCCGTGAGCGCCCCAAACCCTGTGATCCGTGGGGCCAAACAGACCTGTAACCGGAACTCCAACGGCCTGGGCGATATGAAAAGGTCCGCTGTCTATAGTCAAAGCCGCGTCTGATAGACAAAAAAGAGCGGCGAGTTCGCCTAAAGTCAAAGTGCCGGGAAATATTCTAATCCCTGTTTTCGATGAAAGCTCTTCAAGATAATACTTTTCTTCTTTGCTTCCTGCGGCAAACACCTCCACATCCGATAAAAGAGCTTTTATTATTTCAATACTCTTTTTCACGGGGAGGCTCTTTGGTTCAACCGAACATACCGGACACAAGACTAGTCTCTTTCTTTTTTTATTTTCACCGATTATTTTTTTTACTTTTTCTTTGTCCTCGTTTCTGACTTGAAGAAGAGGTAAAGGGTCTTCGGAGAAGATACCGATTGACTTTAGTATTTCAAGCTGGTTGAGACCTTCTTTTTGTATCTTTTTTCTCGATCCTTCCGATTTGTGAGTGAAAAATATGCCGTTTTTTTTATGGTCGTATCCGAGTCTCTTTTTGGCGTGCGTTAAAAAAGCGATCAAAGCTCCCCTCAGGGCAAAATTTGCCGAGACGCTCATATCATAACTATTCTTTCTCAGCTCGAAGATCAGTTTCAGATATTCTCCTATTCCGCCTTTCTTGTCGTGTGTAAAGACTTTGTCGACAAACGGAGACAGCTCAATCGCCGGAGCGCAAATGGGCTGGACAAGATAATGTATTCGGGCTTCCGGGAACTTTTTTTTGAGCTCTCTCGCTATGACGCTTGACAGGACGACATCTCCTATGGCGGCTAAATTTATGACGAGAATTTTCACGCTTTACGCCTTTTTAATGCCTTTGCCCGTTTGTATAACTGTCCTAGAGAGGATTCTTTAAGACCCCTGAAAGCAGCTTGATTGATAATCTGGCTGTAACTCAATCCGCATTCTTCTTTCAGGGCTACAAGAAGCTCCGATCGCATCTTTTTCCATTCTCTTTTCTTGAAATCAGCAGATTCAAGAGACACTCCTCTTCTCTCTTCTATAAGCCTCGTAACATCTTCAGCGCTCATAAAAACATTCTTTTCGATGGCTGGAAAATTTCTGTTTATCTCTTCAATATTTCCGTCTCCGAAAATTTTACCATCTTTCACAAAACTTTTTTTGATTTGGATATTTGAATTGTTTTTTACGTAATTATAAAAATCATCCCGTGAATAGAACAGTCTTTCGACTTGCTTTGTTTTTATAAACTCCTGACTTTTGTTGAAATAGAAATTAGCGCTCGTCCATCTGTATAAAAACGGGTCTTCAGCGATTTTTGAGGCGACGGGAATGTTTAATACAAAAGCGACTGCTTCTCTCATGTATCTTTCGTCCTGAACGACGAAGGACTCATACCTGTCCTGAAAAAGGCAACCCCTCGATTTGGTTTTTTTTCTAAAATGTGAAGCGTAAATACCGTTGACCTGTCTCATAAAATCTGAAAGTTTTCCGGAAGAGTTTTTCAGGAGAAGATGGAAACTGTCCGGGGTTAAACAAAAAGCGAACAGGTCAATTTTCAGAGAAAAAGACCTGTGTTCGAGAAAACTTAAAAACTTAAATACATAAAAATCGTCTGGAAAAATTGTCTTTCCGTTCAGACTTCTCGAAACAACGTAATGAACAGCGCCTTGATATGTAAACCTCGGTTTGCGCATCGAATATTGTATTCCGGAATCTTACGCAATGTCAACCTTCGTCCCCCGTGTTTAGGCCTTTGAAAGATTTTTAAGGAAAAAATAGATTAATGCAGATAGTCCCAGAGGATGGAGGGGACAGGGACGGACAAATCCTCGAAAAATAACCTGAGCTTTAATGCTTTTTCGTAATATTGGGTGGCAGACGAGTCGGGATTCTCTTCTGATACAGGTTCACCGTCTATTTCACTGTAATAGCTCTGGAATAAACCGTTTTCATAATAAAACGCCTTCTCGGCTAATGTTTCGCATCCATCCACAGAGATGTTTTGTTCTAATATCGACAGTATCTTTACCGGCATGCCGTCTTCTCTGTAATACACGGCATCAACTGCCGTATATGACAGATAATTATAAATATTTTCTATCATGCAGTATTTGATGTCGTAATCGCCTTCTGCTTCTATGAGGTCAAAAAAGGCGGTAAGAGCGCTGTATGTGTTTCCTATTCCCGGTATGACCGGATGTTTTATGCAGGCTTCTCTTGTGTATAACTCGCCGGAATTGATTCTTTCGTGGATTTTCAGGGCATAAACATCGGCAGAACTCATGAATTCTTTCCCATAAAAAGGATATTGAATCAAAATACAAAAAATCAATACTGTGAACATGACATTAATATATCATTTTATAGAATATTATTCAATTTTTTAGTAGAATTTCATCTTTTCTATCTAAATACATATATAAAAAATTTCAAACAGCATAACAGTAAACACAGTTCCCTGGACATGTGCAGTAAGATCCTATATCTACACTTTCGTCGCACATGCACTCTTTTCTCTGTGATTTA
>CAYNIW010000018.1:0-50443 GCA_964397545.1 uncultured Desulfuromonadaceae bacterium | reverse complement strand
GTTTTATTACAATAAAAAAAAGGCGGGACTTTCCCGCCAAGATAAATGGATGAAAGTTTTATTACAATAAAAAAAAGGCGGGAAACCCTTGTTTCCCGCCCATTTTTATTCAACAGATTATCAGAAGTGATATACCGCTGAAACCTGAAGGTTCATCGGATTGGTGCCGTTGGCGGCGCCGGAGATGAGATAGGGACCGTTGTAGAGAAGATCTTCGCTGACTTCGGTGTCTATCGTGAAGTTTGGACCGAAGTGGACGCCGAGACCGATCTGAACGTTCATGTTCTTCTCGAACCTGACTGTTCTTTCCTGTTCAACAGTCGTTCCAGCCTGCGTAAAAGATTCTTTCTGGGTGACCATGTTGAGCTGATAGGTCATTCCGGCTCTTGCTGTCAGCCATGAGAATACCTGTGATTCAGCACCGGCTTTGACGCGCGGGAAGGTGATTGTGTTTTCTGACATTTCACCGTCCTGGTCGTTTGCCTGTTCTTTTTCCATTTTCATTTTTGCAGTTTCGTAGCCGAGTTCACCGGCGAGTCCAGCCTGCCAAGTCGAGCCGCTCCACACTATTCCCGTTCCGAGCGTGAAGGCGAGTTCGTTGCCCGAGTAGGTGGGATCGAAATCAACACCGCTGGGGTTGAACTTCGCGTTGCCGGTTTCATAGCGGACGCCGATGAGAGGAAGGACGACTTTCGTGGTCTGGCTGGGATACATTTTGAATTTGAATCCGAGGTTGACTGCCATATTCGTGTTGTCCATATCGTCTGTGGTCGTTACGCCTGCGGCTATCGCTTTTAGCTCGGCTTTGGAAGTCAGGTAGTCGAATCCGGCTGTGATGTCCATGGGCATGGTGTAGTAGCCGAAGAGGAGTCCGATTTTCATTGAGCTGAGTGTGGGTTCCCAGTTCGCGTCTTTTGTGGAATATCCCCACATACCGAAGTTGAGGTTAATTCCGAGGCCGGCTTTCGGTCCCCAGTTCTTCGACCAGATTACGTCGAGGAGATTGTTGGGGGCGACGAGCGTGTCGTTGATGTAAGCCATAGAAGGAGCCATCATTCCGGCGGGATTTAGACCCCACTGATTCATGGGAAGCATTCCCTGGAATCCGGGGCGGTTGACGGCGATGCCGAGATACTGAGAGGGATTTCCGTAGTGGAGATATCCCCATCTGTTCATATCGGCGTTGTTCGCGGGGTTGTCCCATCCGAATTCCATTCCGACGGCGTCTTTGCCTATCTCGTTGTGATGAACGACCATGTAGCCGGGGTTGCTCCAGCATGACATGATGTCCGACATGTATCCAGCCATGTTGAGGACATTGATCCTGGATTGTGTCGCGTAACCGGCGACTGCTATCAGGGTAAGAAGCACTCCGATAAGAAGCTTTCTCATACCTTTCCCTCCTTTTGGTTTTCGGTTCTTCTTGCTATTGTTCGAGAACCTTTCTTGCATTTTGTCGGGACCTTCCCAACATAAATATATATATTACTATATATATCCATTTTCTCAAAGAAAAATTTATGGGCCAGAGTGGACTTGAACCACCGGCCTCCCGCTTATCAGGCGGACGCTCTAACCGAGCTGAGCTACTGGCCCTGATAATCGATATTTTTTTCAAAGAACACCTTATAAATTTCAAGGGGTGAAAACACCCCCTAATTTTTTTTTAGAATAGTGTGTGAGTGAAAAAAGCGGGGCAAATTTTTTAAGACTCGCCGTCACTTTCCGTTTCCTCTTGAAAGGAGGTGATCCAGCCGCACCTTCCGGTACGACTACCTTGTTACGACTTAGCCCCAGTCACTGGCCTTACCTTAGGTACCTCCCTCCTAAAAGGTTGGGTCGGCAACTTTAGGTACTACCAGCTTCCATGGCTTGACGGGCGGTGTGTACAAACCCCGGGAACGTATTCACCGCGCCGTTCTGATGCGCGATTACTAGCGATTCCAACTTCATGCAGTCGAGTTGCAGACTGCAATCCGAACTGAGCTCGGCTTTATGAGATTGGCTTGACCTCACGGTTTAGCTTCTCTTTGTACCGGGCATTGTAGGACGTTTGTAGCCCTGGACGTAAGGGCCATGATGACTTGACATCATCCCCACCTTCCTCCTGCTTACGCAGGCAGTCCCGCCAGAGTGCCCAGCATCCGAAGACCTGATGGCAACTGGAGGCAGGGGTTGCGCTCGTTGCGAGACTTAACCCAACACCTCACGGCACGAGCTGACGACAGCCATGCAGCACCTGTGCAGGCTCCCCCGAAGGGGTCCATCCGCTTTCACTTCAGTACTACCTACATGTCAAGTCCAGGTAAGGTTCTTCGCGTTGCATCGAATTAAACAACATCCTCCACCGCTTGTGCGGGGTCCCGTCAATTCCTTTGAGTTTCACTCTTGCGAGCGTACTCCCCAGGCGGAGCACTTAACGCGTTAGCTACGACACGGAACCATTTGCGATCCCACGCCTAGTGCTCATCGTTTAGGGCTGGGACTACCAGGGTCTCTAATCCTGTTTGCTCCCCCAGCTTTCGGGTTTCAGTGTCAGAATCAGTCCAGAGAGCCGCCTTCGCCTCTGGTGTTCCTACCGATATCTGTGCATTTCACCGCTACACCGGTAGTTCCGCTCTCCTCTACTGACCTCCAGCGGCGCAGTATCAAAGGCAGGTCACAAGTTGAGCTTGTGATTTTCACCCATGACTTACGCCACAACCTACACCCCCTTTACGCCCAGTGATTCCGGACAACGCTAGCTCCATCCGTATTACCGCGGCTGCTGGCACGGATTTAGCCGGAGCTTATTCAAATGATACCGTCAACTTCTGCCGATATTAGCGACAAAAGCCATCGTCTCACTTAAAAGAAGTTTACAACTAAAAAAGCTTTCATCCTTCACGCGGCGTCGCTGCGTCAGGCTTTCGCCCATTGCGCAATTTTCTAGCCTGCTGCCTCCCGTAGGAGTCTGGCCCGTGTCTCAGTGCCAGTGTGGCCGTTCACCCTCTCAGGCCGGCTACCCATCATAGCCTTGGTGAGCCGTTACCTCGCCAACAAGCTAATGGGGCGCGAGCACATCTTCAGGCGATAGCTTGCAAGCAGAGGCCATCTTTAAACTCTCGAAGATGCCTTCGAAAGTTATTATAGGGTATTAGACCGGGTTTCCCCGGCTTATCCCGCTTCCTGAGGGTAGTTTACTCACGTGTTACTCACCCTTACGCCACTAAAACCAGTCCATCCTTGCGTCAAGACTGGTTTCCGTTCGACTTGCATGGCTAAGACACGCCGCCAGCGTTAGTCCTGAGCCAGGATCAAACCCTCCGAAGAAAAAAACAATAATCAGAGAATTTGTCTTGCAGAAAATATAGGAAATCCCACGCACACACTATTCTGTTTTCAAAGATCAAAAAGACAAGAGAGAATATAGGTAAAAAAAATATTTTTGTCAAGAGCAAAAAAATGTTTTTTCAAATGCCATGTCAAAAGAACTGAGAATATAAATACATTATTCAATTATAAAGAGTATAGACGAAAAAGACCTTGCCTTTTATATATCCTGAAATGTAAAATCCCAGGTGTGATTTAAATGACAGGAAAAATTCCTCTAATTCTCTTTTGCCTGCCGCTGGGGCTGTTTTTTCTCGGCTGTGTAAATCCTTTTTCGCCTTTGATGGCGCCGACCGGGGGCATTGACGACCCTGTAAATCCAGACACGCCGGAAAAAGTTCTTCTAAACCTTACCCTTTCATACAGACTCCTCGATCTCGACCTCTATCTTTCATGCCTTGATTCTGCGAGCTTCGTTTTCTATTTCGATCCGGAAGACGAAGGGATTAACCAGTATCTTTCCGCTCTCGGAATTTATCAGTATCAGTGGGGATATGAAGAAGAAAAAACTTCAACGGAAGCCATATTTCTTTCCATGAAAGAAACGAATGAAACCGTGGTTCCCGTTTTCATGGGTTCGGGCGTCTATTACACGGATTCTTTCAACGCCGTCATCATGCGCGATTATTCTTTCGATCCTCCTGTCATTCACGGAGAACTTGTCAGGGGAAAGGTCATTTTTTATCTTTCCAAGTTTGGATCCATTTGGAAAATTACGGCTTGGAAAGACATGGTAAATGGCTGAGACCATAGTCCTTAAAAACGGATTCTTAATACCGAACCCTCCTTTTGACGGTTTCCTGTCTGATCTTGTCATCCGCGAAGACATAATCGCGGACATACTACCTTCAGGCGAAGGAAAAGGGGACATTGTTATGGATGTCGAGGGCTGTGCTGTAACGCCCGGATTTATTGACATACACGCACATTTGCGTGAACCGGGTTTCACTCACAAGGATGATATAAACTCCGCGACGAGAACGGCAGTTTGCGGCGGCATAACAACGGTTTTTGCCATGCCCAACACCGACCCTGTTACAGATTCGGTGAAAAAAGTCAGGGCTCTGAAAAAAATTATTTCCGAGAAAGCCCTGTGCAGAGTCTATCCCGTCGGGGCAGTGTCCAAAGGGCTTAAGGGAAAAAAATTGACCCCGATAGAAGAAATGGCAAAAGAAGGAGTGAGGGCTTTCAGCGACGACGGAATGCCTGTGAGAGATTCTATTTTTAATGAAGCAGTAGAGAGAATAACCGCGTCGGGATGTATCCTCATACAGCATCCTGAAGACGAAAAGACTGCCGGCGAAGGAGTCGTTCTCGACGGATACTGGTCAAAGTATTTTTCAGTTAAGGGTATCGACCCCGAAAGCGAGAGCAGGTGCGTAGCCGGAAACCTCGGCTCGATAGAAGCTTTCGGCGGTAAAATACATTTTACGCATATATCTTCCGCATCTTCAGTCGGATTGATAAGAAGAGCAAAGAAAAAAGGGCTCGATGTCAGCGCGGACGCCACTCCGCATCATATTTATTTCACGAGCAGGAGGCTGAAAAAAATGCTCGGCGACGCGGTAATGAACCCTCCTTTGAGGACGGATAAGGACAACAGGGCAATTATGGAAGGGCTCGCTGACGGCTCTATTGACATAATAGCTACCGATCACGCCGGCCATTCGCGTCTGGAAAAAATAAGAGAGCTGGAAAAAGTTCCAAAGGGCGTCATCGGGTTTCAGACTCTCGGAGGTGTCATTTTCGGAAAGGTAGCTTCTTTGACCGGAGTTGAAAAAGCTGTGTCGCTCGTCACGTCCCGCCCCGCAGACAGATTCGGTTTAAAACTCGGCCGGATTCTGCCTGGTTATCCCGCGGACGTTTCGGTGTGGAAAACAAAAAGCTGGAGGGTTGACAGAGACAAACTGGGCGGGAAACCTTCGAACTCTCCTTTTGAAGGAGTCGTTTTTAACATGGTCGCCTTGAAAGTAATCGTCGGAGGAAAAATACTTCTTAACTCTTAGCTCTAAAAGTTTCCTCTTAAAAAGTTTCTGAATCAGGCGGGATTTCTGATATATTATATTCAGTAAAAAAGGAGGGCGAAGTGAAAATTTTATTTTTGGCGATTTTTCTGCCGCTTGCGTGTTTTGCCGAACCGGTCCCTGAGCTTGATTATTACTGGGAACAGCCTTCAAGGATAACCCTCGGTTTTTCAGCGGGTGTTATAGAAAACGCTCCGGCTTTCGGAGCGGAGATGCTCTTTCCTGTAGGCAATTTATATTTAAGACCGGCCATATATCTCACGGCACAAGACGACAAGAAATTTTCCTGGTTTTATCCTTCATTCGACCTGCTGTTGAGGGCATACGGAAACGAAAGGACGTCCATGAGGTTTTTCGTAGGAATCGGAGCTCATATGGGAGTCTGTATGAAAGACGACAGAAGGGACGTGTCAAGCGCCTACGGGGGACAGCTTTTTACCGGTTTCGATTACACTCTTTCAAGGACGACATCAGCTTTTCTTGAACTCGGCGGCCAGGGGTCGTCCTACACTCTCGACGATGAAGACGAGAATCACGTCGGAGTTTACGGCAAAGTCGGAATAAGATTCACAATCTGAAAATCGGGGAAACAAAAAAATGAAAAAATTCGTTCCAGTCACAAAAGAAAAACTGATTAGGTTCTGTGATCATCTCAAAAGCAAAAACATCGACGCTTATCTTATCAACGATTTCGAATCTAAGAGAGATTCTTCTCTGAGGTATTTTTCTGGGCACCCCGAGGATGCGGTGCTCGTAATACTCTCTTCGGGTAAAAGGATTCTAATACCATGGGACGTCATAATGGCTGAAAAAGTATCGGAAGTCGAAGAGATCGTGGATCCGAATAAAAAAGGCGGATCCTATTACTCAGCCCTGTCTTCGGTTCTTAAGGAAAATCTCGGCGATTCTTTCACCCTCGAACTTCAGAGTTCCGTCGGTTATTTTGAATACAAGCACCTGAAAAGCTATGTTAAACCTGCAAAAGTTGCCGTGTTCGACAAACCGGAGATGTCGGCTGATTATTTCATCAGCGGCCTGAGAAAACAAAAATCTCCCGGTGAAATCCAACTTATCGAAAAAGCCTGCAGAATAACAAATAAAATTATTTCAGACCTGGAAATTTTTCTTAAAAAAAATAAAAAAAACGCGGATTTCAGAGAGTCGGACATCTCTCTTTTCATCCAAAGAAAAGCCCTCGATTACGGAGCGGACGGTGTTTCTTTCGAAACTATCGTCGCCAATCCCGACCGGTCGTGGTCTATTCACACTCACCCCCGAGCGGGAAGAGGAATTCTTTCAAAAAATGGACTCTCTCTTGTCGATTTCGGCGTGACTTATCAGGGGTATAAAAGCGACGTCACCGTTTCTTTTTCGCTCGGTAAGCTTTCAAGAGAACAGGAAAAAATGGTAGAGACTGTAGAAAAAGCAAAAAGCGAGGCGATAAAGCTCATTAAACCAGGTGTCTATGCGCACGAAATAGCCGAAGCGGCCGATCGCGTCATAAAAGAAGCAAAGATGGCGATGCCGCATTCTCTCGGCCACGGCATTGGCCTCGACGTTCATGACCCGGGAAGAATAGCCGCAAAACCCAGGGATAAAAAAATGCTGAGAAAATTCAAACCTCTGAAAATAGAAACGGGCATGGTTTTTACGATTGAACCCGGCGTCTATCATTCAAAACTCGGCGGCTGCAGACTGGAAGACGACGTCCTCGTCACGCAAAACTCCTGTAGGATTCTCACGAAGACGAGGTTCATGAGGTTTTGACAGAAAAAAAAGCCGTCGTATTGCTTTCAGGCGGATTGGATTCTTCCGTTCTGCTCGCGTTTGTCCTAAAAGAAAAAAAAATGAAAGCCCTGCCGATAGTTTTCGACTACGGCCAAAGGCATTCAATAGAAATCGAGGCGGCAAAAAAAGTTTCAGAATCACTGGGCTGCGGCGATGTGAAATTGTTTAATATAGACCTGAGCGGTTTTAAGGGATCGAGTTTAACCGATACAACCCTTGATGTTCCGGAAAATGACCTCGGCAAAATCGGGAAAAAACTCCCCAACACTTATGTCCCCGCGAGAAATCTCATATTTCTTTCAGTCGCGTCGGCATGGGCGGAGGTTTCAGGAGCTTTTTATGTTTTCTACGGAGCCAACTCCCTGGATTATTCGGGTTATCCCGACTGCAGACCGGAATTCGTCGAGTCCCTTGAAAAGACCGTAAATCTTGGAACGGGTTATTTTTTCAGGGATTCAAAACTGAAAATCAGTGCTCCTTTCTTATTTATGAAAAAATCCGAGATAGTCTCTTTGGGCACAAAACTCGGGGTTGATTTTTCTCTTACCCACTCCTGCTACAACCCGAAAGAAGGCAGAGCTTGCGGAAAATGCGACAGCTGTAAAATTCGAAGAGAGGCGTTCAGAAACGCTGAAGTCCATGACCCCACTTTTTATGCTTAGGATATGCGAGATATACAGGACGATTCTCGGCGAATCTTCACTTTCAGGTTATCCTTTCGTCATAGTCAGGACATCCGGATGCAACCTCAGGTGCTCATGGTGCGACACCGAATACGCTTTTTATGAAGGCGAAGAAATGCCTCTCGGTGAAATTTTCGACAGAATAAACTCTTTCAACACCCGCAGAGTTCTGCTGACCGGAGGAGAACCGCTGATTCAAAAGGACTCGACAGAGCTTTTGAACATGCTCGCAGAAAAAAAATTTATAACCGCGGTCGAGACAAACGGGAGCATTGATATTGGAATGCTTGGAAAAGAAACCCATATCGTAATGGACTCTAAACTTCCCCTCTCCGGCATGAAGGATAAAATGCTCGCTCAAAATTACGATAAATTAAAAAAAACTGACGACATCAAATTCGTCGTTGCAGGGAAAGAGGATTTTGATTTTGCTAAAAAGTTAATAGAGGAAAGAGAGCTGGAAAATAAAGCAAACCTCCTTTTTTCACCTGTTTTCGGAAAGGTAAAATTTTCGGATTTCGCCGAATGGCTATTAGTGTCAGGTCTCGATGCCAGGCTCGGACTTCAGCTTCACAAACTGATATGGAATGAAAAGGAAAGAGGAGTTTGAATAAAAATATCTTTTATGCTTCAAGATGGGCGTTCGTCATTGTTCTTGTCCTGCTTCCTCTTCTGCCTTCGAGCCAGAGCGGCAGTGTCGAACTCGGAGCCGTTTTCAATACAATGCATTTTTTTCTGACGGGGACGGCGACTTTTCTGATAGCAGGGACAAGACCGGGAAAGAAAAGGATTCTGCTTTCTTTTGTCATCCCTGTTGCCGCTTCCTGCGCGGTTGAAATTTTACAGATGGCATATCCCGAAAGAAGCGCGGGCATCGACGACATCATCAGAGGAGCGCTGGGCAGTTTCTGCGCTTTGATAATAATAAAAGGCAGAAAAAGATTTTTTCTCGGCGCGGTCTTTTCTCTTATTCTTGTCTATGCCGCGGCATACGATTTGACTGGTCTGAAAATCAGGCGGGACATAATGATATCGAGGTTTCCAGTTCTCGACGACATCCGGGCTCCATTTTACACCAAAGCATGGAAACCGCGCAGAAAAGCCGAGCTCAGGCGTCTGAACGGGGAGATGATTTTCACTGCTTTGCCCGATGAAAAATGGTCAAACATAGAGTCAAATATTCTGCCCCAGGACTGGACCGGGTTTAGGTTTATATCAATAGAAGCGAAATCGTCGAATAAGACAAAATGCGGGATACAGCTCAGGACTGATAAAGGAGTATTTTACGGCGAATTCACAATTGATACTTTTTACGAAACACACGATATGCCTCTTGCGGAATTCAGAAGCGGAGAAAATTACTTTGAACCCGGCTTCAACGTCGAGTTGATATCTGTATTTCTGTCAAAACCCGCTCAAGAGACGAGAATTAACATAAGAAGGATAAAACTGCTGTGACTTTGACCGACACACACGCCCACCTTCAGGATCCGAGACTTGAAGGGGATATTGAAAATGTTTTAAAAAGGGCTTCTCGGGCGGGAGTAGAAAAGATAATTGTGGTTTCATACGATGAATCGTCGAGCGTTAAAGCGTCAGAGCTTTCGAGAGACAATGAAAATCTTTTTTTCACGGTAGGCTGTCATCCTCACTGCGCCAGTGATTTTGTCCGAGAAAACGGGAATATGAAGGATGGTTTTTTACAAAGATTCACCGGAGATAAAAAACTTGTGGCAGTCGGCGAAACTGGAATTGATTTGTATTACGGATTTTCCGAAGTGAGGGACCAGATAAAGGTTTTTGAGAGTCATCTGGAATTTGCCCTTGCCGCAGACCTGCCGGTCGTTGTTCATTCGAGAAAGGCAATGGACAAAGTGATGGATGTTCTCGGCTCTTTCAAAGAAATAAAAGTTTTACTGCATTCCTTTGAAGGAAATTTCGACCAGGCGAAGAAATGCCTCGACAGAGGATATTTTTTGTCTTTCAACGGCATATTGACTTTCAAAAATTCCGACAGAGCTGACTTGCTCAGGAGGACGGGAATGGAAAACGCGGTTCTTGAAACGGACTGCCCTTATCTTTCTCCGGTTCCCTTCCGCGGAAGGGTAAACGAACCTTCTTATCTGAAAAAAATTCTCGAATTTATCTCGACTGCACTTGATAGAGAAGAAGAGAGCGTGGCGGCTGAAGCGGAGTCAAACGTAAACCGGCTTTTCAGCCTGAATTGAAACCGGTGGATTTAGTCAAAAAACTTTCTTCTTTCGGCATAAAGCCGAAAAAATCTATGGGTCAGAATTTTCTTATGGATAAAAACATGGCGAAAAAAATATGTTCGGCTGTCCCCTTTGAGGAAGACTTCGTGATCGTAGAAATCGGTCCGGGAACAGGCGCCTTGTCTTTTTTTCTGGCTGAAAGGAAGAATGACCTAATCCTCATCGAAAAGGACGCTGATCTCGCGTCCTACCTTGAGAAGGTTTTCGGCGGCAGAGCGAAAGTGATATCTGGTGATTTCCTCAAATTAGAGCCCAAAGAAATATTCGGTATAACGGAAAAAAAGGCTGTATTTATCGGCAACCTCCCTTACTACGTGAGCAAGAGGATTTTGAGGAGGACTTTTGAGTTGAAAGACAAACTCCGTGCATGTGTTTTCACGCTGCAGAGGGAAGTCGCGGAGAAACTGACTGCTTCGCCGTCTTCACCCGATTACGGAATACTTTCGGTTTTGTTCGGTTATTGTTCGGAATCGAAAATTGTAGCGCGCCAGAGTCCGGATTGCTTTTACCCCAAACCCGGTGTTGATTCAGCAACAGTGAGGATAACATTCAAGAAAAACTGCGCCTGCACCGGAAAGTTTTCAGAAAAAGAATTTGAGTCCCTTGTCAAATGCTCTTTCAGGCAGAGGCGAAAAATCCTTTTTAACAACCTTAAAGGTTTTTACGATATAGAGGGTATTGAAGGATTACAGGAATTATTGCGCAGAAGGGCACAGGAACTCAGCCCCGGTGAATTTGTATTGATAAGCGAAAGGATAAAGCGGAAATGATTTTGCTTATTTCCCTTCTCGCATTGTCTTTCAACACCGAATCTTCTGTCGTTTACAGGAACAGGATACTGTCTTCAAATCTCTATCTCAGAAATTCTTTCGGCATAGGAGGATTTAATTTTTACCCTGAAGCGGGATGGAGCGGAAAGAAAAACCTCGTCTCCGGAATGATAGACGAGAAAACGGATTTTTCTCTTCTTTCGAGATATAAAAACAGCTATTTCAGGTTTCTCGCAGATTTTTCGAGAGTCGAAAATTTTTCCAGCGAAACCCGGACCCAGAGTATTGCACTGACCGCGGGGAAGGAAATAAGAGCCGGAAACACGATGATCTATGCTTCATTAACTCCTACTTTAGAAATCTACACGAGGAGAACCGACACTTTAGCGAGAGTGGAAAATCCCGGAGCCGCAGTCGATTTGGAAGTCGTCAGAAGTTTTTTTTTCGCTGATGTCAGGGCTGGTCTTGCCGCCGAGGTAAAGAAACTTACAAAGAGATACACCGCGAGGACTGAAGCGTCATTCAATATTAAGGAAATACAGAACCATTTCTCCGGCAGGGCGGACTTTGAATCATATCCATCTACGGGAGGAAGGACGAGGTTCAACAGATACGAATTTACCGCGGACGGTAGATGGAATTTTTTCAGACACAGCGGTTTTTTCGCCGAATCATATTGGAAAACAAGATATCTGGCCAAAAAATACCCGGAGAGTGATTTTTTTTCAAATGAAGATTTTTTCGCCGAAGGCGGATGTTTTTTTGATTTATACCTGAGGCATGCATCTTTTAGGCTGGATTTTTCTCAGGGCTATGGAGTCCATTCAAAGAGAGCCGTCGGAGAAGAAGATATTGTGACTTCAAAACTGCTTTTCGAAACCCGGTGGGGAAATCAAATATTTTCTGCGGGCGCAAACGGATACATGTCCATTTACCGTTTTTTTCAGAACGGGGGGGAATCATACGGCGATTACGACGTCTCAGACAGAGGGGCGGGGCTGAATTTATCCGCGGACTTAAATCGCGGAATTTACGCCGACTGTTCGTTTTTATACAGGGAAAACAGCACTGTATATATTTCAGAAAATTATTCCGAGAGTAATACCGTGCACAGGACATACAGTCTTTCAGCCGGTGCTTTTCTCAAACCTTTCGATTTTCTGACTTTAAGACAAATCTCGACGATTAAAACCGATTACACTTTTTTCGTTTTCGCGAGTGACAGAAATGTCATTTTCAGAAAATACGAAAACAAAATCGAAATAACAGCCGATGTCGCAGACGGATTCTCAATTCTGCTGAACGGCATATATGCGATGCAGGACAGAGGGGGGTATAAAAAAACGGATGAAAACGTCGGCGGGAAATGGTATTTTTTGAGAAACAGACATCTGCGTTCTTTTGACGCGATGGCCGGGGTGAAAATGAGGATTCCCGGGGGGGTCGTCAAACCATACGGAGGAATCGAGGAAAAAACCTCTTTCCACGCCAACGGGGAAGAATTGACGGGCGTCGAATCTTACGCAATGAAAGGATACGCGGGTTTGGGAATGGAATATTCCGGGCCGAAAGGACAGGCAGTGCTTGAACTTCGCAGAATAATGGATAAAAAAAGTGAAGATCAATGGGAAGCAAATCTTTACCTTATATTCTGGTTTTAACGGCTGTTTTTTCATGCACTCTTTTTTCACCGAGAGAAGCAGAATCTCCCGCGGGTTCCGATTTCTGGATAGAGCCGTTTTCCCCCGGTATAGCCGTTGCCAATTTTTCAAAGAGCGTGGAGAAAAAAAGCTCTGCCAACTATTCAAGGTGTCTCGACGGAGGTTTTTCCTTTATCCCTTATTATCCGGATACTTTCGGCAGTGCCGGGCTTTTCGAAAACTGGGGCAAGCAGAAAGAGAAAGAATACATGGAAATAGTTTTTTCTAAAGTATCTACGCCTCTTTTGATTCTGACTCCTGTTCAGAGGGATTCGACTGATTCTTTGGCTCTGTTTTACTATAATTACGAATTCTACGCCGATTCTCCGGCTTCCGGACTGTTGTTGATAACTCTGGTTCCTGACATCTCAGGCGTCTGGAGCATAAAGAACATTGACGACCTCGGCGGCGACGAACCGACATGGACGTTCCGCAGGAAAGGAATATATGAACGGTTTTTTTGCTCTTATTGAGGAAACAAGGCCAAAGCAGTGGATAAAAAATGTTTTTGTATTCGCCGCTCTTATTTTTGCCAGAAAGTTCACTGATATTAATTCTCTTGTTCTTTCATTTTGCGCTTTTTTGAGTTTTATCGGCGCTTCAGGTTTTGTTTACGTAATAAACGACATCATAGACATTAAACGCGACAGACTGCACCCCGAGAAAGCCAAAAGGCCGCTCGCTTCAGGTAAAATTAAATCGCTTCCCGCTTTTTTCTTCGCGGCGGTTTTTCTCTTTCTGACTCAAATTCCGTGGTTTGTGTTTACGAAAGGGGCGGACGGAAACTTTTTCAGGTTTCCCGCCACGATCCTTTTTTACGTTCTTATGACGCTTTCATATTCACTTTGGTTAAAAAACGTGGTTATTCTCGACGTCATGATAATAGCTCTGGGTTTCGTGGCGAGAGCTGTCGGCGGAGCTTTTGCAATAGATGTCCCGATTTCTTCCTGGTTTTTGATTACCGTCCTTCTTCTTTCTCTTTTTCTCGCACTTGTCAAAAGAAGACAGGAACTTTTTTTGGACAGAAATGAAACTCACAGAAAAGTGCTCAAGCATTACACCAAAGAACTGCTTGACCAGATGATAATTGTCGTCGCCTCTTCGACGATTGTCACATACGCGATTTACACGGCTGAAAAAAAAGGAGCGATTTTACTGCCTTATTCGACTATTTTTGTGATATATGGTATATTTAGATATCTTTTCGTGGTTCATCTTCAAAAGGAAGGAGAGGTGCCGGAAAAAGTCATTTATTCAGACAGGCCTTTTCTTTTGAATTTGTTTTTATACAGTGTTTTCGTGCTGTTGACAGTGATACTGGATCCTGAGGTATTCAAGTGAGGAGACATATATGAATCTCAAAGCAGTTTTGAAACAGATGGTCGAAAAAGAAGCGTCTGACCTTCATCTAAAGGCCGGAAGCCCGCCAATCCTAAGAATTTCAGGCAAACTGAACCTGATGAAACATCCGCCGCTGTCTCCCGAAGAGCTCAAAACAGTCATAGTCCAGCTTATGACTCCCGAACAGCAGAAGAAATTCGCAAGAGACAAGGAACTGGACTTCGGTGTCGGCGTTCCCGGCCTTGCGAGGTTCAGGGTGAACGCTTACCTGCAGAGATCTAGCATAGCGCTCGCTTTAAGAACTATTCCTATGCATGTCAGGCCGCTTGAAGAGCTGAATTTGCCCATGGTCCTCAAAGACCTCTGCATGAAACCAAGAGGCATGATCCTGTGCACTGGAACAACCGGAAGCGGTAAGTCAACAACTCTAGCGGCAATGATAGATTACATCAACGAGCACGTCTCTAAAAACATCATCACCATAGAAGACCCGATAGAGTTTCTGTTCACTGACAAAAAAAGCGTAATAAGCCAAAGGGAAATCGGCACGGACACTAATTCATTCTCGCTCGCTCTCAGGCAGGCGATGAGGCAGGACCCAGACACAATTCTCGTGGGAGAAATAAGAGACATGGACACTATTGATACTGCTTTAAAAGCCGCGGACACAGGTCACCTCGTGATGTCAACTCTGCACACGCTCAACGCAGCTGAAACAATAAACAGAGTAATTTCTTTTTATCCGCCTCATCAGCAGCAGCACATAAGAGTCCTTCTATCAACGACGCTTGTCGCGGTAATTTCCCTGAGGCTGATACCGAGAGCGGACGGAAGGGGAAGGGTTCCGGCGTCGGAAGTTATGATAAACACGCCGACGATTCGGGAATACATCCTCGACCCCCTTGAAACGCTTAAAATCCCCCAGGCAATAGTCGAAGGCTCGCAGTATCAGATGCAGAGCTTCGACCAGTCGATAATGAATTTTTACGAGAAAGGCATTGTCTCTTACGAGGACGCTATAGAAAACGTCAGCAACCCGGACGAATTCAAACTCAGGCTCAGGGGAATACAGAGCACCTCGGACAGAGGATGGGAAGACTTTACTGCGTGACGGCGAAACGGCAATGATGTAGATGAGACTTTTTTTCGCCTTCGATTTGCCCGAAGAAATACGAAGGGTCCTTTGGAAATTCAGCACAGATAATTTCATGGATTCATCCTCGAAAATTGTTCCCGCTGAAAACATTCATGTCACGCTGAAATTTTTAGGCGAAGTCTCTGAAAAGAAGCTTGCCGGACTGCGCGAGAGAGCCGAAAAAGCTTCTTCAGGAATTTTGCCTTTCACTGCGAAAATAGGAGATTACAGGATTTTGGGAGGCAGAGTAGGGTGTGTCCAAGCCGAACAAGTAGACAAAATGTTTTCACTTGTCTGCCGCAGGCTCGAAGAAGAACTCTCTGGATTCGGTTTTGAAAAAGAGAAGAGGGAATATTTTCCTCACGTCACTCTTGTCCGTTTCAAAAAAGTTCCTATCCCTGCCAAAACCGCTGTTCCTTTAACCCCGGATTTCGAAGTGAGATATTTTAAGTTGTATAAAAGTGAACTTACGCCGGAGGGAGCCTATTACACCTCTCTCGAAAACTTTCCCCTGAAAGGAGAAAAAAATGGCTAAATCACATGGAAAAGAAATGATCGGCCGCGAGATTGAACAGAATAAAGACAAGGCTATAGACAGCGCGATGAAAATAATTGAAAAGCAGTTTGGAAAAGGATCCATCATGAGACTCGGAGACGACGTAAAAGTTGAAATTCCGGCTATATCAACGGGATCTCTTTCTCTCGACGCCGCCCTCGGAGTAGGGGGAATTCCGAGGGGCAGGATAACTGAAATCTTCGGACAGGAAGCCTCGGGGAAGACAACCCTCGCGCTTCACATTGTCGCGAATGCCCAGAAAGCTGGAGGTAAAGCGGCGTATATAGACGCCGAACACGCTCTCGACCCTGCTTACGCCTCAAAACTCGGCGTGAACATCGATGAACTGATAGTCTCTCAACCCGACACCGGCGAACAGGCGCTCGAAATATCTGATCTGCTGGTCCGTTCCGGCGGGCTCGATATTCTCGTTGTTGATTCAGTCGCAGCCCTTGTCCCTTCGGATGAGTTAAACGGAGAGATGGGAGATGCCCAGATCGGACTTCAGGCGAGGCTGATGTCGAAAGCCATGAGAAAACTTACAGGAGGCGTCTCCAGAAGCGGAACGGCGGCGGTGTTCATAAATCAGGTCCGATACAAAATCGGCATAATGATGGGCAATCCCACGACGACTCCCGGCGGACTCGCGTTGAAATTTCATTCTTCCTGCAGGCTCGAAATAAAGAGAATCGGAACTTTGAAAGTCGGCGATCAGGCTGTCGGGAACGAGACATTAGTAAAAGTAGTCAAGAATAAAGTTGCCCCTCCTTTCAGAGAAGCATATTTTGAAATTCTTTTCAACGAAGGCATATCCAAGCACGGAGAGATAATTGACAAAGCGCTGGAGCTGAATTTGATGAAGAGATCAGGAACATGGTATTCTTATGGGGATGAAAACATAGGTCAGGGGAAAGAAAACGCAAGACAGTATCTGAAGGAACATCCTGAAGTATCCGATATACTCGAAGCCGAGATTAGAAAAGCCCTCGGCCTGCCCGTGGCTAAAAACGGAGAAGATGAAAATTCAGCTTCTGATTAGAATTGAAAGAGTATATCAGGGAAAAAAAGACTGGAAAATCAAGCTTGACGACAAAAGGGAATTTTCAACAGATGTTTTATTCACGAAATGGAAAGAGGGAGCATATCTTTCAGAAAGAGATTTGTTTTTTTTAACTACGAAAGACGAAGTTTTGAGGGCGATTGACAAAGCATACGTCTTTTTATCCTATGGTGACCTGACGTCTAAAGAAATCGAGAGAAAGCTGACGGCGCGGAAGTTCTCGAATATTGCAGTCAGAAAAACACTGAAATTTTTATCCCAAAAAGGTCTTCTCGACGAAGAATCCATCGCAGAAGCGCTCTTGAAAAAATACACCGAAAACAAGCCTGCCGGAGCCTTTTATGTGGAAAGAAAAATGAGGGAAAGAGGAATAAGAGATGAACTCGTGAAGATCTATTCTGCCAGAGCGTCTTCAAGAGATGAATTGTTCCTTGCCTTAAAATTAGCCGGAGTGAAGAAAAAAAAGAAAAATTTGATTTCAATACTAGTGAACAGGGGTTTTTCGTTCGAAACTGCCCGAAAAGCCGTTAAAATAGCCGAAGAGGAAAAAGATGAAGACATGGAATGGACTGACAGATAAAATAAAAAGAGGAAAACACTCTCTGCTTTTTCCTCTGCTAGACCCCGACAAAATCGGTTCAAATGAACTGCCGCGAATCAGCGAAAACATAGCCGATTCAGGATGTGATGCGGTTTTAGTCGGAGGCTCTACTCTTTTCAGCGATTCTCTGAGAAAGTTCACGGTAGAGCTGAAAAAATCAGCCGGACTCCCGGTTATAATTTTTCCGGGAAGTTCAAAATTTATAATCCCTGAAGCGGACGCGGTTTTATTTCTTACGCTTCTTTCCGGCAGGAATCCGAGGTGGCTGATAGAAGAACAGCTCGAGAATGCGGTTTTAGTCCGGAGATATGGACTTGAGAGCGTCCCAGTCGCGTATCTTCTGATAGAATCCGGCAAAAGGACAGCTGTGGAATTTGTCAGCAATACCAATCCTATCCCGCGAGACAAAATTGACATTCTCGCCGCTCACGTCATGGCGGCGGAATGCATGGGGATGAAAAATGTCTATCTTGAAGCTGGCAGCGGCGCTGTTGAATCCGTTCCACGCGAATTCATCTCTTGTGCGGGACAAAACTGCACTGGTGCAGTCATCGCCGGAGGCGGCATAACAAAACCCCGCGAAGTTGAAGAAAAAAGGATTGCCGGCGCGGATATAATCGTAATCGGGACTGCTCTTGAGAAAGACATTTCCGTATTGAAAGAAATGACTTCTGCCGCACACGGCCGGATTTCCTGAATTAAATGACAGCCGAAAGCTTTATCTGCCCTGTAAAAGTGAATCTATGCCTCGGCATAAAAAGTAAAAGAGATGACGGATATCACGAGATAGAAACGGTTTTTCAGTCGCTCGACTACGGAGACAGGATTTGTTTCAAAAAAGAGGGAAAATACGATGAGCTGTTATTGAGCGGAGAGGCTGTTCCTTCAGGAGAGGAAAACCTGGTAATCAAGGCATTGAAAAAAGCCAGAGAAAAAATTGACGGAATCCCGCCTCTGAAAATCTTTCTCGAAAAAAAAATCCCTGCGGGAACCGGACTCGGAGCCGGATCTTCGAATGCTGCCGTGACATTACTCTACGCGTGTTCTCTTTCGGAGAACAAAGTTTCGGAAAAAGAGTTGGGGGAGACAGCCCTTGAACTTGGAAGCGATGTCCCTTTTTTTCTCAAAGGCGGCAACGCTAAAGCCTCCGGAAGAGGAGAAGCCTTGTCTTTTAGAGATTTTTCTATTAAGGGAGTATTTGTTGTCCTCATTCCGGAAATAAGAGTTTCAACGAAACAAGCTTATGAATCTTATGACTTGACATCTGGACGTGAAAAGTATAAAAGAATGATTTTTCAGTATAAAAACGATAAGTTTTACAATGATTTCGAGGCTTTTGTTTTCAAAAGTCACTCTAAATTGAAATATTACAGGGATTCGCTTCTCGATGCGGGCGCAGAGTTTTCTATGTTGTCCGGATCAGGCTCTTCTGTTTTTGGTTTTTTTGTTAAAAAACGATTAGCCGAGGAAGCGGTTTCTCGTATTAAAAAATGTATGAAAGGAGAAAGAACAAAAATTTTTTCGGCAGGGCCGAGCGAACGCTGGAATTCGCTGGAGGACCTCCGAATATGATGGGGCGTCGTCAAGCGGAAAGACACGGGATTTTGGTTCCCGCATTCGGTGGTTCGAATCCACCCGCCCCAGTCAGAAAAAGGTGATATATGAGGATATTGAGCGGAAACAGCAATGTGATATTGGCGGAGAGAATCTGCGCATATCTCAAAACTGACTCCTGCAGAGCGCGGGTCGAGAGATACCCTGACGGAGAAGTCAGGGTGAGGATACTGGAAAGCATTAGGGGAGATGATGTGTTCATCGTCCAATCAACTTTTCCTCCGGCTGAAAACATTGTTGAACTTCTTTTGCTAATAGACGCAGCGAGGAGAGCTTCTTCGAGAAGGATAACGGCTATTATTCCCTATTTCGGTTATTCGAGACAGGACAAAAAAGACGAACCCAGGGTGCCTATTTCAGCCAAACTGATGGCGGATGTGATATCAAAAGCCGGTGCAGACAGAATAGTGACGATAGACCTTCACACCGAGCAGATTCCGGGCTTTTTCAACATTCCTTTTGACCATCTCTACAGCTCATATAACGCCGTTAATTATTTTTCTGATATGAAAATAGACGATCTCGCCGTTTTGTCTCCGAATCTCGGAAGAATATCGAAGGCGAGATTTTTCGCAAAACAGCTCGGTGATCTTCCTCTCGCCGCCATAGACAAAAGGGGTAAATCCGGGATTGGAGAGAAATTCAATATCATAGGGGAAGTCGACAGCAAAAATGTTTTGATAGTTGACGATATTGTTGACACCGGCAAGACAATCGAAAACGCGGTCAAGACGGTTGTGGAAAACGGCGCGAAAAAGATATTCGTTTATTGCGCGCATCCTCTTCTTTCGAGGGATTCCGTGGAGAAAATGGAAAAGCTTCCTATAGAACAGTTTGTATATTCCGACACTATTCCGGTCCAAAAAGACAAAATGAGAAGTTTTTTCAGAGAGATTTCAGTATCTTCAATAATCGGAGAGGCTATCCTCAGAATCCACGAGGAGGCTTCGCTGAGTTCGCTTTTTCTTTAAAAATAAAAAAAGGAGACAGATATGCATAAAATCAGCCTTGAAGTGGAAAAAAGAGATTGGTCGGGCAAGAACTGCGCCAGAGCGCAGAGAAAAGAAGGTTTCATACCCGGAGTCATATACGGGCACAAGGAAGAAAACAGGAATTTCATCATTCACAGAGACAAAATTGTCCCGGTGATGAAAAAACTCAGAGGTGAACCCGCTCTTATAGACCTGAGATACGACGGAGGAGAACCATTTCTAGTTGTGATTAAAGAATTTCAGAAAGACCCTTTAACCGACAAACTTCTTCATCTCGACTTTCAGCTTGTCCATGCCGGAGAGACGTTGAAAGTGCCGATTCCTGTTTTAACAGTGGGAACACCGGAGGGAGTTAAATCAGGCGGGATACTCGAGATAACGGCAAGAGAGCTTCTCGTAGAAGCAGTGCCTTCGAAACTTCCCGAGCACATACAGATTGATGTCAGTTCATTGAAACTGGGTCAGAAAATTCACGTCAGCGACATTGATTTCGGGGAAGTAAAATGCCTTAACGATTCTCACCAGCTTGTCGCGGCTGTTATTGTGCCAAAAGCCGTGAAAGCCGGAGAAGAGAAACCCGCGGCCGAACCCACGGAAGGCGAAACGGAAACGAGTGAAACTAAAGAGGAATGAGATTATACATCATCGGACTTGGGAATCCCGGAAAGAAGTATAAATTGACAAGACACAACGCGGGAATTTTGGCTGTAGAGAAAATGGCTTCGGAATCCGAAGGAAAATGGCAGAAGTCAAGGCTTTATGACAACTTTGAAATGAGCCTGAACGGTCAAGAGCTCAGCCTCATCAAACCGAAAACATTCATGAATAACTGCGGTGATGTAATTCCTGCTCTCGGACTCGACGCCGGAAAAGTCGAACAGTCTCTGTTTGTGGCAGATGATTTCGGGCTGAAATTAGGTTGCTTGAGATTTAGAAGATCGGGAAGCAATGGCGGCCACAAAGGATTTTCTTCTCTGGAAAAATACGCCGGAAGAAACTATCAGCGTCTTCGTTTAGGCATTGGCCCTCTCCCGGAAGAGGTTGATCCCGCGGAATTTGTGCTTAGCCCTTTTGACGCGGAACAGATGGAGATTTTGACAAAAGTTCTCGACAAATCGGTCTGTGCATTGAAAGACTGGGCGGCCATGGGAATTGATTACGCCATGAATAAATATAACAGACAAGACTTTTCAAAGGAGGATGACTGAAAATGAATAAATACGAAAACCTTCTGATTCTCGACGCGAGATCGGGGGAAGAAAAAATCAAAGAAACTCTTACCGAAATCACGGACTATATTGTAGCGAATAAAGGGGAACTTGTTCTTCTTAAAGAAGCCGGAAAAAGAGAATTGATAATGAAAAATAACAGAAAAGTCCCCGGGAATTATGTGTTTAATTATTTCAAGTCTTCTCCGGCTTTTATAGAAAGTTATAAAAAGTATCTGAACATGAAACCGGAAATATTAAGGCATTTCGTCGTCAGAATGAAAGACAGCGAAGAGCCGAAAGAGAGTTAAAAATGCCCGACGGAAAAATAAGGGTTCCAAACATTAACTTACTCGTTCTTTCAGGCAGAGTGGCGTCCGATCCGGAGGTCAAATTCACTCAGAGCGGAAAACAATTCGCGTCGTTTTCAATAGCCGTCAGTATGCCGAAAAAAGCAAAATCGGGTGACGGATGGGCTGATCCGGAAACTTTTTTCATCAAGGTGACGGCGTTCGATTTTCTCGCCGAAAAAGTTCAAACCAATCTGCAGAAAGGATCCCCCGTAATAGTGGAGGGCAAACTGAGAGGGTATAAATACAACACACCGGAAAAAGAAAACATCAAAGCTTTTGACGTGACGGCGAACAGGATATATCCTCTCCTTTACGCCGCCGCACCTTACGAGGGACAGACGCAGGACAGTTCAGAGTATTCATACAACGGCCCGGTTCAGAATGAAGATGACGATATACCGTTTTAACGTGGAGGTTGCATTAAATGAAAGTATGCCAGTTGTGCAAAGAAAAAATTGACACTATCGACTATAAAGAAGTCGAAAAACTTGAAAATTTCATAATGGAGAGCGGAAAAATCCTGCCGCGCAGGATTACAGGCCTTTGTTCGCTTCATCAGAGAAAAGTCAGCAAAGCAATTAAGACGTGTAAAAATTCCGGTTTGATGCCGAGCGTCATAGAGTATTACAGGTGAGGAGGATACTTGAAAGTCGTATTGACAGATATAGTTGATAAACTCGGCAAAACCGGCGACACGGTCAACGTGAAAAAAGGCTACGCGAGAAACTATCTTTTGCCTAAAAAACTCGCTGTGCCGGCGACGCCCGGAGCGCTGAAGATGGTTGAAAGCATCAGAAAACAGAGGCTCCAAAAAGCTATGAAAGGCAAGAGCGAAGCTGAAGAAATCGCCAAGCTTTTAGAGGGGAAGAGCATTACCGTCAAAGCCAAAGCCTCTGCGCTTGAAAAACTTTACGGTTCGGTAACTGAGAGAGACGTGGCGAGACTCCTTGAAGAACAGCACGGGATAGTCATAGACAGGCACAATGTATTCATGAATGAACACATAAAAAAACTCGGGAGTCATTCGGTGAAAATAATCCTTCATTCCGAGACGGAAGTAAACATTCCTGTTTGGGTGGTAAGACATGAAGGGGAAAATTGAACCTTATCGCGCTTGACATAGGAAACAGCAATCATAAACTCGCGCTTCTTACGGGAACGCCGCCCAGGGTAAAGCTCTGCAGGAATTTTACTCAGATACCTAAGAGCATACCCCCTTTGCCTGAAGGGTTTGAGAGCATAGCGATTTCATCCGTAGTCCCGGAAAAGACTTTTCAATGGATAAGACTTTTGTCAGAATACATTAAAACCGATGATATTCAGGTTCTTGATAGAAAAATCATCAGAAATGTTCCTATAGAAGGTCCTGATCCGGAAAAGGTGGGGCTCGACAGAATACTCGGCATAATAGGGGCGATGGTAAGGAAACAGCCGCCGTTTGTCCTCATAGACGGCGGAAGCGCGATAACCTTTAACTACGTTGACAGAGACGGAATATTCAGGGGAGGATTCATTCTTCCGGGAATACAAATGACAGCCGAGTCTCTTTCCGCCTGCCCGGGGATAGGTAAGGTTGATTGGAAAAAAATCGAAATAAAACTGCCGGCCGCTTCCACGACTCAGCAGTGCGTGACAACGGGAATTTTTCTTTCTGTAAAAGGCGCTATAGAGACCGCCATTAAAAAGATATGCGACGATACCGGCTCCGTCCCCGGAATTGTTTTGACTGGAGGAGCCGGAGAGATAATAAAATCCTGGATAGAAAAAGGAGAATACTTCCCTTACCTCGTTTTGGAAGGTATTGCCGTTGCTTCTGCCTGAACGCGATTTTTTCGCACCTGACCCGCATTCAATGAAAATAGAGATAGAAAATTGCTGCCCTTTTTTTTCGCGGGGTGACTTTGTAGCCCTTTACGGAGAGCTCGGGGCGGGTAAAACTTTCACAGTTCAGACCATTTGCGGTTTTTTTAATGTTCGGGAAAAAGTGACAAGCCCTTCTTTCGCGTTCGTCAATCATTATTCGGGAGATTTCGGAATTTATCACGTCGATCTTTACAGGCTTGAGACTCCGGAAGACCTTTATTTTTTGGGGTGGGATGATATTGTCGCATCTGAGAGCCTAAAACTCATCGAATGGGCGGATAAAATAGATGAGTGTTTTCTGCCTATGCCCAGGTGGGAAATGCACATTGATTTTGTTAAATCCGGCGGAAGAAACGTCAAACTGCGAATCTTGAGAGATAAAAACCTTGATTTTTCTCGGAATTGACACTTCATCTTTAGGCATTTCTCTTTATCTTGAAACGGATAAAGGTGAAAAAACTGAAATATCTTCTTTCCCCGGGAAACCCGCGGGAGAGGATATCGTCGCTGTCTTCAAAGACGCTCTTGGAACTCTTTCCGCCGAACCCAAAGAAGTAAAGAAAATCGCCGTTGTCACCGGACCCGGGTCTTTTACGGGATTGCGTGTGGGCATGGCTTTTGCCAAAGGGCTTTCAAAGGTTTCCTGTGCAAAACTGAAAGGCGTCAATGCCTTATATGCAATTGCCTGGAAATACAGACAACATTCTAAACAAATATTTTCGGTCAGAGACGCCAAAAACGGACGATATTACTGCGGGCTGTTCAGGGCATATGAAAAAGAGCTGAAACCAGTATTTTTGACTCTCGCCCTCAGCGAGCAGGAAATCGGCGAGTATATTCCCGGTGAAGAATTTCTCCTCGTGGGCGAAGGACGAGATAAAGTTAAAAATTTGTTTTACGGCAGTGCTCGCTTAATAAAAACAACGGATTCAAATAAAGCAGAGGTCATCTCTCCGCTGCTCATTGAATTATGGGAAGATCCCCTGACGAAAGAGCTCGATCTTTCGAGCGCTGTTCCGGAATATTTCAGCGCCTCGCCTGCCGGAATTCAGCTTTTCAACGCCTAAAATATAAAGTTAATTTTTGATAAGCTTGACGGAAACTGAAAGTTCCTATCAAGTTGTTTATCAGGAGATATAAAACTATGAGGGCGGCTTTTCCGGGAATCGAACCTATGACCTGAGAAAAAGCATGATTCCATACAAGGCAGAAAATAATCCACGGAGAAAAAGATAAAAGATTGAATTTGATTCTGTAGGGGATCGGATGAAGTTTTTGTGACAAAAATAAATTTATTAAAAACATTAAAGTGAAAGAAACCATAGTGGCGAAAGCCGCGCCGAGTATGTTGAACCGCGGAATGAGAAAAATATCGAGCAGTATATTGACGGCTATACCTGCCAGAGCCGAATAAGTCAAAATTATAGTCCTGTTTTTTATGTAAATGCCGAGCAAAAAATACTGGAGATTGAAAACTATATTGCTGACAACGAGGAATGGAACAATCGGAACGGCGCTCAGGTATTTTCCGGAAGATATGAGGATTATGAACTGTCTTGAAAAAAGAGTTATTATGAGCATAGTCCCTACCGCGAAGAAGTTGAACAAGTCGAAAACTTTGGCGAAATCTTTACCTGAATTGGCGTCTGAATACGTCGTGTAGAAATAAGGACCCCACGCGTTTCTGAAACCCGCAGAAACGGCTGATATAACAGCCGATATTTTAGCGCCAATGGAGTAAACTGCTACTGCTTCATACCCGATGAAAAACCTGATGAGAAATCTATCGGCAAACGTCAGGACGAGAAGAGTGCTTGTATAGGGTATCAGAGGAAGTGAAAAGAGAGCCACTTTTCTTGCCCACGCCGAATCGAAATTCGGCGACAGGTTTTTTCTCAGGAGAAACAGAAGCATCAGCCCTATTATAACTGAACCTGCTGTGATCCCTGACATAAAACCGTTTAATGAATTTTTCATAACAGATGAAAGAATAACGACGAGGAAAAGAGAAAAAAGAGGGGAAAGGTTATAAAAGATAATGTAAATATTCGGTTTTAGGTCCCACTTGAAAAAAAGCGTGAGAAATTTTTCCTGGGTGCTGACGAAACAGTATACGAAAACGAGCATAATCGCTAATGTGCTCGATATTTTGGGAAAAAGCATCGTTCTGAAGGGATAAGAAATTAAACCGGAAGCCGAAAAAGTCAGAGCGGAGAAAATAACGAGCAAAAAGAAACTGGTGGAAAAAATTGTTTTCTTGTGATCAAAAAACTTTTTGTCCGTGTAAAAACGGCCGAGAGCGCTGGAAATCTGAATTCCACTGAGAGCGGTCGAGGCAAGCGCTGTGAAAGTGAGAATGTAGGATATTCTGCCGAATTCTTCCACCGTGAAGACATTTGTGTAGGTTTTCGTCGCAGTTAAATTGATTAACTGGTAAAATACCGCGCCAGCAGAATATATGAATATATGATTAAGAAGCGTTTTCAGATTCATAAGCATCAATTATAATTGTATTTATAATGAAAGTTGACATCTTTTCAATTATTTCTAAAGAGTTTTTCGGAGAGGGAATATTTAATCCAGGGCTCATAGAAAAAGCCGCGGTATTGACCGGCGCTAAAACCCGCTTTTATAAAGCCGAAACGGACAAAGTCAGAATATATTTCTATACGTTTTCCAAAAGAGGGAAAATCCTTCCTGTCCCAGCTTTTTCGTATTCCTGCATATCGAAAATCGAAAAAACAAATAAAGGGAAGAGCTTCGAAAGGCACATGCTTTCCCTCGCGAAGGAGATGTCAGGAGTCCTTCCCCGCAGGGCTGTTATTCTTGTCTCCCCTGAAATCCCTGATGTAAGGCCTTTTATCTGGAATGGTTTTAAGGCCGAAACCCTGTATACCTACATCGCCGAGCCCGCATGGAAAACAGATTACATTGAAAGGGAAGAGCTCAAACAGATCCGCAAGGCTGAAAGCGCGGTTCAAAGAATCGAAGAAGACTGCGATTTAGATATTCTATCGAATATGGTTTTTAAATCGTATTCAAGGCACGGCAGGAAACCGCCCTATGACAGAAAATACTTGACGGAAATGATGGGTGAAGCCCGGAAGTTGAAATTAATGAATTTGAGAATTGCCTGTTCTTCCAACGGCACTCCTTTGGCTTTCAGAGCTTCTCTCAGGGGAAAGACAATAGGATACGACTGGCTTGCCGGTTCCACGGAAACAGGCCTTTCTTTGGGTATGAATTCTTTTCTTCTAAAGATGTCGTTAGTGGAAGAAACTTCGTCGGGCAGAAGATTCGATCTTTGCGGCGCAAACACGGAGAGCGTGTCTTTTTTTAAGTCAGGATTCGGACTTAAGCTTTTGAGATATTCAAAGCTCACAAGATGATAAAAATACTCAACCCTGCCTTATCTGTTAAAGAAAAAAAAATCCGCGGAGTCATTGAGTCAGCACTCGAACTTTCCGGTCTTTTCTACTGTATGTCGGAGAAAACCCCATGTGATATCGTTTTTGCCGGCGGCGGCAGAAAAGGGATTTTTAAGGCAAAAATGGAAATAGGAACAGACAAATTTTCTGAGTTGGCAGATCTTTTTTCTGACAGAAAAATGACAGAAGGATTTACTCTTGAAGATCTGGCGGAAGATTTAGCCCAGAAAATAAAAGCCTTTTTCCCTGACAGGGCGTTTTTTATTTCACGCTGGCCGGCAGGAGCGCCTTACGCGGTCTCGCCGACTCACGACGTCGATAGAACGCGTTTTTTTTCTTCGACCAATTTTATCCGGAACCTTCTGAAAAAAAATCATCCCTATTCTCTTTCAGACGCCGTAAAATATTTTCTTTCTCCGGAAAAAGACCCGTATTTCTGCATAGAAAAACTCTGCGCTATGGAGAGCGCCGTTGGAATAAGATCGACTTTCTTTTTTCTCGCCGTGAAGAGGGACGAGCACGGCAGAAGATACGACATATCCAAAATGAGAAATACTGTAATGGATATATCCGGCGGAGGCTGGGAGCCGGCGCTTCACGCGAGCATCAAATCGAAGAGGAATCCGAAAAAACTTTTAACGGAGAGAGAAAAAGTTGAAAAAGCGGCAGGTAAAAAAATAAACGGAGTCAGGTATCATTATCTTCTCGAAGACGAAGACAGCCTTTACGACGCTGACCTTTCCGGATTCAGCTACGATTCTTCGATAGCTCATCCCAGCAGATGGGAGCTGAAGCGACCCTCGTGTTCTTACTACATGCCGTGGCACAAAGTGGTTGAACGGTATCTCAAAATCATTGAGTTCCCCGTGACGGTTACGGATATGGCTCTGCTCGCGGGCCAGGAATACGCTCCCGGCTATCTTGAATTTCTGAAAAAGAGAAAAGGAGTCCTAAACCTTCTTTGGCATCAGAAGATGTTCTCCCAAATGTTTTCTGACAGTTTTAGGAAAATTTATTTTGAGATAATACAAGACGCGAAAAAAGACAGGGCTTGGATTGCCCCGCTCGGTCAAATTGCGGATTTTATAGAGGCAAAAAGAGCCTTGAGAGCCTGTCCTGGCGGTAAAAGTTTGCGGGCAGGATTAAGCTTGTTGAACGCGGAAATAAATGTATCAAAGGCATCTTGCGCGTTGATGGTAAGGGGCAGAGGAAACATAGAGAGAAAGAGCGAAAATAGATACAGCTTTTCTCTTTACAGAGGAGACGAAATTGTGTTTTGCACATAAGAAAAGATGCATAGAAGTTTTGATGATCGTCTATTCTAACGCCTCTTCTGACAGGAGAATTTCGAGAGAGGCGAAAGCGCTTGCTGAAAAGGGCTTCATCGTGAAGGTTGTTTATCCGTCGGTTTCTCCGGTTAAAATAAAAAAAAACGGAAACATAACATATATACCCACCCTGATGGGATTCTGGACTAAAACACCTCTGAGGTTTCTTGTTTTTTGGTTGTTTTCCCTGACAAAAATAAATTATTTAAGACCTTCAATAGTCCATTGTCATGACGCAAACACGCTCCCTGCAGGCTATTTGTTTTCCAGAATATACAGATGCCTTTTAATCTATGACAGCCATGAGTGGGCTGCCGGAGTCAAAGAACTCAAAAACAGGAAAGTGAAAAGGTTTTTTTGGTCGGTGACAGAACAATACTTCGCACAAAAAGCTGATGCTGTTATTGCCGTAAACATGCACATTTCGAGAATGCTGAGAAGATACAGAAAACTCAGGAAAACTCCTTTCGTGGTTATGAACGCAAGCGAACTTAAACCGTCGAAAAGAGAAAAAAAAAGAAAGCCTTGTCCAAAAACAGTCGTGTATCACAGCGCGCTTGTCCTGGGAAGAGGGTTTGAAAATACGTTAAAATCTTTCGCGGGTATAGAAGGAGTTCAACTGAAAGTTTTCGGCGAGGGGGACGCGAAAGAAGCTTTTATGAAAAAGGCAGAAGAGTCCGGAGCCGACGTGATTTTCGCGGGATGGGCAGAAGGCGACGACCTCGCGATCCAGATCGAAAAAGCCGATGCGGGGTTGTCAATGATATCGGGAGACTGCATAAACAACAGGCTGTCTTCCGCTAACAAGATTTTCGATTACGCTTACCTGGGCATACCTCAGGTCGGATCGCGCCACCCTGTCATGCGCGATTTGATAGAAAAAAAAGGCGTTGGTCTTTGCGCTGACGAGAGTGATACGGAAAGCATAGTTTCGGCTGTAAATAAAATCATATTCGACGAAAAAACAAGAGGCGCGATACTTGAAAACCTGATGTTAAAAAAAGGCGAATATTCCTGGGAAAGTGAGAAAAAGAAACTTCAGGCGTTGTACGTTTCGTTTTTCCGGCAAGGGGAGACTGATGACAGAATATAATTTTTGCCCAGCATGTTCGAAAAAGCTCGAAAAAAAGAAGATAGACGGAAAAATCAGACAAAAATGTCCGAGATGCGGTTTTGTTTATTACAAAAATCCATTGCCGGCCGCGGCCGCGATCGTAATAAAAAGAAAAAAAATACTGCTTGTAAAAAGAAAATTCGAACCTGGTAAAGGATGTTGGGCACTGCCTTCCGGATTCATAGAGCGGGGAGAAAGACCCGACGAGGCTTGTTCCAGAGAAGTTTTGGAAGAAACAGGGCTTCTCGTCAAACCGACAAAGCTTTTGGGGCTTTACAGACAGCTTTCCGGTGTCTACGGAGACGTTCTGGTGGCCGTGTTTTTGGCTTCAGTCATACAAGGTGAAATCAGTCCCGGAGACGACGCCCAGGACGCAGCGTTTTTCACCTTCGACGATATGCCGAAAATTCCTTTCAGGTGCAACAGGGAGGCAATTGACAAGTTTGTCGGAAAAAACAGAAAATGAAAACTCTCGATCCGGGTGACAGTGAACTTGGCATTATAATATCCGGAAAAGCCGCCGAAACAATTGACATTTGGAGAGCCGATTTCGACCGTTTTTTCGGCATCCTGCCTCCGCATATAACCATATCGGACATTCCGTTTATCGATAGAGAAGGGTGGTTCAAAAAAAGAGACAGTATAAAAGAAGCCATCCGGATGTTTGAACCGTTTAAGGTTATATTGGGTAAAACCGGGTATTTTTCAAACGGATTGAAAATACTTTGGCTCGAACCGCACGACGAGGGAGTCATTGACATGATGAGAAAAAAGCTGAGTCTTGAATGCCCGTTTCACTTCAGCGCTTCTTTCGATTATAAAAAGCACGTAACCATAGGATATTTCGAAGATGATGATAAATTTTTAAGAGCTAAAAGTTATGTTGACAAAGACCTGAGTGAGATTGAATTCACGGTTGACAGAATTTCATACATGATTATAGAAAATGACGGAAAATTCAAAGAGCTGGACTTTATAAAACTCTTGGAAGAAGAATAGAAAAAGAATAGGAATAAAAAAAAAGCGGGATAAACCCGCTTTTTTCTGGATACATTTTTGGATAATTACATATCCATGTCTATTTTCCATGCTCCGTTTTCATTGATAAGAGTAATTTCATCTTCTTCGTCGCCGGATTTGACTTTTACAGTGGCTTTGTCGCCGTCTATTGTCTCAGAGATTACCGAGTATTCTATATCTTTGAAGGGATTTTCTTCAGGGGACATAGACAGAATTTTGGCAAGTCTCTGTCTCGGGTTCATTGCTTTGAATTCATCGAGAGATACACCGAGTTCTTTTTCGAATTCGGCTTTCATGTCGGGGTCGGCTTCTGCGAAAGAGAAAATCATGTCAAAAGCTTCAGAGGCTTTGTTGACTGATTTGTCGGACATAAAACCGACGGCTTTTTCGTATTCTCCGGCTTTCATGGCTGCGGCGAACTGATTGACGACATCCGAAGGGCCCGAGCTCTTCTTGAAACAGCCGAAAGAAGCTATCAGAGCCAAACCTAATACAACGCTAATCGCTATCTTTCTTGTCATAAGATTCCTCCTTTTGTTTTTGAAAAACAACGTCAGCTTTTATAACAGCTAATAATCTTTTTGTCAACTATAAAAAATGTCTCAAATGAAAGTTGTAATACAAGGCATAAATATGGTAAATTTACAATTTCAAGTAAAAAGAAATTTAAGCAAAAACCATGGTTTTATGATTAAGCGGATGCCGCTTTTTTTTTAGTCGAGGAGGGCAAGTGATCAACTTCGGTGAAGAGATAATTGACACAATAAAAGAGATTTCTATAGACAAGGATCTGGAGGAGGAAGTCCTTCAGAAAGCCATCGAAGAGACGCTGGTTTCCGCTTTCAAGAAAGTCCACGGAAGAGTTGACGGCGTGGAAGTCAAAATAAACGAAAAAGGCGCCATAGAAGCTTTCATAGAACTGGAGGTTGTGGAAACGGTAGAGGAGCCTGATCTCGAAATTTCCGTAACTGAAGCCGCGGAGCTCAATCCCGCAGCGGTTCTTGGAGACAAAATCCATAAGCCTCTCAGCTTAAAAGAGCTGACTAAAGGAAACATACTAAACATTAGAACCCTGCTTGGACAGAAGATAAAAGAAGCTGAAAAAGAAAGAGTTTTAAGCGAGTTCAAGGTCAAAATCGGAGAGATAGTAAGCGGGCAGGTCCAGCAGGTCGGTAAAAATTCCATAATAGTGGACCTCGGAAAATCCGAAGGCATGCTTTCAGGAAAAGATCAGATATCCAAAGAGAGATGGCATCAGGGGCAGAGAATTAAAGCTCTCATAATGGACATACAGGAAAAACAGAAAAGCCCTTATGTCGTCCTTTCAAGAACGAGCAATGATTTTCTCATAAAACTTTTCCTGAACGAAGTTCCTGAGATATATGAAGGAATAATAAAGATAATGTCCGTTGCGAGAGATCCCGGCGAAAGAGCCAAAATATCTGTTTCTTCGAAAGATGAGAGAATAGATCCTGTGGGAGCCTGCGTCGGTATGAAAGGTTCAAGGGTTCAGTCCATTGTCAAGGAATTGAGCGGGGAAAAGATAGACATTGTCCTATGGTCTCAAGAACCGGAAGTTTTCATAAGCAGAGCGCTCGCGCCGGCAGTAATAGAAAAGATAAAACTTGACGAACAGGAGAAAAAGGCTTTTGTAGTCGTTGCCGACGATCAATATCTTCTAGCGATAGGCAAAAACGGACAGAACGCGAGGCTGGCGAGTAAGCTCACGGGATGGAAAATAGATATATCGAATATTACATCCGTAAAAGAAACCCGGAGAAACGATTTTTTGAAAAAGACGAGCCCGGACAAGCTTACGGTGCTTTCAAAAAAAGTGATTAAAATTCTCGCTAAGAACTATGAGGAACTGCTCGCGCTCAATACGGCGACCGACGAAGAAATTCTGTCGCTCAAAGGAATTAAGGAAGAAGACATCCCCGAAATAAGAAAAGCTGTCGACGAAATTAGCGAAATGTCGGAGATGTAAAAATTGAGAAAAAATTTTAGGGGGACAGATGGGTAATAAAAGAATATATCAAGCCGCCAAAGAGTTCGGATTGACTTCTATAGCTTTGGTCAATCTTCTTCAGAGCCTTGGATATGAAGTTAAAAATCATATGAGCACAATGCTTCCGGATATGGAAAACGCCGTCAGGAAAAGATTCGACGAAGAAAGAGAGGCGGCGAGGCTAGAAGAAGAAAAAAAGAAAAAAATGCACGAGTCAGAAGCTGCCCCCGATAAGAAAAAAGACGGTAAAAAAGCGAAAAGACGCAGGAAATTCGTCGACAAAATCGTCGTGGACACGAAACTCACGCAAACTCTCCACCAGATAAGGACGGGAGACAAGAGAAAAAAGAGAAAAATTGACGTTAAAGCTCCGGCAGAGCAGGCTCAGGAGGAAAAGAAAGTTCTCAGAGTCAGCGAATTCATGTCGGTAACGGAACTTGCCAAGCGACTTGACACCGGACCGAACGACATTATCTCCATTTGTCTTTCACTCGGCCTCGTAGTGTCGGTGAATCAGCGTCTGGACATTGACGTAATATCGGCGGTCGCGGACGAATACGGTTATGAGGTTGAGCTTCTTCCGGAATGGGGAGAAGATATCCTCGACACCGATACGGAAGAAGAAGAAAAAGAGCTTCATCTCGGCAAGCGCGCTCCAATAGTTTCTGTTATGGGGCATGTCGATCACGGCAAGACCTCCCTTCTCGATTACATAAGAAGGAGCAGAGTCGCCGAGCAGGAAGTAGGTTCCATCACACAGCATATAAGCGCTTATGAAGTTGTTCACAATAAAGACAAGATAACTTTTCTCGATACTCCGGGGCATGAGCTGTTTACCGCCATGAGGGCGAGAGGAGCACAGCTCACTGATATATGCGTGCTCGTAGTGGCGGTGAACGACGGTGTTAAACCCCAGACCGTTGAAGCCATAGACCACGTCAAAGCCGCCGGGATACCTATTATTATAGCTTTGAACAAGATAGATCTCGGAAAGGCAAACATAGAAAAAGTCAAACAGCAGCTGCTCGAGCGCAAGATAATGGTGGAAGATTACGGCGGAAAAGTTCAGTGTGTCCCTATATCCGCCAAAACAGGAGAAGGAATAGACGAACTGCTCGACGCCATTTTAATAGAAGCCGAGATGCTTGATCTGAAAACTTCTTTTGAAGCTAAGGCAAAGGGAACGGTAATTGAGGCTTCGGTTGAAAAAGGAAGAGGGATGATGGCGGACATACTCATAACCGAAGGAGCTGCGAAAATCGGCGATCCTTTCATAGCAGGCAGTTCTTCCGGGAGAATAAGGGCGATGTTCAACGAATTGGACGAAAAAATTGACAATGTCTCGCCGTCACAGCCCGTAAAAATAATGGGTTTCGACAAGCTTCCGGATGTAGGCGACACGTTTCAGGTGGTTCAAGAGGAAAGAAAAGCGAGAGAAATAGCGAGAAAGAGAATTCTTGTCGAAAAAGTCCAGCAGAGCAGAATGAAAACTTTTACCGCTGAGACTTTGCAAAGCGTTCTCGAAAACGGAGAGCAGAACAAACTCAATCTTATTCTAAAATGCGACGTGGGCGGATCTCTTGAAGCCCTCGCGGACGGTTTGGCCAGACTTCCACAAGACGAGATAAGCCTCGCTATAGTTCACAAAGCAGTGGGCCCAGTCAATGAAAACGATGTTTTACTCGCCCAGTCTTCCGGCGCTATAATAATCGCCTACAATGTTCCTGTAAGGTCGGAAGCCTCTAAACTCGCAGTTGCGAGAAAAATCGTCATTAAATCATACAATATAATATTCGAAGCAATAGAATCTATAAGAAAAGCGATGAGCGGGCTTCTCGAACCTGAATACGAAGAAAGAATCATAGGAAAAGCCGAGATTAGAAACGTCTTTGTGATATCGAAGGCAGGGGTGATTTGCGGGAGTTATGTCTTTGACGGCGAAATCAAAAGAGGAGCTTTCGCGAGGCTCAAGAGGAAAGGAGAAATCCTCCATCAGGGTAAAATAAATTCTCTCAAAAGATTCAAGGACGATGTCAGAAAAGTTGAGACAAATTTCGAATGCGGCATAA
Organism: uncultured Desulfuromonadaceae bacterium; assembly: GCA_964397545.1. GTDB lineage: Bacteria > SDB-A > SDB-A > SDB-A > SDB-A > JAFGIG01. Next base: position 16,143 of record CAYNIW010000018.1, on the reverse strand, counting down.
GTATAGAAAATCTCGGCGACGCTCAGGAAGGCGACATAATAGAATGCTGCGAAAAAGTTTTGATGACCAGGGAATTATGATGTGGCGGCACAGGGATTCGAACCCTAGACCTGCGGATTATGATTCCGTCGCTCTAACCAGCTGAGCTATGCCGCCGGAAAAAAAAAAGATTATCCTAAATAATCAGATTCAAGTCAAGCGGATGTTGATTTGGACATAGAGAGCGCTAAAAATTCCGGGAAATTTGAAGGCATTTACGCCATTCTGAAAAAAATTAAATTCAGGCAGGGGGAAGGGCAGAACTCATGGAAGTCACTGCAGGCTTTTTTAAGTGACGCATCGGGAGAGATAAACTCTTTTCCTGTTTACGGCAGCGATCCTCTGTTTGCCGTTCTTGAAAAAATATCCGAGGGAACTCCTGTTAAAGTCGAAGGATCCCTTAATGAATATCAGGGAGAAAAGCAGGTAAAGATTTCTTCGATAAGGAAGGCCGGTTTCTCCGATGAAGGTTATGATCCTTTGAAACTTATAAGAGCGACCTCAAACAACATTGAGGAAATGTTTCTTTACCTCAAGGAAAGAGCAGAGTCAATCTCTGAGGAAGAACTCCGGGATATGACGCTTGGCCTGATTTCTCAATACTCAGAAGAACTTAAAACATCGCCGGCTTCGGTAGAGATACATCATGCATATTTCGGAGGGCTTCTCGAACATGTCTGGAGAATGCTGAAAATCCATGAAGGTATTGAATCTCTTTATCCTTTCTCGGACAGGGATGTAGTAATATCCGGAATAATTCTTCACGATTTGGGTAAAATAGTGGAATATTCTCTTAATGAAGGTGTGCCGGCATTGACCGACTCCGGAGAACTCTTCGGACACATATACATAGGAGCTTCGATTATTCAGAACGAAGCGGCCAAGAGTGAAACAGGAGAGCTTTCTCCTCAGATGAAAAACCTCCTGCATGTTGTCCTTTCTCACCACGGAAAGAGGGAATACGGCTCCCCTCAGCCTCCAAAGACAGTCGAGGCGTGGCTTGTTCACCTTATTGACTACCTCGAATCGAGAATGCAGATAACAGGGGAGGAAATCAAAAAGATAAAACCCGGAAAATGGAGCCAGCAGAAGATATGGCCTCTTGAAAACGTGAGGCTCGCCAATTTAAGGAAAAAAGATGAATGAACCCGCCGTCTTTGTCATGCAGATTATCGTTTTGCTTTTTTCGGCAGTGGTTCACGAGGTCTCTCACGGACTCGCGGCCCTTTGGAGGGGTGATCCAACGGCAAAAAGAGCCGGCAGGCTGACCCTCAATCCTCTGCCTCACATAGACCCCATTATGAGCATAGTTCTGCCGGTTTTTCTTGTCCTTACAAGGTCTCCTTTCGTGTTCGCGGCGGCAAAACCTGTCCCTGTAAACCCGTTGAATCTGAAAGATCCCGAAAAAGACTTACCTGTGGTTGCTGCGGCAGGTCCGGCTTCGAATATTGCGATGGCTGCCGTGGCGGGCATACTCTTCAGGGTGATGTTTTTTGCTCTTCAGTGGTTTGATTTTCCCGCCGATTCTCATGCAAACCTGATAAGGACTTTGGCACAGCTTCTTCAGATTTTCGTCTTGATAAACATGATGCTCGCTTTCGTCAATCTGATGCCGATACCGCCTCTTGACGGTTCAAAAATAGTCGCCTTCGCCCTCAGGGGAAAGGTGAGGGAAAAGTATCTTTCTATAAACGGTTTCATCGGAATTTTTATGCTCATGGCTTTCTTTGTATTCCTAAGAAGGCCTTTTTTCATAGCGATACAATACGTATCAAAACTAATTCTCGGACTATGAAAAGGAAAGCCGGTTTTTCACTGCTGTTTTTAGTGTCCGCGATACTTTTTTGCGGCAAACGCGCACTTCCTACAAGTCCCGACAGATGGTCTCCAAAAATCGCGGGAGTCGTCGCGATCGACAGAAATCATGTTGACTGCGTATTTTCCGAGAAAATGGCGAGAGAATCTTTCCGTTCGGCTCTGCAGTTTACTATTCTAAACGCCGTTACCGGAGAGACTGTTCCCGTCATTGCAGTCGTTCTCGGCTCGGACGATATGACGGCGCATCTCACTTCTTTGGAGACGGACACAGTAGAATACATCCTCTTCTGCGAGAGCGTGACTGATATATCCGGCAACTTTATAAGACCTGTAGAAAAGACTTTCAGGGGATCTTCCGCGAAAGACACTACCCCTCCTCTGATAGTTTCGCTTGAGCCGAAGGTCTTGGACATTGAAATTTTTGGGGATTCAGCAGTGAGAGTTGAATTTTCCGAACCCATAGACACTTCGGCGGTCTCAGAAGCTCTGATTTTTACTGCAGACGCACAAATCTGCTTTTCATTAATTTTCAGCGCTGACCTCACGAAAATGGAAATATTTTTCCCCCCTGAAGAAGACACAGCGGAACTTAAAATGAGATTATACCCTTTGGTTCTGACCGGTTTTAAGGATATAGCGGGAAATAGAATGCCCGGATTTGCTAATATATGGGTCATTCGAGGGGCAAGAGGGTTGGCGCGCAACATAACACTTTTTTATCCGGACACTCTTTTTAGTGGTTATTTTGCTGTCACCGGCGATTCCTCTGGATTTTTTGAAGTAACTGAAGGAACGGGAGGAAGGAGTATTATTCCATTTCTCGAGGGCGGAAATTACACTGCTTTGGCAATTTGGGATCAAGACGACAGCCTTTTTGTCTCGGCTTCTGCTCCCTTCACGGCGGATTCGACGCTTCCGGAGATGTTCGTAGAACTCGACAAAGACAGTTTCTTGGAGATAGACGGCTTTATCCTGAGTATTGTTTCAAAAATAACCAGATGATTTTCCTCTTTGCCGCCGCTCTTGTGTTTTCGTTGGCGGTTTCGCTGACTGTCCAGGACAGGAAATCGCCCGAGTATTTTATCAGAGTCCTTTTGTTTTTCGCGGTATGCTCATCTTTAATCCTCGCAGGCATCGTGTTGGAGAAAAAAGAAATTATAACTATACCTGCGGTTCTTCTTATTGATTCTGGGAGAGGTGAAAATTACCGCGTATATCTGGATCCGCTCATTGAGATTTTCGGACCCGAGAACGTATATTTTTCGGTTAAAGACAGTTTCGCGGAATTTTCAGATTCCGGCTTTGAATATGCGGCCGGCGAAGGCATTTCAGAGAGGTCACTTTTCGCGCTGGCTCAGAAGAAAGGGGTTTTCAGCGGGAAGGTTTACATAGCGGCTGAAGAATTCCATACAGGAGGATTCACGAACGGACTTTTACAAAATGCGGAATCTCTCGTATTTCTTATCGGACCGAAAATAAAAAAAACAGACCTTTCCGTTATAGGAGGGACCAGTGTTATGCGGCCCGGAGATACGGCGGAAGTCAGAATTTATCTTGTCAATTCCGAAACGGCATGCACGGAGACTTTGACGGTATCGAAAGACGGCCAAGAAGTTGAAAAACTGTTTTTTGACCTTTCTCCGCACCAATCGAAAAGTTTAATATACTTTTTCACCGAGAAAGATGAGGGAAACCACAGAATGACGTTTTCGACGGCGACAGACAGCGATTATTTCGACTATTCGGCGGGTTTTTATTCTATTCCTGCCTTAATTTATTCTTCAGAACCGGATTGGCCCGTTGCTTGCGTGAGAAGACTGCTGACGGGGAATTCCGGCGTTGAGGTTTCTCTTCAGGTCGAAGGCTTGGAAGGGATGTCTCTTGTATTTGAAAAAGGGCAGGAGAGGACACTTCACGGCGCTTTCGATAAGACCGGATACACGCTTGTTTTTTGGCTCTCAGAGTCCGACCCTATGCTGGGCGATGCCGATTGGAGGAGAGACTGTGTAATTATTTGGTTTGTCAAAGGCGGCGCTTTAGTCCAATACACCGAAGAACAGCAAGTCAGTTTTTCTGAAATCGGAAAAAAACACGACCTGACCGGCGGGCTGGATGTTGGAGAGCTTAAAACATCTTCGGTTTTATCCGGTATAGCAAGCCAAACAGTTCTTCTGAATACGGCAAAAGGAGCAGTCCTGACGATGGAGGTGAAAAAAGGTGTTCCCATTGTAAGAATTCCAGCTTCTTCCTTCGCGCAGTGGTATTTTAGGGGCGGTCCCGAAAGAGAAACAGCGCAAGGCATTATTGACAGGGCTGTCGCGTGGGCGGAGAGCAGAAAAGGGGCGTTCCAGAAAATTTCGATTCCAAAGAAAAAATATCTTACGGATGAGGCGGTCTGTTTCTGGGTTGTCTCTGATCAGGAGCCGGAAGTCAGAATTGACGGAGAATTGCTCGGAAATTCGGGTTTTGACGGAATGGCTTATTCCTATTTTCTCTCCTCTGTAAAAGAGGGAATTCATCTGATAGAAGCTTCAGGACCATTGGGCTGTGATTCTTTGTATTTCACGGCAGATAACAGGGTCAAACCCGAGAGTGCAGTTTCTCTTTTGGATAACGCTTCAGCGGTGGATATGGATTCTTTCGTGAAATCTTCTGAAAGAATACAGGCGACTCAACTGGTCATTCTCAGAAAAAGAAGATTTCATGATTTTTTTCCTGCCGCGTTGATGATATGTTCTGTTGCGGTCGCGGCGCAGTATTTCGCAGAGAGAAACAGGAGGAAGTAGTATTTTAAGGTTCAATCTTGTCGCTAACATGAATCCGGCAGGCGGTCAGCCTGAAGCAATAGAAAAACTCACGGATATTTACTTAAAAGGCGGCAAACAGGCAGTTTTACTCGGCGTAACAGGCTCAGGGAAGACGTTTGTCCTCGCAAATCTAATTAAAAACATTCAAAAGCCCGTTCTCGTCATTTCCCACAACAAAACTCTCGCGGCTCAGATATACGCGGAGCTTTCCTGTTTTTTCCCCGACAACGCCGTCGAGTATTTCATAAGCTATTATGATTACTACCAGCCCGAAGCATACCTTCCTCAGACGGACACATATATAGCCAAAGACGCAAGCGTCAACGAAGCCATTGACAGGCTCCGCCTCAGGGCGACAGCTTCTGTCGTATCGAGAAGAGACGTCATAGTGGTCTCGTCCGTATCCTGCATATACAACATTGGATCTCCGGAAGTCTTCAGAGCCGGCAGTATTGCGATAAAAAAAGGCGACAGGATGACTCCCCAGTCTCTCGCGAGAAAACTTATAGACATTCACTATACGAGAAATGAAATAGAGACAGCCCCCGGAATTTTCAGAATAAAAGGGGATTCGGTTGACCTTTATCCTGCCTATGAATCAAAAAGGTTTTTCAGGATCGAATTTTTCGGCGACGAAATTGAAAAAATCAGCGTAATATCTTTTCCCGATTTCAGAACAGCGGGGGAGACCGACAGAGCGGTAATATTCCCCGCCAAACAGTATCTCATTGAAAAAGACGCTATTCCGAAAGCCATGGAAAGTATAGAGAAAGAACTGCGGGAAAGGACGGAGTATTTCAGGAATAATGGAAGGCTTTTAGAAGCTCAGCGGCTCGAACAGAGAACTCTTTCGGATTTGGAGATGATAGATAACTTCGGTTACTGCCAGGGGATAGAAAACTATTCAAGACATCTTTCGGGAAGACCCCCGGGCTCCAAACCGTGGTGTCTCATTGATTATTTTCCCGAAGATTTTTTGGTCGTAATAGACGAATCACACGCTACAATTCCCCAGATAAAGGCGATGGAGCACGGCGACAGATCGAGGAAAGAGACGCTGATTGAATTCGGGTTCAGGCTTCCTTCAGCTCTCGACAACAGGCCGCTTAAGTTTGAAGAATTCAGCGACTTGGCAAAGACGGCTCTTTGCATGTCTGCCACCCCTGCTCTCTACGAAAAGCAGGGAGCCGGTCCGGAAAATATTGTAGAGTTGATTGTCAGGCCGACGGGCATAGTTGATCCTGTTATAGAAGTCTGTCCGACATCCGGCCAGATTGACGTGATAATCAAAAAGGCGAAAGAGACGGTAGAAAGAGGTGAAAGAGTGATTGTGACCACCCTGACAAAAAAATCCGCAGAAGAATTCGCGGATTTTCTCAGGGGAGAAGAAATGAGGGTCGCGTATCTTCATTCCGAGATAAAAGCCCTGGACCGAGTAGAAATACTGAGGGCTTTAAGACTCGGCGATTTCGATGTCATTGTCGGCGTAAATCTTCTGAGGGAAGGACTCGATTTGCCTGAAGTGGGTCTTGTAATGATACTCGACGCCGACAGGGAAGGTTTTCTCAGGAGCGAGACTTCCTTAGTTCAGACTGCGGGTAGAGCGGCGAGGAATTTGTGCGGAAAAGTAGTTCTTTTTGCTGATGAGATGACGGATTCTATGAAAAGAGCCCTGAGCGAGACCGGAAGAAGAAGAAAGATACAGGAGGAATTCAACAAAAGAAACGGAATTGTCCCCAAATCCATTGTCAAGACAAGAGAAGAGATAATGGCGGCGACTTCCATAGCCGAAGTCAGGGAGAAAAAACAGGAAGAGTTCTTTCCCGAAGACGAGTCCGGCAATTTAAGCAGAATTGAAATCATGGAAAAAATCGAGACGCTCATCAGAGAGATGAAAAAAGCTGCCGAAGAACTTGAGTTTGAAAGAGCAGCTGTTTTAAGGGACAGGGTAAGAAAACTTAAAGACAAGATAATGTAAAGCTTGAGGTTCTTTATGTATATTGAAAAAATAAAATTGAGTTATTGCGCCGGGTGATGTAAAATTTATGAGAATTTTTTCTGTATATTATGCGTTTTTGGCTGAAAAGGCTTTTTACCGGGAATTTATTGCGGAGGAAGAATGAGAGAACTCCTGTTGTTTGAGATGGATCAGGCAGAACCGGAAAACTACACACCCGCTCACGAAGAAAACGCTGATTTTATACCAGAAAAATACCGCAGAAAAAACCCTCCCTTCCTCCCTTCGCCAGGGGAACAGGCGGTTGTCAGGCATTTTGTCAACCTGTCATCCCTGAATTATCACGTAGATAAAAACATTTATCCCCTCGGCTCCTGCACCATGAAATACAATCCCAAAGTGAATGAAGACATGGCGTCTTTGCCTCAATTTTCTTCTCTGCATCCCATGGTTCCTGAAAAATGCGCTCAAGGCGCTCTGCGGGTGATAGGCGAAACGCAGGATTTTCTCGCTGAGCTGACCGGTTTCGATTTTGTGACGCTTCAGCCGGTCGCTGGAGCTCAGAGCGAACTGACCGGTATTTTTATTGTCAGGGCGCATTTCGACAAAAAAGGCGAAAAGAGAACAAAAATTCTGGTGCCGGACACGGCGCACGGGACGAACCCGGCGACCGCAGCTCTGGCGGGATATGAAGTCGTCACGGTCAAATCTTCCGGCGAAGGAATACTCTCTCCCCAAGACGTCGCTGAAAAATTCGGTGAAGACACAGCGGCGCTTATGATAACCAATCCCAACACTCTGGGGCTTTACGAGAAAAACCTGAAAGAAATCTCTAAAATAGTCCGCGAAAAAGGCGGACTGGTATATATGGACGGCGCGAATCTGAACGCTCTTCTCGGGATGGTCAAACCGGCAGTGCTCGGAGTAGATATTCTACACTTCAACCTTCACAAGACTTTTTCATCTCCCCACGGAGGAGGCGGTCCCGGAGGAGGAGGCATAGCCGTGACTGAAGAACTACAAAAGTATCTTCCGGTCCCGCGAGTTGAAAGACAAGAGGATTTGTGGAGACTGAACTATTCAGCTGAAAACTCCATAGGACCTGTTCATAGTTTTTACGGCAATTTCGGAGTCATCCTCAGGGCATACTGTTATCTTTTGAGAATGGGTATAGACGGACTGAAAGAAGTTTCGAAAGCCGCCATAATCAACGCCAACTATCTGAGAGAGGCTTTGAAAGAAAACTACAAACTTCCCTATGACAAAACATGCATGCACGAGGCGGTTTTTTCAGGCGAAGTGCAGAAAAAAAGAGGCGTCAAAACGCTCGATATTGCAAAAGCCCTTCTCGACAGGGGATTCCACGCCCCGACAATATATTTCCCTCTCATCGTCAGCGAAGCGATAATGATAGAGCCGACGGAGACTGAGTCAAAAAAAACTCTGGATTCTTTTATCGAAGCGATGAAAGACATAGACAGAATAACGAAAGAGAATCCCGAAGCAGTGCTTCAATGCCCCGTGAACACTCCTGTCCGGAGGCTTGATGAAATTAAAGCCGCTAAAGAGCTTAAAGTGAGATACGTCAAAGATGATAAGTAATAACTCAAAACACTTCCTGCCGCACCGAATAACGGCATCCTGCAGTTAATGGGAAGAAAGTTTTTCGGTAACTTATTCGCGGATCCGCCTGAAGACCTGACAATAGGTCAGGAACTCACTGAAGAAAAAAAGAAAAATATAATAGAAAAGCTCTCCAAAGAGATAGTGAGAAGAGAGCTGACGGTTCCGGCTATAGTATTTTTTGAAAGTATAAAGCCGCTGACTTTCATAGGAAGCCAAGCTATGCTTTTTTTCGATCCTATTGTCCAGATTGTGTTTCCAACGAAAATGTATGGGGAACTTCAAAGCTTTTTCGAAGACAGGGAAAACGTCGAGAAGCTCATACAGGGAGTTGAAGAAGAAGACGCGAGGTTCGCCGAAGAAAGAAAACGGCTAAAGGAAGAGAAGAATAAGAACAAAGTTAAAAAAGGCTTTTTTCGCAGGTGGAAAAGGAGGTCTGATGAAGCCGAAGGAACAGATAAAGACAATTCTCGCGACTGACTGCGGATCCACCACTACAAAGGCGATTCTCATTCAGAAAGACGACAAAGCCGGAAGATACAGGCTTATAGTCAGAGGCGAAGCGCCGACGACAGTGGAATCCCCCTTCGAAGACGTCACCATAGGCGTTCTAAATTCGGTCAAAGAAATAGAGGAACTGGTTGACAGAAAAATTCTCGAAAACGATACAATTATCAAGGACAGGTCAGAAAGCGAAGGCGTGGACATATATATTTCGACTTCGTCGGCTGGAGGCGGTCTTCAGATGATGGTCGCCGGAGTCGTAAAAAATATGACTGCCGAATCCGCTGCGAGGGCGGCTCTCGGCGCCGGCTCCATTGTCATGGACGTCATAGCGACCAACGACAAACGCCTTCCCCATCAGAGGATAGAGAGAATAAGGAATCTGAGACCTGACATGATACTTCTTTCAGGCGGAATTGACGGCGGGACGACAAAGCACGTAGCAGAACTCGCCGAGCTCATAGCCGCCGCTGACCCTAAACCAAGATTCGGCTCAACTTTCAAACTTCCCGTCATATTCGCGGGAAACAAAGACGCCAGGGGAATGGTGGAGGAAAGGCTGAAGGAAAAAACGGAACTTTTCATTGTTGACAACCTGCGCCCGATTCTCGAGAGGGAAAATTTAAAACCGGCAAGGGACAAAATTCACGACCTTTTCATGGAGCACGTTATGGCTCAGGCTCCGGGATACAGAAAACTTATGTCCTGGACGGACGTCAGCATAATGCCCACCCCCGGAGCCGTCGGACTGCTCATAGAGACAGTGGCAAAGCAGGAGAACATACAGGTCATAGGCGTTGACATAGGAGGCGCGACAACAGACGTCTTCAGCGTCTTTGAAGACAAGGCGGAAGGAAAGCCGGTCTTCAACAGGACGGTGTCGGCGAACCTCGGAATGTCATACTCCATATCCAACGTCATGGCTGAAGCGGGACTGCCCAATATAATGAGATGGGTTCCTTTCAAGATGGATGAAAAAGATTTGAGAAATAGAATCAGGAATAAAATGATAAGGCCGACGACTATACCTCAAACCCTCGAAGAGTTGAAGGTCGAACAGGCAATAGCGAGAGAGGCGCTGAGGCTCGCTTTCATCCAGCACAAATTCATGGCTGTCGGACTCAAAGGCGTCCAGCAGGAGAGGACGATATCGGACGCCTTCGATCAGGGAGCGACAGGATCTTCACTTGTAGATATGATGAAATTAAACATGCTAATCGGCTCGGGAGGCGTTCTTTCTCACGCTCCCAGAAGAGCTCAGTCCGCACTCATGATGATAGACGCTTTCCTGCCTGAAGGCGTTACGATGCTCGCCGTGGACTCGATATTCATGATGCCGCACCTTGGAGTCCTTTCGACGGTCCATCCTGAAGCGGCGACGGAGGTCTTCGACAACGACTGCCTAATAAGACTCGGCCACTGCATCGCGCCTGTGGAGAAAAAGAAGAAAAAACAGGGAGATTCGTGTCTGCACATTAAATTCGAGAGCGGCCGTGAAGAGTCGGTTGAATTCGGGACGCTTAAACTTTTGGAATTTCCGGAGGGCAAAAAGGAAAAAGCCCTCATAAGCCCCGAAAGGAATTTCGACGTAGGTGCCGGTTTCGGCAAGGAAATGGAGACAGTCCTCGAAGGCGGGGTTGTCGGTTTGATTTTCGACACGAGAGGAAGGCGTCCTTTTGAAATAGCAAAGACAGATGATGAGAGAATACAGAAACTCAGCGCCTGGAACAAAGCGCTCAACATATACCCGGACGAGAGGTGATCCATGGCACATGCTTATACACCCGGACTGATGGTGACGGAGAGGACCGTCCTGAGAAAAGAGAGAAGACTTCCTCTGAAAGGAAATGTCGCCATCGACAAGATAGGAACGCAGGTCAAAGCCCAGGATATCGTCGCCAGGACTGAACTTCCCGGCAATGTTCTGCCCTTCAACCTCGCGGGGAAACTCGGAACAGCGACGGGCGACGTCAAAAATGCCCTCAAGGTAGAAATCGGCGGAAAAATTGAAAAAGGTCAAATGATAGCAGAGACGAAAGGTTTTTTAGGGCTTTTCAAGGCTTCTGCGAGGTCTCCTATTGACGGAACCCTCGAAAGCTTATCCGACGTCACGGGGCAGGCGATTCTCAGAGAACCTCCCCAGCCTGTCGAAAAAGACGCCTACATAGACGGAAAAATCGTGGATTTGTTTCCTGAAGAGGGCGTCGTTGTCGAAACAGTTTGCTCTTTCGTCCAGGGGATATTCGGAATAGGAGGAGAGACAAGAGGTGAAATATTCCCGGTTGTTCAGGATCCCTCGGAAGAGCTGATGCTCAGCCACATCACTCCTGAATGCAAGGGTAAAGTCGTAATAGGCGGTTCTTTCTGCACTTCCGAGGTCATGAAGAAAGCTGCTGAAATCGGTGTTAAGGCGATAGTCGTCGGAGGAGTTGACGACGAAGACCTGAAAAAATTCATTGGTTACGACATAGGAGTTGCCATAACGGGCCACGAAGACGTTGGCTTGTCTCTTGTCGTCACCGAAGGTTTCGGAAAGATAGCGATGGCGAAAAAGACTTTCAAACTCCTGTGTTCAAAAAGAGAATCCATGGCTTCGGTAAACGGAGCGACACAGATAAGAGCCGGAGTCATGAGGCCCGAGGTCATCATCCCCATAAAACTTTCCGATGACGACAAGAAGGTAGAGTTCAAGGAATCAGGGCTCATGGAAGTCGGCACGCTCGTCAGGATAATAAGGGAGCCCAACTTCGGCATGATAGGCGAGGTCTCTGAGCTTCCCCCCGAACCGAGGCAGATTGAGACAGAAGCCAAAGTCAGGGTGGTTAAGGTCAAACTGCAGGACGGTTCTCAGGTCCTTCTTCCGAGGGCGAACGTCGAACTTATAGAGGAGTAGGCAAGATGTTAAAAAGCGCTATACTGTCGGTCTGTATCTTTTTGCTGAGTTCACTCGCTTTAGGCGCCTCGGCAATTCTCGTCGAAGATGTCCCCGACGATGACGGCTCGGCCCTCATAGTCCGTTGGGAACCGCCCGGGGATATTCCGGGATTTTTCATTTATAAGATATACAGAAAAGACTCTCCGGACGTAGAATTCGTCCAGGTGGGGAAATCGAGTAAGATTGAAAATTGTTTTTTTGTGGACAAAGATCCGAGATTTCCTCTGAACTCCGGTATGAATGTCGTTTACAGAATTGTCGCTCTTGACGAAGAAGAGAACGAAATCCGGGAAATAGGAGTTTCAGAAGAATTTTCTCCTAATCATTCTTATTTTAATAGCACAAAGAAAAACACCTTTATCGCAGTAGCGTTTGTATTTATAACTCTTATAGCTTTCCTGAAAATAGCCAGGAAAGGCAAAAACCTTTTCATAAGGAAAATAGCGGGACTCGACGCCCTCGACGAAGCCGTCGGAAGAGCGACTGAAATGGGAAGACCTGTCCTCTACGTTCCGGGACTTTCGACAATGGACGATATAGCAACTGTAGCTTCAATAAACATACTCGGCCCTGTCGCAAAAAAAGTCGCTGAATACGAGACAAAAATTTTAGTTCCAAACAGAGATCCCATTGTCTATACAATAACCCATGAGGTAGTCAAAGAGGCATATCTTGAAGCCGGAAGGCCCGACGCATTTCAGGAGGACCAGGTCTTTTTCGTCTCTCAGAATCAATTCGCTTTTGTCGCCGCCGTAAACGGCATTATGATGAGGGAAAAACCCGCCACGAATTTATACCTCGGAATGTTTTGGGCGGAATCACTTCTACTCGCCGAGACAGGAAACGCTACCGGAGCCGTCCAGATAGCTGGGACGGACTCTGTAACTCAGTTGCCCTTCTTCGTAACTTCATGCGACTACACCTTAATAGGCGAAGAGTTATATGCCGCAAGCGCTTACCTTTCCAGGGATCCTGTCCTCGTAGGGACAATAAAAGCTCAAGACATAGAAAAAGGAGTGATACTAGTTCTTCTAATCCTTCTTTCCTTTTTAGCGATACTAAATTTTAATTTTTTCCGATCCGAAGGTTTTTCAAGATTTATAATGTCGTTTTTCGGGACTTAGATATGAAGCTTTATACACATACATCTAAAGGAGCAGGGAAATGTTTTTAAAAAGGACTCTTCCCCTTCTCATAGTCTTTCTCCTCGGTCTGACTATGATTATTCAGTTCTATATTCCGCACCCGGTGTCACAGGGATTTTATGACAGTATGGCAGAATGGGTGAGGATTTCAGGGGCTTTCGCCTTGATTCTCGGTCTTTCGAGCTTTTTCTACGTCCACACGAGGAAAATTGCGAGAAAGAACAAAGACAGCTTTTATTCAGGTGTTGCCATACTCTGCCTTGTCGGAATGGCAACAATTGGTATTTTCGGAAGAGGAGGGATAAACGGGTGGCTCTTTTCAAATCTCTACAGAAGCATAATTGTCCCTTTGGATGCAACTATGTTCTCCCTTCTTTCTTTTTACATAGCTTCAGCGGCTTTCAAGGCATTCAAGGCGAGGAACGCAATGGCATTCGCCCTACTCGTCACGGCTATTATAGTCATGCTGGGGAGGGTCTCTTTCGGAAGTTTTCTCGACGGAATAGTCGAGTGGATTCTTGTCTATCCTAACACAGCCGCACAACGAGGTATTATTTTGGGTATAGGACTTGGAATGATAGCAACTTCACTAAAAATAATCCTCGGCATCGAGAGGTCGTATCTCGGAGGAGGTGACTGATGAAATTCTGGCTTTTCATGGACAAGCTTGACAGGAGATGGTTGTTTCTCGCTATAGGCCTGTCTGTCATCATTCCCTCAGTAACTAATATGCGATTTCCCGTAACAACAACACCTCCGACACTAAATCTCTGGAATTTTGTGGACAGTTTGAAATACACAAAAAAACCTCTGATTATAATCTGCGACTACTCACCTTCGACTTCCCCTGAACTCCAGCCCATGGCACACGCTCTCTTCAGACACGCACTCGAAGCCGACATACCCGTTTTTCTATACGGAGGGCTTTACACAGAAGGTTTTGGCTTGGCGAGAATAGCTGAGGAGACTGTCCTCGAGGAGGTAAACTACCATAAGGCAAACGGAGATTCAATTATTTACGGAGAAGACTACGTGTTTCTGCCTTTTGTCCCCGGCGGACTCGCCGTAATAGTGGGTATGGGAGAGGATTTTATAGGGACTTTCAGAGTTGACGCCAGAGGTGACAGCCTCAAAGATTTACCTATGATGGAAAATGTCAGAAGGCTCGAAGACATAGGTCTAATTGTTGACATTGCTGGTTCTGCTATATCAAGGACATGGATGGTTTATGCTGGGACAAGATACGGAACCCCTGTTGGTGTTGGCACGACGGCAGTCAGCGCGGCGGAATACTATACATTCCTTCAAACCCGGCAGTTCGTCGGAATGTTAGGTGGGATGAAAGGAGCCGCGGAATACGAAGAACTCAACGCACAGAGACTAAATATTGAGGTAAGAAAACAGGCTGGTATAGCCATGGCTTCGCAGAATTTCGTCCACTTGCTCATAATCGTAATGGTAATTCTCGGAAACATTTCCTTCTTCGTCCTCAAAAAGAACAGAGAGAGGAGGCTCTGATGACTTTATCGACAAGCATTTGGGTCTGGGTAGCAGCTTTCCTGACCCTTACAATTTACTCCTTTCTCTACAAAGATAATCCTCTCTACAGATTCGCCGAACATGTCTTCGTCGGCGCATCGGTGGGATGGTCAATAGCAATTGTCTGGCATATGACTGCTATTCCTTACATAGGAATCCCTCTTAAAAATGCTTTTGTTCAGCATAATTGGCCCGGATTTATCTACGTAGCAATACCGACACTGCTGGGATCTCTGTATTTTTTCAGATTCTTTCCCAAATATAGCTGGCTTGCAAGGTGGCCTATAGCTTTGATGATGGGCTATTACTGCGGTATATCAATTTCTCCGAGTATTGAGACAAATATTTTTACACAGGTCCAGGGAACAATTCTGACGGGATTCAACCCGACAAGCTTGAGTTCATGGTGGGCTCTGCTTCTTCTCATCGGCGTTGTTTCTACTCTTTTTTATTTCTTCTTCTCTCTCAAACACGAAGGAATAGTTGGCAAGACTTCGAGGCTCGGAATTTGGTTCGTCATGATAGCCTTCGGCGCTTCTTTCGGTTACACGGTCATGGCTCGTGTCTCTCTTCTTATTGGAAGAATACAGTTTCTGCTCCACGACTGGCTCGGAATTCTGAGATGAAGTGAAAAATGAAGGCAATACTTGGCTCAATAATCTTTTTGATAGGCTTTTCGGCAGTCTTCGGCGGTGTCACCGTCGAAGACTTTCCGAACGACGACGGTTCGGCTCTGATTATCCAGTGGAACACGTCGGCTGATCCTGAGGTTAGGGGTTATCTTATTTACAGAAAGGACAACCCCGAAGAGGAGTATTTCTTGCTGAAAAGCATTTCAACTCCTTCTGAGACCCTCTACGTAGATTACGATCCGAGGTATCCTCTTTCAGCCGGAATGAGAGTAATCTATAAAGTAGCCGCTGTTTCAGAGGAAGGAGAGGAAATCGAAGTAATAGGCGAGAGTCCTGTATCCACCTCCTCTGCTTCTTTTTTCAACGCGACTAAACTGAATACTTTTATAGCTATGGTTATTGTATTCGGTCTGATTTTATATTTTATAAACACTGTTAAAAAAGGGAAAAGCCTTTTCATAAGAAAAATCGCAGGTCTTGACGCCCTCGACGAGGCAGTGGGAAGGGCGACGGAGATGGGAAGGCCTGTCCTCTATGTGACAGGACTCGGATATATGGAAGATATAGCCACCGTCGCTTCCGTAAATATTCTCGGTCCTGTCGCCAAGAAAGTCGCCGAATACGAATCTACAATTCTTGTGCCGAACTTTGACCCCATAGTATATACAGTTACTACTGAAGTCGTAAAAGAGTCTTATCTCGAAGCCGGAAGACCTGACGCCTTCAACCCCGATCAGGTTTTCTTCATATCCGAACACCAGTTCGCCTACGTCGCCGCCGTAAACGGCATAATGCTAAGGGAAAAGCCGGCGACTAACCTTTTTCTAGGTATGTTTTACGCCGAATCTCTTTTACTTGCAGAAACAGGTAATCAGACCGGTGCAATTCAAATAGCGGGAACAGATGCTGTGACGCAACTTCCATTCTTTGTCACCTCCTGTGACTACACTCTTATAGGGGAGGAGCTCTACGCGGCGAGCGCCTATCTATCCAGGGATCCTGTCCTCTGCGCCACGATAAAAGCCCAGGACATTGAAAAGGGACTGATTATGGTATTGCTCATCGCCCTTTCCGCTTTTTCTATATTAAACCTGTTCGTCTTTAAATCCGACATTATCTGGAGGTTCATCTCGGCATTTTTCAG
>CAYNIW010000017.1:18332-50516 GCA_964397545.1 uncultured Desulfuromonadaceae bacterium | reverse complement strand
AAATCAATTGGGTGGATGAGGGGACTTGAACCCCCAGCCCCTGGAACCACAATCCAGTGCTCTGACCAGTTGAGCTACACCCACCGTGATATTCGCGCCTGGAGGGATTTGAACCCGCGACCCTCGGATTAGAAATCCGATGCTCTATCCAACTGAGCTACAGGCGCATATTTTCAAAAAACTAAATTATATTTTATCTTCCGTTCTGTCAAGAAAGATTATACATTTTTTATCCGGAAAAAGTATAATCTATTGGCGAGAAGGCGAAGCGGCTGACGGTTATTCCGGTTTATACCGGATAACCGGAGGAAAGTCCGGACACCGCAGAGCGGGATGCTGGGTAACCCCCAGGAAGCGCGAGCTTACAGACAGTGCGACAGAAAATAACCGCCGATGGCCGAAAGGATCAGGCAAGGGTGAAAAGGTGCGGTAAAGGCGCACCGGATCTTTGGGCGACCAAAGATGCCGCGCAAACCTCATCCGGTGCAATGCCGAGTAGGAGAGGAGAAACTGCTCGTTTCGTCAGACTCTCGGGTAGGCAGCTCGAGGCAGGCGGAGACGCCTGTCCCAGATCGATGGCCGCATAGACAGAATCCGGCTTATCTCCTTCTCGCCTTGACTTTTGGATCAGTCGAACAGGATTCCCCTGCCGAGTATGTTTCGGGGATCGAAAAAGTTTTTTACCCTCTTCATGTCTTCTTGGATTTTTTCGTCATACATTATCTTCAAATATTCTTTTTTAAGCCTGCCGAGACCGTGTTCGGCGCTCAGAGACCCTCCCATGGAGACAACCTCTTGCGCCATATATGAATAGATATCTTTCGCTTTTTTAAGTTCTTTTGGATTTTTAGGCAGAACATTGACGTGCGGATGGCCGTCTCCGATATGCCCGAAGACAACGTATTGAAGCCCTGAGTTTTGGAGTGTCTTTTTGAAAAGTTCGAGAAGCCTAAGCGTCTTATCAACGGGCACAGCCATGTCGGAACCGACTTTGTGTATTTCCGGAAATTCTCTTTTTATCTCTTTAATTCTGTGATTGACGGCTTCGGGCAGTGAATGTCTTATGTTGTGGACTGTTTCAGCTTCTTTTTTTGTATCTCCGCCGAAAACCCTGTCCATGTCGAGACCCACCTCTTTTGCAGTCTCCTCAAGGACTTCGTAAAAAATATCGGCTTCTTCGGAAGAAGTCTCAAAATCTGCAAAAAGCACGTCGCAATTCTCTTTAGGCAGATAAGAGATAATCTCTTTCTTGTCGCAATAGAAATTTTTCAGAAATTCAACGGAATACGGGTCGAGATATTCCACGCTTCTCAGCGCTGAAGGCATTTTTTTACAGAATCTATCCATGAAAGTCAAAAGTTTCGGGGTTTCTTCGAAAAAAAACATCCCTGAAAAGACAAAATCGGGTATCTTTCTCATCTTCAGAACAGCCTCTGTCAGGACAGCGAGAGTGCCTTCGTTGCCGCATAAAATGTCCACAAGGTCTATGTTAGGCCAGAGATTGTATCCTACATTGTTTTTCCTCATTCTCGCGGGAAAGTTTCCTGCTAAACTTAAAACTCCCTTGCCGGGCACTTTGAGTCTTAAATCATCACTGAGAAATATTTGTCCTCTTTCTATTTCAAAAAACGTTCCGTCAGAGAAAAATCCTTTTAAGGATTTGACGAAATTTTTAGCCGAACCGTATCTGAAGCTTCTTGAGCCTGATGCGTCAGTGGCTATGATGCCGCCTATTGAAGCTGTGCTCTCTGTCGGATTCGGCGGAAAATAAAGATTGTGGTCTAGGCCTGCTTCCTGAATCTCGTCAAGTGTCACCGGCGCGCTCACAGCAGTATATGATTCATTTTCTCTGTCAAATATTCGGATTTTCTTTTCGAGTCTGGAAAAGGAAATAAGAACACCGCCGAACGGAAGTGCCCCTCCGGTAAGACCTGTCCTTGCGGAAGATACGGTTACAGGGATTTCTTTTTCAAAGGATTCTCTCAGGACGTCGCCTATTTCATCAACCTTTTCTGGCATGTATGCCGTATCGCACCAAGCTCCCGGCATGTTGGATTCGTCTGACAGCAGATCCGGGTTAACGGACAAGATTTCGCTTCCCTTAATTTTTATCATGTTCCTCCACAAAAAGACTTGATGTTTTAAGTTATGAGCCATTTAATATTAGCATGGAAAAAGACACCTTAAAAGTATTCGGCAGTGGAAAAGAAATTGGGGCGAGCTGTTTCATGCTCTCTCTCAACGGAACGAATATCCTTCTGGACTGCGGAATGCATCCGAAAAAAAGCGGCATAGAAGCCCTGCCTGCCGTCGATTTTTATTCTTCTTTTCCGGATGCAGGATTAATCTCACACTCTCATTTAGACCATATAGGAGCGTTGCCTCTTTTTTTCAGACAGATTCAGTTCTACGCAAGCAAACCGACAATCGCAATAAGCAGGTTCATGCTCGAAGACTCGGCATCTGTTCAGGAGAGAAGGCGTTATGAAGATCCCCGGAACAACCCCGAACCGCTGTTCAGCGAAAAAGATGCCAGAAAAGCGTCAAAATCAGTCAAGCCATTCAAAAGATCCCAGAGCGTTAGGCTCAGAGGAAACGTCAATGCATACGCCTATCCTGCCGGACATATTTTAGGAGCGAGATCTTTTTACATTGAATCTCCGAAAATATCGGTTCTCTATACGGGAGATATATCTCTTTTTGATCAGATAACAGTTCCTTCGGCCGAAATTGAAGATCTAAAGCCCGACATAATGATAATGGAAGGGACTCTCGGCCTCGAAGAAGACGCCGCAACGAGACGCGTCGGCGAAATCAGAACTTTTGCCTCGGAAGTTTCAAAAATTTTAAGCCTCAGGCAGTCAGTCCTCTGCCCCACTTTCGCCCTCGGAAAAACGCAGGAAATGCTCTGTATTTGCGATAAGCTGATGAGCGAAGGTAAAATCCCCTATGTGCCGATTGTTTTAGCCGGCATGGGAAAAAGGATAAAAAGGATTTATTCCATGTTCATCGGAGGACCGCTCAGGACTTCATGCGCTGTTGAAATAGATCTCAGAGGGGACACTTCAATAGAGAGGGTTCTCGAATACGGACCTGCTATTTTTCTCATGACGAGCGGCATGACAGTCCCCGGAACTCCTTCGTATAAACTCGCAAAGAGGATAATGAGAGAAGATAAAAACGGGATTTTTTTCGTCGGATACTTAGACCCGGAATCGCCGGCTTACAGAATATTAAACGCCGGGATGGGCGAAACAGTCGAATTGGACGGAAAAGGAGAAACAGCGCCTAAAAATAATCCGAACATAAAATCTTTCAGGATAACCTCCCATTCCGACAGAAATCAGTTAACAGACCTCGCGTTGAAAATATCGCCTTCAAAACTGATCCTGGTTCACGGAGACGCTCCCGCACTTGATGCCCTAAAAAATGAACTTCATGAAAAAACCGATGTCTTCGTCCCGTCAATAGGAGAAACTCTGGAACTGGATTAGTTTTTTTTTCTGAGTTTCTCAAGAATAGTTTCTCTTGTGACATCGTCGCAGAAAGCAGATTCGGCTGAAAATTCAGACAAAGCGGCTATCTCCTCGACTGAAAGGCCGAATGACGATTTTAAGAGAACGAGCTCGTTTTCTATCGAGGAAGACGTCAGCTCAGGATAACCGCTCGACACTACTGTTTTGTATCCTTTCCTGAAATAATCTACGAAAGGGTAATCCACGAGCGAGAAATTCGAATAAAAAGCAAGATCGGCTGTCGGCGAGATCTGAACGGCTATCTTCTTTTTTCTCAAATCATCGAGCAGATCTTCAAGCCTCGCGTTATAGTGAATTCTCCTGACGCCTGAAATTGAGATTTCATCCAAAAACCTGCTTTTTTCGATTTTTGTGGTGAAATCGAGCGCTAAAAAAAGATTAGTCTCGGATAATTTCTTGTAATAAGACCCTATTGAATTTTCTCCCCTCCTGACAAGACAAACTCCTTTAATCCAATTTTTCTGATGAAGGGAACATGAGTATTCCAAAGCTTTCATGAACACCGTCTCTTCGACAGACGTATCAAGCTCGGGAACTATTGAAAAAAGCCCTCCCGTGTTTTCAGAGGACTCTTTCAAAGAGTAATACACGGATGATATGACCTCATTAAACTCTTTTAACGAACCCACGGCATTAGTGAAGTTGATTACGAGCTCAGTGTAAATGATGTGATGCAGAGTCTGGTAAGATAGCAATAAAGTCAAAAGAGCCGGCAGGTCCAGCTCTTTCAACATTTTCGGGTATATCCTTTTTTTGAACAGATTAAGGTCTCTGCAGGAATCTATCCTTCTGTCTTCATCACTGATAAAACCGCCCAGAACGCCCTCGACGTGCATACCGCAGTCTATAAGGTATGGCCAGCCGGGTCTTTTGGATATCCCACCCTCTCTGAGAGAGATTTTATTTCCGTTAAGATTTAATTTCATGTCGTAAGAGACGGATAATCAATGCCGAATCTTTTTCTGTAATAAATTTTAGTTACTAAAAAAACTACTATAAAAGCCGCGACGAGAACAGGAAAAATGACGAAAGAAAAAAGGACGAGTCCCGCGTTGCTGATCCTCATCGTGACGAGCGCAGATTTTTTTGATCTTTTTATCATACCTATTATATGAGCGGGAAGGGCGACGGCGGAGGCGAAGATACATGGAATATTCTTCATTATTATTGAAATGACAAGCGCGGCGGCGTATAGCAGTATTGAGACCAAATAAGTGTTTTTTTCACCGAGAAAGACTCCAATTGAAATTTTTCCGTCCTCTCTGTCGCCTTCTATGTCTGCTATTGTCGTCGAACCGAAACCTGCGAGCCCTATAAGGACTATGGGAACTGAAATTTTTATTAAAGAATAACTCATCTGGGAGTTAACGAGATATCCGGCGGCGAGATTCAGAAAACCGTAGCCGAAGGCGTTTGCCGCCATGTCGAGCCCGGGCTTGGCGTTGAACCTGAAAGGTTTGACAGAATACATAAGCCCGAAGGCTACCGACGAGACGATGACGTAAAAATACGCCATGCCTCCGGTGAAAACTTCATTGAATGAGAGATAAAAAGAAACCGACAGGACAAGCGCATACAAAAAAACAGCTTCAGAATAAGCGAATTTGACGGAGATGTGCCCGTCAGAAACAAAATAATTCTTTCTGTTCACTTGGTCTGATTTTTTGTCCGCTATCTGGTTAATTATGTATGTCGCGCCCATAAGAAGGTAAAAGAGAAGATACGACAGAAGAATCTTCCAGTTAAACGTGTTTGCTCTGAATAAAACATCTTTCAATCCGCCCTCTGTTGAGTTTTGGACCGAGTAGAAATATCCGAGCATCAGAATACCCGAAAAAGGGAAATGCATAAATATCCTCAACACAAAAATTCTGTCCAGAACTTTTTCGAGGATGTTTTTTGGCGGTTTTGTCAGTTCCTGCGGCATTTTTGAATAAAATCTTTATAAATTCCCACACCGCCGGCGAAAAAATTTATGTTTCTGCCGACAAAATCGTATGGCATATTCTTCCATGACGACCTTTGGACTCTCCGAAGGACATCATAAGAGGAATCATAGAGATAGACGGGTCTTCTTCCCGCCCTGAACGGATCAAATGTGCGGTTGTCTCTCGGGTAGGAAGTCAAAGCCCCTCTGTATCCGCATTTTTGGACTATTTTCGCCGTATTTTCGTTTGTCCTTCCGAAAGGATAACTGAAAAAATCCGGTTTCTTTCCTGTTCTTTTCCTGATTTCTTCCATTGATCTCCGGGCTTCCTCTTCGATTTCATCGTGGGTCAAGCGAGTCAAGTCTCTGTGGGTGCAGGAGTGAGATCCGACGCTCCAGCCACTCTCGGCAAGTTTAGAGACTTCATCCCAGTTCATGTGCTTTTTCGACAAGCCTCCGAGGTTCACGTCCCACAGACTTTCTTTACCCACGTAATCGCTGACAACAAATATTTCCGCTGTAAATCCCAACTCATCGAGAACAGGGAAAGCATTTGAATAAACTGAAGAAAGCGCGTCGTCGAAAGTAATCGAAAAACAATTAACATCCCCGGTTCCGGAATACACTTTTTCCAGAGACACAGTTCGGAACCCCTTTTTCGCGAGCAGTTTCATCTGGTTCTTGAACATTCTGGTCGTAGATCTTGAAAAAGTCCAATAAAAGCCGTCAGTGACATCGTGGTAGAGAAGGACAGGAACAGCCCCGGGGTCGAAAAAACCCCTTTTTATAACATAGGCTGAAATTGAAGCGCTAACAAGGACGGCGGCTGTTCTTGTTCTGTTCACGGGTCTTTCTTTCAATGACTTCATAGTAAAAGTCTTCTACGGCATCAGTCACTTTTTCCCAGGAATATTTTTCGAGAACTTTTTTCCGGCCCTTCTCTCCCATTTCTTTTCTCATGGCGGGATTTTTCGCCATTTCTATGATTTTAGTCGCGAGATCTTTTATGTTTTTCGGAGCAAACATTAAGCCGTCTTTTTTGTCGGAAACGACTTCTCTGTATCCCGGAATATTTGATGCCACGACCGGCGTTCCGCAGGACATGGCTTCAATGAGGACAATTCCGAAGCTTTCTCCCCCTATCGCCGGAGAGCAAAAAATATCGGCGCTCGCGAAATATTTCGGAAGTTCTCCGTAGGGTATGAATTTCAGATACTCGACCTTCGATGACAAATCCGGATTCTTTGATTTCAGGCGGTTCATTATGAGATCCAAGCCGAGTTTTCTGTATTTGTCGCCTCCCCCAATCCATAGCTTTGCGTTTGGCACGAATTTATTAATAAAATAAAAACTTTTTACGAGATAATTTACGCCTTTCCTCGGATCAAATCTTCCGGCAAAAAAAATATTAAAATCGCTTTCTTTGAATTTTTCAACTCTTGGAATGCCCGGTCGGAAAAATCCAGAATCCACTCCGTTGGGTATTATCCTGAAATTTCCGTCGAAATATGTTTTTACGCTTTCTTTTGCCTCTTCGCTGACGGCTATCAAACCGTCAATTTTAGAAAAAGGCTTTCTCAAATAGGACTTAAAAATCTCGTAGGGTAAAACTTTCCTGTAACTGGCATGAAAAGTTGCAATTTTTGCGGTTACATGTTCTTGAAGAAGAGACGCCCGGCATTCAAACTTTTGACCTAAAATAGGCATGACAGGAGCGAACGGGCCGTGGGTGTGGATGACGTCCCAATTCTCAGACCTTATTATGTCTTTTATTTCCCAATAAATCCTCCATCCGACCGACACTTTCGCGAGGCTTTTATTTGCTCTGAAAGGAAGAGCTTTTCCTGTTCTTACGACATCGAAATCGTGTTCCGGAGAATACTTTTTCCCGGGAATTTTTGGAGCCGCGATCACAACCTTGTGGCCTTTCGACCTCATGTTTTTGGCGAAGTTGTATATGTGTTCGCTCACTCCTCCGGGAGTGGGATAATAGACATCCGAAAGTATTAGAATTTTAAGCTTTTTATTCATTTTTCCACGGCGGATGGAACATGATCCACTGGTCTGGGTGTTCCCGGATTATTTGCTCCATATTGATTTTAATCCAATCAAAATATTTTTGCGTTAAAATTTTCTTCTCGAATTTGCATTTCGGCAGATAAAAAGGCTCCGATATATAAGCTTTGTATTTCCAAGCTTTCGTTCTGACAAGGTAACCTATCATAACCGGTATGTCAAGACGGGCTGCCATGTATGCCGGACCTACGGGGAGTGACGAAATTCTACCCATAAAAACAGTTTCTCTTCCGCTGCCGGAGATATCCCTGTCACCCACAAGAGCTATTACTCCTTTTTTCTTTTTGGCAAACTTCGCAAGCCTGAGTGATGTTGATTTGTCTTCGAGAGGAAGGATTTCAACAGAATCTGATCCCCTGACTTTTTTCAAAAAATCGTAATGAAAAGCGCCGACGTTTTCGAATTCGGCGACTGCGGCGACATCAAAGCCGAGGAGCGAAAGAAATTTCGCGGCGAGATCCCAGAGGCCGAGATGGCAGGTCACGACAACACATCCCTTGTCTTTGGGAATTTTTATGAGGTTTTCCGCTCCTATTATCTCAGAATTCCACCGGACTTCATCCATCCCCTTTCCCAATGTCCTGAAAAAAACGACAACATTAAAAACCATGTTGTAAAAAATCCAGTAAACATCTGTTAGACCGGATCTTAAATTCATTGCCCTGAAATTATCCTCCGCGGTTTTCCTCTTCAAGGGAGAAAAAAGAAGCAAAAAAAAAGCCGCCAATGCCACGCTAAATTCGATTATCAGCGGATCTGTCTTTGAGCAGAGATATACGGCAATATTCAGTTTTTGGGCCACTTTGAAAGAGCCTCCTTGACAGCGCTAACGACGTCTTCGACTGTAATAGTATTCATAGCGGGACAGTAGTTGAACCACCTCAGCCTGAGCCCCCAAAAAATACTCATGTGTCCTAAAAAATGAAAACAGGGCGAACAGGATGTCTTTGGCGTTAATACTATGGATTTTTCGGTCAGAGGGGCAAAATTGGCCGGATTACTAGATGCGAAAATAGCCACTACCGGAGTAAAAATCGAAGCAAGGTGGGTCGGCCCGGAATCATGTCCGATAAAAACATCAGATTCACCGAATACGGCGGCAGTCTGTCTAAGGTTTGTCTTTCCGGTGAGATTGAGATTTTTTTCACCGAGTGCTTTTTCTATTGCCTCGGCGTTTTTCATGTCTTCTCTTCCGCCTACCGTTATTATAACGCAGTCTAAACCGCCGGTAAGAGCAGAAAGAACCGACACAATGTTTTCTATTTCCCATCTTTTGTTTTTATTGCATCTGGCTCCGGGGTGAATTGATATTTTTATTTTGCCCTCGAAAGGTTTGAGCAGTTTTTTTGCAGTCAGGATTTCATTCTCTGAAAGAAAAAGGTCGTATGATCCGCCGTCTCTGAGTTTGACGCCGTCTATTTTATCAATAGCGCGTAAATACTGCTCGCTCGCATGGAGAAGGGCATTTTTTTTGTCTCCTGCGGGAAATATCCAGGAAAAAAAATTGTCGATAAAACTGTAAGTTTTTTTAACGTCAATAAGCCTGAAAAACCATCCCATGGGGAACGACTGCTCAATGCCAATGTCATAATTTTCTTTTTTTAATTTTTTTATAAGTTTGAAAACTTCTGAAGGTCTGGAAAAAATCATTTCGTCTATATACGGATTTTGTTCCAGGAATTTTACTCCTCCTCCTCCGAAAAGGCTCAAGACAGTAATCTTGGAGTCAGGTTTTTTTTTTCTTAATATTCTCAGCGAGGGAGTGGAGAAAAGAACGTCGCCGAGTCCGGGCCAGACGCTGAAAAGGATTTTTTCAGGAAAGTCCCGTGTGGCCGAATCCGCCATCACCCCTCCCTGTTTCCCTCAGAGAAACGCTTTCGGCAAAAGAACATTTGCATGAACCCGTGACTACCAACTGGGCGATTCTGTCACCCGCGCTGATTTGAAAATCTTTGGCGGAAAAATTTATGAGAATCACCATAACTTCGCCGCGGTAATCCGAATCAACCGTTCCCGGAGAATTCAATACTGTTATTCCGTGCCTGAGAGCCAGACCCGATCTCGGCCTTATTTCCGCGTGAAATCCCTCAGGTATCTCAAGAGCAATACCTGTTCTGACAGCTTTCCACTCTCCCTTATGTATTAAGGCGTCCTCACAGCTTTTCAGGTCGGCTCCGGCCGCTTCTTCCGATTTGTATTCAGGAGGAAGGGCGCGAGGATCCAACAGAGAATATTTCACCTCGAATTGAATGCTTCTATACCTTTGCTCAAAATGTGAATTGCCGCCTTGAGGCGTTCCTGCTCGAGAACATACGCTATCCTGACTTCGTCTTTTCCTTTTCCGGGAGTAGCATAAAAACCGTTAGCCGGAGCGAGCATAGTAGTCTGACCGTCGAGAGAGAAATCCGTCAGCATGAATTTACAAAATTCGTCTGCATCGCTGACAGGCAGTTTTACGACGCAGTAAAAAGCGCCTTCAGGTTTAAGGGTGAACGCGCCTTTGATAACGCTTATCTCGTCAAAGACGACATTCCTTCTTTTTTCGTATTCATTTATCATACCCGGTATGAATTTGTCGTAATTTTCAAACCCCGCGAGCGCCCCTATCTGTTCGACCGTAGCAGGGCACAGACGGGCCTGTGAAAACCTGAGAAATGCGTCAGCCAGATGCGGGTTTTTTGTCGCCAAAAAACCTATCCTCGCTCCACACATTGAAAAACGCTTGGAAACACTGTCCATTACTATCGCTCTGTCCGCGATTTCTTCAAAAGACAAAATTCCCACATGTTTTCTCCCGTCAAAGACGAATTCTCTGTAAACCTCGTCTGAAAGGACATATAAATCGTGCTTTTTAGCCAAAAAAGCTATCCCTGACATCTCTTCAGAGGTGTAAACGGTTCCCGTGGGGTTGTTTGGAGAGCAGATAATTATGCCTCTTGTCGCTGGAGTTATCTTTTCTTCAATCATTTTTTCAGCAGGTATCCTAAATCCGTCGTCCACGGATGTCTCAACTGGAACGAGTTTTACGTCTGCCATCTTTGAAAAACCGAGATAGTTCGTGTAAAAAGGTTCAAAGACCAATATTTCCTCGCCCGGATTGCATATTGACTGCATGGCAAAGACAATAGCCTCGCTCCCGCCTTGCGTGACCACCACTTGAGAGGGGAGTATGTTGAAATTGAACCTCTCAAAATAATCACAAAAGGCTTTTCTCAATTCAAAAATACCGTTGGAAGGTCCGTATGAAAGAACTTTGCTCTCCCAGTTGTGCATTGCCTCGAAAATAAAATGAGGAGTGTGTATATCAGGTTGACCGATATTCAGGTGATAGACTCCTATCCCTCTTGATTTAGCGTCATCGGAAAAGGTCTGAAGTTTCCTTATAGGCGAAGCCGGCATTTCGACTGCTCTGTCAGACAACCTCTCTAAACTCATAATCACCTCGCTTTCGGAGTTAGATATGTTCTCATGATGTTGTCCTCTGAAAAAAAATCACGTGCAACCCTGTTTAAGTCGTCAAGTTTAACCGAAGAGACAGCTTTTTCTATTTTGTCGAGAGATAACAATTTTTCCCTGTAAATATGATCATTGAGAATTTTGTTCACCCTCGCTTTGCTGGATTCAAGTCCGAGTATTATGTTGCCGAGAATCTGGTCTTTTGAAAATTCAAGCTCTTGTTCGGTTATGCCCCCGTCACATATTTTTTTTAACTCGCTTTGAATCAGTTTTTCGACCTTAAAAATATTGTCCTGGGTCACAGAAAAATAAATTCCACCGACTCCTACGTCAGAATAGAGATAATAAAAAGTATAGACATTATAGACGAGAGGGTTTTTTTCCCGCAGAAGCTGAAACAGCCTGCTGCTGAGGCCCCCTCCCAGAAGGTTCATGAGAATCTGAAACGAAAACCTTTCGTCTGAGACCACATTCGGAGCTATTCCTCCCATTACAAAATTTATCTGCTCTATCCCTTTCTTTATATAAAATTTTTCACCGCTATAAGTATTTATAATTTGGCGTCTTAAAGGAGAATATTTAGTTTGAAAAATGAAGTTATCTTGTATAATAGGCAATATATCAACAGATATATTGCCAACAACGCCGACAAAAGTGTTTTGAAAAGTATAATGTCTGAAAAAATGGTCTAAAAGTTTTTTTCTTGTAATATTTTTTACAGATTTATAATCTCCGAGAATCGTCTTTCCGAGCTGGTGTCCTGCGAATACATCCTTAAAAAAACGGTCAAATACGACTTCTTCCGGAGAGTCAAAACTGTTTTTGATTTCCTGCCTCACTACCTCTTTTTCGTTTTCTATGCTGTTTCTAGTGAATTTTGAATTAGACAGCATATCGCCGATGAGTTCTATCACTTCCGGCAGTTGATAATCAAGGCATCTCGCCTCAATCCAAGTGTTTTCGTTTCCTGTCATGGCGTTGAGGTATCCGCCTTTTTTCTCGAGAGCGGAGGCTATCTCGTATGCACCTCTCTTGGAAGTGCCCTTAAAAAGCATATGCTCAATAAAATGAGAATAACCCCAGGATTCTTTCGTCTCGTCCCTGCCGCCTGTGTTAACCGCGACGGCGACCGAACAGGATCTAATGTGGCTTAAATGCTCCCAACAGACGGTTATGCCGGAGTTTAATACCATTTTTTGGCATTTAATACTCTCTCGTTGCCGAAAATAAGGTTTTCTTTTGACCGGCATAACTCTTGCCGAGCTTATTTTATTTTGAAGGTTTTGGAAGCAGTTTTTTTCTCGACAGACTTATCTTACCCATTTTCGGATCGTAATTTATGCATTCGACTTCAACTTTGTCTCCCGCCTTCAGAACATCTTCCACTTTTTCGACTCTAACCCAGTCTATTTCGGAAATATGAAGAAGGCCCTCCTTGCCGGGAAAAATCTCGACGAAAGCGCCGAAATCAGTCGTCTTTGTAACTTTTCCTGAATAAATCTCTCCGACTTTTGCTTCTCTCGTCATTCCTTTTATCGCTTCGACAGCTTCCATAGCGGATTTTTCGTCTTGAGCCGTCACTACGACTTTGCCGTCGTCGTTCAGAGAAACAGTGGCACCTGTCTTATCCTGTATGCCTCGAACATTCTTCCCGCTAGGGCCAATAACTGATCCGATCTTGTCCTTTGGTATAAAGAAAGAGAACATCCTCGGAGCGTTCGGAGACAGATTTTCCCTCGGGGAAGGTATGACTTTTTCCATTTGATCTAAAATAGAGTCTCTCGCCTTTTTCGCCTTCAGAAAAGCCTTCCTGAGAAGATCGAGAGTTATGCCTTCAATTTTTGTGTCCATCTGAAGGGAGTTTACTCCGTTTCTTGTCCCTGCCACTTTCAGATCCATATCTCCTTCGTGATCCTCTTCACCGGCTATGTCCACGAGAACAATGTCTTTGTCCTCCGGTTTTTCACCGCTTATCAATCCGAGGGCAATTCCTGCGACATGGCCTTTAATCGGAACTCCGGCGTCCATGAGCGCCAATGAAGAAGAACATACCGAAGCCATTGAAGAAGAACCGTTGGATTCAAGTATTTCCGAGACAATTCTTATTGTGTATGGGAATTTGTCCTCAGGCGGGACTATGTTGGCGACCGCCTTTTCAGCGAGATTGCCGTGCCCGATTTCCCTCCTGCCGGGACCCCTCTGCGGACCCACCTCGCCGACAGAGAACTGCGGGAAATTATAGTGAAGCATAAAACTCTTAGTCATATCGCCCTCTATGTCCTCGATTCTCTGTTCGTCCGAAGGGGAACCGAGAGTTATCACTGCGAGAGACTGGGTCTGACCTCTTTTAAAGACGGCGGAACCGTGAACACGGGGTAAGACGTCGAGTCTTATGTCTATATCTCTTATGTCATCTTCTTTTCTGTCGTCCGGCCTCAATCCTTCTTTCTGGAGTCTTTCATGCCATGCTTTGCTCCAAAGAGATTCTATTTTAGCTTTAACGAGTTTTTCATCCTCAGGATGTGTCTCCTGATAGGCTTCCCATGCCTGGGTTTTCAACATGTCAAGAGTCTCGTTTCTTTCTTCTTTGGTCTTTGCTCCTTCAGAGGCGATTCGGACTTTTTCAGTATATTTTTCTTCTATCTCTTTTGAAATATCATCGGATAACTGAGGGAGCGGATCGAGAGCTAATTTTTCAGTCTGGATTCCCCTCAAAAACTCTTCCTGTCTTGATATAAGCTCTTTTATCGGTTTCTGGGCAAAATCAATGGCATCTACAAGGTCTTCTTCCTTTATTTCGAGAGCCGAACCTTCAAGCATTGTTATTCTGTCTTTGTTTCCCGCGACAACAAGAGACAAATCACTCTTTTCTATCTGAGAATATGTCGGATTGACGACAAATTGACCGTCTATCCTGCTGAGTCTCACCGCGGCTATAGGTCCCATAAAAGGTATAGGGCTGAGACAAAGAGATAGGCTGGCGCCGTTTAAACTCAGAATATCGGGGTCCATTTCAGGGTCAGCGGCAAGGACGGTCGCGATAATTTGGGTTTCATTTCTGTAGTTTTCGGGAAACAAAGGTCTTATGGGCCTGTCAATCAGACGGCTCGTCAAAACTTCCTTGTCCCTTGATCTGCCTTCTCTTCTCGAATACCCCCCCGGAATCCTGCCAAAAGAGTAACTTCTCTCCCTGTAATCGACCATGAGAGGGAAAAAATCCTCTGCCGAGGTTTTTTTATCAAAACAAGCGGTCACAAGGACAACCGAATCCCCGTATCGGATCCACACACTGCCGTGACTCTGTGTGGCGTAGTTTCCTGTGTCAAAAACCATTTTACGGGAATAGAAATCAAATTCAAATACGGGCATTTTTATCTCCAGACAATATTAAATAAAAGAAAAACAGTATTACCTTCTAAGACCGAGGGATTTGATTATCTCGGCATATCTGTTGTAGTCTTTTTTGAGAAGGTAATCGAGATGTTTTCTTCTTCTGTTGACCATCTTCAGAAGACCTGTTCTCGAATGATGGTCTTTTTTATGGGTTTTAAGATGTTCGGTGAGCAATTTAATTTTTTCAGTCAGGATTGCGACCTGAACTTCCGGCGAACCGGTGTCATTTTCTTTTCTCGAAAACTTTTTTATTATTTTGTTTTTATCAGTTGAAATCATGGACACGTCAAACCTCCTGCTATTTTTTCCTTCAAACTTTCCACATCTTTCTCTATTTGTCTTTTTAGCTCTTGTATGCTATCAAATTTCAATACATCTCTCAATCTCAAAATTAATTCAACTTCAACTCTTTCTCCAAAGACAAAAGGCTTCCATTCCGGAATGAAAACCTCAAATTTTCTGCCGTCTGAGAAAGTCGGAGAATTACCTATGAATGCTAATGCAAGAAAGGGTTTTAAGTCAAGATATATTCTCACGATGTAAACGCCTGATCCAACTTCTGTCATATCGGGATTTACGGCTATATTTATCGTCGGAAACCCAAGAGATTTTCCTCTTCCGGCTCCTCTTATATGTGCTCCGAAAGTTTTATAGCACCTTCCCAGCATTTTGGCTGATTTCTCCACGTTGCCGGAATTTAACAGATACCTTATGTATGTGCTCGAAACTACGACACCATCCATTATCTTGGGTCTGACCGAAGTAAATCCTATTTTAAGAGATTCGGCGATTTTTTCGGTCACTTCGCTGTTTCCTTCTCTGTTTTTTCCGAGGTGATGATTAAATCCCGACACAAAATACACGCCTGCGAACTTTCTGACTACTATTTCACTTAAAAATTCTTCTGCGTTCATGTTCGAAATCTTTTCGTCGAAACGGATTATTTCAATATTTTTTATACCCGCTTTTTTAATATTTTTGTATTTGTCCCTGTAATCGGCAAGAAGAGAAGGAGAAGAACCTGTGAGAATTTTTTTAGGGTGGGGGAAAAAAGTTATCAGCCTCGGGACAAGGTTCTTTTTTTCAGAGAGTTCGAGAAGCTTTTTGAAAATTTTTTTGTGTCCGAGATGAGGCCCGTCAAATATCCCGACAGTAACCGCGCTTTTTTTCATCTAAATATCTTATTGTATTTCAGAACCTGGTTTTCTTTTTCAAGAACCGCGTGCAATGTACCGTCGTTTTCGCGCATCAGGGCGTATTTAAGCTTTTCGTTTATGTCTTCAAAAAAATCTTTTTCAGTGTATTTTTCAGATATCTCCGGCAGATGAGAAAGAGCTTTTTCAACGGGATAAAAAACTAAATCATCGTCGAGAGATCCGGCTTCTTCGACTCTCATATTCCCGATAGACAATCTTCTTATGTCTTCGCAATACGCTCCGACTCCTACGAAATCTCCTATATCTCTTGCCAGAGATCGGACATAAGTCCCTGAAGATACGAGAGTTTCCATACGGACCCTGGGCCAGTCGAAAAGGGTTATTTCAATAGACTTGACCCTTACATTCCTCTCTTTTAATGCAGGATCTATGCCTTTTCTCGCGAGTTTATATGCTCTTTTGCCGTTTATCTTTACCGCCGAGTGAATCGGAGGCTTTTGAAGAATATCTCCCTTAAATTGACCCAAAACTTTTTCAAGTTCAGACTCAGAAAGTTCTCCCGGGTCTTTTTGATCTATTATTTTTCCCTCGGAGTCGTCTGTGTCCGTTTTAACGCCGAAAAGAAGGGTAAAACTGTAGAGCTTGTCGGCACATAAAATGTATTTATTGAGCTTGGTAGCTTTCCCTGACAAAATCACGAGCAAACCGGAAGCCGCGGGATCTATAGTCCCGGCATGCCCGGCTTTCGTGAGATGAGCTTTTTTAATTACTGCGTCGAGAGCTTTTCTCGACGAAATGCCCTTTGGTTTATCGAGAAGTATTATTCCGTAACTATGATTCACATTCTGAGCTTTCTCTCACCACCTGACGTTCAGCGAAAATCTGTAATTGCTCGTCGGGAAATCGTATAGAGGAGAATCTATTCCGAGGTCAAAATTGAAGTTTCTGAATTGAACTCCTCCTCCGTATGTGAATCCTTTTCTCGAACCGGCTTCATCTATGAAGTAGCCCAACCTGAAGAAAATCATTTCATAGTAACCGAGTTCAACTCCCATCGCCTTCCATGTGTCGTCCCATATATAGCTGTATTGTCTGTCTTTTACTTCGTCAACAATGCCCACGAGAACTTTGACGAAATCGAGTGACACTCTCGCTTCCCAGAGTTTCAAGGGAATTTTAAGTGAATCCGAGGGAGTGTCGTATGAGGCAAAAAGATAAGAAGCTCCGAGCCTTAAAGTCTGCGGCAGAGGATCTTTTTCTCCTGTCTCAGTGTAACTCAACCCAGGTCCGATGTTCTGAATCGAAGCTCCAAGAGAAAGCGCACCGAAAGGCTTGTAGAGAACCCCTCCGTCGAGAGCCCACGAAGCTCCCGCGCCGCCGCCTTTGCTGTTTAAGAGCCTGCTCACAAGCCAGGAGGGGGCGAGGTAGCTGTATATGAATTTCAGACCAAGACCCACTGAAAGCCTGTCGGACAGGGCTATTCCGTAGTTCGCGGTTGCTGCCAGGTCGAAAGTTCTGAATTTCGCTATCTGATTGCCGTTTTCATCAGTAGCTTCGGTCTCGCCTGTCGTCAGATAAATAAAATTCATGCCCAGCGTCCCCAAATCGCTTATAGGCATAGCCAGTCCGAGATATTCGTAATACATGCTCGGATACAGCCCCGGAAGCCAATTGGCGTGCATCAGAGAAAAAGATTTCTTCTGAACAAAACCGAGCCCCGCGGGATTGTAATAGCAGGCGAAGGCGTCGTCCGCCACCGCCGTATATGCGCCTCCCATTCCCACCGGTCTCGCTCCGGGGAAAATTGTCAGAAAGATAGCGGCTGCCTGATTGGTGCTTGCCGCAAGCGCGCCGAACAAAAGCAGGGAAATCGCCGAAGTTAATAATATTTTTTTCAATTTATACCTCCTAATCTTGAACCATAATAACCCGATTACAGTATTATCCGGCAGAAAATATTATCTCGCGATAAAAATCTTGCCTATTTTGGATATTTCTCTTTCCGAACCGGAACTCTCGGAGCTTCGGGTTCTGGCGACAACACGATAGAGATAGACTCCGTTTGCAGGCCTGTCGCCCTCCGCGTCCAGTCCGTTCCAGAATACGCTGTTGAAGCCGCTCGTCACCTCCCCGGCTTCAATGACTTTTATCAGTTTTCCAGTGACCGTGTAAATTTCTATCTTTATATCAGCGAATCCTGAAGTCAGGATAAACGTAAAATTAGTGGAGTTTTCCATAGGGTTGGGAAAATTCATGATGTTTGTGATATCGGGAGCGGATGAGCTCTCGACGTTGAAAAACCATGTGTATATGCCTCTGTTACCGAGATTGTCCGAGACCGCAACTGTGATTTTGTGTTCTCCGGATTCGTTGCCAAAATTAAAAGTCCTCTTAATTCTGCCTACCATACTGCTCGACATGTCGTATTTGAAAAATCTTCCCGCTAATGTGTCAAGAGCGCCGTTGTCGAGCTGTATGAAAAGCACGTTTTCGGGAATAGGAGTCAGGTTTATTCCGCTTTGGTCCTCAAACACGAGCTCGAGGTCCAGAGGGTTTTGGACCATGTCTCCTGAATCCGACAGTATCCTACCCTTAACCAAGGCGTAAACTTTCGGGGCGGCGCTGTCGCCGGAAGGTTGTTCGTCTGTCCCAGAGCAAGGCAGTTCGAGATGGCCTCTCGCTTCTTTTGCTGAATTCCAAGCATAGGCGTATATAGTAAAACGCCTCATATTGTTTTGGTCTCCGGATTTTATCAATTTAGGAGGAGTTGTGAAAGTAGCTGTGAAAGAGTTCGATTTCACAGTAGTCAAAACCTCGTAAACCGGCAGTCCGGGGATGAACTGGTCGGAAAAATAATGTGTAAAATCACCCGTCAGAGGCACTGCCCTGTGCATGTAATCATGGCTGTCCGGTCTCTGCGGAGGCATGACGATAACTGACACCCAGCCGTCCCCGAAAGAAGGGTCGTCTATTGTCCCGGCAAGAGAATATGTAACTCTTCCTTTGACCGTGTCAACAGGGACAAGAGATAAATTAGAGGAAACCGGACCGGTTGAAGTGACGGGAAAGCGATCGGCAAAAGTAAGGTTCGGATTTCCTGATGACATGAGCTGTTGACTGCCGCGTTCGAGATTCAGCGCTATACCTGTTGAGTCTTTAATCGGAATCAGTGCGGGATCGCCGAAACCAAGATAATTCCAACTATTGGCTTGGATTTGATTTTTTGTGACCAATGCCGCCTCTCCTGTCGAGAGCCTGTCGTCAATTACTTTAGTAAGGAGATTTACTGCGAGAGGATAGTTGTCGGAAGGATAAGTTGCTCTTGAGGAACCCCATGTGAAAACAGCGCCCTTTCCGTGACTTATCTGTATCCCGTCTGCCATTGAACTGTATGTAGTCCTGTCGAAGGCTCCGACGCCGCATGAACCGAAATAGCAAATCGGCTGTCTTATTTCGTTTTCCAAAACATCGATATCCGATGGACTTCTAAAGACATTTTCGTGAGTGAGAACAGTCAGGTTGCCGTGTCCCATGAAAAGCCACATGAAACACCCCTTGTTCACTTCCTGCTTGATATCCTGTGCCGCAAGAGGTTTCTCGCCGGGATTGTAGTTGTAAGGAGGCCCTGCCGTCTGGTTTGTCCCCAGATAATTCATGAGATAGACCTTGACCGGCTGATAATCCATTGAAAGAAAAGTCGAGATGCTCTCAGTTTGATAGTTGTGTATATATTCGTTGTAGGACTGAGAAACTCTCGAGGCGTATTCGTCGTCTGCAAGAAACAGAACGCGGCTTTTCCATGGACCGAAAGACGAAGAATTCTCATATTTGATTATTTTCTCGACATTCTGATTTATGTCGAGATTCGTGACGGCGGTTATCCTTCCAACGCACATTTCGGGATAGCGGTTCCCGTCAAAATCGACGAACCAGTCGTCGTAACAATTGTTGAAATCCTGCATGGAGAAATATTTTATCTTTCCGCCTTCTTCATGGACAGGAAAAACTCCCCTGAAAGGAGACCTTCTCTCAATATTTCTATAGTCGTAAGTCCCGCTGCCCATAAACAAAACATAGCTTGGTATGGGATCGTAATTTTCACTCGCCCATTTAAGATAATTCCTCACAGACGTCGGGTCCGCCATCCCGTATCCGAAATTGTCATAGACTTCCTGAAGCCTTACAACTGTTACCTGAGGGTTGATTCCCCCGGGAAACCGGGCTCTTCTGTATGAGGCGAGTTTTTCCGCGGCTCCTATGAAGATATCGGGGGCGATAATGATATAATCCGCTCCTGTAATTCTCTTGAGAGTGAAAGGATCCGAATATCTTATGTCAACGGGTTTTTTAAGTGAATTTACCGCGATAAATCTCGATGCGGAATCCCCATTCCACGCGAACCTTAGAGTGTCCCCTGAAATGGAGTAATTAATAATTCCCGTTGGGTCGTATGGATCGTCTATGTTCCATAAAAATAATCCGCTCTGGTTTACTCCGGTGGTGTTGAAACCGAGAACAGTGTCCCTGACCCCTGCGTTTACTCCGAATATGAGAATTCCGTCGTGCATCCTGTATCTTCGCTTATACACGACATCGGTGAGATCATACAGAATAAAATCCTTCGTGTTGGGATATTTTCTGAAGAGTTCTATCTCCTGGGTGTTGTTTCCATCGACGAGAACACCCGTGCATGGAAAAGTAATTATTCTCGGGTTGTTCGAGAATTCCGCCTGCCACTCTGAAATACCTATCTGTGTTCCGTTCAGCTTCACTCTCAGGTGATGAGAATCGCTGACATCGGAAAACACGTGAAGCTGCAAATAGGATTCCTCTTGAGCCGGAGCATGTATTTGATATGTCATCGTCAGTCTCGCGACGTCGTCGCCTGAATTCCTGACGATTTCCCTGTGGACAAATCTAAGGCCTGATTGCGAAGGGTTTATGCTGTCGGTCTCGACATGAACAGTGTCTGTCCAAGAATTCTGGACAAAAGATCCGGGGAACGGCAGTGAATTGATGTTCGTAAGCCTTTTACCAGGACCCGAACCCCATGTCAGCCAATAGACCGTGGTGTCCGACCATGGGCTATTGTAAACTGAAACGGAATATGGAAAAGTGTTTTTATCGTATCCTCTAAGGGAAGAAGCGTAAAAAATCAACCTGTCTCCAGGGTCAAATCTGCCGTCGTTTCCGTCTTCAACTATTATTGGTATTTCTATGGGGAAACTGTCGTAAATCGTGTCTGTGAGGCTCCAGCTCAGCGCTTTGACTGGGCCGCATCTCACGGAAAGAGTCAAAGGGTCTATAGCGCCTAAATTTACTCCTGCGTTCTCAAGGTCGCTCCCCGAAATTTCATACAGACCTTCCTCAAAGAGGGATATTCTGTAATAAGGAGCATTTGAAAACAAAGACATCCTGCCTTCATTCCCGGATGCGAAAATCTCTGAAAAAGAAGGGTTTTCAACAAGGCGGGATATTATCCTCTGCCAAGCCTGCGAGGGGGAAGATGAAGAAACATAATCCGAAAATGTGGCTTCAATTCTGACTTTCGACGCGGTAGTGAGTTTTCCGTCAGAATACAAAAGGGGGTATGTTTCAACCCTGACAAGTCTCCAGTATCCCATTTTGAAAGGTTCGGAAATTTTATATGACTTTTCGGGATATGACCCCCTGTAATGTTCTTCGTCCTGTTCATATATGAGCTCTCCGTCTATCCATTCCGGAAACGGCAGTATTGGGTTGTCGGGATGGATGGTCTTTCCGCCGAAAAATGAAACATCGAAGGAATACGAACCTTCCGGAGGGAGGATGAAAATAAAAGATTTTGCAGGCAGTTGAGGAGTCCCCGGCTCGCCGAAAACCGGAAGGGCTTCAGCCGAATGAACTACTGTGTATGCTCTGCCGTCCAATAAAACATTTTCAGTCCATATATCGGGATAGTCGTAATCCACGGAAAATTTTCCCGAGAAGACCGGCACGGAGAAAACAATGATTATAGTCAGGGCGATAATTTTAATTTTCATAGATTCTACCCTCTGTTTTTTCAGCTTCGTCAATAAGCATTATCGGTATATCGTCTTCGATTTTATACGCAAGGGAACAGTTTCTGCAGAAAAGTCTGTTTATATCAGATCTGTATTCCAGCTCGCCCTTGCATTTAGGGCAGACAAGGATATCCAGAAGCCTTTTATCGAGCATAAAAAAACTCCTTTACGAAAAAAAACTTTCGGCGAAAAAAATTATGTATTGAAATCTCTGTGATTAGAACTATATAAATCAACTCCCGGAGAACATTCTATTTGCCGACAACTCTGTTGTCAAACCTTTTTATGTTAAATTTCCGGAATTTCAATCCTTGATTCTCACTTCGCCTGATAAATGAGCGGAGTTCAAAATCGCCCTGACCAAATCGATTTCAAAATTTCCCTCTCTCTCCCAGAAAAATGAAAAACCCCCGTCTTGAGCTTTTGCGTCTGAGACTGCTACGAGAGAGCCGTCCAGAATGAGACCGATTTTTGAGCCTTCTTCCAGAGCCCGGATTATTTCCGCGCCGTCTTCAGAGAAAAATATATTAAGCGATATTCTGTCAACTGCTCCGTATGAAATCTCCGATCCAATGATTTCCTCGTCAGTGCAGTCGAAAAGAGTTTTTTGAAGAATCACGGGTTTGAAAGGTATTCCGGCGATAAAACCTATCCTGCTCTCCGGTCCGAAATCCGCCCTTACGAGGGAAGAATCTGATATGTATTTTCCCGGATCGTCGTATATCCATCTTAAACGGCATATTTCCCAAAAACCGGGGTCGGTGATTATTTTTTTAATCAAAGGATATTCGCTTTCAGACATGAATTCGATTTCCGAAGTTCTTCTGAACGCTGAGATTTTAACTCCGGAACAGCCGATATTCTGCAGTCTCGAACGGACAACAGAAGTGTCCGAATTATTTTCAAATTCCGCCTGAATGAAATACGACAAAAGCGAAGGCGGTCTTATCTCGCCCGGCATTCCTGCTCTTTTTATCTCAAAGCTCCATAGAAATGAAGAATCAGGGCTGAAAGCTTTCAGAGATCTTAAAAGAGTGTCATCGCAAAGAATGACGGCTTCTCCCGTTGTTATAATTTTTCCCAGGGGATCGAAAAGGGGAAGGTTAGGCTTAAATGCGAAAAACAGAGATTCACCGACAGCTGATCTTCTTTCTACATAGAGCAGATTGCTGTCGATGAGGACAAGTTGGGCTTGAAAAAACAAATCCGAAAGATCTGTTCTCGGGAATTCAATCCATTCGCCTTCAGTTAAATGATATTCTCTGGATCCTACGGCAATTACCTCTTCGCTGAATTCATCGCCGCCACGAACTGCCGGCTTCATCTGTATCCTGTCGGGAAATACGTATAATACTGTGTAATTCATATCGACATCCGGATACACCTCATAACCCGACCTTCTGATAACGAGCTCAGCGCTGAATCCGGGCAAAGAAAAAGTCTTTTCCAATGCTTCAAAGACTAAATTCGGGCTCGGTTGAAAGGATTCAACTGCCGGCTTAGGAGCGTTTTTAGGTCCGCAGGATACGACAGCCGCCAAAAGAAAAAAGGTCAGCGCAGTAAATCTTCTTTGGAAAATCTTATGGGATAAAGGTCTGATAGTTTCCATGTCTTTTTTTCCCCGTTTTTGTTTATGGTTGTTATCGGGATATCTTCTGAAAATTCCGCGATAGCCCCAAGACAGGCGCCGCAGGGAACAAATCCTCCGTCAGAGGCGATGCTGAGTTTTTTTATCTTTCTGCCGCCGCCGGCGATCATCGCGTTTATAGCTGATCTTTCAGCGCAGACAGTGAGTCCGAAAGATGCGTTTTCGACATTGCATCCGCAGAAAACCTTTCCTCTTTCGTCTTCAAGAGCCGCTCCGACTTTGACTCCCGAATAAGGCGCGTAGGCGAATTCCTTCACCGCCGTTGCCCTAGCCTCAAGCTCGGCAGTGGCCGCTTTTTTGTCATCTTTCCATTTTAGTTCATAGATGTCGCCACGTCTGTCATTGAAGGCGTTGTCGTATTTTGTGACGTTTTTACAAAGGGTTTCTGAAGGTTCAATTTGGGCTTCGAGGACGCCTTCCTCTTCTTCGAGAGAAGCGATGATTTCCCCCCTAAAGTCCAGGATTTGCGATTTTCCGGTGAAAGAATAATCGTCAGAGCCTTCTCTTTCTCTGCCTGTCCGGTTTGCAGTGGCTATGAAAACACGATTTGTCAGAGCTCTTTCTCTCATGGCAGTCTGACACCATGGAAGGACAAGATTAGCGCAGTGAAGAAAAACCTGAGCTCCGTCCATGCTTCTCAGTCTGAAAAGCTCAGTGAAAAACCAGTCGTAGCATATAAGGACCGTGAAAATTACACCTTTGAACGAGATTAGAGGAGGAGGTTCTTCTCCTGGT
Organism: uncultured Desulfuromonadaceae bacterium; assembly: GCA_964397545.1. Classification (GTDB taxonomy): domain Bacteria; phylum SDB-A; class SDB-A; order SDB-A; family SDB-A; genus JAFGIG01. The sequence goes on along the minus strand of CAYNIW010000017.1, from coordinate 26,544 downwards.
GTAAATATTTTTTTCTCTCTCGAAAAAAGATGAAGTTTTCTGTAGACGGTGATATTCCCGTCCGGAGCGGTTATCATTGCTGAATTAAAGACTTTTTCTTCAGATTTCTCCGCGAAACCGCAGACGACCATGCAGTTTTTCTCTTTTGAAATTTTTTTCAAGACGCCGACAGCGCCTTCATCTATGCCGGCTTCGTCGGCGTATGGCATTAAGGATTTTTTGTCGGGATAAGCGTAGCCGGTAGTCGCCAGCTCCGGAAAAACTATGACGTCACTCTGAGTTCTATACGCCAGCTCTTCAATCTTCGAAAGGTTGCCGTCCCTATCGCCCACTTTAGGAGCGAACTGGACAAGCGACAGTTTTACCATGAACCGGGAACACCTGAATTGCCGTCTATTTTTATGGCAGGAGCTATAAAACTCACGTTCAATGTCAGTTTATTACTCATGAAATAAGTCATTTTTCCCGCGGTTAAAATATAGTTACCCTGATTTTCACCGAATTGCCTGACGAAAGAAACATCCATATCCACGAGGAGATTGCTCGAAGGCATGAATCTTTTTGTCGCTCCGACCCATGAATACATCCTGCCGTCAGACGAACCGGAAAAACCGAAATTATACGCCATATTTTTTGTAGGAAGCCTAAAATCGGAAATGTTGAGCGCTTCGACTTGATTTCCAGGCAAAACGGTTTCAGAATAAACTACAGAATGCGGAAGACAAATCATCAGAGATAAAATTATAAAAAAGTATTTCATGTTATTCCTCCATTTTGAGCAATTCTAATATGCATAAACTGGGCTGTCAAACATCATTTTAGTTGATTAGACGCCCCCGGGAATGTTATAAAACTAAAAATCGGAGGTTATATGTTTAAAATTCTAGCCATCAATCCCGGCGCCACTTCAACGAAAATAGGCCTTTTCCACGATGAAAAGCCTGTCTTCGTCGAGATTATCAGGCACGAAGGAAACGAAATCGCAAAATTCAACCGCTCAGTTGATCAGTATCAATACAGAAAAAAAGTCTTACTCGAAGCCCTTAACGCCAAAGGAGCCGATCCGGCAGATTTTTCGGCGGTTATAGGCAGGGGCGGTCCTTTCAAACCTCTCTCAGGCGGTGTTTACGAAGTAAACGACGCCATGACGGAAGACGTTATGAAAGGCAACGTTCAGGCTGAACATGTCTCTCTCATTGGCTGTCTTCTTGCCAAAGAGATAGCTTCCGTTTCAGGTTGTCCCGCCTACATAGCGGACCCTGTTTCAGTGGATGAATTCGACGATGTTTCCAGAATTTCCGGATTTCCGGAACTTCCGAGAAAAAGTCTTTCCCACGCCCTGAACATGAAAATGGTTGGCAGAAAAGCCGCGTCTGAACTCGGGAAAAAATACGAGGAAGTCAACCTCGTCATTGCCCATCTCGGCGGAGGTATAAGCGTTTCGCCGCACCGAAAAGGAAAAATAATCGACGCCAATAACGCAAACGACGGCGGGCCTATGTCTCCTCAAAGGTCGGGGCACCTCCCGGTAACAGGACTTGTAAAAATGTGCTTCAGCGGCGAATACACCCAAAAGCAAATCTTGGACAAAATTCTCAAAAAAGGCGGACTGACCGCTCATCTCGGGACAGATGATCTCCGGGATGTCCTGAAGATGATCCAAGAAGGCGACGAACAAGCGGATCTCGTCTTCAGATCTCTTGTCTATCAGATTTCAAAAGAAATCGGAGCGATGTCAGCGGCTCTAAAAGGAGAAGTTGACGCTATAGTGCTGACGGGAGGAATGGCGTATCAGAGTGAACTGACGGAAAAAATTCAAAAATACGTATCCTGGATTTCAAAGGTTCTCGTCTTTCCCGGTGAAGACGAACTCGAAGCGCTCAATCTGGCGGCTCTCATGGTCTTGAGAAAAGAGGTTCAATCTGCTGAATACACGTGAAAAACCTCCCAAATCCGTAATAATTCTTTCGGCAGGAACCGTTCTCTACGGCGTGATAGCTCTCTGCGCCGGTTCTTATTCCGCCGTGCCCGAAGGAGCTGAACTAAACAGTCTAGTCGAAAAATTTATGTCAGTAAACAAAGGTCTGGTGCTGAGCCTCGGAGTATTTTTCATAATTTCCGGTATATCAGTTCTTTTGAGAAAAAAATGGTCACTGACTCTCATTGCTTCATCTTCCCTATTCAGAATAGTACTTCTTTTTGTTTCAATGGGATTTACGATCTTTTTTCTCAGAGATCCGTCTTACATTGAGAATCTAAAAACTCAAAGCGGAGATGTTGAATGGGTGTTCGTCTATCTCGCTCTCGCCGGAATTTTCGTTCTCGAAATATCAATACCCGCAATCTTTTTACTGATGACACGGCTGAAAACCGTAAAAAAATTTTTTTCCGTAAGCGGTACGGAAAACACAAAACCTCCGTCATAATATGTTGATTAAGCTCATTAAAAAGGTTAAATTAAATTAAAATACCAGACAAAAAAGGAGGAATCTTGAACACGATGGACTGCATTTCCTTAGAGGAGAAATTCGGCGCTCACAACTATCATCCGCTTGACGTTGTTATAGAGAAAGGACAAGGGGTTTGGGTCTGGGACGTGGAAGGAAAAAAATACATGGATTTTCTCGCCGCCTATTCAGCGCTGAATCAGGGGCATTGCCATCCGAAACTCGTCAAGGTCATGCAGGAACAGGCATCAAAGCTCACTTTGACATCGAGAGCTTTCAGAAACGACAAACTGCCTCTTTTTTACCAAAAATGCAGTGAACTGACAGGCTACGAGTCTATATTGCCAATGAATTCCGGAGCCGAAGCAGTCGAAACAGCCGTGAAAGTTGTCCGTAAATGGGGCTACGACATAAAAAAAGTCAAACCCGGGAAAGCTAAAATCATTATAAGTTCAAACAATTTTCACGGACGGACGATAACTATAATCAGCTTTTCCACCGAACCATTATACAAAGAGGGGTTCGGACCTTTTACGGAAGGTTTTGAGGTAATTCCCTTCGGAGATATAAAAGCCCTCGAAAACGCCATTGACGAAAATACCGTCGCCTTTATGACCGAACCCATACAGGGAGAAGCGGGTATAATAATACCTCCTGAAGGTTTCCTAAAAAACGTTCAGAAGGTCTGCAGAAAAAACAACGTTCTTTTCATTCTTGACGAGATACAGTCAGGACTGGGCAGAACAGGAAAACTGTTCGCTTATGAACACGAAGAAGGCGTCAAACCCGACGGCATAATCGCCGGAAAGGCGTTATCCGGAGGTTTTTATCCTGTTTCGGCTTTCATGACGAGCAGAGAAGTTATGGACGTCATAAAACCCGGTTCCCACGGCAGTACTTTCGGCGGAAGCCCTATGGCCGCGGCAGTCGCCACCGAAGCCTTAAAAATCTTAGTCGAAGAGGATTTGATCGGCAATTCCGAAAAAATGGGCAAATACCTTTTGGACGAACTTAAAAAAATGAAAATCAAAAATCTAAAGGAGATAAGAGGCAAAGGCCTATGGATAGGCTTGGAACTCAATGAAAGTGTCCGTCCCCATGCCGAAAAACTCAAAGAAAAGGGCATCTTGTGCAAAGAAACACACGTCACTACTCTTCGATTCGCTCCTCCCCTCGTTATCTCCAAAGAAGAAATCGACTGGGCTCTTGAAAGGATATCGTCGGTTCTTGAACAATAATTTCAGGGAGACGCCATGCCCAAAGCACAAGTTGTAGCCGTCATAATGGGCGGAGGAAAAGGCACGCGGCTTTTTCCTCTGACTCTCGTCCGGTCGAAACCCGCTGTTCCTTTCGGGGGTAAATACAGACTCGTGGACATTCCCGTATCGAACTGCCTCAACTCGAGATTCAATAAAATATTCGTCCTCACTCAGTTCAATTCGGAATCCCTGAACAGACACATAAATGAAACCTATCAATTCGACTCTTTCAGCAGGGGTTTTGTCTCTCTTCTGGCGGCGGAACAGACTCCCGATAAAAGCGACTGGTTTCAAGGCACGGCGGATGCGGTCCGGCAGAGTCTCAAGCATATAAAAGTCCAGCGCCCGGATTATGTCCTGATACTCTCTGGTGATCAGCTTTACAACATGGATTTCAGGAGCATGCTCGACTTTCACGTCTCAAAACAGGCGGATATAACTATATCTACTATACCCGTAGAGAAAGAAAGAGCCGGATCTTTCGGCATAATGAGAACAGACGAATCAGAGAGGATTACACAGTTCAAGGAAAAACCTGAAGAAGAAGCGCTCGATTCTCTCGCCTTAAAGACAAAAGACGGAGAGAAATTCCTCGCGAGCATGGGTATCTATCTTTTCAATTACGAGCTTCTTGAAAAGATTCTCCTCGAATCGGACTGCATTGATTTCGGCAAACACCTCATACCCGAAGCCATAAAAAACAATAAAGTTTTTGGCTATGTTTTCGACGGTTTTTGGGATGATATTGGGACAATAGACTCTTTTTTCAAGGCGAATATTGCTCTCACGGACATACTCCCCCCCTTTTCGCTCTATGATGAAATCAACCATCCCGTCTATTTCATGAGAAGATACCTTCCGCCTGCGAAAATCCGCTCATCGAGAATAGACGAGAGCATAATATCCGACGGAGCCATCATCGAGGGAGCGACGATCATAAAAACCCTCATCGGCATAAGGTCGTATATTAAAAAAGACGCCACCCTCATAAACACTGTTGTTTTCGGCAACGATTTTTATAAATTGGAGTCCGGCCGGGAAATACTCTCCATTGGAAATTGCTGTCACATAGAAAAGACAATAATAGACAAGAACGCCGTGGTAGGAAACCATGTCGTGATAAGGGACCACAGCAATGAGCAGGATTACGAAGGCGACCTGTTCTGGATCAGAGACGGCGTGACGGTAGTCAAAAAAGGAGCCGTGATACCCTCCCACACGGTAATATGAAGGAGGCTGACTTGGATCTATTCAAAGAGCTCAAAGACAGAGGATTTATCTATCAGGCGACAGACGAAGAAAAACTCAAAAAGATACTCAACGAAGATAAATCAGTCTATTACTGCGGCTTCGATCCGACAGCCGAAAGCCTTCACATAGGAAATCTTCTGCCTCTGATGGCTCTTCTATGGCTCAAGAAAAAGGGCAATGAAGTCATAGCGGTCGTCGGGGGCGCTACCGGCTCGGTAGGCGATCCTTCGGGCAAAACAGAGACAAGAAACCTTCTCCAAGAGGAATCTATCAAAAAAAACTGCTCGCGGATTTCAGAGCAGATAGAAAATTTTTTATCCCGCGAAAAAGGCTCTCACAGGATACTCAACAACCACGACTGGTTCAAAGAAAGAAAGTTTCTCGACTTTCTCAGAGAGATAGGCCCGCTTTTTTCGGTCAATAAAATGCTTACCTCGGACTCGGTCCGTATGCGGCTTCAATCCAACACGGGGATAACTTTTCTCGAATTTTCCTATATGCTTTTGCAGTCCTATGATTTTCTCTATCTCAGAGAAAAGCATAACTGCCTCGTTCAAATAGGAGGACAGGACCAGTGGGGAAATATTGTTATGGGTATTGACCTCATACGCCGGATAAAATCTGAGCAGACCTACGGTTTCACTATACCTCTTCTGCTGAACGAAGTCGGAGAGAAATTCGGCAAAACCGTCAAAGGCAGTGTCTGGCTTTCGGCGGAAATGCTCTCTCCTTACGAGTATTATCAGTATTGGAGAAACATCCCGGACTCCATGCTCGATAACGCCCTTAAAAGATTTACTTTTCTTCCCCTTGAGGAGATTAAATTTCTGGTAAACGAAAAAAATTGCCCGGTCAACAGAGCCAAAGAGATTTTAGCTTTTGAAGCCGCTTCAATTCTTCACGGACTCGAAGAAGCTTCAGCCGCCTACACTTCATCCGTCAAGGAATTCGGCTCGGCGGACGATAAGAACATTGTAAAAACTTCATCAAGAATCACCCAAGTCCGGCAAAGCGGCGCGGAAATACCGTCCTTTTTCTTGTCGAGAAAAAATCTCTCGGAAGGCATAGACATAGTGACTCTTCTCGTCTCTTCCTCGCTTTCGCAGACCCGCTCTGATGCGAAACGCTCTATTTCGCAGGGAGGAGTAGTCTTTCTCGGTGAGAAAATAGACAAATTCGACCGCAAGATCACTCTCGAAGACATCGAAGGGAAAGATGCCGTCCTCAGGGTGGGAAAGAAAAAGAGAAAAAAAATTAAAATCTCGGAAGACTGAGAAAATTCGGTTCTTGGGATGACCTTAAATCTAAAAAAAAAGAAAATTGCATTCGTCCACCAGCTTCCGCATCCGGCTCACGCGGTATGGGCAAAAAGCGTCGGAGCGAAATTTATGTATTTCCGCGGAAACAAAAAACTGCGCGAGAGAGGCAACAGACATATTCTTCTTAACATTCTAAGGCTGAAATTCGTCTTCTCCAAACCAGATGTCATAATTTCGGAGGGCGGTGCTCCTCTCTTCCCTTCCGTCGTCCTTCATAATTTTTCCACAGGCGCAAAAATAATACTGATAATGGCAGACGAAACAGGGTTGTATGCTAAAGCCAACAACGACCTTTACGCGAGAGATATAAAAGCTTTTCTATCCATGATAGACGGCGCTGTCAGCGTCTCTTCGCTCACATCAAATACTTTTATAGATCTGGTTCCTGAAAATATTCCTGTCAGAATAGTCAGACCTTCAATCGGGAAGATATTCATGGACCAAAAAAAGGAGGATTTTCCCTCAAGAAAAATGAACAGGGTCGGCATTGTCTCTAAAGGCGGGAGGCGGGGTCTGATGAATAAAATTCCTCCATGGCTCGATGAGTGTTTTTATCTGATGAAAAAAGAAATACCGGATCTTGAAGTCGCCGTCGCCGGGACGAAAGAATCGGATCTCAAATTCGAAAATACACGTTATTTCGGCGTCATCCCCTACAAAGAAATGCCTGCTTTTTACGCAGAGACGGGAGTTCTATTTCACTTTCCGGATTTCGATCCTTTCCCTGTCTCTCTTATGGAAGCGCTTGTATGCGGATGTCCGGTTCTGACCGGAAAAGGAACGGGAAATTACGAATATTTCGCCCAGAAAAAATGGACGGAAATGACATGCGATGAAAATGATCCTTTTTTAATAGCCGAAAAAGCGCTGAAAATACTCTCCGGATCGCTCGAATCCGTAAAAATTAAAGAGTATTCGGACACAATCCGCCGCGAGCTCTCGCCTGAAAACAGCGCTTCTGAATTTTGTAAAGCGCTCGAAGAAATCCTTTTTATATGAGAATAGCATACGACGTGACAAACCCCTATTCGAGCGGTTCAACGGGCATTGGGACATACTCTAAAGCCCTGATCGAAACCATGATAAAAATTTTTCCGAATAACGAATACCTCCTTTGCGTCAGGGACAGCAGAGTCAGAAAAATACTCAAGGACCGGGAAACTTTCATGAACAACAGGATAAAAGGAGTCAACGTGTCTCATCGTATCGCATTGAAAGGTTTTCTCGTCCCCCCGAAAAGACCGGATATCTGGCACGGACTCGACGTGTGGATTCCCGACAAGTTCACCGGGACTTCAAAAATTGTTTTGACGGTTCACGACCTCGTAGTATTCTCAAGACCCGATCTCTTGAAAGAAAATTACGTCAAATCAGTCAGGAAGAAATTTGAAAGATACTTCAACAGTGTTTCTCCTGATTCAATAATTGCCATATCGGGCCAGACCGCAAAAGAGATAAGCCGTTTTTTCCCGTCTTTCGCGTCCCGGACCCGCGTCATTCCGCAGGGTGTTTCCGGATTCTGGAAGCCCTCTCTTGAAAAACATCCGTTCGGCGAAAAATTCAGATATCTGCTCTTTGTAAGCACGCTCGAGCCGAGAAAGAATTTTAAGGCCGCTCGGGAAGCCTTCCTCTCCCTCGGCCTTAAAGGCGTCAAACTCGCCGTGGTCGGTAAAGACAACGGAGAGGACAAAAATATATTCGGTGACGAAAGTATCTTGCCTCTCGGATACTGCGACAGAGAATACATAAGAACTCTCTACACTCATTCCTCGGGGCTTCTTTTCACATCTATATACGAAGGTTTCGGCCTTCCGCCTTTGGAGGCTCTTTCCTGCGGTTGCCCTGTGATAGCCGAAAAATCACTGCCCTGTTCGGAATTTCTCCCCGAAAAATTTAAAACAGACTGTTCCGATATAGACCTTTTAAGGGAGAAAAT